>JBFMHA010000014.1:0-38318 GCA_040753075.1 Thermodesulfobacteriota bacterium
TCGGCGGGCCGCGGCCTTTTCGTCGCTTTCGGTCGCCGGTTACGCCGGCTCCTCCGCGGCCCGGAGCCGCTCGGCGGCCAGGGCGGCCTCGCTGGCGGCGTCCTTGGAGTGGTCCTTGGCGATGAGCATGTAGATGGCCGGGATCACGAAGAGGGTGAACACCGTGCCGATGAACATGCCGCCCACCAGCACCAGGCCGATGGAGTTGCGCGCCGCCGCTCCCGCGCCCGTGACCAGGGTGAGCGGGAAGTGGCCGGCGATGGTGGCGCCGCTGGTCATGAGCACCGGCCGCAGCCGGGTCATGGCCGCCTCCAGCACCGCCTGCCGCTTGGCGCGGCCCGCCTTCTGCAGCGCGTTGGCGAACTCCACGATGAGGATGCCGTTCTTGGCCACCAGGCCCACCAGGGTCACCAGGCCCACCTGGGAGTAGATGTTCAGGGTGGTGGTCCAGCCCGAGGTCCAGAAGGCCGCGTTGGGGTCGGGCATCTTGAGGAAGGTGAAGACCAGCGCCCCGAACACCGCCAGGGGCACCGAGCCGGCCAGGATCACGAAGGGGTCCCGGAAGCTGTTGAACTGCACCGCCAGCACCAGGAAGATGAGCAGCACCGCCAGGCTGAAGGCCGGCAGGAAGGTGTTGCCCTCCTTGCGCAGTTGGCGCGAGTCGCCGGTGTAGTCGATGACGTAGCCCTGGGGCAGGATCTTGGCGGCCTCGTCCTCCAGGAAGCGCAGGGCCTCGTCCAGGGGCCGCACCGCCATGGTGGAGAGCTTCACCGCGTTGAGCTGCTGGAAGCGGTTGAGCGACCGCGGCACGGTGGAGTCCTTGAGGGTGGCGATGGTGGACAGGGGCACCAGCTGCCCGCCCGGTCCGGTCACGTGGATGTTCTGGAGCTGGTCCGGGGTGAGCCGGCCGGTGCGGGTGATCTGGGGGATGACCTTGTAGCTGCGGCCCGCGATGTTGAAGCGGTTCACGAAGCTGCCGCCCACCATGCCGCCCACGTCCGCGCCCACCTGGGCCAGGTCCAGGCCCAGGCTGGCCACCTTGTCCCGGTCCATCACCAGTTCGGTCTGGGGCTGGTCGATCTTGGTGTCGATGATGGGCGGGAAGGCGAACATGCCGCTCTCCATGGCCTTCATCTGCAGCTGCTGGGCGAAGGAGAGGATCTCCTCCGGCTCGGCGGTGGAGGCCAGGATGAACTCCACCGGGAACTGGCCGCCGCCGGGCAGGGCCGGCGGGGTGGCGGCGAACATCTGGATGCCCGGGATGCTGGAGAGCTTGCCCTGCACCTCGGGCATGACCTGGAACACGGTGCGCTCGCGCTCGTCCCAGGGCTTGAGCACCAGGCCGCCGAACCCGCTGGAGGGGAAGGTGACCTGGAAGGTGAACTCGGCCTCGGGGGTGCTCAGGAACGCCTCGTTGGCCGCGGCCGCATAGGCGCTGGTCTGGTCCATGGTGGCGTCGGCCGGGGCGTCCAGGATGCCGAAGATGACTCCCTGGTCCTCGGTGGGGGCCAGCTCCTTGGGCGAGAACATGAACATGGGCGCGCACAGGAGGCTGATGACCAGCCACACCGCGTACATGGCCCAGCGCACGTCCAGGACCGCGTCCAGCATCCGGCCGTAGAGGTCCCGGATCCGGTTGAAGGTCCGGCCCACCGCCCCGGCGAAGCCCTTCTCCTCCATGCCCGGCTTGAGCAGCTTGGCGGACATCACCGGGGAGAGGGTGAGGGCCACCACCCCGGAGATGGTCACCGCGCCGGCCAGGGTGAAGGCGAACTCCCGGAAGAGCGAGCCGGTGAGCCCGCCCTGCAGGCCGATGGGCGCGTACACCGCGGCCAGGGACAGGGTCATGGCGATGATGGGGCCAACCAGTTCGCGGGCCCCGAGCAGGGCCGCCTCCATCGGGCTCTTGCCCTCGCCCAGGTGGCGCTCCACGTTCTCCACCACCACGATGGCGTCGTCCACCACCAGGCCCACCGAGAGCACGATGGCCAGGAGGGTGAGCAGGTTCAGGGAGAAGCCGAAGACCTGCATGAGGAACACCCCGCCCACCAGGGACAGGGGAATTGCCACCACCGGGATGAGCACCGAGCGGAAGGAGCCCAGGAACAGGAAGATGACCACCATGACGATGAGCAGCGTGTCCGTCAGGGTGGAGACCACCTCCTGGATGGCGTTGTCGATGTAGTCGGTGGCGTCGTACGCCACCCGGGCCTGCATGCCCGCGGGCAGGTCCCTCTGGATGGACTCCACCTCCTTGCGCACGGCCTTGATGACGTCCAGGGAGTTGGCGTTGGGCAGGGTCCATATGCCCATGAACACTGCGGGCTGGCCGGTGAAGCGCACCTCCTCCTCGTAGCTCTCGGCGCCCAGCACCACGTCGGCGATGTCCGCCAGCCTCACGATGGCCCCGTCCTGCTCCTTGACCGCCAGGCGCTTGAACTCCTCCACCGAGCGCAGGTCGGTGTTGGCGGTGAGGTTCACCTGCACCAGGGAGCCCTTGGTGCGGCCCGGCGCGGTGAGGTAGTTGTTGGCGGCCAGGGCCGCGCGGACCTGGGAGGGGCTGACGTTCAGGGCGGCCATGCGGTCGGGCTTGAGCCAGACGCGCATGGCGAAGGTCCGCCCGCCCAGGATGTCGGCGCGCTGCACCCCGGCCACCGTGGACAGCCGGGGCTGCACCACCCGCACCAGGTAGTCGGTGACCTGGTTCTGGGCCAGGGCGTCCGAGGTGAAGGAGAGGTAGGCCGAGGCGAACTCGCTGTCCGCGGACTCCACGTTGATGACCGGGACCTCGGCCTCGGGGGGCAGGTCGCCGCGCACCTGGTCCACCTTGGAGCTGATCTCGGACAGGGCCTTGATGGGGTCGTAGTTGAGCTTGAGGCGGGCGGTGATGGTGGACCTGCCCAGGCTGCTCTCGGACTGGAGGTAGTCGATGCCTTCGGCCGAGGCCACGGCCCGCTCCAGCGGGGTGGTGACGAAGCCGCGCACCAGGTCGGCGCTGGCCCCGGTGTAGACCGTGGTGACGGTCACCGCGGCGTTGTCGCTGCGCGGGTACTGGCGCACGGACAGGGTGTTGATGGCCTGCACCCCGGCGATGACGATGAGCAGGTTCACCACCAGGGCCAGGACCGGCCGGCGGATGAAGAGGTCGGTGAGCTTCATGGCGTTTCTTTCCGGGCAGGTTCTAGTTGTCCGCCGGCGCCGGAGCCAGGCTGAAGTCCGGGGCCAGGGCGTTGTCCACGGTCACGGTCAGGCCGTTGCGCAGCTTGAACACGCCGGTGCTGGCCACCAGCTCCCCTTCCTTGAGGCCCTGGGTCACGGCCACGAAGTCGCCGCGCTTCTCCCCGAGCTTCACGAACTGCTGGCGCAGGACCCTGCCGGCCGGGGCCCCGTTCTCGCCGGGCTTCTCGTCCACCACGAACACCGAGTCGGAGTAGGGCGCGTAGAGCACCGCGGTGGCCGGCACGGCCAGCACCCGCTCCCGGGCGGGCAGGGCGAGGGTCACGTTGGCGAACATGCCGGGCAGGAGCGCCTCCCCGGGGTTGGCCAGGGTGGCCCGCACCTGGGCGCTGCGGGTGGAGGGGTCCACCAGGGGGTTGACCACCGTGACCTCGCCCGTGAACTCCCGGCCCGGGGCCGCGTCGGTGGACAGGCGAACCGGCTGGCCCGGCCGGACCAGGGGAAGCTGCTGCTGGGGCAGGGTGAAGTCCACGTAGATGGGGTCCAGGGCCTGCAGGGTCACGATGGGGGTGCCGCTGTCCGCCACCTGGCCCAGGTTCACCTGGCGCACGCCCAGCCGGCCGGCGAAGGGGGCGCGGATGGTCTTCTTGGCGATGACGGCGCGCAGGTTGTCGGCCTGGGCCGCGGTTTCCGTGAACTGGGCGCTGGCCGTGTCGTACTCCGCCTGGGAGATGGTGTGCTGCTTCAGGAGCGCGGCGTTGCGGGCCAGGGTGGTGCGGGCCAGTTCGGCCGAGGCCTCGGCCCCGCGCAGCTGCGACTCTTCGGCCGAGGTGTCCTGGCGCACCAGCACCTGGCCGGCGGCCACCCGGGACCCGGCCTCGAAGGCGATGGCCGTGACCTTGCCCGCCACCTCGGCGGTGATCGTGACTCCCTGCACCGCCGCCAGGGTGCCCACCGCGGTGAGGCGGGGCTCCCAGTCCTCGGCCCGCACCGGGGCCGCGGTGACGGCCTGGGGCGGCATCTTGAAGGCCTCGGCGCTGGCCGCCATGGCCTTGAACTGGAGGAGCTTGGTTCCGGCCAGGGCGGCCGCCATGAGCACCAGGGCCGCGAGAATGAAAACGATGCGCTTCTTCATGGGAATGCCCTCGGAAGAGATTGGAAGGGACAGGGGGGGGTCAGCGGGCCGCGGCCCGGGCGGCGGCCCCGTCCAGGAGGAGGTCCACGCAGCGGGCCACCTGCTCCCGGGTCGGGACGGGGACGAAATCCTGCTTCATGATCTGGCACTGGATGGCTTCGAGCAGGCCCGGCAGGAGCATGTCCAGGGCCGGGCCGTCTTCCGGGGCCATGCCGCCTTCCGTGGCCAGCCCCTCCAGCAGGAGGCCCAGCTTGGCGTGCAGCCGTTCGTGGGCGGTCTTGATGTCGAAGCGGGGGGTGGAGTCCTGGGGGCCGTAGAAGGCTGCGTGCACGAAACGCAAGATGTCCAGGTTGCTGGCGAACAGTTCCGCCAGGACCTGGACGAAGGTGTGGATCCGTTGCCTGGCCCCGCCGGGCGCGGCTATCCCGGCGTCCAGCGCCGCGAAGTAGCTGGCGATGGCGAAATCCAGGATGCTCAGGAACAGGTCGTCCTTGTTCTTGAAATAGTAATAGAGGGTGGGCTTGGTCACCCCCGAGGCCTCCACGATCTCCCGCACCGAGGTGGCGGCGAATCCCTTGCGGGTGAACAGCCGCGCGGCCTCAAGCATGATCCGGCAGCGGTTCCCCGGGGCCTGGCACAGTTCGGCCAGAACGCTGCCCGGCGGGGGGGGCGCGTCGGGGGAGGGCGGGGCGGCGAGTGCGGTGTCCTGCTTGTCTTTCATGAATGCTCCGGCGGTCGGCCCAGTATACCAACCGGTAGGTATTGTACCGACCGGTAGGTATGCCTCCCGGGCCGGGATGTCAAGCTTCCCCGCAAGAGAAATGAACGGCGCTCCGGAAGCGGCCTGGGGGGTCAGGCCAGGGGCAGGTGGAAGAATCTCGTGTCCACGGCCATGACCGGGAAGGAGGGGGGCAGGGCCTCCCGGGGGATCTCGGCGAAGCCTTGCTTGGCGTAGAAGCGGTGGGCGGCCAGGAAGCGTTCGGTGGTTCCCAGATAGATGGCGCGCACCGCCTGCGACCTGGACCAGTCCAGGGCCGCGCCGAGCAGCGCCGCGGCCACCCCGCCCGCTGCGCCGCGGTGCTCCCGGGCCACGAACATCTTGCGCAGGGCGCAGAGGCTCTCCCCGATGTCCTTGAGGGCCACGGTGCCGGCCAGGATGCCGTCCCGCCGGGCCAGCCAGAAATTGCCGCAGCCCGACTGGTAGAAGCCCGGGATGTCCGCCAGGTCCGGCTGGTCCGCGGCGGTGATGGGCAGGCCGAACTCCCCGCGCTGGATGGTCAGGATGAGGTTCTGGACCTCGCTCTCCTGGCCCGGGGCGAAGGGGGCGATATGCAGGTTCGAACTCATTCCAGCCCCTGCCCCGGGGGAAGGCGGTCCCAGACCACCTTGCCCAGGGATTTCTTGAACTTGCGCAGGAGCACGTAGAGCGCGCCCGCCCCGCCGTCGCGGGGCAGGGCGGTGACGAAGGCCAGCACCACCCGGCGCAGGGGGTCCTGGGTGAGCCAGGTCCGCACCGCCTCGCGCAGCACCGGCGCGCCGCCCGGGGAGTTGAGGCCCCGGCCGGTGACCAGCAGCACGCAACGCCGGCCCAGGTTGTACTGGTCGCGCACGAAGTCCAGGAGCGCGAACTGGGCCTGCTCGGCGTTGAGGCCGTGCAGGTCCAGGTGGGCCTCCCAGGAGAAGTGTCCCGTGCGCAGCTGCTGCACGGTGCGCGGGTCCAGGCCCTTGACCTGGGCCTGGGTGAACTCCTCGCTGAAGGACAACTCGAACTCCACGTCCCCGCGCAGCAGGTCGCGCATGCGCTCCCGGTCCGGCTTGGGCTGGCTCGGCGCCGCCTGGGGCGGGGCCGCGGGCAGGTCCCGGCCGCTCTGGCCGTCCAGCCGCTCCACGCCCTGCATGGCGAAGTGGAACAGGTATTCGTCCTTGTCCATGACCGGGGCCTGCGGGGCCGCGGGCCTGGGCGCGGGCTCGGGGGCGGGCTTGGGCCGGGTCGGGACGGGCGCGGCCTTGGCCTTCTTCTTCATCTTCTTCTTGCGTTCGTCGTCTTCGAGCAGGGCGGCGAAGGGACGGTCCAGCCCCGCCGGCCCGGCCGGCGCGGCCGCCACCCGGCCCCGGGGATCGTCCAGGGAGGCGGTCCCGGCCATGGCCCGGGCGAACAGGTCCGCGTCGGGCTCGGCCGGCTCGGCGGGGACCGCGGCCTGGGCCGGCCGCTGGGCCTTGACCTTGTCCTTGGGCTTGAACCGCTTCTTGAGGTCGGAAAAGGGGGTGTTCTCGTCCATGCGGCGATTGTCCCTCCGGCGCGGGGCCGCGTCAAGCCCGGCCCCGGTTGCTGCGCAGCCGCGGGGCGCAACAGCCCGGCGCTGTCTTTCCGGCCATGGACGCCCGGGACGGGATGGGCAGGGCCGGCCGGTTGTGCGGGCATCGGATTGTCTGGTATGCAGGAGGCGTCCGCGCCGGAGCGTCCGTGGCGGGCCGGCGCATAAAGTCCTCGGGAAAACAGACGAAAAGACCGTCGAGACGGTCCGCGCCGTTGCGCGGGCCGCCAGTTCCCCGCTCAAAATACGTCAGTATTTTGAGGTTAAAAAAATGATCCCACAGGGTTGCGCCATCTCATGGGCGCATCGCTGGCCAAACGGAACGGGATCGGACACGGGAGACGGACATGCGCATCTCTGGCCTTCTTGGCGGCCTCATCGGCGGCCCGGCCCTCCTGGGGGCCGCCATCTGCCTGCTGCTCCTGGCGGCGCGGCCTGCGGCCGCCCTGGAGAAGCCCATCGTCTACGCCTTCGACCGCGACTTCCCGCCCTTCTCCATGCTCAAGGGCCGGGAGCCCGACGGTTTCGAGGTGGACGTGCTCAAGGCCGCCCTGGCCAACCGGGGCTTCAAGCTCAGCTTCCGGCCCATGGAGAGCTGGGACCGGGTCCTGTCCGAGTTGTCCAGCGGCAAGGTGAACGTGGTCTCGGGCATGACTCGCACCGAACTGCGGGAGAAGCTCTTCCTTTTCCCCGAGGCCCCCACCCTGGACGTGCAGGTCAAGTTCTTCGCGCCCTCCAAGGCCGGGGTCATGGCCGTGGAGTCCCTGGTGGGCAAGACCGTGGCCGTGCGCAAGGGCACGGTGTACCAGACCATGCTGGAGGCCTTCGGCGGCGTCAAGGTCAAGCCGGCGCCCACCCAGGAGGAGGGCCTGCGCATGGTCTGGAAGGGCGAGGTGGACGCCTATTTCGGGCCGGACAAGGAGACGTACTACGCCCTGTGGAAGAATAACATCCCGGACATCGCCGCGGTGGGGCAGGCCGTGGACCGCACCGCCCTGTACTTCGCGGTGTACAAGGGAGACCCGGACCTGGTGGCCGCGCTCAACGCCGGCCTGCGGGAGATCCGCCTGTCCGGGGAGTACGACCGCATCTTCCGCAAATGGTTCGTGAACGAATTGGAGAAGGGCAAGGCCAGGATGCTGCTCGACCAGGCCAAGGCCGCGGCGGGCATGTCGTATGCGCCGTATTCCCGGGAGAAGGCCGGGGCGGTGGTGGCCACCCGCGGGGGCAAGGTCTATGCCGGGGCGCGCATCGAGAACGCCCAGTCGGACCTGAACCTGCCGCCCTTCGCCGTGGCCCTGGCCAAGGCGGTCAGCGCCGGCGACCTGGAGATCGCCGTGGCCGCAGGCATGACCGCCGACGGCCGGCTCCTCCTGCCCACCGCCCAGGAGCGGCAGATGCTCTTCGAGTTCGGCCGCGGGGTGCTGGTGGTGGTGGAGCCCGAGCCCGGGGTCTTCGACACCTGGGCCATCCCCCGGCTGCTGCCCCTGGGATATACCGCCCGGGAGCCCGAGCCCCGGCCCGCGCCCCCGGCCCCGGGCGGGAAGCTCATGCTGGACAAGGTCCCGGAGCCGGAGGCCCGGCCCCAGTGAGCCAGGGCCCGCGCACGCTCCGCATCCTGGCCGCGGACATCGGCGGCACCAACGCCCGGTTCGGGGCCTTCGCCGCGGCCGAAGACGACTCCCTCGCCCTGCTGGGGACCTGCTGGCTGCCCACGGCGGAAAGCGCCTCCTTCCCGGACCTGGCGGCGCGCCTGGACCGGGAGGGCGGCCTGCCCTTCGCGGCGTCCCGGGCGGACGTGGCCGCGGTGGCCATCGCCGGGCCGGTGGAGGAGGGCGCGCGCAGCGCGCCGCCCAACATCGCCTGGGACCTGGACCTGGCCCGCGACGCGGCGGCCCTGGGCTTCAGGCGCTGGGTGCTGCTCAACGACTTCGCGGCCCAGGCCCATGCCTGCCGCACCGCGGTCATGGACCGCGCCGAGGTGGTCCTGTCCGGCCGGCCCGACCCCGCGGGGGTCATGGCGGTGGTGGGAGCGGGAACCGGCCTGGGCAAGGCCGCGCTCGCGCCCGACGGCCATGGCGGCTGGCTGGCCCTGTCCACCGAGGCCGGGCACGGCCTGTTCCCCTTCGCCGGCGAGGCGGAGTTCGCCTTCTGGCGCTTCCTGCGGGAGGCCACCGGCCGCGCCCAGGTCATCGGCGACATGGTCTGCTCGGGCAGCGGGCTTTCCCTGCTGCACCGCCACCTGGCCGGCGAGGAGCGCACCCCGGAGGAGGTTGCGGCCTCCTTCGGCCCGGGTTCGGCCACCCTGGAGTGGTTCGCCCGCTTCCTGGGCCGGGCCTGCCGGGAGTTCGCCCTGCAGACCGTGAGCCTGGGCGGGCTGGTGGTGGCCGGCGGCATCGCGGCCCGCAACCCGGCAGTGGTCCGCCACCCGGCCTTCGCCGCCGAGTTCCGGGATTCCGAGACTCACGCCGCGCTCCTGGCCCGCATCCCGGTGCGGTTGTCCGCGGACCAGGACGCCGGGCTGTGGGGCGCGGCCCAGGCCGGTTTGCTCCGGGTGCGGGCCGGTACGTGTTTCTCTGCCTGACGGGGTGGCGCAATCTTACAGTGCAGTTGACTTTTTGCTTTATGCTCCATTATTAGGAAGAGTAATTATGTCTGTGTAGGCCTTCAATCATGTATAATCCGGGGGGACGGCCTTGAAGCGCATCATCTTGGTATTCACGGTTCTGGTTGCGGCCCTTGGCTGGACGTCTCTCGCCCAGGCCAAGACCCTGCAGGCGATGCTGGTGGAGCTCCTGGACACGCATGAGCGCATGCAGGCCGCGGTGGACACGCAGACTGCGGCGGAATACGGGGTGCGCACGGCCAAGGCCGGATGGAAGCCCAAAGTGGACCTCACCGGAGACTTCTCCTACGAGGACTACGACAACAGCAACCGGGCCTCCCAGACCACCGGCATGTACCGCAACAAGGAGAAGCTGCGCGCCACCCAGCTGCTGTGGGACTTCGGCCGCACCGACTCGGTGGTCGGCTCCAGCGTGGCCTCCCAGGACAAGGCCGTGGCCGACAAGGTCGCCACTCGCCAGGGTCTGCTCCGGGAGGGCGTGGCCGCCTACCTGAACCTCATCCGCTACAGCAAGATCCTGGGCTACGCCCTGCACACCCGGGACAACTTCAAGAAGCTCATGGAGATCGAGCAGGCCAAGCTCAAGGCGGGTCAGGGCGACGAGCTCAAGGTCCTGCAGGCCAAGGGCCAGATGGAGGCCTCCAAGGCCTTCGTGGTCCAGGCCGAGATGGACTACGGCCTGGCCCAGAACCGCTTCCAGGCGGTCTACACCTACGCCCTGCCCGACGCCGACGTGGCCGGCCTGAGCGAGGACGTGGTGCCGGTGGGCAAGCTCCCCGCCACCTCGGATGACGCCATCGGCGCGGCCCACGCTGACAATCCCCAGCTCAAGAGCCTGGCCCAGGCGGTGAGCCTGGCCGACGCCCAGCTGGAGGCGGCCCGCTCCCGGTTCTACCCCTCCTTCAACGCCTACTTCGAGTACGAGCGCAAGGAGAACGACCAGAACAAGGCCATCCTCAAGAAGGAGAACCGCTACGGCATGGAGTTCGCCTGGAACCTGTACAACGGCGGCGGCGACACCGCGCTGGAGAAGACCGCGGTGCACACCCGCTCCGCGGCCCAGAACACCCTGCTCGACCTGCAGCGCACCGTGGACGAGGCGGTGCGCAACGCCTGGGTGCAGCTCCTGAACTCCCGGGCCCGGGCCGAGATGTTCCGCTCCCAGGCCGAGACCGAAGGCAAGTTCCTGGAGAAGGCCAAGAAGGAGCGCGAGATCGGCGGCGAAACCAGCCTCACCGACCTGCTGCTGGCCGAGAACAACTGGATCACCGCCCAGATCGGCGTGACCACCGCCGAGTTCGACCAGGCCAACGCGGCCTTCGACCTCTTCTTCGCCATGGGCCGTCTGGAGCTGGACCTGTTCCTGAACTAGGCCGCATCGACGACAGCCAGGCCGGCGCGTCCCCCCGCGGGGCGGCCGGCCTTTTTTTCCAGGCTGCAAGGCCCAACCGCTTGTGGGCCCGGCGGAATTGGTCTAGCGTCCCGGGAAACCCTCTCCGGGTCGGCTCGAAGGACCGCACGCGTCACGCATGAACGAACTTCTCTCCCGGCTGCGGGCCAGGCCCGCCCTGTACCTGGACCTGCTCGCCGCCAGCCTGCTCGTCAACCTGCTGGCGTTCGCGGACACCATCTTCGTGATGATCCTCCTGCGGCGCTACCTGACCTACGGGTTCGACGCCACGCTCCTGGTGCTCACCGCCGGGACCCTGGCGGCCCTGGCCATGCAGTATGGCCTCTCGCGGGTGCGGCTTTCCCTGGCCGCCCGGGTGAGCCCGGCCCTGGAGCGCGCCGCGGCCGAGGAGCTGTTCGCCTCCCTGGCCGGGGCCCGGACCGAGGCGCTGGACGCCCTGCCCCCTGGCCGGGCGGTGGAGGCGGCCCAGGACCTGGAGGCGGTGCGCGCGGCCTACGACGGACCCAACCTGGTGGCGGTGCTGGACGCTCCCTTCGCCCTGCTCTTCGTGGCCGCCACCTGGGCCCTGTCCCCGCTCATGGCCGGGGTGGTGCTGGTCGGCGCGGCCCTGTCCCTGTGGGCTGCGGAGGGCTCCGGCCGCCGCCAGGCCCAGGCCTCCCGGGACCTGGCCGCGGCCCGCACCGAGAACCGGGCCCTCATGCTTTCCGCGAGCACGGCCGCGGACACCCTGCGCGCCTTCTCGGCCCTGCGCCATTACGGCGCGCTCTGGCGCAGCCAGTCCTCCCGCCTGGCGGTCCTGCGCCGGCGCATCGCCGACACCCGCGGCCTGGGGCAGGCGGCGGCCGGGACCGCCGGCCTGTTCGCGCGGGTGGGCGTGTATGCGGTGGGAGCGGTGCTGGTGGTCCGGGGCGAACTGACCTTTGCCGCGCTCATCGGCGCGTCCATCCTGGGCGGCTACGCAGTGCAGCGGGTGGTCATGCTGGCGTCCGCCCGCGCCCTGCTGGCCGAGGCGGCCGAGGCCCGGGCCCGGCTGGACGAGCTGGCCGCCCTGCCCGCGGAGCGCCGGGGCGGGGCCAGGCCCGAGGGATACGCCGGGGACCTGCGCCTCACGGACCTCTCCTTCGCTTTTCCCGGGAGCCCCGCGCCGCTCTTCTCCGGCCTGTCCCTGACCCTTCCGCCTGGCGGGGTGCTGGCGGTGCGCGGGTTCAACGGCTGCGGCAAGACCACCCTGCTGCGCCTGCTGGCCGGACTGGTGGAGCCTGCCGCGGGCCGCATCGAGGCCGGCGGGCTGGACCTGGCCGGATGGGACCTGGCGCACTGGCGGGCGCAGCTGTGCTACATGCCGCAAGAGCCGTTCTTCCTGGGCGGGACCGTGCGCGACAACCTGACCATGGCCAATCCGGACCTGCCCGAGGCGGCGCTCAACAGCCTCATCCGCACCTGCGGCCTGCGCCGCTTCCTGGACCTCTCGGACAAGGGGCTGGACGGGCCGGTCAACGACGGGGGACGGGACCTGCCCCTGGGCATCCGGCGGCGCATGGCCCTGGTCCGGGCCCTGGCCGGGCAGGGGCCGCTCCTGCTCCTGGACGAGCCCACCGAGGGCCTGGACGCAGAGGGCGTGCAGGCGGTGTACGCCGCGCTCAACGACCTGGTGCGGGAGGGTCGGACCGTGGTGGCCGTGTCCTCGGACCCGGGCATCCTGCGCGCCGCCCATCTGGTTCTGGACCTGGGCGCCAGTCCCGCGGCGCTCGCCGTGCAGCGTCCCTTCGCCGCGCCCGGGGGCAAGCCGTGAACGAACTCTGGCGCAGGCTCATGCTGCGGCCCAAGGCCGCCCTGGAGCTGCTGGCGGCCACCGCCTGCATCAACGTGCTCTCCTTCGCCTCGCCCCTGTTCGTCATGCTCATCCTCTCGGAGTACATCAACTCCGGGTTCACCCGCACCCTGGTCACGCTGAGCCTGGGCATGACCCTGGCCCTGCTGCTCCAGATGGTGTTCAAGGAAGTGCGCACCATGCAGGCCGGGGCGGTGGGCGCGGCCCCGGACCGGGAGCTGGCGGAGCGGCTGTTCGCGGTCCTGGCCCGGGCCCGGGTGGGCATCCTGGAGCGCATCCCCGCGGCCCGGCGCAGCGAGCTCCTGGGCCACGTGTCCGCGGTGCAGGCGGCCTATGCCGCGTCCAACCTCAACGCGGTCATGGACGGCCCCTTCGCGCTGCTGTTCATCGCCGCGGCCTGGTGGCTGAGCCCGGTCCTGGCCTGCATCGGCCTGGCCGGCCTGGCCGCGGCCCTGCTCTACGGGGTCATGGCCCAGAAGAACCTGCGCGCCGACCTGCGAACCTCGCTGGAGGCCTCCGCGGCCTGCCGGGGGGTGCTGTTCCAGGCCGCCTCCGGCGCGGACACCCTGCGCGCCTTCGGCGGAGCCCGCCACTTGGGCCGGCTGTGGTCCGGGCATGCGGCGGACCTCCTGCGCAGCCAGCAGGCCCTGGCCGGGCAGCGCGGCCAGGGCCAGGCCATGACCGTGCTCCTCTACGTGCTCACCCGGGTCCTGTTCTATGCGGTGGGCGCCAAGCTCTGCGTGGCCGGGGAGCTTTCCATGGCCGGGCTCATCGTGGGCAACATCCTGGTCTCCCGGGCCATGCGCCAGGCGCAGGGCCTTTCCGCGGCCCTGGCCCAGTTCGCCTCGGCGCGCCAGCCCCTGGCCGAGCTGGCCGAGTTCTTCCGCCTGCCCCTGGAGCCCGAGGCCGGCACGGCCCTGCGCCGTTTCTCCGGCCGGGTGGAGATGCGCGACGTGGCCTTCGCCTTCCCGGGGTCCAGCGGTCCGCTCTTCGAGTCCCTGCACCTCGCCCTGGAGCCGGGCACGGTGCTGGCGGTCACCGGGCCCAACGGCTCGGGCAAGACCACCCTGGCCCGGCTGGCGGCCGGGCTCCTGGAGCCCACCCGGGGCGAGATCCTGGCCGACGGCATCAACCTGCGCCAGATGGCCCCGGCCTGGTGGCGGCAGCAGGTCCAGTACGCGCCCCAGGAGCCGGTCCTGCTCAACGGGACCCTGGCCGAGAACATCCGCATGGCCAACCCGGACCTGCCCGACGCGGCTCTGGCCCACATCATCCGGGCCGTGGGTCTGGAGCGCTGCCTGGCGTCCGCGCCCCGCGGCCTGGACACCCCGGTGGCCGACGGCGGCCGCTCCCTGTCCCTGGGCGTGCGACGCCGCCTGGCCCTGGCCCGGGCCCTGGCCACCGGCGGCAACCTGGTCATCCTGGACGAACCCACCGAGGGCCTGGACGCGGACGGGACCAAGGCGGTCCACGCCCTGCTCCACGAAATGGCCAGCCTGGGCCGCACGGTGATCGTCATCACCCTGGACCCGGCCATCCTGCGCAGCGTCCACGCGGTGCTCAACCTGGGGGTCAAGCCCCGGCCGGAGCTGACCGTGCGCCGGCCCGCGCCGGCCCCGGCCCCCGGCCCCACGGAGACAAGCAATGCCCCACGCCACTAACCCCCCCGCAACGGGAGCCGGACCCGCCGGAGAGCCGCGGCCGTCCCTCTGGGCCGGCCTCAAGGCGCGTTTCCTGGCCTGGCTGGCGGCCGGGCAGGAAGAGGAGGGCGGGGAGGGGTACTCCCCGGTCTCCCGCCTGTTCGTCTGGCTCTGCGCCGTCCTGGTGGCGGCCTTCCTGCTCTGGGCCGCGGTGTTCAGGCTGGACATCGTGAGCGCGGCCGCCGGCCAGGTGGCGCCCTCGTCCCAGGTCAAGAGCGTGCAGCACCTGGAGGGCGGCATCGTGCGCGAGATCAACGTGCGCGACGGCGACACGGTCAAGGAGGGCCAGCCCCTGGTGGTGCTGGAGCAGACCGCCCAGGGCTCCAGCGTGGAGGAGCTGGAGGTGCGCATCAACGGCCTGACCGCCGAGACGTCCCGGCTGGAGGCCGAGGCCGAGGGCCGGCCCGCCCCCGCCTTCCCCGAGGACCTGGTTCGTCGCAATCCGGACCTGGTGCAGCAGTCCCTGGACCTGTTCAAGGCCCGCCGGCAGCGCCTGGACACCGAGAACTCCGCCCAGCGCGAGAACATCGTCCAGGCCGAGCAGGAGATCCGCGAGATCCAGGCCCGGCTGGGCTCCACCCGCCGCGCCCTGGGCCACACCCGGGAGCAGATCAAGATCAGCGAGCAGCTCCTGGAGGAAGGCCTGACCCCCCGCACCAAGCACCTGGCCCTGCTGCGCGAGGAGACCGGCTTTGTCGGCAAGATCGAGCAGGACATGGCCGCCCTGCCCAAGGCCGAATCGGCCCTGGTGGAGGCCCGGGAGAAGCTCAAGAAGATCGAGCAGCAGTTCCGGGAGGAGGCCCGGGAGGACCTGAACAAGAAGCGGCGGGACCTGGAGGAGTTCACCCAGCGTCTGCGGAAGTTCGCCGACACCCTGACCCGCACCGTGATCCGCTCGCCCGTGGACGGAGTGGTCAAGAAGGTCCACGTGGCCACCGTGGGCGGCGTGGTCAAGCCCGGGGACAGCGTGGCCGAGATCGTGCCCTCCGAGGACCGCCTCATCATCGAGGCCCACCTGCCCATCGGCGACATCGGCTATGTGCAGGCGGGGCAGGACGCCAAGGTCACCATGGCCACCAGCGACGCGGGCCGCTACGGCCGGATCCACGGCAAGGTGGTGCACGTCTCGCCCGACGCCTTTGCCGACGCCCGGGGCCGCACCTTCTATGCGGTGCGCATCGAAACCTCCGAGGACTCCTTCAAGCGGGGGAGCTTCCGCTACCGGCTCACCCCGGGGATGCAGGTCATCGCCTACATCCACACCGGCGAGCGCACCGTGCTTGAGTATCTCCTGGACCCCTTCCTGGCCACCATGGACGTGGCCCTGACGGAGCGTTGATGAAGGTCCTGTTCCTGCATCCCAACTTCCCGGCCCAGTTCCGGCACGTGGCCCAGGCCCTGGGCCGCGATCCGGCGCACCGGGTGGTCTTCGCCACCAAGAACGAGCGGCCGGAGTGGAACATCCCGGGGGTGAGGAAGGCCCTGTACAGGCCCGCCGGGGAGACCTCCAAGGAGGCCCACCGCCTGGCCGCGCCCTTCGAGACCGCCCTGCGCGAGGGCGAGGGGGTGTGGACGCTGTGCCGCGAGCTGCGCAGCCAGGGCTTCGCGCCCGACCTGGTCTACACCCACGCCGGCTGGGGCACGAGCCTGTACCTCCGGGACGCCTTTCCCGAGTCCCGGATCATGGGCTATTTCGAGTGGTTCTACGACCCGCTGGGCGCGGACGCCAACTTCGATCCGCCGCCCCCGGGGGAACGGCCCCGCCCCCACTGGGACAAGCCGCCCTCGGTGCTGCGCACCCGCAACATGCCCATCTTCAACGACCTGTGGATCTGCGGCCAGGGCCTGGCGCCCACCTACTGGCAGCGCTCCCAGCTCCCCCGGGAGTTCTGGCCCAAGATCGCGGTGCTGCACGACGGGGTGGACTGCTCCTATTTCACGCCCGACCCGGGGGCCAGGCTCGTCCTGCCGGACCTGGACCTGTCCGGGGTGGAGGAGCTCGTCACCTACGCCACCCGGGGCATGGAGCCCTACCGGGGCTTCCCCCAGTTCATGGAGGCCGCGGCCCGGGTGCTCCGGGAGCGTCCCAAGGCCCACGTGGCCATCGCCGGGTCGGAGCGGGTCTGCTACGGCACGCCCCTGCCCGAGGGCAAGACCTACAAGCAGATCATGCTGGAGCGTCTGGACCTGCCCCTGGACCGGGTCCACTTCGTGGGGTCGCTGCCTTACGGCCAGTATCGGCAACTGCTCCAGGCCTCCACTGTGCACGTGTACCTGACCCGGCCCTTCGTGCTCTCCTGGAGCGCGGTGGAGGCCATGGCCTGCGGCTGCGCCCTGGTGGCCTCGGACACCCCGCCGGTGCGCGAGGCCATGGCGGACGGGGAGAGCGCGCTCCTGTGCGATTTCCACGATCCGGAGAGCATCGCCCGCCGCATCGTGGAGGCCCTGGAGGACAAGGCCCTGGCCGCCCGCTGCCGGGAGGGGGCGCGGCGCATCGCCCTGGAGCGCTACGACCTGGCCCGGCTCCTGCCGGTGCATCTGCGGCTCATGGAGCACGCGGCCGCGGGCAAGGGGCCGGTGCGCCTGGCCGGGGATCCCACCCTGCCGCCGCCGGCCGCGGCCGGCGCTGCGGCGCGCGCCTAATGTCGCGGTCTTGAGCGCCGTTGCGTGTTTTGAGAATATAGCATCATGATTCCGTGTTGTTGCGAGGGGCTACCGCATCGCATCACTTCGCTGGCGCGACCTAGGCCCCTACCGCGCAATTCCGGCCCCGGGACTTGGCCTCGTACAGGGCCCGATCCGCGCGGCGCAAGGTTTCGTCCACGGATTCGCCCGGAAGGTGGGCGGTGTAGCCGATGCTTACGGTGGGGGCGGGGATGCCTCCGTGGATTTGCGGCGCGTCAGCCAGCGCCATCCTCAGCCGCTCGGCCATGGCCGATGCCCCTTCCAGACTGGTGGAGGGAAGCAGGAACAGGAACTCCTCCCCGCCCCAGCGGGCGAGGAGGTCGTACTCCCGCAGTGGAGACTGCAGGGCCTGGGCCACGGCCTGTAGCACCACGTCTCCGGCCGAGTGCCCGAACTCGTCGTTGACGGACTTGAAATGATCGAGGTCCGCGATGAGCAGGCCGTAGCTCGCCTCGGGATGGCGAGCCGCCAGGGACGCGGCTTCCTCCTGGCGGCGAACCATGTAGCGGCGGTTAGGCAGGCCGGTCAGGGCGTCGTGGTTGGAGGAGTGCTCGAGCTTCTGTTTGAGTTCGTGCAGCACCCGCTGGTACTGGTCGCTGATGCGGACGATCTTCTCCAGCCGGTGCAGCTTGCGTTCGTAGTCCCGCAGGGAGGTCCTGCTGCTTTCCCGCGCCGCGGCCTGGTAGCGGTCGGCGATGCGGGTGAGCCTGTCCAGGAGCCGGCGTTGAGCGAGGTAGCCCTCCAGCAACTCCCGAACCATGTCGGCCCAGTCCTCGGGGGGGGCGGGCGACTCCAGCGCGGAGCGAGTGCGCGCCTCCAGGGGGTCGGCTGGGAAGTCGGCGGGAGTCCGGCTCATGGACGGGGCTCGATGGCGAAGGGGAACGTGCAATCCTCCTTGAACTCCTCCGCGAGCTCCCCGACCCGCTCGTTTTCTGGAGCATAGGTCCAGCGGACCCGGACTTCGCGGCCGGTCCGGTGGGCCTCCTCCATCAGGTCGAAAATATCCATCATGGCCCGGATGCTGCTGGTGTTCAAGTAGAGAAGCTCCAAATCCAGCTCCAGGGGGCTGGTTTCGGCGTCGAGATAGCTCTCCACCCAGTCGATGAGCGGCTGGAAGAACTCGAAGGGATTCTCGGGATAGGATTCCCCGGCCATGGTGATGCGCCCCAGGCCGCGGTCGGCGTGCACCGAGGGCGTGCTGGCGGTTTGAGAGATATGGATGTCGTTGGGCATGGACTCCTCGCTTGGCGGAGCGGTCTTAGAGGGCGACCCGCAGGCTGAAGAAACTGCGTTCGGCGTCTACGGAGCGCAGGGCGGAGCGCAGGGGGCTGGCCGCCTTGCGGGCGATGTCGATGAGCCCCAATCCGGCGCCGGCGCCCAGGCTCTCCCTGGGCTGGCGCAACTGGGCCTTGAAGGTGGCCTTGAGCGCGGCCCCGTCCATGGCCGCCAGCTCGGCCACCCGGCGGGTGAGGGCCTCGCCGTCCTCGGGGGTCACCATGTTGCCCGCGCTGACCACGTAGCATCCCTGATCCCGGGACACCACGATGACCGCGTTGGCGGCCCCGGCCAGCCCGGGGTGTTGCTCGGCGTAGCGCCGGATGTTCTGGGTCATCTCGATGTACACGGCGAAGATGTCGGACACCGCCGTGGGCTTTTCCTGCTGGAGGTTCAGGTAGTCGCGCAGGGCGCGGCCGATCTCCTGGATGAGCGCGGCGTTGATGGGCCCGTTGAAGCAGACCATGATCTGTTGTTGGTCGAAGGTCTCGCGCAGGTCGAAGAGGTCCGGGGAGGGGATGGCCATGTGTACGCTCCTGGTCGGGCCGGTCTGGCCGCTGGTTCTCGGCGGGGCCGGCGGCGTGATTGCGTTCCGTGAGGCGGCCGCGCCGGGCGGCCCGTGTTCTCCGTATGCCATAACGGCCAAGGTCTCCTAGGGAAAAGGGTCACAGGGCCAGGCCAAGCACGCAGATGTCGTCGCGCTGGGGCACTGCGGCCAGCCGCCGGTCGATCTCCGCCTCGATGCGCGCCAGTTGAGCGTCCATGCCCAGGTCCGCCATGGACGCCAGGAAATGGCGGAATCCCTGCCGTCCCATGCCGCTGCGCTGCGGGGCGTGGTTCTGGTCCAGCAGGCCGTCCGTGGTGAAGTACAGGCGCAGGTTTTCGTCCCAGGGGATGTCCAGGTCCTCGAATTGAACCTCCCGGCCTCGGGAGTACCCGATGCAGTGGGGGTTGCCCGAATACTCGGCCACCTCTGCGCCGCGGGCGGCGAAGAGGGAGAGGCGCGCCCCGCAGAAGGCCAGGCGGCGGGCCGGGCGGTCCAGGAGGAGCATGGCCACGTCCGCGCCGTCGGCGACGTCCTGGCTGGCTCCGTCCTGGCGCAGGTTCTGGCGCAGCCGGGTGTGGGCCATCTCCATGACCCGGGCCGGAGAATCGAGTCCGACCTCCCGGACCGTCGCGTCCAGGATGGAGTTGAGGGTCATGGTCATGAGCGCCCCGGGCACCCCGTGCCCGGTGCAGTCGGCCACCACCAGCAGGGTGCGGCCCGCCTCGCTGCGGCTCCAGTACATGTCCCCGCCCACGGTGCTGCGGGGCCGCCAGATGGCGAAGCAGCGCTCCGGGGCCAGGCCCGCCTCCGCGGACAGGGTGGGCAGGATGGCCTTTTGCATGCGCTGGGCGTAGCGGATGCTGTCCATGATGAGGTCGTTCTTGTCCTGGAGTTCCCGGGTCCGCTCGATGACCTTGGCCTCCAGGGTGCGGCTGTGCTCGGCGATGGTGTCGGCCATGGCGTTGAAGGAGCGTCCCAGCCGGCCGATCTCGTCTTCGGCCTCCACCGAGGCCCGGACCTCCAGGTTGCTGCTGGAGAAGCTCGCCACGGCGCGGGTCAGCGCGCTCACCGGTCGGATCATGCCCTCCACCAGGCGGTGCATGACCAGGAGGCCGATGCCCACCGAGAGGACGAAAGCCGCTCCGAAACCGGCCAGGAGCAGGTTCAGGGGGCGCATGTATTCGGCGCGGCTCATGGCGATGCCGAAGAACCAGCCGGTCTCCTTCATCCGGCTGAAGGTGAAGAACTCCTCCCCGCCCCGGGGTCCGGCTAGCGCGATCTTCCCCTGGACGCCCTGGCGTAGGAGCAGGTCCACCATTCTGCCGTACTGGGGCCAGGGAATCTCCGTGACCGGCCGCAGGCGCTCCCGGGTGGGCGCGAAGTCCGGGTCGGGATGGGCGAGGATGTGGCCCTGGGCGTCGATGAGCAGGGCGTAGCTGTCGTTGCCCACCTGGAGGGAGTTGGCCTGATGGATGAGTTCGGCGATGGAGAAGTCAGAGGCGAGCACGCCAACCAGCCGGCCGTCGTGTCTGAGGGCTCGGGCCACGGTGATGATCTGCCCGCCGGTCATGGCGTCCAGGTAGGGCTCGGTGACGATCGCCTGGTGGGCTTTTTCCGCGGTCCGGTACCAGGGTCTGGTCCGGGCGTCGTAGGTTTCGGGCGGGACCCAGCCCACCCCGGAGAGGACCCGGCGAGAGTCGGCGAAGCCGATGTAGAAGTCCTGCATCCGGCCTGTGTAGACTCTCATCTTGCTTTGCAGGAGCAGGAGGAGGTGTTCGTTGCTGAAGTCTCCCTGGGCCTCCATGTCCTGGGCCAGGCCTTCGATGATCATCTTCTTGGCGGAGAGCCAGGAGTCGAATTCCATGGCCTTGGCCGCGGCCAGCTCCGTCACCCGGGTGTCCAGGAGGGAGGCGGTAATCCGGGAGGATACGACGTAGCTGAAGGCCGAAACCAGGATCAGGGAGAGCAGGCAGATGGTCATGCCCGCCCAGAGGTAGCGGGTCCGGAGGGATCGGGGTTTGCTCATGGATTCTCCCTGGCGGGATGGCCCGCAACGATAAGGATGCGGAACTGCCGGCGCGGCGGCTGGGGATGACAGGGTACGGCCCGCAGTAGGGAGGCCGCGTCATCGTCGCGCGAGGGTCGCGCCTTGTCGTGTCGGCACAGATAGCAAGTCGCGGTGCGGGAGTCCATGGCCCGAAACTATCTTCGCCGCGGCCCAGAAAAATGTTGACAGGTCCCGGGAAAGTCTCTAGAGGCCAGGGACTCGTCCGCAGGATCGCCGAATGCGCGGAGTTCCGACGGGCTGGTTTTCAGGCCCCGGCCATGGGTGGCCTGGGCGGTAACACCCTTTCATTTCTTTGAGGTTTTGCATGAGCACCAACATTTACGTCGGCAACCTGCCCTGGAGCGCCTCCGAAGACGACGTGCGCTCCGCCTTCGCCGCCTATGGCGATGTGCGTTCCGTCAAACTCATTTCCGACCGCGAGACCGGCCGCTTCCGGGGCTTCGGCTTCGTGGAGATGGAAGGCTCCGGCGCTGCCGAGGCCATCCGCGCCCTGGACGGCTCCAGCTTCGGCGGCCGCCAGCTCAAGGTCAACGAGGCCCGGCCCCGCGAGGAGCGTCGGCCCCGCTACTAGACTCGGCAGATTGGCGACGAATAGGCCCCGTCCCGCGCAAGCGGGACGGGGCCTTGTTTTTGGTCTGCGGACTGGGGCTTTCTTAAGGGTGCTCGGGAGCCGCCGTGTTCACCAACGCAGTTTGGCCGCGGCGGCCAACCTGCATAAGCGCGTGCAGGCCTCTGCGAGGCTGACGCGCGCTAATGCCACGCCCCGGTCTTCTCGCTCACGAAAGTCTGGAAGAGTTCGCGCCACTCGGACCCTGGCCGGACCGCCATGCCCACGTAGTAGCTCTCGCCGGTCTGCTGGGTGTGCACCGCCCGCATCTGGAGGGGCAGGGCCAGCCCGGCCCGGGGGTCGGTGAGCACAGTCTCCAGGTCGCTGCCCGGCTCGATGGCCTGGGCGCTCCGGTAGAGCAGCCCCTCCAGGGACAGGTTCAGGGTCAGGCCGGGGAGGATCTCGCGGCCGTTCAGCCGGCACTGGGTGGGGATGCTGAGCGAGAAGCGCTGGTGCCGGCGCGGGTCGGAACTGGCCTCGCAGACCCGGTTGCGGCCGGTGCCCTTGGCCCGGTACAGGGCTTGGTCGGCCTTTTCCACCAGCCCGCGGAAGGTGTCCGCGTCGCCCGGGTAGGTGGCTGCGCCGATGCTCACGGTCAGGGGGGGCATGCCGGAACCGTCGAGCCCCCAGCGGAGGGCCTCCACCGCGGCCCGGGTCCGTTCCGCCACCATGATGGCCTCCTGGCGGCAGGTCTGGGGCAGGATGATCGCGAACTCCTCGCCGCCGTATCGGGCCACCTGGTCCACCAGGCGGACCGAGCAAGTAAGGGTCTGGCCCACCTGGCGCAAGGCCTCGTCGCCGGCCGGATGGCCGTAGGTGTCGTTGAAGCGCTTGAAGTGGTCCACATCCACCATGAGCAGGGAGCAGTGCCGGCGCTGCCGCTTGGCCCGCTCGATCTCCTTCTCCAGTTCGCGGTTGAAGTGGCGGCGGTTGGCCAGCCCGGTGAGTTCGTCCACCAGGGCGCACCGCTCGTTCACCACCAGCAGGGCGGGGTCCACGAGCACCGGGTCGCGGAGCTTGGGAGCCAGCACAGTGAAATAGTCGCAGGCCGCAGTGCGCAGGCTCACGCCCCTTCCCAGGCTGGAGATCAGTTCGGCGTGGTGGGACAGGATGTTGAACACGTGTTCCCGGGCCTCGGCCGCGGCGAACTCCAGACGGGTCAGGTGGTGCAGGGCGTCCACGTAGACCTGACGCCCCATGCGGTCCTCCTGGTCCAGCCAGAAGCCGGTATCGGCCCAGGCGCGGGCGCCGTCGTCCTTCAGATGGATGAAGAGATCCTGGGGATAGTTCGAACTCACCTTGCCGTCTCCTGGCCCTTTCCGGGGCTGACTGGCGTGAAGGCGGGGATGCCCGATCCGTGCGTTCCCGGCGGCGGGTCGCAGTCTCAGGGAGCGGGCGGCAGCATGTTGGGCAACGTACCTACACCATCCGCAAAAATAATGT
The DNA here is from genome assembly GCA_040753075.1 of Thermodesulfobacteriota bacterium. Classification (GTDB taxonomy): domain Bacteria; phylum Desulfobacterota; class Desulfovibrionia; order Desulfovibrionales; family Desulfovibrionaceae; genus UBA6814. The sequence goes on from JBFMHA010000014.1 coordinate 22,821, forward strand.
CAACATTGCGTAAAGGCGGGCATGTTCGGAGTGTTGTGGCGTTCAGCCCTGCGGGGGCAGGGCCACCACCGAGCCCACCAGGCCCAGGAACGAGGTCCCGTGGTGCTCCACCTCCAGGAACCCGGCGCAGGCCGGCGCGGGTTTGTACACCCGGAAGGCCTGCATGACGCCCAGGGTGGCGGCGCTCTCCAGGGGGCCGACGAAGCGGGTGTCGTCCCGGCGCAGGAAGGCCGGGTGGCGGGCGAAGCGCTCCATCTGCCGGGCGTTCAGGAAATAGCAGCCCGAGTGGGGGTTGCGGGCCCGGCGGAAGAGGACCTTGCGGTCCAGGAACAGGCCGGTGAGCTCGGGCCGGTCGTGCAGGTCCTGGAACGGGGCCGTGACCCGTTCGGCCAGGTCGCCGTCCACGTAGGCCTTGTGGAAGTGCCCGGCCGGGGCGCGCTCAAAGCGGTTGGGCTGGAGCAGGGCCTCGTCTCCGGCGTAGGCGGCGAACCAGGCCAGCTTGGCGAAGAAGAGAGGATCGTGGAGGATGAGGTCGTCCTCCAGGTAGCAGTACCAGTCGTAGATGCCCAGGCGTTCGGCCAGGGCGGCCTGGCACTCGAACCCCAGGAGCAGGGGCTCGGCGTCGGTGGCGTGGTGCTGCCAGAGGTTCTTGGGCAGGCGGAGCCGGTCCAGGAGGTGCCGGCCCCGGGTGGTGCAGACGAGCACGTCCACCTCGGCGGCCAGGTCCTGGGAGGCGGGCAGGGCGGTCCTGGTGGCGATGTCCAGCACGCACTGGCGGGCGCCGAAATGCTGGTGCAGGGAGGCGATGCAGGCGGTGAGCGCGGCCAGCCGCGGCCCCGGGTCGCGGCGCAGGGAGCCGTGCTTCCCGGCCCGGCTCTTCCCGTCCGGGGCCGGCTCGGGATCGAAGTGGTGGGCGATGGCGAAGAGCAGGCGCATGGCCGCGGCCCGGGGGGCTTAGAGGATCTGCTCCATGAACTTCTTGGCCCGCGGATGCTCCGGGTTCTCGAAGAAGTGCTCGGGGGTGCCGACCTCCAGGATCTGGCCCTGGTCCATGAACACCACCCGGTCCGCCACCTCGCGGGCGAAGCCCATCTCGTGGGTGACCACGATCATGGTCATGCCTTCCCGGGCCAGGGTCACCATGACGTCCAGCACCTCGCCGATCATCTCCGGGTCCAGGGCCGAGGTGGGCTCGTCGAAGAGCATGACCCGGGGGCTCATGGCCAGGGCCCGGGCGATGGCCACCCGCTGCTGCTGCCCGCCCGAGAGCATGGTGGGATAGACGTGGGCCTTTTCCAGGATGCCCACCTTGGTGAGCAGCTTGCGGGCGGTCTCCTCGGCCTGGGGCCGGGGAATCTTCTTGAGCCGGGTGGGGGCCATGGTCAGGTTCTGCATGACCGTCTTGTGCGGGAACAGGTTGAACGACTGGAACACCATGCCCAACTCCATGCGGATGGCGTTGATGTCGTTCTCCTTGGCGTAGATGTCCAGCCCGTCCACCACGATGGTCCCGCGGTCCACCTCCTCCAGGCGGTTGATGGAGCGCAGCAGCGTGCTCTTGCCCGAGCCCGAGGGGCCGATGATGACCACCTTCTCGCCCGGATAGATGTCCAGGGAGACGTTGTTCAGGGCGGCCAGCTGGCCGAAGTACTTGAAGACGTTCTTGACGCTGACGATGGGCTCAGTCGCGGACATAGTAATTCAACCTCGACTCCATGGCGGACACGCCCTTGGACAGGATCAGGGTGATGACCAGGTAGATGAGGGCCACCATGGTATAGGCCTCGAAATAGGAGAAGGTCACCGAGGCGAACTCCCGGCCCCGGCGCAGCAGGTCGGCCACCGCCAGGATGGACACCAGGGAGGAGTCCTTGAGCAGGGCGATGAACTCGTTGCCCACCGGCGGCAGGATGGTGCGCCAGGCCTGGGGAAGGATGACCAGGAACATGGTCTGGCGGCGGTTGAAGCCCAGGGAGCGGGCGGCCTCGGTCTGGCCCTTGTCGATGGACTCGATGCCCGCCCGGAAGACCTCGCCCATGTACGCGCCGTAGCACACGCCCATGGCGGTCACCGCGGCCACCAGCGGGGGCATGTCCTTGAGGAATCCGCAGACCCCGGCGACCAGGGAGATCAGGATGCCCGGCCAGCCGGCCATGGATTCGGCCACGTCCGCGGGCGCGGGCAGTGTGGAGAACACCTGGCCCAGGGCGAAATAGATGTAGAAGAGCTGCACCAGGAGCGGGATGCCCCGGACCACCTCCACGTAGGTGGAGGCGATGAGGTTGACGGTCCGGTTCTTGGAGATGCGGCCCAGCCCGGTGACCAGGCCCAGCATCAGGGCCAGGAGGATGGACAGGACCGTGACCTGGAAGGTCACCAGGATGCCGTCCGGCAGGAACTTCAGGATGTCCAGGTAGGGGGCGGGCTTGGCGATGCAGAGGTAGGCGATGGTGGCCAGTGCCCCGAAGAGGGAGATCCACCAGGCGTTGAACAGGCCGAAGTCCCGTCTTCGGGGGATGGCGGCGCCGTCGCTGACGTCGATGCGGATTTCCTGTTTCTCGGGCTTGGCGGTCTCCCTGGGGCGGTGTTGTGGCCGGGGCCGCCGCGCGGCGGCCCCGGCCTGTAAGGTCGGGAAAGGCGGTCGGCTAGTTGGCGCCGAACCACTTCTTGAAGATCGTGTCGTACTCGCCGCTGGCCCTGACGGCCTTCAGGCCCTTGTTGATGAGGTCCTTGGTCTCCTTGTCGCCCTTCTTCACGGCGAAGCCCAGGTACTCGGGCTTCTCGGGCACGATGAGGAAGGCCAGGGCCAGGGTCTTGGAGTACTCGGGGTTGGTCAGGGCGTAGTCCGCGGCCACGGCGTCGTCGCAGATCACCGCGTCCAGGCGGCCGTTGGCCAGGTCGGCGATGGCCAGGCCGACCTCGTCGTAGCTCTTGGCCGCGTCGCCCGCGATGCGCTTGGCGGCGAAGAAGCCGGTGGTGCCGATCTGGGCGCCCACGGTCTTGCCCTTCAGGTCGGCCTCGGCCTTGATGGCCGCGCCTTCCTTGACCACCACGCCCTGCTTCACCTCGAAGTAGGGATCGGAGAAGTCCATCTGCTGCTTGCGCTCGTCGGTGATGGACACCGAGGAGGAGATGGCCTGGTACTTGCCCATGCCCAGGCCGGCGAAGATGCCGTCCCAGGCGGTGTTCTTGATCTCGGCCTTGAAGCCGCCGGCCTTGGCGATGGCCATGACCAGGTCGGGCCCGAAGCCCACGCACTGCTTGTTGGCGTCGGTCATCTCCATGGGCGGCCAGGTGCAGTCCGAGGCGAAGACGATGGTCTTGGCCTGGGCGGCGGTGGCGAGCATGAGCACGGCGAGCAGGGACAAGAGAACGCTTTTCATCTGACCTTCCTCCTGATGGGGTGCGCCCCGGCGCATGCCGGAGTCCGGATCCGGGTGGTCCCAACGCAGCGGGGCCCGGCCGCCGCCGCGGAAAACGCGAAAGACAAAAGAGGCAAGTACAAAGAACCTGGGCTCCTGACAAGCCCCAAGGGCGGCGGGGTTGTCAGGCCACGGCAGCGGCGGTCTTCATCCCGGCCATGAGCGGCCCCATGGCCGACACCCGATCCCGGTCCGTCACCGGGAAGGTGTCCATGATCCGGCCCCGGAACATGACCGCCACCCGGTCGGCGAGCTGCAGGGCCTCGTTCAGGTCGCCGGTGACCAGGAGCACCCCGGCGGTGCGCCGGGCCAGGAGCAGCCGCCCCCAGACCTCCTCGGTGGCGGCCACGTCCAGGCCCTGGGTGGGCTGCTCGGCCAGGATGATCCGCGGGTCGCGGTAGAACTCCCGGGCCAGCACCAGCTTCTGGAGGTTGCCCCCGGAGAGCTGCCAGGCCAGGGCGTTGGGGTCGCGCGGGTGGACGTTGTACTCCTCCACCAGCTCCCGGACCACGGTCCGGGCGCGGCCCAGGTCCAGGAGCGGCCCCCGGGCGAAGCCGCGGCGGGTGGTGAGCAGCACGTTGTCCACCACGTCCATGCCGGGCATGGTGGCCAGGCCCAGCCGGTCCTCGGGGATGTAGCACAGGCTTCCCCGCCAGGAGGGCCGGGAGTAGAACTCCTTCCAGTCCTGGCCGAGCAGGAGCACCTTGCCCTCCCGGGGCGGGACCAGGCCGGCCAGGATTTCCGCCAGGGGCTTCTGGCCGTTGCCGGCCACGCCCACCACGGCCAGCACCTCGCCCTGGCGCAGGGAGAGGCTCACGTCCGAGAGGCCGTCGCCGGACAGTCCCTCCACCCGGAGCACCTCCTCCCCGGGGGGCAGGGAGGCCTTGTCCACCGTGAGCAGCACCTCGCGGCCAACCATGCGGCTGGCCAGGTCGCGGCCCGAGGTCGCGCGCTCCCGGGGGAGGGTCTCCACCACCCGGCCCCGGCGCAGGATGGCCACCTCGTCGGCCACCTCCAGGACCTCCTCCAGCTTGTGGGAGATGAAGACCACGGCCCGGTCCCGGGCCACCAGGGCGCGGAACGCGGCGAAGAGCTGGGAGGTCTCGCCCGGGGTGAGCACCGCGGTGGGCTCGTCGAAGATGAGCACGCGGCTGCGGCGGTGCAGGAGCTTCAGGATCTCCACCCGCTGCCGCTCGCCCATGGACAGGTCCTCCACCCGGGCCGCGGGGTCCAGGGCCAGGCCGTATTCCTCGGCCAGGGCCGCCACCTTGGCCCGCATCTTCCGGGGGGAGAGGAAGAAGCCGCCCTCCTGGCCCAGGAGCACGTTCTCGGCCACGGTGAGCCGGGGGGCGAGCATGAAGTGCTGGTAGACCATGCCGATGCCCGCGGCGATGGCCTGGCGGGGGGAGGCGAAGTCCGCGGGCTCGTCCCGCACCAGGATGCGGCCGGCGTCGGGCCGGAAGCGGCCGGACAGGATGGCCATGAGGGTGCTCTTGCCCGCGCCGTTCTCGCCGAGCAGGGCCAGCACCTTGCCGGGATGGATGTCCAGGGTGATGTCCGCGTTGGCGGCCACCGCGCCGAAATGCTTGCTGATGCCTTCCAGCCGGACGAGAGGGCGGTCCGGCGGACGGGGGGACGGGGCGGGGGCGGCCACGGTCAGTCCTCGGGCTCGATGTTCACGGACAGGGCCTCGGGCGCGGCCGAGGCGCGGGACGCGCCGCGGCGCATGGCCGCGGCGCAGAGCACCAGCACGGTGGTGGCGTAGGGCAGCATGAGCAGGAGCGAGGAGGGCAGGGCCGTGCCCGCGGCCTGGAGCCGGAGCTGGAAGGCCATGATCCCGCCGAAGAGCCAGGCCCCGGCCACGGCCCGGCCCGGACGCCAGGAGGCGAAGATGACCAGGGCCACCGCGATCCAGCCGCGGCCCGCGGTGAGGTTGCTGGTCCACAGGTGGGTGTAGGCCAGGGACAGGTAGGCTCCGCCCATGCCCACCAGGAAGCCGCCGCCCAGGATGCCGGCCCAGCGCAGGGCCACGGGGTCCAGGCCGGCCGCGGCCGCGGCCGCCGGGTATTCGCCCGCGGCGGTGAGGCGCAGGCCGGGCCGGGTGCGGCGGAAGAAGAGCCAGAAGGCCGGGGCCAGCAGGTAGGAAAGGTAGACCAGCGCGTCCTGCTGAAAGAACACCGGGCCCACCAGGGGCAGGTCGCCGAGCAGGGGCACGTCCAGGGGGCCGAAGCCCGGGGCGGTGCGGCCGATGAGCGGGGTTCCCAGGGCGTCGGCCAGGCCGGTGCCCAGGATGGTCAGGGCCAGCCCGCTCACCACCTGGTTGCCCAGGAAGGTGAGGCAGACCACCCCGTGCAGCGCGCCCACCAGGGCCGCGGCCGCGCCGCCGGCCGCCAGGGCCAGCCAGGGAGAGCCGGTGTAGAGGCTGGTCACGAAGGCGGCCAGGGCGCCGCACAGCATCATGCCCTCCACGCCCAGGTTGAGCACTCCGGTCTTCTCGGTGAACATCTCGCCCAGGGTGGCGAAGAGCACCGGGGTCCCGGACTGCACCGCCGCGGCCAGGAGGGGAACGATGAGGTCCGGGCTCATGCCGGCTCCTTGGCCAGGGGGCGGGTGCGGCGCAGGGTGAAGCCGGCGAAGAACTGGCCGGCCAGCACGCAGAGAAGGATGAAGCCCTCCAGGATGCGGCCGAAGGCCGCCGGGACCTGGAAGTCGAGCATGAGGTTCTCCACCCCCACCCGCAGGGCGGCCAGCAGGAAGGCGGCCATGGCGATGGCCAGGGGCCGCAGCCGGGCCAGCCAGGCCACCACGATGGCGGTGAATCCGTAGCCGGCCATGACGCTGGGCTGGAGTCGGCCGCTGCCCGCCGAGGCCTCGATGATCCCGGCCCAGCCGGCCAGCGCCCCGCACAGGCCCATGACCAGGATGACCAGTGCGTCGTAGGGCATCCGGGCGTAGGTGGCGGTGCGCCGGCCCTCGCCGCTGGCCTTGAGTTCGAAGCCCAGGCGGGTGCGGGCCAGGAAGAACCACAGGCCCAGGGCCAGGGCTGCGCACAGCGGCAGGCCCCAGTGCAGCCGGGTTCCCGGGATGCGGCCCAGCACCGCGCCCGGGGAGAACAGGGCGGTCATGGGGAAGCCGTGGCTGCCCGGGTCCTTCCAGGGGCCGTAGACCAGCCAGTCAAGAAAAAGGATGCCCAGGTAGTTGAGCATGAGGGTGGTGATGATCTCGTTCACCGCCAGGCGCAGTCGCAGGAGAGCCGGGATGGCGGCCCACAGGGCTCCGGCCGCGGCCGCGCCCAGGAACATGAGGGGCAGGAGCAGCGGGCCGGGCAGGTCCGGGAAGGCCAGGGCCACGGCGGCGCCGCCCACCGCGCCCAGGGCGTACTGGCCCTCGGCCCCGATGTTCCAGACCTTGATGCGGAAGGTCGCGGCCACGCCCAGGGAGCAGAGGAAGATGGGCGCGGTCTTGAGCAGGGTTTCCTCCAGGGCGCGCACGCTGCCGAAGGCTCCGGAGAACAGCGCCCCCAGCACCGCCAGGGGCGGCCTGCCGGTGAAGGCCAGAAGCCCCAGCCCCAGGCCGAGGGCCAGGGCCAGGGCTGCGGGAAAAATGCAGACGGAGCCCCACCCGGGGGGCTCCGTCCGCTTGTGCGCCGTGAGGCCGAACATGGGAGCGCCGCGTTATTCCGTCGAGCCGACCACGCCCTTGACGAACCAGGTCATGCCCAGCAGGTCGGCATCGGCCAGGGTCTGTCCCTCGGCGGCCCGGACCTGGCCCTTCTGGTCCTCGATGGGGCCGGCGAACACGGTGTCCTTGCCGGCCGCGAGCTCCGCCTTGGCCGCCAGGACCTGGTCCTGGAGCTCCTTGGGCACCATGGGGCCGAAGGGAGCGATGTCCACGATGCCCTTGTCCATGCCCCACCAGTCCGAACCGCTCTTCCAGGTCCCGGCCTGCACCCGGGCCACCACGTCCTTGTAGTACACGCCCCAGTTCCAGATGGCGGAGGTGAGGTGGGACTTGGGCGCGAAGGCGCTCATGTCGGAGTTGTAGCCGATGGAGTAGACGCCCTTCTCCTGGGCGGCCTCCTGGGGACCGGGGGAGTCCTGGTGCTGGGCGATGACGTCTGCGCCCACGTCCAGCAGGCTCTTGGCGGCCTCCTTCTCGGTGGCCGGATCGTACCAGGTCTTGGTCCAGACCACCCGGACCTCGGCCTTGGGGTTCATCTTCTGGGCGCCCAGGGTGAAGGCGTTGATGCCGCGGATGACCTCGGGGATGGGGAAGGCGGCCACGTAGCCCAGCACGTTGGACTTGGTCATGGCCCCGGCCACCATGCCGGTGAGGTAGCGGGCCTGGTAGATGCGGCCGAAGTACGCGCCCATGTTGGGGCCGGTCTTGTAGCCCGAGCAGTGCATGAACACCGTGTCCGGGAACTCGCCGGCCACCTTGAGGGTGGGGTCCATGTACCCGTAGCTGGTGGTGAACACGACCTTGTAGCCCTTGGCGGCCATGTTGCGGATGATGCGCTCGGAGTCCGCCCCCTCGGGCACCGACTCCACGAAGGAGGTGACGACTCCGGGCATCTCGGCCACGGCCTTGCGTCCCATGTCGTGGGCAAAGGAATAGCCCGCGTCGCCCACGGGCGAGACGTACACGAAGCCCACCTGCATCTCCTTGGCCGGAGCCGGGGCTTCCTTCTTGGCCTCGGCCTGGGCCGGGGCCTCCTTCTTCTCCTCGCTCTTCTTCTGTTCGCCGCTGCCGCAGGCGGCAAGGGCCAGGGCCAGGCAGGCCGAGGCCAGGACCAGGGCCAGTCGCTTCATCACCATGGGGAACCTCCGGGTTATGTGCGGATGGGGATTCACTAAACCAAGCCGGCCGGGCTGGCAAGGCCGCCGGGCCGGGGTCTTGGCGCGGATATTTAGGGAATGCGGTTGGTTACGCGCAATCTTTGCGGCTGGCGGCCAGGGGCTTCACGTACTGGGATTCGGCGTCCCAGGGGAAGAGGATCCAGGTGTCCTGGCTGACCTCGGTGATGAAGGTGTCCACCAGAGGCCGGCCCGCAGGCTTGGCGTAGACCGTGGCGAAGTGGGCCTTGGGCAGGAGTTCGCGCACGATGCGGGCGGTTCCGCCGGTGTCCACCAGGTCGTCCACCACCAGGAGGCCGGTCCCGTCCGAGTCCGGCCGGCGCAGGATGGTGGTGTCGCCCTGGCTCTTCCAGTCGTAGCTCCGGATGCACACGGTCTGGATGTCGTGGACCTCCAACTCCCGGGCGATGACCGCGGCCGGGACCATGCCGCCGCGGGTCACGGCCACGATGCCGGCGAAGGGCGCGCGCTCCATGAGTCGCCAGGCCAGGGCCTTGGCGTCGCGGTGCAGCTGTTCCCAGGATACGGGATACGTCTTGGAGTAGCGGGTGGATTCCATGGAGGGCCTCCGGTCGCGTGCTGGGCGGAAGATGCGCAAAAACCCGGGGCAATGCAAGCGGGCCGGTAGGTTTTTTTTCGGGGGCGGGCGGCCCTGGCTCGAGGGTGGACGGGGAATTGCAAAAGAGCAAGGCCAAGATCGGCTTGGGCGGACCGGAGAGATGGCCGATGGCAATCATCCCGGGATGTTGCGGAGATAATGCGGGTTGGCGCTTGATTGAAAAATTTACAATTTCGACAAATGCTGTTTGCCGCTGTTTTTCAATTCTGCAATTTTGTCACTATCGGAGGAGATGGATGAACGCTGCGGACACTGCCTTCATTCTCATCAGCGCGGCCCTGGTCATGTTCATGGTCCCGGGTCTGGCCATGTTCTACGGAGGCCTCACCCGGAACAAGAACGTGCTCGGCACCATCATGCACAGCTTCGCCTTGCTCGGGGTGGTCAGCATCCTCTGGGTGCTGGCGGGCTACACCCTGGCCTTCGGTCCGGACCTGGGCGGCGTCATCGGCGGCCTGGACTTCCTGGGCCTGGCCGGCGTTGGCGTGGCGGGCGACGGCCCGGCGGGCAACATCCCCCACCTGGCCTTCATGGCCTTCCAGATGATGTTCGCGGTCATCACTCCCGCGCTCATCTCCGGCGCCTACGCCGAGCGCATCAAGTTCGGCCCCTTCGTGGTGTTCTCCTCCCTGTGGCTGCTCCTGGTGTATTGTCCCATGGCCCACTGGGTCTGGGGCGGGGGCTGGATGCTCCGGATCGGCGCCCTGGACTTCGCCGGCGGCGCGGTGGTGCACATGAGCTCCGCGGCCGCGGCCCTGGCCGCGGCCCTCTGCCTGGGCAAGCGCAAGGGCCACGGCTCCGAGCCCTTCATCCCGCACAACCTGCCCATGACCGTGCTCGGCGCGGGCATCCTCTGGTTCGGCTGGTTCGGGTTCAACGCGGGCAGCGCCCTGGCCGCCAACGGCCTGGCCGCCAACGCCTTCGTCACCACCCACGTGGCCGCGGCCGCGGCCATGCTCGGCTGGCTCGTGGCGGAGAAGTTCAAGACCGGCCACGCCACCACCCTGGGCGCGGCCTCGGGCGCGGTGGCCGGCCTGGTGGCCATCACCCCGGCCGCGGGCTTTGTGACGCCCATGGCCTCCATCGCCATCGGCCTCGTGGGCGGCGCGCTCTGCTACGGCGGGGTGCTGCTCAAGGGCCGGCTGGGCTACGACGACGCCCTGGACGTGGTGGGCGTGCACGGCGTGGGCGGCTCCTGGGGCGCCCTGGCCACCGGGCTGTTCTGCACCAGGGCCGTCAACGAGGCCGGGGCGGACGGCCTGTTCTACGGCAACCCCGGCCAGGTCTGGATCCAGTTTCTTTCCATCCTGGGCGCCTGGGCCTTCTGCTTCGTCGCCTCCTATCTCCTGTTCAAGGCGGTGGATGCCGCCATGGGCCTGCGGGTCGGGGAGGAGGACGAGGTGCGCGGCCTGGACCTCTCCCAGCACAGCGAGGCGGGCTATCAGATCTAGTCCGAGCTTGTACGAGCCGGACTGCCCGTGTACAGTGGATTTGGACAACACCAAGGAGCGTACCCTATGAGAAAGGTCGAGATCATCACCCGGCCCTTCAAGCTGGACGACGTGAAGAAGGCCCTCACCGACCTGGGCATCCAGGGCATGACCGTGAGCGACGTGCGCGGCTTCGGCCGCCAGCGGGGCCACAAGGAGGTCTACCGCGGGGCCGAGTACCAGGTGGATTTCGTGCCCAAGGTCAAGATCGAGGTGGTGGTGGCCGCGGACCGCGTGGCCGAGGTGGTCGGGGCGGTTCAGGAGGCCGCCCGCACCAACCAGATCGGCGACGGCAAGATCTTCATCCTGCCCGTGGAGGACGTGATCCGCATCCGCACCGGCGAATCCGGCCAGGACGCCATCTGACGCGAACAGCCGGGCCCCGCGCCTCCCGCCTCGGGGAGCGCGGGTCCAGGCGCCACGTCTTCCTTCCCGCATGCCCGGGCCTCCGCCTTCTCCCGCCGTAGCCGGCCTGGCCGCCGGGCGCGCCGCGGCCCTCGCCGCCCTGGCCGAGCCGGGCGGCGGGACGACCCTGCCCCGCAAGCTCTCCGACGCCATGGACGCCTATTTCCGCGGCCGCCTGGCCGAGGTCTGGCCGGCCGGAGGCCGGCCCCCGGAGGCGAGCCCCTTCGCCCTGGCCGCGGTGGGCGGCTACGGGCGTCGCGAATTGTGCGTCCACTCCGACGTGGACATTCTGGTGCTCTACGAGCGGGCCATCCCGCCCGAGGCCCTGGACCTGGCCCAGTCCCTGCTCTTCCCCCTCTGGGACCTCAAGTACGACCTGGGGCACGGATTCCGCAGCATCAAGGAATGCCTGGCCCTGGCCAAGGAGGACTTCTCGGTCCTGGCCGCGGTCCTGGACGCCCGCTTCCTGGCCGGCCGGCGCGAGGTCTTCGCGGACTTCGCGGCGCGGCTGGACGACAAGGTGGTTGCCAGGCGTCGCGACCGGTTCACCGCCTGGCTCGCGGAGCAGAACCGGCGGCGCCTTGGCCGCTACGGCGACGCCCGGGCGCTCCTGGAGCCGGACATCAAGCAGGGGCTGGGCGGCCTGCGCGACTACCACCAGATGCTCTGGCTGGGCCGGGTCTGGCGCGGCGCGGGCAGCGTGGAGGCCCTGGTGCGCTCCGGCCAGCTCACCGAGGCCGAGGGCCAGGTGCTGGCGGACCAGGCCGGCTACCTGTTCACCGTGCGCAACCACCTGCACCTCCTGGCCGGCCGGCGCATCGACCGCCTGGACCTGTTCCGGCAGGAGCGCATCGCCGAGGCCCTGGGCTACGGCCGGGTGGAGCCCGGCAGTCCGGACGGGGCCCGCCCCGTGGAGCGCTTCCTGGCCCGGCTGCGCCGGGAGATGTCCTGGCTGCGGGCCCTGCACGGCTCGGTGTTTCGCTCCCTGCCCGGCTTGTGCGCGGGGCGTCCCGCGCCCTGCGAACGGGAGGCCCTGGCTCCGGGCGTGCTCCGGCAGGGCGGGGAGCTGGCCTTCGACCTGCCCCGGGGCTATCCCGACGACCCCCTGGCGCTGGCCCGCGTTTTCTGCGCCGCGGCCCGCACCGGTCTGCCCCTGTCCTGGGCCGCGCGGCGGCTGGTGTCCGGCCACCTCCACCTGGTCAAGGAGCGCCTGGCCCAGGAACCTGCAGCGGCCGCGGCCTTCCGGGAGGTGCTCGCCTCGGGCCGGGCGGCCCCGGTGCTGGAGGCCATGCTGGAGACCGGCTACCTGGCCGCCTTCCTGCCCGAGTTCGGCCGGGTGCAGGACCTGGTGCAGTTCGATGACTACCACATCCATCCGGTGGGCTGGCACACGGTGCGCGCAGTGGCGTGCATGGAGGAGCTGGCCGCGGGCCGGGGCGAGGAGCGCTTCGCCGCCCTGTGGGACGAGGTGGCGGACCGGGAGGCCCTCATGCTGGGGGTGTTCTTCCACGACCTGGGCAAGGGCCTGGGCGGCGCGCACCCGGACAAGGGCGCGGACATCGCCGCCGCGGTCCTGGCCCGCTGGGGCGCGCCCGCGGCCACCGCGGAGAACGCGGCCTTCCTGGTGCGCCGCCATCTGCTCCTGGTGGAGATGGCCACCCGCCGCGACCTGGGGGACGAGACCGCGGTGGCTTCCTGCGCCGGCCTGGTGGGCGACCGCCAGCGCCTGGCCCAGCTCCAGCTCCTGGCCTGGGCGGACAGCCGGGCCACCGGCCCCCGGGTGTGGAGCGCTTGGACGGCGGGGCTCCTGGCCGAACTGGCGGCCAAGGTGCGGCGCATCCTGGACCGCGGCCATCTGGCCTCGGCCCGGGCGGTGCAGCGCATCGGAGAGGCCAAGGCGCTGGTGCGACGGCTCGCCGCGGGCCGGATCCCGGACCGGGTCCTGGAGCGCGGCCTGGAGGACATGCCCGCCCGGGCCTTCCTCACCCTGGAGCCCGAGGACATCCTGGCCCATCTGGACATGGCGGGCCGCCTCGCCGACCTGGTGGAGGAGGACCGCCGCCGCAAGCCCGCCAGCGTGGCCGGCCTGGGAGTGGTGGTCTTCGCCGCCCGGGAGCGGCCCGCATCCGGGCTCTGGGAGGCCACGGCGGCCGCCCGGGACAGTCCGGCCCTGTTCTCGGCCATCGCCGGAGTGCTGGCCCTGCAGGACATCAACATCCTCTCGGCCGAATGCTTCCGGTGGCGTGACGGCGGCGCGGTGCACATCTTCCGGGTGGTGGGCCTGCCCGACTTCCTGTCGCCGGACGAGTTCTGGGAGCGGGTGCGGCTCTCCCTGCAGGCCGCTCTCACCGGCCGGCTCTCCCTGGACTGGCGGCTGGCCGAGAAGCGCTCCTCCTTTCTCGCCCGGCGCAGCCTGGACCTGCCGTCCAGCGTGGTCGTGGACAACATGGTTTCGGACTTCTACACCGTGCTGGAGGTGCGGGCCGCGGACCGGGTGGGGCTGCTCTACGACCTGGCCAGCACCCTGCGCGAGCAGGGCCTCGCGGTGCACCTGGCCAAGGCCGCCACCTACGGCCAGGCGGCGGCCGACACCTTCTACGTGCGCGACGAGGGGGGGCAGAAGCTGGACGACCCGGCGCGCATGGAGTCCGTGCGCCAGGCCCTCCTGCGCCGCCTGCGCCAGGATCCCGCCCCGCCCGCGGGCTGATTCCCGCGCGGGTCCGGAGCCAAGGCGTCCTCCGGAGTCGGACGAAGAGTCCCCGGCCTGCCCCTTCTTGCGCGCGGCCTTGCCAGTTTCCTGGGTTCGGTGCATTATCCATGGTCGAATCTGTGAACCCAGGAGTGGAGCACCAATGAACACGCGCGTATGGAGTCTCGCCGGGGCCATGGTCGCGGCGGTCGTTATGGCGGGGGCGGTGGCGGCCTGGAGCATGGACGACGGCGGGCCGGCGCTCTGGTGGGCCGCGGCCACGGCCGGAGCCCTGGTCCTCTTCGCGCTGGCGCTGTCCGCGCTCCTGGACCGGACCGTGGGCGGACCGCTGCGGAGCATCGCCGACGCGGCCCGCAGCGGCAAGGGCGACCTGGGGCAGGGCGGGGAGGCCGAGGTGCAGGCCGTTCGCGATGCCTTCATCGCCCTGGTCGCGGCCTCCGACGGCCGGGCGGCCCTGGCCGAGGAGCGCAGCCGCAGCCTGGAGGATGCCGCCCGCGACCGGGCCCGGAATCTGGAGGAGGCCCAGGCCGAGGCGAAGGAGGCCCGGAGCCTCCTGGACAAGGTCGAATCCGTGTCCCGCAGGGCCTTTTCCGTGTCCGAGAAGATGGCCTTTTCGGCCGAGTCCCTGGCCTCCCAGATCGTGGAGGTGGACCAGGGCACCCGGCTGCAGCGCGACCGCATGACCGAGACCGCCACGGCCATGGAGGAGATGAACGCCGCGGTGCTGGAGGTGGCGCGCAACGCCAGCGCGGCGTCCAGCAGCGCCTCCGAGGCCCGGGAGCGGGCCTTGCAGGGCGCCGGCATCGTGGAGCAGTCGGTGGAGGCCATCTCCCGGGTGCACGCCGTGGCCCAGGAGCTGCGCCAGAACATGGACGCCCTGGGCGCCCAGGCCGAGTCCATCGGCCAGGTCATGAACGTGATCACCGACATCGCGGACCAGACCAACCTGCTGGCGCTCAACGCGGCCATCGAGGCGGCCCGGGCCGGGGACGCGGGCAGGGGGTTCGCGGTGGTGGCCGACGAGGTGCGCAAGCTGGCCGAGAAGACCATGGCCGCCACCAAGGAGGTGGGGGACAAGATCACCGCCATCCAGAACGCTGCCAAGAGCAACCTGAAGAGCATGGAGGCCGCGTCCAAGGCCGTGGACCAGGCCACCGAGCTGGCCCAGAGTTCGGGCGAGGCCCTGCGGGTCATCGTGGGCCTGGTGGAGGAGTCCACCGGCCAGGCCCAGAGCATCGCCGCGGCCAGCGAGGAGCAGTCCGCGGCCAGCGAGGAGATCAACCGGGCGGTGGACGAGGTCACCGCGGTGGCCAAGGACACCGCCGACGGCATGGAGCAGTCCGCGGCGGCGGTCAAGGAGCTGGCCGGCCTGGCCTCGGAGCTGCACGGCCTGTTCTCCAGCCTCATGGGCAAGGGCCAGGACCGGATGGCCAAGAGCGACACCATGATGAAGGGCGTGCTGCCCAAGCTCATGACCGAGTTCCTGGCCCAGAAGTACGGGTCCGAGGTGCAGCGCAAGGTCCTGGACGAGATCGGCGCGCCCTCCTTCCTGGCCACCAGCAGCTATCCCGACGCGGTGCTGGGCCAGATGGCCGACCTGGCCGCCCGGCTCACCGGCAAGAGCCGGCGGGACATCCTCCACGGCCTGGGCTTCTACACCCCGGCGGCCTTCAAGAAGCTCTACGGCCGGTATTTCAAGGAGAAGGACTTGAAGAAGTTCTTCCTGGCCATGAACGCCACCCACGACGAATTGAGCAAGGAGATGCCGGGCATCAAGCCGCCGCGCTTCACCTACGAGGACAAGGGCGACGTGCTGGTCATGACCTATTCCTCGTCCCGCGCGCTGTTCGACTACTACGAGGGAATCCTGAACGGCATGGGCGCGCTCTTCGGCCGCAAGGTCCAGGTGAAGGTCACGCCCCTGGACAAGAGCAAGGCCCGGGCCGAGATCAGGTTCCTGTAGCGCGGCGCCCGAGCCGGACATTCCAGGCCGGAG
>JBFMHA010000014.1:38418-68084 GCA_040753075.1 Thermodesulfobacteriota bacterium
GAACGGCATGGGCGCGCTCTTCGGCCGCAAGGTCCAGGTGAAGGTCACGCCCCTGGACAAGAGCAAGGCCCGGGCCGAGATCAGGTTCCTGTAGCGCGGCGCCCGAGCCGGACATTCCAGGCCGGAGGGATCATCCCCCTCGCCACGGGGTCATCGCTCGGCGATGTCGGCAAAGAACCTTCTGCTGTAGACGTGAACGAGCATTCTGGAGTATGGTGAGAAGGCTGGGCCAGAGTCTCCGGCCAAGCTTCGAGCCCCTGCGCAGGATCACGGGAGCGCTCCTGCCCTCTCGGGACTGATCCGGGAGGAGTGAAGCTTTTGGGGCAGGCCAAGCCGACTGGTCGTTTACTCCGTGATGGCGCGGGTATCCGACAATACCTTCGGCCTCGCTCGGATTGGACAATCAACATGGAGGGTGGGTCCGTGCGCAACGTCAAGCTGGGTGTGAAGCTGGTGGGCGGGTTCTGCGTGACCGCGGCCATCGCCCTGGCCATCGGCCTGGTGGGCTTGTACGTCATCTCAAGCCTGGGCCATGAGGTGGAGGAGATCGGCGGGGTGCAACTGCCCGCGGTGTCCAACCTGCAGACCATGGAGGCCGAGCTTGAGCGGGTGAGCAAGGCCATGCGCACCCTCATGAGCCCCTACGTCGACGCCGAGACGCGGGACAGGCAGTACAAGAACATCGATGCCGCGCGCGGCAGATACAGGGCGGCCGGGGAGAAATACCAGTCCTTGCCCATGAACAAGGATGAGGAGGCGGTCTGGGGGAAGTACCTGCCCACGGTCAAGAGCGCGGCCGAGTTGAACAACAAGGCCCTGGAGATATCCAGGAAGATCCAGGAGACGGACATCCTGAATCCGGAAGACTACTTGGCGCAGCTCATGCTGTTCCGCGGCGACCATTACGCCCTGGAATCCAAGGTGGGCGAACTCCTCCTGCTGGGCAAGACGTTCGAGGGCGGGGATGATCCCTCTGCCTGCAATTTCGGCAAGTGGCTGGCGAAGTACAGCACCAGGAACAGCAAGATCAACAAGATCCTCGACGAGATAAAGCCTGTCCACGCCGCGTTCCACAAGCACGTCGGCGAGATCAAGAAGGCCGCGGCCGGGGGGCGGGCCAAGGATGCCGTCGAGGTTTTCGGCAAGGACATGGTTCCTGCGGCCGTGGGTGTTTTCAAGCAGTTCGACGAGATGCGGGCCGAGGTCCAGCTATCCTTGGACGCCTTCGAGAGCATGGCCGCCCTGGGCATGGGCGAGGCCCGGGTCAAGACCAACGAGGCCACGGGGCTCATCGGGGAGCTGGTCAAGATCAACCTGCAGGGCGCGGTGGAGGCGGTCAAGGATGCCGAAGCCACGGCCGCCAACGGGCGGATCGTGGACATCGTGGGCATGGCCGTGGGCGTGGTCCTGGCCCTGGGCATGGGCGTCCTCCTGACCCGGGCCATCACCCGGCCCATCTTCAAGGGGGTGAAGTTCTCCCAGGCCCTGGCCGAGGGCGACTTCACCCACAACCTGGACGTGCACCAGAAGGACGAGATCGGCGTGCTGGCCGACTCCATGAACGCCATGGTGGACAAGCTGCGGGAGGTTGTCGCCGAGGTCCAGGCCGCGGGCGAGAACGTGGCCTCGGGCTCCCAGCAGCTCTCGGCGTCGTCCGAGAACCTGTCCCAGGGCGCCACCGAGCAGGCGGCCAGCGTGGAGGAGGTGTCCTCGTCCATGGAGCAGATGACCGCCAACATCCGCCAGAATGCGGAGAACGCGGCCCAGACCGAGAAGATCGCGGTGCAGTCCGCCACCGACGCCGCGGCCGGCGGCCAGGCCGTGACCGAGACCGTGGCGGCCATGAAGCAGATCGCCGAGAAGATCTCCATCATCGAGGAGATCGCGCGGCAGACCAACCTGCTGGCCCTGAACGCGGCCATCGAGGCGGCCCGGGCCGGGGAGCACGGCAAGGGCTTCGCGGTGGTGGCCGCCGAGGTGCGCAAGCTGGCCGAGCGCAGCGGCGCGGCCGCGGCCGAGATCAGCGAGTTGTCCACCCGCTCCGTGGCCGTGGCCGAGAAGGCCGGGGACATGCTCCAGAAGATGGTGCCGGACATCAAGCGCACCGCGGAGCTGGTGCAGGAGATCGCCGCGGCCAGCCGTGAGCAGGACGCCGGGGCCGAGCAGATCAACAAGGCCATCCAGCAGCTCGACCAGGTCATCCAGTCCAACGCCTCGGCCTCCGAGGAGATGGCCTCCACTTCCCAGGAGTTGTCCTCCCAGGCTGAGCAGTTGCAGCAGACCATGGCCTTCTTCAACATCGGCGGCTCCGGCAGGCGGGTCCTGCGCCGGGCCGTGGCCGCGCAACCGGCCCCCCGCAAGAAGCTGGCCGCGGCCAAGTCCGCGCCCCAGCCCAAGGCGGCGCCCAAGGCCGGGGGCCTGGCCCTGGACATGGGCGACAAGGCGGACGACGAGGAGTTCGAGCGGTTCTAGGCCAGCCTCGGCCCGCCCGGCACGGCCTCAAACCCTCCAAGGGTCGTGTCGGGCGGACCCGAGCACGCCTGTCGGATGGGGAAGGGCCCTGGGACAGAAAGGAGAGAAGAACATGGACGAAAAGCAGGGAACGGCCAACCAGTACCTGACTTTCACCCTGGACAACGAAGTCTTCGCCCTGGACATCGAGTCCGTGCGCGAGGTCCTGGAGTTGACCCACATCACCCGGGTGCCCAGGACCCCGGAGTTCATGCGCGGGGTCATCAACCTGCGCGGCCATGCCGTGCCGGTGGTGGACATGCGCAAGAAGTTCGGCATGCCCCTGGCCGAGGACACGGTGAACACCTGCATCATCATCGCCGAGGTGACCCTGGGCGAGGAGTCCGCAGTCATCGGGGCGTTGGTGGACTCGGTGCGGGAGGTGTTCGAGATCGGGACCAGCGAAATCATGCCCCCGCCGCGCATGGGCCTGTCGGTCAAGACAGATTTCATCCGGGGCATGGGCAAGCAGGACGAGGTGTTCGTCATGATCCTGGACATCAACAAGGTCTTCTCCGAGGCCGAGATGACCACCCTGGCCCAGGCCGGGTCCCAGCCGCCGCCGGCCGGGCAGGAGGCGACGGCGATGTAGGCCGGCGCGAACAGGTCCCGCATCCTCGTCCGGACGCCGCACGGTCCGGCCTGGGATCCCCGCCAGGCGAGGCGGAGCCACGGAGGTCGGGGCGCGCCCTGGCCCCGCCGCGTCCGCGCCCCGCGGCGGCTGTCACCTCCGCCGACTCCCGGGATGACCCCGCGAGGGCGGCGCTCATGACCGACGCCAGGCTCTGCTCCACGCCTGGGTGAGCTTTTGGATATCCTGCCCGGCCTGCTTTTGCGTCTTTCTCCTCCTCCCTGCCTCATCCCGACATCGACCGTGTGCTGAACGTGGCCGCCCGCCCTGCCGCCCTGAGGGGCGCGCCGGGGCGGCGTCGCCTGCCGCGCGGCTGGCCATCCAGCGCCTCCGGCCGGCGCGGGCGGCCGGCAGGGCGGGGGTGCGTTTTCTTCGCATTCGGGCCCGGCCTGGCTTGCTGACGCAGTTGTCGGCGATGGACAAGGATTGGTGGATTGACCGTTGTTAAAAAATTAATATGCAGTCCTCAATGTCAGAATCTGCTCCAAATTTTATTGCAAAAAATGCAAATAATGTTCCTTTAATGTGAATTTTATGCAAAGCAATACACGCAGCATGCATGACTATCTGTGGATCATCTCCAAAATTGCAATATTTTTTACAGTATGATTTTGGCCACGGAAAGGTTGACGCCGCGGATATATGGGCTATTGTCTCCAGCTTTTGACGATATTGGACACGAATGACATATCTAGGAGGAGTTGGTGAAGAAGATCGAGGTGAGGAACCTCACGAAGATATTCGGCCCCCATCCTGAGCGGGGCCTGGAGCTTCTGGAGCAGGGACGCTCCAAGGAGGAGATATTCGCCGAGACCCGGCTCGGGGTGGGCGTGAACCGGGCCAGCTTCGCGGTGGAGGAAGGCGAGATCGTGGTGGTCATGGGCCTGTCGGGCAGCGGCAAGTCCACCCTGGTCCGCTGCGTCAACCGGCTCATCGAGCCCACCGCGGGCCAGGTCTTCGTGGACGGGGTGGAGGTCACGGCCCTGGACGCCCGGGGCCTGCGCGAGCTGCGTCTGGGCAAGATGGGCATGGTCTTCCAGAACTTCGCCCTGTTCCCGCACCGCACCGTGCTGGCCAACGCGGAGTACGGCCTGGAGATCAAGGGCGTTGACCCGGCCGAGCGCCGGGATCGGGCCGCCCGCGCCCTGGACCAGGTGGGCCTGGCCGGCTGGGAGGACTCCCTGCCCCGCCAGCTCTCGGGCGGGATGCAACAGCGGGTGGGCCTGGCCCGGGCCCTGGCCCTGGACCCGGACATCCTGCTCATGGACGAGGCCTTCAGCGCCCTGGACCCCCTCATCCGCCGCGACATGCAGGACGAGCTCATCAGCCTCCAGGCCAAGGTCAGGAAGACCATCCTCTTCATCTCCCACGACCTGGACGAGGCCCTCAAGCTGGGCGACCGCATCGTGCTCATGAAGGACGGAGCCATCGTGCAGCAGGGCTCGCCCGAGGACATCCTGACCAACCCGGCCGACGAGTACGTGGAGCGCTTCGTGGCCGAGGTGGACATCACCAAGGTGCTCACCGCCGAGTCGGTGATGAGGCGGTCCGAGGTGGTGGCCTACCTGGGCCACGACGGCCCCCGGGCCTCCCTGCGCAAGATGAAGCAGCACGGCATCTCCTCGCTCTACGTGCTGGATCAGGAGCACCGACTGGCGGGGCTGGTGACCTCCGAGGACTGCGCCGGCCAGATCGGCCGCGGCGAGCGCGACCTGGCCGCCATCGTGCGTACCGACATCCCCTGCGTTGCGCCCGAGACCCCGGCCACCGACCTGTTCCTCACCATGTCCGGCCACTCCTGCCCCCTGGCCGTGGTGGACGGCGACGGCCGGCTGCGGGGGGTGGTGGTCAAGGGCTCGCTGCTTGGGGCCATCGCCGAGCGGGGGAGGGTGCAGTGAACGTTCCCCGCATCCCCCTGGGCGCCTGGATCGAGGCGGCCATCGACTTCATGGTGGAGCACTTCGCCTTCGCCACGAAAGCCTTTTCCGCAGTCACCGAGAGCGTGCTTGAGATCCTGGAGAAGGCCATGCTGGCCGCGCCCCCCTGGCTGCTCATCGCGCTCTTCGCCGGCCTGGCCTGGCGGCTCTCCCGCCGCCGGGGCATCGGCCTGTTCACCCTGCTGGGCCTGTGCCTCATCTGGAACCTGGGTCTGTGGCCGGCCACGGTGAGCACCATCGCCCTGGTGTGCATCGCCACCCTGGCGGCCATCGCCCTGGGCGTGCCCCTGGGCATCGCCTCGGCCTTGAACCGGGGGGTGTACCAGACGGTCATGCCGGTGCTGGACGTGATGCAGACCATGCCGGCCTTCGTGTACCTGATTCCCGCCATCCCCTTCTTCGGCCTGGGCAAGGTGGCGGCCATCTTCTCCACCGTGGTGTTCGCCATGCCCCCGGCCATCCGCCTCACCTGCCTGGGCATCCGCCAGACCCCGCTGGAGCTGGTGGAGTGCGCCGACGCCTTCGGCTCCACCCGCTGGCAGAAGCTGGTGAAGCTCCAACTGCCCATGGCCGCGCCCACCATCCTGGCCGGGGTGAACCAGACGGTCATGCTGGCCCTGTCCATGGTGGTCATCGCCGCCATGATCGGGGCCAGGGGCCTGGGCGGCGAGGTGTGGAAGGCCATCCAGCGCCTGCAGATGGGCAAGGGCTTCGAGGCGGGCGTCGGCATCGTCATCGTGGCCATCATCCTGGACCGCGTGCTCCAGCGCGTGGGCGAGCGCAAGGGATGATGCGCCGGAAACACAATCCCCAACAAGGAGGAATCATGCGCAAGACCCTGATCACGACTCTCATCCTGGCCCTGTGCGCCGTACTGGCCGTTCCGGCCCTGGCCGCGTCCAAGGGCAAGGTCAAGCTGGCCTACGTGGAGTGGGACTGCGCCGCGACGAGCACCAACGTGGTGGCCGCGGTGCTGCAGGAGAAGCTGGGCTACGAGGTGGAGATGCTGCCCGTGGCCGCCGCGGCCATGTGGCAGGCGGTGGGCTCGGGCGACGTGGACGCCATGGTCACGGCCTGGCTGCCCGCGACCCACGCCGACTACTTCGCCAAGGTCAAGGACAAGGTGGAGAACCTGGGCCCCGTCACCGACGGGGCCAAGCTGGGCTGGGCCGTGCCGGCCTACGTGGAGGCGGACTCCATCGCCGGCCTCAACGCCGCGGCCGACAAGTTCGGCAGGAAGGTCATCGGCATCGACCCCGGGGCCGGGCTCATGCGGCTGTCCGAGAAGGCCATGGAGGAGTATGGCCTGGACAGGATGACCCTGGTGGAGGGCAGCGGCGCCACCATGACCGCGGCCCTGGCCGACGCCGTCAAGCGCAAGGAGTGGGTGGTGGTCACCGCCTGGTCCCCGCACTGGATGTTCGGGACCTGGGACCTCAAGTACCTCGCGGACCCCAAGGGGGTCCTGGGCGAGGAGGAGCACATCGACACCATCGCGCGCAAGGGCCTGAAGCAGGACATGCCCGAGGTCTACAAGGTGCTGGACCAGTTCGCCTGGAAGGACGCGGGCCAGCTCCAGACGGTCATGGCCTGGAACCAGCAGCCCGGCGCGGACCGCTACGAGAACGCCAAGCGCTTCATCAAGGAGAACGCCGCCCAGGTGGATTCCTGGATCAAGTAGCCTGACGGCGACCGACGAACAAGGCGGGAACGGCGCGCGCCGTTCCCGCCTTTTCTATTGCAGCGCCCCGAACTTGCGCAGGGTGGCGGCCACGCCTTGGGCCATTTGGGCGTAGCCCTGGGCGTTGGGGTGCAGGGGGTCGGACTTGAGGCTGGCGTCGGCCAGGAGGGCGGGCAGCAGTTCGCCGTCCAGGGGCGCGCCGGTGGCGTCGGCCACGCGCTGGTAGACGGGATGCAGCGTGAGGCGCAGGCCGGGCCGGGGCGCGCCGAGCAGGAGCACCTGGGCCCCGGCCTCGCGGCAGGCGCGGACCATGGCCGCGAGGTTCTGCTCGGTGGCCGCCTCGGGCAGGCCGCGCAGGAAGTCGTTTCCCCCGTGCTCCAGCAGGACCAGGGCCGGCCGGGTCTGGGCCAGGACCGCGGGCAGGCGCGCCAGGCCGCGGTCCGTGGTTTCGCCCGGGACCCCGGAGCGCAGCACCGCCAGCCCGGTCTCCCGGGCCAGGGCCTCGGGATAGGACAGGCCGGGCTGTGGGTCGTGGCCGCCCGCGCCCGTGCCGTGGGTCAGGCTGTTGCCGAAGGCCAGCACCACGGCCCCGGCGGGCAGGGGGGCGAGCCGGGCCCCGGGCGCGTCCGGGCCGCAGGCCGGGAGGAGCAGGGCCAGGGCCAGGGCGAGGAGTCGGAGCAGGGCCGCCGGCGCGGCGGTCGCCGGGGAGCCTGGATGCCCGGGGGAGGGCGGGGCCGGAGACGTCTCCCGCAGGGCGATGGAGACGGCGCGAGGAGTGGCCGGAGGAGCCGCAAGGGGCAGGGGAGGCGCGGCGGGGAGCGGGTTCCGTTCCGTGGCGCGGGCCGCAGTCCTGGTCACTCGACCTTCACCACCCCCCCGGTCCGCCGCAGGTATTCCAGGAACCCGGCCTCGGGCAGGGGCCGGGAAAAAAGGAACCCCTGGGCGGTGTGGCAGCGGTGGCCGCGCAGGAAGGCGAGCTGCTCCGGGGTCTCCACGCCCTCGGCCACCACCTCCAGGCCGAAGTTCCGGGCCAGGTCGATGATGGTGCGCACGATGTTGGCGTCGTTCTCGTCGCGGGTGATGTCGCGCACGAAGGACTGGTCGATCTTGAGCGAGCGCAGGGGGAACCGCTTGAGGTAGGAGAGCGAGGAGTAGCCCGTGCCGAAGTCGTCCACGGCCAGTCCGATGCCGTGTCCCGCCAGTTCGCGCAGCTTGTCCACGGTCTTGTCGATGTCGGCCATCAGGGTGCTCTCGGTGATCTCCAGTTCGAGCCGGGACGGGGCCAGGCCGGTGCGCTCCAGCACGTCCAGGATGCGGGGCACCAGGTCCTGCTGCCGGAACTGCCGAGGCGAGAGGTTCACCGCCAGGGCCAGATCCCCGTGCCCGGCCTCGGCCAGGCGGCGGGCTGCCATGCAGGCCTTTTCCAGGATGATCTCGCCCAGGGGCAGGATGAGCCCGGTGTCCTCGGCCAGGGGGATGAATTCGGCCGGGCTCACCAGGCTGCCGTCCTCCTGGGGCCAGCGGGCCAGGGCCTCCATGCCGTTCACCCGGCCGCCGGCAAGCTCGGCCTTGGGCTGGAGGAAGGGGATGAGGTCGCCGTTCTCCACCGCCTTGCGCAGCCGGCCCTCCAGGGCCAGGCGCCGGGTGACGTTCTCGTGCAGCTGGGGGGTGAAGAGGCGGTAGTCGTTCTTGCCCGCCTCCTTGGCCTGGTACATGGCCATGTCCGCGTTCCGGATCAGGGTGTCCGGGTCGCGGCCGTCGTCGGGGTACAGGGTGATGCCCAGGCTGGTGGTGACGAACAGCGAGTGGTTGCCCGCGGACACCGGGGAGGCGAAGGCCGCCAGGATGCGCTGGGCCACGTTGACCACCTCCCGGACGTCCTCCACGTCCTCCACCATGGCCACGAACTCGTCGCCGCCCAGGCGGGCCACCGTGTCCTCCTCGCGCATGAGCTTGAGCAGGCGGTAGGCCACGGACTGCAGCAGCCAGTCGCCCACGATGTGGCCCAGGCTGTCGTTGATGGTCTTGAAGTTGTCCAGGTCCATGAACAGCACCGCCACCTTGTGTCCGGTGCGCTGGGCGTGGGACAGGGCCACCGTCAGCCGGTCCTTGAGCAGCAGACGGTTGGGCAGGCCGGTGAGGGCGTCGTGGTGGGCCTGGAAGCGGATCTGCTCCTCGGACTCCTTGGCCTCGGTGATGTCGTGGAACACCCCCACGTAGTGGGTGGTGTCGCCATCAGCGTCCCGGACCGCGCTGATGGTCAGCCACTCGGGGTAGGACTCCCCGCTCTTGCGTCGGTTCCAGATCTCGCCCGTCCAGCGGCCGTTCACCTCCAGGCTGCGCCACATCTCCCGGTAGAAGGTCGAGTCGTGGCGGTCGGACTTGAGCAGCCGGGGGTTCCTGCCCAGCACCTCGTCCTGCGTATAGCCGGTGATGCTGGTGAAGGCCGGGTTGACCTTGAGGATGTCGCCGTGATGGTCGGTGATGACGATGCCTTCCAGGGAGTGCTCGAAGACCTCGGCCGCCAGGAGGAGCTCCATCTGGGCGCGCTTGCGCTCCTCCACCTCGCTGATCAGTTCGGCGTTGGCCTGGGCCAGCTCCCGGGTGCGCTCCTCCACCCGCGCCTCCAGCTCGTCCTTGGCCCGGCGCAGGGCGTTTTCCAGGGCCTTGCGCGCGGTGATGTCCCGCACCGCGGCAAGGATGACCTTCTCACCGCCGTAGAGGATGGCCGACACCCGCACCTCCACCGGGAAGAGGCTTCCGTCGCGGCGGCGGTGCCGGGATTCGAAGGTCAGGGGAAGGTTGCGCCAGAACGTCTCCTGGTCCGGGTCGGGCTGGAAGTCGGGGTCGACGTCGGCCACGGTCAGGCCGAGGAGATCCTCCCGGGAGTAGCCCAGGCTCTCGCAGGCGCGGCGGTTGACCAGCACGAACCGGCCGTCGAGGCCCCGCACGAAGATGGCGTCCTGGGCCTGCTCCACCAGGGCGCGGAAGCGCTCCTCGCTCTGGGACAGGGCTTCGCGCTGCGCCTGCAGGACATCCCCGGCGCAGGCGTCGGCGGAGGCGGGGCTGGGGTCCTTGCGGGGCACGTCAGTCATCTCCGGGCTGTTCCTCGGGGCGGGAAGGTTTGCACTATGCATTATTACCCGTATCGCGAGAAATGAGAAGGGGGAAGAAAAACAGGTTGCACGCTCCCGGGGCCTGGGCCACACTGCCCCGGCGCGCCGCTGGCCGACGGTCGGCGTCCGGTCCGTCGCGCAGGCCTCAGGCGCGGGAGGCGGCATGTTCGAGATTTCGTCATGGTCCCCGGGCGAGATGCGGTTCGGGTCACGGCGTTCGCCGGTCCTTTCCCGGGGCGGCATGGTGGCCGCGGGCCAACCCGCCGCGGTGGAGGCCGGCCTGGCCATGCTGCGGGCCGGAGGCGCGGCGGCCGACGCGGCGGTGGCCGCGGCCGCGGTGCTGGCCGTGGTGGAGCCCTGCTCCACCGGCCTGGGCGGGGACGTCTTCGCCCTGTACCTGGACGCGGCCAGCGGCGAGGCGGCGGCCCTGAACGGCTCGGGCCGCTCCCCGGCGGCCCTGGACCTGGCCGCGGCCCGGGCGCGGGGTTGCACGGGCCGGGAGCTTCCCCTGCGCTCGGCCCTCACGGTCACGGCGCCCGGGGCCTGCGCGGCCTGGTGCGACCTTTCGGAGCGCTTCGGCCGGTTGCCCCTGGACCGGGTGTTGGAGCCGGCCCGGGACCTGGCTGCCCGGGGCTTCGTCGTGCATCCGGTGGCCGCGGCGGCCTGGGCCAGAGGAGAGGAGGTGCTGCGGGCCGCGCCCGGAGGCGGGGAGCTCCTGCCCGGCGGCCGCGCGCCCCGGCCCGGCCAGGTGGTGCGCAACCCCGGCCTGGCCCTGGTCCTGGAGCGGCTCGGCGCGGCCGGACCCCGGGGAGCCCGCGACCTGTTCTACCGCGGCGAGGTGGCGGAGGCCGTCGTCCGGGCGGTGCGGGAGGCCGGCGGGCTCCTGGCGATGTCCGACCTGGCGGGGCACGCCTCGCAGTGGGCCGCGCCCATCGGGACCGACTACCGAGGGGTGCGGGTGCTGCAGTGCCCGCCCAACGGCCAGGGCCTGGCCGTGCTCCTGGCCCTGGACATCCTCGCGCGCCTGGACCCCGCGGTACTGGGCCGGCCCCTGTCGCCGGAGCGGGTCCACGCCCAGGCCGAGGCCCTGCGCCTGGCCTTTGCCGACGCCCGGGCCTGGGTGGCGGACCCGAATGCGGCCCCGGCGCCCCTGGACGTGCTGCTCTCCCGGGAATACGGCGAGCGCCGCGCGGCCCTGGTCCGGCCGGATCGGGCGCTGCCCGCGGCCCTGGCCGGCCTGCCCCTGCACGGTCCCGGCACGGTCCAGTTCGTGGCCGTGGACGGCGCGGGCAACGCCTGCTCCATGGTGAACAGCAACTACCTGGGCTTTGGCACGGGCATCGTGCCCCAGGGCCTGGGCTTCTCCCTGCAGAACCGGGGACACAACTTCAGCCTGGAGCCCGGCCACCCCAACTGCCTGGCCCCGGGCCGGCGGCCCTACCACACCATCATCCCGGGCCTGGCCCTGCGGCCGGACGGCTCGCTCTACGCGGCCTTCGGGGTCATGGGCGCGTTCATGCAGCCCCAGGGCCAGGTGCAGGTCCTCTCGGCCCTGCTCGACGACGGGCTGGACCCCCAGGCCGCCCTGGACCTGCCGCGCTTCTGCCTGGAGGAGGCCGGGGGCGGGACCCTGGCTCTGGAGGCGCACCTGCCCGCGGGCCTGGGCCGCGCCCTGGAGCGCCGGGGCCACCGGGTGCGCCGGGCCGGGGCGGAGGAGACCGCCCTGTTCGGCCGGGGCCAGGTCATCGCGCGCAGTCCCGAAGGGGTGCTCTGCGGCGGCAGCGATCCGCGGGCCGATGGCTGCGCGCTGGGTTTGGGCTGATATATCGTCAATCAGGCGGTTTTTACTGTCGCCAGCGGAACATTCGCAGCCTCTCTCGGCCACGCTTGCGTATTATCGACGACACAAAGTATTGCTGGAAATCCTCGGGTTTTTCGGTTACTTGAGTCCCCGGATGCCTGCCGCCTTTATTTCGCTTTTCATCATTGCCCGTTCTGTCGCCTGACCCAGATGCCGCTTCGGGCGGCTTGTGTCACACTGTAACCGTTCAGGAGGAAGGGAATGCTCAAGCGGTTCATCACCTGCATCGCGGCCCTGGCGCTGTGTCTCAGCGTGAGCGTCGGCTCGGGCCGCGCGGACGACAGGAACCTCGTCATCGCCACCGCCACGCCGGGCGGGACCTACTAC
The DNA here is from genome assembly GCA_040753075.1 of Thermodesulfobacteriota bacterium. Lineage (GTDB taxonomy): Bacteria > Desulfobacterota > Desulfovibrionia > Desulfovibrionales > Desulfovibrionaceae > UBA6814. Next base: position 50,483 of record JBFMHA010000014.1, read on the forward strand.
CCGGTGGGCGTGGCCATCGGCACGCTCGTCACCACGAAGCTCGCCTCCAAGGACAAGATCACCGCCACGGCCATCAACTCCGCGGGCTCGGGCGAGAACATCCAGATGCTCAAGAACAAGGAGGCGGACATGGCCATCCTGCAGGCCCTGTTCGGCCTGCAGGCGTTCAACGGCGAGGGCCAGTACAAGGACAAGGCCGTCAAGGACTTCCTGAGCGTGACCATGCTCTGGGAGAACGTGGAGCATTTCGCCCTGCTCAAGAAGTACGCCAAGACCGGCACGATCTCCGACATCAAGGGCCTGGGCCAGAAGTTCTCCATCGGCCAGCGGGGCAGCGGCACCGAGGGCTCGGGCCTGGCCATCCTGAGCTCCCTGGGCATCGATATCGCGAAGGACACCACCCCCGAGTACCTGGGCTACGATCCCTCGGTCCAGGCCATGATGGACGGCCGGGTGGCCGGGGCCAACATCCCGGCCGGCCCCCCGGTGGCGTCCATCACCCAGCTCTACGCCCAGCTCGGGTCGGAGAAGGCCGTGGTGCTGGATTTCACCGACGAGCAGATGGCCCAGGTGCTGAAGGCCTACCCCATCTGGAACCGCTTCGTGATCCCGGCCGGGACCTATCCCTCCCAGGACAAGGACATCAACACCATCGCCCAGCCCAACTTTCTGGCCTGCCGGGCCGACCTGCCCGAGGCGGTGGTCTACAAGATCACCAAGACCATCTATGAGAACCTGCCCTTCCTGCACAATATGCACAAGGCTACCCAGGGCATGAGCCTGGAGCGGGCCACCAAGGGCCTGCCCACGCCCCTGCACCCGGGCGCGGAGAAGTACTACCGCGAGGCCGGCATCATAAAATAACCGGTCTTGTCCCTGCATGAACCGCCCGGCCCGGCGGGGAAACCCGCCGGGCCGGCTCCCGAACCCAGCCCACAGGAACGACCATGAGCGAGAAGAAGGCGGCGGCCTGCGAAAACGCGGCAGTGGAGACGGACATTACCAGCGAATCGGTCTCGGTGCGGCGCATCCTCTCCGGACGCACCGAGAAGGTGGCCTTCTGGGCCGCGGTGGCCTGCTCGCTGTTCCATCTCTGGATCAACACCCTGGGCGTCATGCCCGAAATCCAGCGCAACGCGGTGCATTACGGCTTCATGCTCTTCATGGGGTTCCTCTACTACCCGCTCCTGCCCCGGCGGGCCTGCGCGACCCTGAAGCTGGATTACGTGCTGTCCATCCTGTCCGTGGTCGTGGCCCTGTACCTGGTGTTCTTCGAGGACGCGCTGCACGACCGCAACGAGGTGCCCATCCTGGCGGACCTCATCGCCGCGGGCCTGGCCGTGCTGCTCATGCTGGAGATCACCCGCCGCACCACCGGTTGGCTCATCCCGGTGCTGTGCGTCGTGTTCCTGAGCTACGGCCTGTTCCTGGGCCGCTGGCTGCCGGGCATGTGGAGTTTCCAGGGCGTGACCGTGGAGCGCATGCTCTACCGCATGTATTTCGCGCCCGACGGCCTGTTCGGCACCATCGCCACCATCTCCTCCACCTTCGTGTTCCTGTTCGTGCTCTTCGCCGCCTTCCTGCTCAAGTCCGGCGCCGGCGAGTTCGTGATCCGGCTGGCCACGGCGCTCATGGGGCACTGTGTGGGCGGGCCGGCCAAGATCGCGGTGTTCGCCAGCGGGCTCATGGGCTCGGTGTCCGGCAGCGCGGTGGCCAACACCGTGGGCACAGGGTCCATCACCATTCCCATGATGAAGCGCATCGGCTTCGTGCCCAAGTTCGCGGCCGCGGTGGAGGCCGCGGCCTCCACCGGCGGCCAGCTCATGCCCCCCATCATGGGCGCAGGCGCGTTCATCATGGCCCAGTGGACCCAGATTCCCTACCTGCACATCGTGGCCGTGAGCTTCGTGCCGGCCCTCATGTATTTCCTGTCCGTGGCCTTCTTCGTGCATCTGCGGGCGCACAAGCGCGGGTTCAAGCCCACCCCGGCCGAGGAGCTGCCCAAGGTGCGGGAGGTGCTCAAGGAGGGCTGGAACTTCTTCATCCCGGTGGCGGTGCTCATCGGCCTGCTCATGTTCAACTTCACCCCGACCTTCGCGGCCTGCGGCGGCATCGTCTCCATCGTGGCCGCCTCCTGGCTCAACCCGCGCACCCGCATGACGCCCCGGGACGTGCTCCAGGCCCTGGCCCTGGGCGGCATGAACATGATCACCACCGGAGTCATCCTGCTCTGCTCGGGCATCATCATCGGGGTGGTGCTCATGGTGGGCATGGGCATCAAGTTCTCCATGCTCATCTCGGCCCTGGCCGGGTCCAGCCTCATGCTGTGCATCGTGCTGGTGGCCCTGGCCTCCCTGGTGCTGGGCATGGGCCTGCCGGTGACCGCCTCCTACATCGTGCTGGCGGTGTTGGCCGCTCCGGCCATGACCATGCTGGGCGCGAGCCTGCTGGCCGCGCACATGCTCATCTTCTGGTACTCCCAGGACGCCAACGTGACCCCGCCGGTATGCCTGGCCGCCTACAGCGCGGCCGGCATAGCCGGGTCCGGGCCGCTGGAGACGGGCATGGAGTCCTGGAAGCTGGCCAAGGGCCTGTACATCATCCCGCTGCTCTTCTGCTACACGCCCATCCTGTTCGAGGGGGCCTGGTGGGAGGTGGCCGAGACCGCGCTCACCGCCACCGCCGGGCTGTACGCCTTCGCCGTGTTCTTCGAGGGCTGGTGCCGCAGCCGCCTGAACTGGCCCATGCGCCTGGCCTTCGCCGCGGCCGCGGGCCTGCTGCTCTGGCCGGACATGCGGCTTCACGCCCTGGGCTTCGGGCTCCTGTCCGGGCTGTACATGGTGAGCCGGGCCGCGGGCCGGCGGCTGGCCATGCAGCCGGCGTAGGGTGCTCTTCGAAAAGCCGGACGACGTATTGATGCGGAAAGCCCCCGGCCGGATGATCCGGCCGGGGGCTTGTCGTTCGGGGGGGAGCGGGCTGGGCCGCGGGCAGGGGCGGCGGGTCGGCTAGGCCTCGGGAAGGTGCTCGTCGCAGAGGATCTTGGCGAAGGCCATGGACGCGGTGAAGGCCGGGGAGATGGCGTTGAGCACGTGCATGGTGCGCTCGTCGCGCTCCGCCACGAAGTCCATCTCGAGTTGGTGGGTGGTCCGGTTCACCAGCTGGGGCCGGATGCCCACCTTGGGCGAGGGCTCGATGTCCTCGGGCTCCAGCTGCTTCACCAGCCGCCGCGCAGCGTTGTAGATGACCCGGGGGAGGTACTTGTGCAACTCGGCCAGGGCCGTGGCGCGGAAGGCCGGGTTGCGCGCGAAGAGCACCGCGTCGCGCAGCAGTATCTCCGGGGCCTCCCGGTCCAGGCCCTCCAGGATGCCGTAGTTCTCCCGGCCGAAGGCCGGGGTGGCGGTGGGGCCGATGTACACCGATCCGGCCACGGACCGGGTGAAGTGCACCCCCAGGAAGGGCAGGCGCGGGTCGGGCACCGGGTAGATGGCCACCTTCACCAGGTGGGAGCGGTCCTGCCGCAGCTTGCGGTAGCAGCCCTTGAACGGGACCAGCACGTAGTCCAGGCCCAGGCCGAAGGCGTGGGCCAGCTTGTCTGCGTGGGCTCCGGCCGCGTTGACCAGGCGGCGGTACTCCACCCGGCCCAGGGGGGTGAGCAGGCCGTCCCTGCCGTCCCGTCCCTCCACCCGGGCGTTGTACAGGATGCGCGCCTTGCCCGATCCGGTAAGCTCCTTGGCCATGTGCTGCACGATGGCCCGGGGGTCCACCACCGCGGTCAGCGGAGACCAGAGCGCCTTGCCCAGGGTGGCGGCGTTGGGCTCGATCTCGGCCAGCTCCTGTTCGTCCACCAGCTTCACCTCGGCCCCCGAGGCCTCGGCCTTGGCCTTGAGCTCGAACAGCCCGCGCAGCTCCTGCGGGGTGGTGGCCACGATGACCTTGCCGCATTCCGCCAGGGGCAGGCCGTGCTCCTGGCAGTACGCCCGCATGAGCCGGTTGCCGGCCAGGCAGGTGCGGGCCTTGGCGCTGCCCGCGGCGTAGTAGACCCCGGCGTGGAGCACGCCGCTGTTGCGGCCCGAGGCGTGGGCCCCTGGCGCGGGCTCCTTGTCCAGGATCAGGATGTCCTCCTGGCCGCGGGAGAGCATCTCGCGGGCCAGGGTGAGGCCCATGATTCCCGCGCCGACGATGACCGTGTGCGCTTTGTGCATCTGCAGTGTCCTTGTGGGTGGCTTGCGGAGGTGAGGTCATAGCCCAGGCGCGCGGCTTTGCCAAGCCGCACAAGGGGATACCTGCCGCGCAGGGGGCGGCGTCCGGCCTGGCCTGCCGCAGCCCGCGCCGGGCCTTCCGCTTGCCAATGCCGGGTGTTGGGAGGATACTGCCGCATCCGGAGCGGAGCGCCCCGCCCGGCAGGAGGCGTCCATGCGCAGCATCGTGTTGGCGGTCCTGGCCGCCCTGGCCCTGGCCGCGTGTTCCGCGGCCCGGCCCCTGGACCTGTCTTCGGCCCGGGGATTCTGCAACACCGGCAGCATCGGGGATGCCGACGACGAAGGCATGGCCTGCAAGGAGCAGATCGGCATCTGCGGCAGGTTCTTCGATCCCCTGGCCGCGGGAGTGAAGGACGAGGCCGAATGCCTGGCCCGCTGCAAGGCGGCCGACGACAGCCTGTTCCACGTCTACGCGGCCGATCCGTGCCGGGAGGCGGTGAAGCTCGGCCGGAGCTACTGCGAGCAGTACTGCCGCGGCAACTACCCGTAGTCCGCCGGGACGCAGGAGGCCGCAGGGCCGAAGGCTAGCCCAGTCCGGCTTTCACGTCCGGGGGCAGGGCCTGGCTCAGCTCCTCGGCCCTGGCCGCGGCCCTGCGCGCGCCTTCGGGGTTTTCGTTCTCCAGGCAGGCCGCGGCCAGGGCGGCCCACGCCTCGCCGAACTCCGGGCGCAACTCCACCGCCCGCCGCAGGTGCTTCTCCGCATCCCGGGCCAGGCCCAGGTAAAGCTCCGCGCTGCCCAGGGTATGGAATCCGGCCGCGTCCGGGGCCATCCCCACCTTGCGGCGCATGACCTTGATCACCCGCGCCGCGCTGTCCTCGTTCTCGAAATGCATCGTCGCCTCCGTGTTCCGAAGCTATCCCATTCACTGCGCCACGGCCAGCCCGTCCCAGGCCAGCCAGAGCCAGCCCCCGGCTATGGCGCAGGTGGCCAGGGTCACGGGCAGGCCCACCCGGAGATGGGTGCGCCAGCCGATCTCCACCCCCAGCCGGCCGGCCGAGTCGGCCACGATGAGGTTGGCGATGGAGCCCAGGAGAAAGAGGTTGCCGGCCAGGGTGCTGGCCAGGGCCAGCACCAGCCCGGCCTGGGGCGAGGCGTTGGCCGAGGCCAGCAGCATCACCGCCGGCACGTTGGACACCAGGTTGGACAGGACCACCGTGGCCGCGAAGAGGGTGGCGGGCCGGCCCAGGTCCATTCCGGCCCGGGCGAGGAGGTCCATGGCCGCGGCCAGCTCCCCGGAGGCGGCCAGGGCGTGGTTGACCACGAACAGGCCCAGGAACAGGAGCAGGAGCTGCCAGTCCACCAGGGCGAACATCCGGCGCGAGGTCATGCGCCGGGACAGGAGCAGCAGCCCGGCCGCGGCCAGGGCCGGCGCCTCCCGCGGCCAGGGGCCGAAGAGGAAGGCCAGCACCAGGCCGGCCAGCACCGCCATGCCCTTGCCGGACTGCCAGAGGTCGAAGGCCGGGGCCTCGATGTCCGGCATCGTGATCTTCCGTTCCCAGCGGCCCCGGTACCGGGCCGCGATGACCGCCCAGGTGGCGGCCAGGCCCAGCGCCACCGGCGGCAGGGCGTCCCGGAGGTAGGCCGCGAAGCCCAGGCCCGCGACCTGGCCGATGAGCATGTTCTGGGGATTGCCGATGAGGGTGGCGGCCGAGCCCACGTTGGCCGCGCAGGCCAGGGCCAGGAGGAAGGGAACCGGGTCCAGGCCGCGGCGGGCGCAGCCCTCCAGCAGGATGGGGGTCATGGCCAGGCACACGATGTCGTTGGCCAGCAGGGCCGAGAGTCCGGCTGCGGCGGCCACGACCAGGGCCAGCAGGCCGGGGGGCGAGACGCGGGCCGCGGCCAGGCGGCGGGTGACCCGGGTGTAGAATCCGCCCAGCCGGAACTGGGCCGAGACCACCATGAGGGCGAAGAGCAGGGCCATGGTGGGCATGTCCACCGCGGCCCAGGCCTCGGCGGAGCCCACCGCGCCGCCGGCGATGAGGGCCATGGCCCCCAGGGTCGCCACCCCGGTGCGGTCCAGCGCCAGCCCCGGGACCCGGCCCAGGACCATGCCCAGGTACACGAACCCGAACACCCCGGCCACGAACCAGTCCATGCGTCGCCCCTCCTGGGAGCGGCCATTACGCCGGCCCGGGCCGGGAGGCAAGGGCCGGGGGAGAGTCTACGGGTTCTCCGCCTGGCCGCGTTGCCGGGCCATGGCCGGGCTTTCCGGGACCAGGGCGTGCAGCAGGCCGAAGAGCCCCACCCCGGCGGCGAAGAAGAGCCAGACCGGAGTGAAGCGTTCCGGGGAGTCCAGGGCGACCAGCTCCCCGGGGATCAGGATCGCGCCGACCTGGAGCAGGGCCGCGGGTCCCAGCATGTTGAAGAGGTTGGCAGCGCTCATGGCCGTGGCCGCCATGCCCGGGGGCGCGAGCTCCTTGATGTGGGCGTACGTCACCTGGCCCGGGCCGGCGGTGGCTCCCAGCATGAAGAAGATGGCGGCGAGCGCCCAGAACGGGACGCGGCCGTCCAGCAGGGGCAGAACGGCCAGGAGCAGGGCGAAGGCCAGGAGCGAGGGGATCACCACCCACTTGCGGGTGCGCAGGGTGCGGTCCGAGAGCCGGCCCGAGACGGGCAGGGACAGGATGTAGCCGATGCTGCAGGCGAGCAGCGCGTTGCCCGCGGCCACCTGGTCCAGGCCCAGGCCCTGCCGGAGATAGGGCCCGGCCCACAGGCCGGTGAGGGCCATGAACGCGCCGAAGCGGAAGAAGGTGCCCCCGCTCATGATCCAGAACCAGGGCCGGCGCAGCAGGCGGCCCAGGCCGCGGAAGGGGTTCTCCGCCCCGGCGGGCCTGGCCTCGGCCCCGGCCGGGTGGTTGCGCACCACCGCCAAGAGCAGCGCCACCTGGAGCAGGTTGGCCGCGGCCAGGGCCACGAAGGCCCCGCGCCAGCCCACGGAGCGGGAGAGCAGGGCCAGGGGCGTGGCGGCCAGGGCCATGCCCAGGGAGCCCACCGAGGTGAGCACGCCCATGAGGGTGGCGAAGCGGTCGGCCGGGAACCAGTTGACCAGCAGGGTGAGCGCGCCCATGAGGTTGCCGGACATGCCCAGGCCCATGAGGGCCCGGCCCAGGAACGCGCCCTGGGCGCTGTCCGCCAGGGCGAAGAGCAGGGAGCCCCCGGCCGCGGTGAGGCCCAGCCCCGCCATGATGAGCCGCGGCCCCAGTCGGTCCAGGCCGGGGCCGAGCACGGGCTGGGCCGCGGCGAAGGCGTAGAAGAAGGCCGCGGACAGGGCCGCGAGCCCGGCCGCGCCGAGCCCCAGGTCCGCGGCCAGCTCGTTGCTGACCACCGTGACCGAGACCCGGTAGAACATGCTCAGGAGGAACCCCGCGGTGGCCACCGCGAAGATGGCCGCCGCCCGGGAGGCGGAGCGTGGGGCGTCGCGCTGCATGACCCGCCGGGTACACCCGAACGGCCCGCAAGGGAAGGGCTATTCCCCCTGGTCCTCCTCGGCCAGGCGGTCCGCGATGAGGCCGTAGAAGGCCTGGCCGCCGGCGAGGGGGGCGAAGCGCCAGCCCAGGTGGATGTCGCAGCGGCGGCACAGGGCCACCTGCCAGGAGCAGCCCGCGAACCAGGGGAACTCGGTGGAGGGCGGCCCCTCGCAGCGGCAGCCCGGGGCGGCGCTGAACAGGGCCAGGTCGAAGACGTAGCCGTGGGGGTTGGCGAACACGTGGCGGTGGCTGCCGCCGCGCTCGGCGCGGGCCTGCTCCGTGGTTACGGTCTGCCCGCAGAACCGGCACACGATGCGCCGGCCGCCGTCTCCCCGGTCCGGGGATTCGTCCGCGCCGACATCGGGCCGCTCCCCGCCGGCCGGGGCTTCCCGGAGCAGGAGCAGGGCGGGGCGCCCGCGGCGGGGCGCGGGACGGCGGTCGGCCGGGTGGTCCGTGGCTCCGCCCCGCCTTGTGCTCCGGCCCGCACCCCCGGGCGCTTCCTGGAGGAGGGGCAGGGCAGGGGGCGCGCCACGGGGCGCTTTGCGGCGGAGGGCGGGGACGGGCATGGCCGACCTTACCCCGTCCCGCCATCCTTGCGCAACCGCGCCAGCCTGGACCGGAGAGCCGGGACAGGGTAGGGTGGGAAGAGGGAGGAGGCCATGGCGCGCAAGGAATACAAGGTCATCACCATCCAGGAGGGGGCGCTGGGCTCCATCCTCCTCGGCGCGAGCAAGCTGCCCGTGCGCCGGATGGAGGAGGCCCTCAACGAGTGGGGCCGCCAGGGCTGGGACGTGTGCTTCATGCTGGTGGAGCAGAAGCGGCTGTTCCTGTTCTGGACCCGGGAGGCCGCGGTCATCACCCTTAGCCGGGAACTGGGCTAGTGTCGCGTCCCCGGATTGAGGCGATACGGGCGCGCAAGCCAACGCCATGGAATATTAAATTTATATCTTCTCGAAATGCCTGTCGGTCTTTTGATGACGTGGCGCTGGCGCCTCGCCCGCACCACGGGCGAAAGGAGGCGCTGCGCGTCAATGCGCAATCGTTCTTTCTTCTTCCCGCAATGCCTGACGGCATGTTGAGAACGCATCGCTAGGAGGCCGCATGGACGGATCGCTCCCCGGGCTGCGCGAGGACCTGGACTTCATCCCCCTGGAGGCGGACGGCCGGCGGGTGGTGGCGGTGCGCGACCACCTTGGCCTGGCCCCGCAGGACCGGGCCTTCCTGCTCGACGTGCTGCGCCTCTATGCCTCCCTGGGCGAGGCCGCCACCCTGGACGACCTGGCCGCGGCCCTGGGCCGGGCCACCGGCGACGGGAGCGTGGGCCTGGACGAAGCCCGGGACCTGGTGGCCGGGCTGGACGACTGCCGGCTCCTGGACTCCCCGGCCTTCCGCGCCGACCGGGCGGCCGCGATCGAGGCCTGGGACCGGGCTGCGGTGCGGCCCGCCATCCTGGCCGGACGCTCCTATCCGGCCGGGGAGGGCGAACTCGCCGCCTGGCTGGACACGGTGCTGGCCTGCGCCGGGGCCGCGGCCGGACCCGGGCCGGTGCGCGCCCTGGTGGCCCCGCACCTGGAGCCGGCCGCGGCGGCGCGGGTCTACGCCAACGCCTACGCCGCGCTGCGCGGCGCGGCCCCGCGCCGGGTGGTGGTGCTGGGGGTGGGGCACAGCCTCTACCCCGGGCTGGTGAGCCTCACGACCAAGGACTACGCCACCCCCCTGGGCCGCGTGTCCACGGACGCGGATGCGGTGCGGCGGCTGGCCGGGGCGGCCGGGAAGGCGGCCGCCGGGCACGACCTGGACCACCGCGCCGAGCACTCGGTGGAGCTCCAGGTGGCCTTCCTGCAGCGGGTGCTGCCGGCGGGCTCCTTCGGGCTCGTGCCTGTGCTCCTGGGCGCGGCCGCGGCCCTGCCGGAACTCTCCCGGGCCGCGTTCCGCCGTGCGGCCGGTCCGTTCCTGGACGAACTGGCCGCGCTCCTGGCCGAGCCGGACGCCCTGGCCGTGGCCGGGGTGGACCTGTGCCACATCGGGCCCAAGTTCGGGCACGACCGCACGGCCCGGGACCTGGAGCGCGAGGCCCTGGCCCACGACGCCGCCCTGCTCGAGGCGGCCGCGGCCGGGGACGCCGACGGCTTCTGGGCCGAGGGCTCGCGGGTCGGGGACCGCTACCACGTGTGCGGGTTCCTGGCCCTGGCCGCCCTGCTGGAGGCCCTGCCCGGAGCCCGGGGCCGGGTCCTGGACCATCTCCTCTGGCACGAGGAGCCCACCCGCTCGGCCGTGAGTTGCGCGGGCCTGGCGTATCCAGCGGATCGCGGCTAGCGCGGCCCCGGACAAGGCGTCCTGCCCGGCGCCGCAGAGCCCCATCCCCGGCTTCCCTGGCGCCTTTTTTTTTATTACCATCTGAAAAAATTCCCATCTTGTCTCCGCCGTGGGGAGCGAAGGGGGAGCCTTGACCGTCCGCTGCAGACTGGCGCTGCTGTTCGTCCTGACGTTGGCGGGATTCGCCTCCCTCTTCGCGGTGGAGGAGGCGGGCCGGCGCATTGTCGATCGCGCCGCGGGCCTCGCGGCCCTGGCTGCGGACGCCGGCGTCGAGCTTCTCCACATGCGGCGGCACGAGAAGAACTTCCTCCTGCGCCGCGACCGGCAGTACATCGAGGTGGTCGGGCAGCACCTCGCCGCAGCCCGGGAGCTCCTCGGCCGCATCGCCGCCGGGGACGAAAGCTCCTCCGGGCAGTGCGCCCGGGCCTCGGGATTCCTGGACGCCTACTGGGCCGATTTCCGGGAGCTGGCGTCCGCCTACATCATCCTTGGCCTGACCGACCAGTCCGGACGGCTGCAGGCCTTTGTAGAGCAGCACCTTTCCCTGGTGGAGGCGGTGCGGCGGCTGGGCGGCAAGGACCAGGACGTCGCCGTGCTGGATCTCGAGGCCAAGGAGAACTCGTACCTGCTGCAGGTGGAGCAGGAGGTCGCAGCCGCGGTGCTCGATGCGCTGCCCGCCCTGAAGGGACACAGCAAGCACACCCTGGTCCGGGGCCAGGGCGACACGGCCCAGGGCGTGGCTGCGGCCCTGGCCCGGCTGGAGCAGTCCGTGCTGCAGCACCCCGACCGGTCCGGGGCGCGGGAGTTGGCGCTGGCCCTGATCGCGGAGGCGAGCCGCTCCTTTGCCGGCATTGTCGGGGAGTTCGGTCGGCGCAAGGATCTGGAGGTGCGGCTGGTGGGCACAGTCCGGGACCTGGAGGCCGTGGTCGCCGAGATCCGGGACCAGCACCGTTTCCGGGCGGAGCGGATCACGGCCCGGGTTCGGGCGCTGCAGCTTGCCCTGCAAGTGGGCACGGTCCTGGCCGTGGCCCTGATGGCCCTGGGCATAGCCCGGTCCATTACCCGGCCGCTCAAGTCCCTCCAGCGCTATTCCGGGCAGGTGGCGGCGGGGGACCTGGACGCCCGGGCGGAGGGCCGGTTCAGGGGGGAGTTCGCCCTGCTGCACCAGGACATCACCCGCATGGTGGAGACCCTGCGGAGCATGATCCAGGACCTTCGGGCCAAGGAGGAGGAGGCCCATGGCGAGGCCCTCCGGGCGAGCGCGGCCATGCGCCAGGCCGAGGCCGCCAGCCGCATGAAATCCTCGTTCCTGTCCCTGGTTTCGCATGAGTTGCGCACCCCGCTGACCTCGGTGCTCGGCTTTCTCAAGATGGCCCGGAAGCGGCTGCTCAGGAAGATCCTCCCGGCCCAGGACCCGTCCGGCATCCAGGAGGAGCTGGGCAAGCTGCAGGGCGACCTGGGCATATCCATCGCCGCGGCCGAGGACCTGGTTGGCATGGTGGAGCAGGTCATCGACCTGACCGAGATGGAGTCCGGGGCAGTGGAGTTGGACATGGGGCCCGTGTCCCTGGCCGAGGCCGCGGAGGCGGTCGGCCCGGCCCTGGCCCAGCGGGCCAGGGAAAAGGGCCTGGACTATGTCCAGGACATCCCCGCGGACCTGCCCCGGGTGCGGGGTTCGCGGGAGTGGCTGGGCCGCGCCCTGGAGGCCCTCCTGTGCAACGCGGTCAAGTTCACCGGGCAGGGGCGGGTGGAGTTCCGGGCGGAGAACCGCGGCGGCGAGGTGGTGGCCAGCGTGGCGGACACCGGGCCGGGCATCCCGCCGGAGATGCAGGCCGAACTCTTTCAGCCCTTTCGCCAGCGGGTCGACAACCTGACCGACAAACCCAAGGGGCTGGGCCTGGGCCTGGCCATCTGCAAGTACGTGGTGGACGTCCATGGCGGCCGGGTATGGGTGGAGAGCGAGCCGGGCCGGGGGAGCGCATTCTTCATCGCCCTGCCCGCGCTGCCGGGCTGAGCCCCGGCGCCGTCCGTCCCGCGCCTGCGGGGAGCGCGCGCCGCGTCCGCGCAGCGACGCGATCGGCCGATTCAGCCTAACGCCGCAACGTTGCGGCGTTTTTTATCCACAATCGCCGGAGGGCGTGGCGCGCCTGCGGCGCTACTGTCGCGTACACAAAGGGCCGTGAGGCATTGTGTGGGCAAGAAGTCTGCAATGCCGCCATGTTGAGCCGGCTTGGCGCATCGCGGAATTCGCGGGAGCGACACTAGGCGTCCCGGCCGGGCTCCGGCTCCGCATCCGCGGAGGCGTACTCCCCGATCCCGGCCAGGTCCGGGTCTTCGCCCTCGGGGGCGTTCTTGCGCGCCAGCTTGCGCAGGCGCTTCTCCTCCTGCTTCTTCTTCTTGGCCTCTTCCACGGCCCGTCTGGCCTGTCTGTAATTCGGCTTGGCCACCTCTCCTCCCGGGTTGGCGTGTGGGGGACTTCGTTGTCCTTTCGGTTTCAGGCTACGTCAGGAGGGCGGCAAGGGGAAGAGAAAAAGGTGTCGTGAAAAACGCCGGACATTCAGGCGGAAGGCGGCGACGTCTGTCCCGCAGCGGCGGCGAAAGGCCCGGCAGGAGGAAGCCTGCCGGGCCGTCGTTCGTTCAGGGCGCTGCCCGCTCTCCGGCGCGGGGATACGGATGACCAGGCCTTCCCCTCACCCCACGAGCAGGTCGGTGTTGACCAGTTCGTCGGTGGTGGTCACGTAGGCCACGGTGGACACGCCTCCGGCCGAGGCGGTGCCGTTGGAGTCGTAGATCAGCACGTCGTTGGCCGAGTCCCAGATCATGGCCGGGGAGGACGTGGCCGGCGTGCCCGTGCCGGTGTAGTTGGCGATGTCGAAGAACTTGTCCGCGTCCACGATGCCGTCGTTGTCGGCGTCCAGGCCGTTGACCGAGGAGTCGAAGAGGAACCTGTCGCCCGCGGCGCGGCTGAAGGACAGGATGCGGTCCGCGTTGGCCGGGGTGGTCTCGAACTGGGACGAGGTGTAGAAGTACGTGTCCCCTCCGTCGCCGCCGTCCAGGCTGTCCGTGCCGCCTCCGCCGCTCAGGGTGTCGTTGCCGGCCATGCCCCAGATGGTGTCGTTGTTTGCGGAGCCCATGATGGAGTCGTTGAACTGGGTGCCGATGGCCCGGGTGAAGTTGCTCACCGTGTCGGTGTCGCCCCAGGGGTCGGTCATGGTCCCGGAGATGGAGCCGGCCACGCCCTGGTACCCGGCTCCGCTCCCGTCGCTGGTGAGGTCCGAGTAGTCCAGGACGCTGTTGCTGTTCATGATGCCGGCGTCCAACTGGTCGTCGCCCTGGCCGCCGATGATCCGGTCGAAGCCCGCGGAGGCGCTGGCTCCGTCGCCGCCGTGTATGACGTCGTTGCCGTCGCCGCCGTACAGAGTGTCATCCCCGAAGTCGCCGTAGATCTGGTCGTTGCCCGTACCGCCGTGGATCACGTCGTTGCCGCCGCCGCCCCGGATTATGTCGTCGCCCTCCCAGCCCTGCAGGGTGTTGTGTTCGCCGTCGCCCACGATGGAGTCGGCGTACTGGGAGCCGGCCACGTTCTCGATGTGGACGAGCTTGTCCGTGTAGCCGCCCAGGGAGTCGGTGGCCGTGCCGAAGGTGGGCGAGGGATTGAGGTCGATGACCATTCCGCCGTGGGCGTAGTTGCGGTAGGTGACCCAGTCCGGGCCCTCGCCCGCCGGGCCGCCGTCCAGGGTGTCGTCGCCGTCGCCGCCCACCAGCCAGTCCGCGCCGGCGCCGCCGTAGAGGCTGTCCGCCCCGGCCTCGCCGTGGAGCCAGTCGTTGCCGTCGCCGCCGTCCAGGGTGTCGTTGCCGGCGCCTCCCTCCAGGCGGTCGTTCTCGGTGTAGCCGTAAAGCGAGTCGTTGCCGTCGCCGCCCAGGAGCGAGTCGTCGCCGAGCCAGCCCTGGAGAGAGTCGTCCCCGGCCTCGCCGTGGAGCCAGTCGCTGCCGTCGCCGCCGTCCATGGAGTCGCTGCCGTCGCCGCCGTACAGGGTGTCGGCCCCGGCCAGGCCGCGCATGGTGTCGTTGCCGCCCAGGCCGAAGATGCGGTTGGGGGCGCCGTCGCCCTGGAGCGAGTCGTTGTAGGAGGAGCCCAGGATGTTCTCGAAGTTCACCAGGGTGTCGGAACCGTCCGCGCCGGTAGCCCTGCCCGTGGTCAGGTCCACGGTGACTCCCCCCGAGGCCCACTTGTAGCTCACCGTGTCGTCGCCGGCCAGGCCGTCCAGCCAGTCGTTGCCCGCCCGGCCGCGGATGTCGTTGCTCCCGGCGTCGCCGAGGAGGGTGTCGCAGTAGTCCGAGCCCTCGATGTTCTCCACGTTCCAGATGATGTCGTTGCCGTCCTCGCCGTAGGAGGAGCCGCTGGCCAGGACCACCAGGACCCCGCTGGCGGCGTGGCGGTAGGACACCCGGTCCATGCCGCCGCCCCCGTCGATCCAGTCGTCGCCGCCCCGGCCCCGGAAGAAGTTGTCTCCGGCGTCGCCCAGCAGGGTGTCGTTGTAGGCCGAGCCCTCCAACTCCTCGATGCCCGACAGGGAGTCGGTCCCCTCGCCGGTGGCCGCGCCCGCGGCCAGGTCCGCCCGGACCCCCTGGTCCGCCCAGCGGAAGGAGGCCATGTCGAAGCCCGCGCCGCCGACGAGGGTGTCGTTCCCGCCCCGGCCGCGCAGGTAGTTGTCCGCCGCGTCGCCCACCAGGCAGTCGGCGTAGGCCGATCCCTCGGCCTCCACGAAATGGCTCAGGGTGTCGTCGCCCGCCGCGCCGTAGGCCCGGCCCGTGGACAGGTCCACGGTCACGCCGCCCGGGGCGCGGCGGTAGCTGGCCCGGCTGTCGCCGCCCGCGTAGCCCGTCAGGATGTCGTTGCCGGCCCCGCCCTCCAGGGCGGTCCAGCCCGGGCCGGCCTGCATGGAGTCCGCATACTCCGAGCCGCGGACCATCTCCACCTCGTAGAGCCAGTCCGAGCCGCCGGGCTTGGAGACCCAGCCCGCGTCCAGGTTCACGGTCACCCCGCCGGTCATGCTCTCGTAGGACACCTGGTCGTCGCCGCTGCCGCCGTAGTAGGTGTCGTTGCCCGCGGTGGCCCGGAACCAGTCGTCGCCGCCTTCGCCCCGCAGGGAGTTGCCCCCCGCGCAGCCGATGAGGGTGTCGGCGTAGTCGGAGCCGCGCACGTTCTCGATGCTGACCAGGATGTCGTTGCCCGCTCCGCCCGAGGCCTGGCCCGCGCCCAGGTTCACCGTGACGCCGCTGATGGAGGAGTGCTTGTAGTCGGCCTCGTCGCTGCCGCCGCGGCCGTCCAGGGAGTCGTCGCCGCGGCGGCCCCGCAGGCGGTTGTCCCCGGCGTCGCCCAGGAGCGTGTCGTTGTACTGGGAGCCGTAGGCGTACTCCACGGACGAGAGGGTGTCCTCGCCGTCCGCGCCCCAGGCCCGGCCCGCGGCCAGGTCCACGGTCACCGACCCCGGGGCCGAGGAGTAGTTGACCACGTCGTAGGCCGTGGAGCCGCCGGTCACCTGGTCGTTGCCCTGGCGCGGGTTGAAGTACACGGACAGGGAGCCGCCGGTGAACACGTCGTCGTAGTTGGAGCCGGTCACCATGGCGACGTTGTAGAGCGAGTCGGCGCCCGCCGCGCCGGTGGCCTGGCCGCTCGTGCCGGCAATGGTCACGGTCACTGCCCCGGCTGCTCCGGCATAGCTCACGTCCACGTCCCCGCCGTTGCCCACGAACGTGTCGTTGCCCAGGCCCCCGATGAAGATCTGGTAAAGGTCGGAGTTGCTGACGCCCACCAGGCAGTCATTGTGATCCGAGCCGATAACCCCTTCGATGCCCACGAGGGAGTCCGCGCCGTCGGCGCCGGAAGAGGATCCGGTCTGCAGGTCCACCGTGACGGCGGCCGAGGCGTGGGCGTAGGAGGCGAAGTCCATCTCGTCCGGATCGTACGAGGAGCCGCCGTCCAGGGTGTCGTTGCCGGCGCGGCCCTCCAGGGTGTCGTCGCCGTCGTGGCCCTGGAGGAAGTTGTCCGACGAGTCGCCCAGGATGGAGTCGTCGTGCCGGGAGCCCTCCACCGCCTCGATGCCCGAGAGGGAGATGGCGTCGCCGTCCTGCACGGCCCAGCCCGCGGCCAGGTCCACGGTCACCGCGGCATCCACCTCGTCGAAGTCCAGGGTGTCGACGCCCGCGCCGCCCACGATGGAGTCGTCGCCGCCTCCGCCGTCGAACCGGTTGTTGCCCGAGGTGCCCACCAGGGTGTCGCCGTATCGGGAGCCCTCCACGTTCTCGATGGACACCAGGGTGTCGTTGCCGTCGGCCCCGGAGGCCCGGCCTGCGGCCAGGTCCACGGACACGCCCCCGGAGGCTTCCCAGTAGCTCGCCTCGTCGATGCTGACGCCCGTGCCCACGATGGAGTCGTTGCCGCCCATGCCCATGAACCAGTTGTGGTGGTTGGACGAGTCGCCCACCAGGGTGTCGTCGTAGGCCGATCCGGACACGTCGGTGATGCCCGCCAGGGAGTCCGTGCCGCCCCCGCCGGTGGCGATGCCCGTGGCGAGGTTCACGGACACGCCCGACGTGGCGTCGAAGTAGGACGCCTCGTACCAGGGCGTGACCCCGTACAGGGTGTTGGCGCCGGCGTGCCCCACGATGGTGTCGTTGCCCGCGCCGCCCGCGAACCAGTTGGATTCGTAGGGGTTGCCGTACAGGGAGTCGTTGTAGCCCGAACCCACCACGGCCTCCACGTAGGCCAGGGTGTCCGTGTCCCCGCCGCTGGTGATACCGGTCATGAGGTTCACGGTCATGGCCGAGGCGGCGTCGGAGTAGATGACCCCATCCTCGACGTCGTCGATGTTGTCGCGTTGCACCGGGGAGTTGCCCTCGCCGCCGTGCAGCAGATCGCTTCCTGCGCCTCCCTGGAGGGTGTCTGAGCCGCGGCCGCCCCACAGGGCGTCGTTCCCGGCGCCGCCGTCCAGCCAGTCGTTGCCCGCGCCGCCGTAGAGCACGTCGTTGCCGCCGTAGCCGGCGATGTAGTCGTCGCCGGGGCTGCCGAAGGCCGTGTCGTCGCCGGCCAGGAGCGCGGCCGGGTCTACCGGGGGGAGGGTGTCGTCCACGGTGTCGTCCACGGTATCGGCCACGGTGTCGGCCACGGTGTCGTCCAGGCCGCCGGCCAGGGCGTCGGCAAGGATGTCGAACGCGTCGCCTCCCAGGTCGCCGGCGAGGTCCGGGCCGAAGTCCGTGTTGAAAGCGGGCCCCAGGTCCGGGCCGAAGTCCGTCCCGATGCCGACGCCCGCTGCCTGGAGGACGTCCTGGAATGACGGGGCAGCGACCTGGGTGAAGGCCTCCGGGGCGAGGTCGGCCCCTTCGCCGGGGGCGGGGCCGGCGTCGGCCAATTCGTCTCCGAGTTGTTCCTCCGGCGCGGCCGGTGCAGCGGCCAGTTCGTCCGCCTGTTCCGGCGCGGCCTCCTCCATCGGTCCCTCGGCCAGTTCGTCGCCGTTGGCGGCCTCCTCGGCCGGCGCTTCCTCGGCGACGACGTCCTC
>JBFMHA010000015.1:0-67623 GCA_040753075.1 Thermodesulfobacteriota bacterium
GGCCCCACCGCGGACCCCCTCTAAGCGCGGGGGGCGGCCCGGCCCGGGCCCCCCCCCCCCTTTGCGGTCCCGCCTCCGATGCCGGGACAACGGGAAGGCCCCCGCCGGACATCCCTTGCTTTCGGACCGGCTTTGTCCCATGAAGATGAAAGGCCGCCCATACCGCGCCCCGGCGCTGCGGCTTCAACCCACAGACCCGGAAGGCCCATGCCCCCCACGCCCCCCGACCGGCCCTGGCTGGCCAGCTACGACCCGCAGGTGCCGCCCGACCCGGCCATCGAGGCCGTGCCGGTGTTCGAATACCTGGACCGCGCGGCCCGGGACTTTCCGGAACGCGAGGCCCTGCGCTTCCAGAACCTGCGCATGACCTACGCCGCGCTCCTGGAGCGGGCGGAGCGGGCCGCCGCGGCCCTGCGCCGGCTGGGCGTGGGCCCGGGCGACCGGGTGGCCCTCATGCTCCCCAACCTGCCCCAGACCATGGTGGCCTACTGGGCTGTGCTCAAGGCCGGGGCCGTGGCGGTGATGGTCAACCCGCTCTACATGGAGTCCGAGCTGACCCACCAGCTCGGCGACGCGGGCTGCTCCACCATGATCGTGCTGGACCACCTCTGGCCCAAGGTGGCGTCCCTGCGCGAGAGGCTGCCGGTGCGACGCTACATCGTCACCGGCGTGGCGCACGGCCTGCGCTTCCCCCTGGGCCTGCTCTTCCGGCTCAAGATGTGGCGCGCCGGGCAGCGGCCGGACGTGCCCTACGACCGGGGCACGGTGCTGCGCTGGGAAACCCTGTTCGCGGGCAAGGAGCGCCTCTCCCATCCGCCGGCCGACCCGGGGGAGGACCTGGCCCTGCTCCAGTACACCGGCGGCACCACGGGCATCGCCAAGGGGGTGATGGTCACCCACGCCAACCTCTCGGCCAACGTGCAGCAGTGCGCCACCCAGATGCACGCCTTCGGACGGGGCAGGGAGACCTTCCTGGCGGTGCTGCCCTTCTTCCACGTGTACGGCCTCACCGTATGCCTGAACCTGCCCGCGGCCCTGGCGGCCACGGTCTACCCCATCCCCCGCTACGTTCCCGGGGACCTGCTGCGCGCCATCCAGAAGCTGCGTCCCACCATCTTCCCGGGCGCGCCGGCCATCTACGGCTCGCTCATGCAGCAGAAGGACCTGGCCCGGTACGACATCAGCAGCCTGCGCTACCTGGTGTCCGGGTCCGCGCCCCTGCCCCTGGAGGTGCAGCGCCGCTTCCGGGAGCTCACCGGCGCGGAGATCATCGAGGGCTACGGCCTGACCGAAGCCTCGCCCGTGACCCACTTCAACCCCCTGGGCGGGGTGCGCAAGTCCGGGAGCATCGGCCTGCCCCTGCCCGCCACCGACGCCCGCATCGTGGACCTGGAGACCGGCAGGCAGGTCCTCGGCCCGGGGCAGGAGGGCGAACTGTGCATCCGCGGGCCGCAGGTCATGCGCGGGTACTGGAGGCGGCCCGAGGACACCGCCGCCACCCTGCGCGACGGCTGGCTCTACACCGGCGACGTGGCCGCCATGGACGGAGAGGGGTACTTCAGCATCGTGGACCGCAAGAAGGACCTGGTCATCGTCGCCGGGTACAACGTCTATCCCCGGGAGATCGAGGAAGTGCTCTACGCGCACCCCAAGGTCAAGGAGGCCGCGGCCGTGGGCGTGCCCAACCCCGCCCGGGGGGAGACCATCAAGGCCTACGTGGTGCCCAGGGAGGGCGAGACGCTGCAGCGCAGCGAGATCGTGGCCTGGTGCCGGAAGAAGCTGGCCGGCTACAAGGTTCCGCGCGACGTGGAGATCCGGGCCGACCTGCCCAAGACCCTGGTGGGCAAGGTGCTGCGCCGCGCCCTGCGCGACGAGGAGGCGGCCCGGCCCGCGGCCCCCGAAGCCCCTGGCGCCGAAGGAGCGACGCCGTGAGCGCCCGCGACCGCGCCCTGGCGCTGTTCAAGGCCGACTGGCTGTGCGCCGAGGCGGTGCTGAAGGCCATCACCGAGGCGCACGGCGTGGCCTCGCCCCTCATCCCCAGGATCGCCACCCCCCTCTGCGCCGGCCTGGGCCGCAGCGGCGGCCCCTGCGGCGCGCTCACCGGCGCGCTCCTGGCCCTGGGCGTCCTGCGCGGCCGCGACGAGCCCGACCGCGAGGCCTGGCTGGCGGTGCAGTCCCTGGCCCTGGAATTCACCACCCGCTTCAGCCAGCGCTTCGGCTCCACCACCTGCCCCGGCCTCCTGGGCGTGGACCTCAACACCCCCGAAGGCCAGAAGACCTTCGCCAGCCAGGAGATGAAGCAGAGGAAATGCCGGGAATACGTGCTGGGGGCCGTGGAGTTGGTGGAGGAAGTGCTGGGGGAGGAGTGACGCCCACCCCTTCGGCCCACTCCCGCAATTCCCGCACCGCTGCCTCTGGTCGTCGGTCCGCTCGGCGGTTTCCCCGTACACCTCGCTCCGGCCGGTGATGAGTTGATGTTTTCGCCAGCCCGGCATAGGATTTCCGAAACCGGAACCCTCTTGCCCAGGAAACGGCCATGCCCCCCGCGCCACGCCTTGCCGCAGCCGCTCCGCACCTGGCGGACTTCTGCCGAAAAAACGGCATCCGCCGCCTCTCCCTGTTCGGCTCGACCCTGCGCGGCGAGGCCCGGCCGGACAGCGACCTGGACCTCCTGGCCGAGTTCGACCCCGACCGCATCCCCAGCCTCCTCGGCCTGGCCCGCATGGAACAGGAGCTGACCGCCCTGCTCGGCCGCAGGGTGGACTTGCGGACGCCGGAGGAATTGAGCCCGTATTTCCGGGACGAGGTGATGCGGACGGCGGAGGAGCAGTATTGCCTGTTCTGAACACTGACTTAATGACATAGCTGCTTTATAATGGCCAAAAATCATTATCAAGTATTGGGAATACACCCCAAAGCATCCCTCACTGAGATTAGGGATGCCTATTTATTACGCATGAAGGTTGTACATCCTGACCGATTTGATCCAAATATTCAACACGATGAGTGGCTACAAGCAAATGAAATGTTAAAAGAACTCAATGAAGCGTATGCAGTATTAAAAGACGACAAACTACGCCATGAATATAACAAAACACTCAAGCCGCACAATTATGAGAACCACGATGATGACAAACAAAATACAAATCATAAAAGAAGCAGCTCTACAAAACTTGGCAAACTAATTTCAGGAAAAGCTAATTTTAAAGACCTGCCAAAATCTGCATCAATTGCATTGCTACAAAGACAAAATGGTGAAATTAAAGACCAGTATCAATATAAAATTGCGGGAAAGGCACGAGCACTCATTGGCATGTCTATGATGCCGTTATGGTGTATTTATGCAATATATAACGCTGCGTTAGACAAATTCCGATGGGAAATTGAAACATGGTTTTGGTATCTATTATTTAGCTGTGTTTTTTTATTTATATTCACAAAAAGCGGTTCTTTTATTAACCGATGGAATGCCTCAAATCTTAAGTGTTATATTTATGCGACCAGACTTTATATTATCAAAACATGGCTTGATGATGTATACTATTATCCCTTATGGGAAATAAAAAATATAAAAACCACGCATAACTATCGCAATGGATTTCATGTCTCATCAGATGTAAATTTTATTTTCAACAGCGGCGAAGAAACCATTTCATTTTCTAAGAAAAAAAGCGCAGAGGATTTTATTGAGTGCATAAATTTATTTAATAGAACAATATTCGAGAAGAAGATGAACAATGATATGCGATACTTTTATCAGAATGACGATTTTCGAGACGTTGAGAAAGATGAATTTGATTTGACAAATCAAAATAATTACATAAAAATAAACATGATAAAAGGAGGATTACTTCTCGCCATCGCACTTTACCTTGCATTCACATTCAATTCAAACAAAAATAATCACCTAATTACAAAACCACTGCCACCACATACAAAAAAAGAGTATAGTAATTATTCTATACCACCAACTAATACATTACAAAGCGTTGACACAAAAGGCGCAGATAAAATAGAGCCATCAACACAATATAATAAGCCGACTCAAATAAATGCTCCAACAGTACCACAGAAACCATTCCCTAATCATGGAACTATCAAAAAACTTACAAAAAATAAAAACATAGCCCCACTTGAAATAATAACTAACCCCATTGACACAGAGTACTATTACATTAAACTTGTTGATTTTAAATCAAATACTGGCGTTCTGAATATATATTTACATCCCGGAAAATCGTTTAAAACTGATGTTCCACTGGGTTCGTATAAAATTAAGTATGCGACTGGATTAACTTGGTATGGAGAAAAGCATTTGTTTGGATCTGAAACAAAATGTTCAGCGGCTCTCGAACAATTTGATTTTGTGAAAGAGGGCAATAGCGTAAAGGGGTATACAGTAGAATTAATATTACAACAACATGGTAATCTGCGTACAGTAGACATCCCCATAGAAGATTTTTAATCTGGCAACATTTCCCCCTCTTCCAACATGATTTCCACATACCCCGCCAAAGCGTCCTCGGCCATGGCCCGGGCCTCGTCGAGGGTGTCGCCTTGGGTGATGCAGCCGGGAAAGTCGGGGAACTCGACCCAGTAGCCGCCCTCTTCGGCGGGATGGAACAGGGCGAGGTATCTTGCCAATGCCATTGTTTCCTGTCTGGTTAATGCGCGATACCACGCATCACACGATACAGGCAAGCAACCCCCGCGCCGCCGCCCCCGGGTCTCCGGCCGCGCTGATGGCCGACACCACCGCTATGCCCGCCACGCCGCAGGCGTGGACGTCTTTCGCGTTCTCCAGCCCGATTCCCCCGATCGCAACAACGGGCAGGCGGGTGGCCTGGACGAAGGCGCGGAGGCCTTCGGGGCCGAGGGCCTGGCCGGCGTCAGGCTTGGTGGGGGACGGGTAGACCGGGCCCACGCCGAGGTAGTCCACGTCGAGGGTCTCGGCTTCGCGGACCTGTTCGAGCGTCTTGACCGTGAGGCCGATGATGGCGTCCGGCCCCAGGATGCGGCGGGCGTCGATAGCCGGGAGGTCGGATTGGCCGACATGGACCCCGGCGGCCCTTGCAGCCAGGGCCACGTCGGCGCGGTCGTTGATGAGAAGGGGGACGCCTTGCGGGTCGAGGATGGCCTTGAGTTCTCTGGCCTCCTCCAGCAACTCGCGCGTGTCCGCGTCCTTGTGGCGGAGCTGGACCATGGTGGCCCCGCCCTTGACGGCGGAGGCCACCACGTCCATCAATTGCGCCAGGGACGGCCGAAACGGCCTGGGGCGGCCCCGGCAGTCCGCCGGGCCGGCGACCAGCATCAGCCTCAGAGAGGAGCGCAGGTCGCGGCGCGGATTCATCTGGCCCGCAGCTCGGCCGCGACCAACTCCGCGACCTTCTCGCCCGAGAGCAGCATGCCGCCGAAGATGGGCCCCATGCGGTAGGAGCCGCGCGAGGCGTTGGCCGCCATGCCCGCCACGTACATGCCCGGGAAGATGCAGCCGGTGTTGTGCAGGGTGTGCTCCTCGGCCACCTCGGCCCACATGGAGCGCTCGCCCTCGATGCCGCCCGAGGGCGTGTTCAGCCGCACCCCGTTCTTGCGCACCAGCACCTTGAGCACCTCCAGGCCGTGGCCCGTGGCCTCGATGGTGACTTTGGCGAAGACCGTGAGCGGGTCCACGTGCAGGCCGGTCATCTCCACCGGGGTGGAGTTCACCACCAGGCCGCAGACCCGGGCCGCGCCGTCCTCGCCGCGCAGCACCACGTCCTCCACGGACAGGCAGTTGAAGATGCGCGCGCCCGCGGCGCAGGCCTTGTGCGCCAGGCCCACGGTGGCGGCCACCGCGTCCGCGGTGTAATACTCGTCGCGGTACTGCCGGGTGGCCACGCCCGCGTTCTCCAGCACGTGGCGGCTGCCTTCCTGCACCACGATCTCGTTGAAGGTCATGCCGCCGCCCCACATGCCGCCGCCGATGGACAGCTTGCGCTCGAACAGCGCCACCTTGAAGCCCTGCCCGGCCAGCAGCCAGGCGCTGGTCAGGCCCGAGGGGCCGCCCCCGACAACGGCCACGTCCAGGTCCAGGCAGTCGCGGAACTTCTCGAAATAGCGGGTCAGGATGGCCTCGGAAATGAGGCGTTCGTCAAGAGCCACGGTCAACCTCCGGTCATGGTTTCCCGGGGATCGCCGGCCTTGCGGCTGCGGCGGGCGGACCACGAAAAATGGCCGCCCGGGGAGGACGGCCATGCCATCTGCGTCTTCCTCCACCGGCATTACCCGGATCAGGTTCGACGGTCGGACCCACAGTCGCCAAGGGTCCCTCTCAGCCCGGTTTGTCCGAGCTCCCGCGTATGACACGCGCGCCGGCCCCGGCCCCTGCCGGGGGGCGCAGCAAAATCCCCATATCCCGGAACGCGTTCCGAAGCAAGGGGTTTCCCGCTACCGGCCGGCCTCCCCCAGCTCCCGGATGGCCGCGGCGATGCCGGCCTGGTCCAGGCCCAGGCGCTGGCGCAGCTCCTTCTGCTTGCCGTGCTCCACGAAGGCGTCGGGCAGGCCCAGACGCTTCACGGTCAGGCCCGCCAGCGCGCCCCGGTCGGCCAGAAGCTCCAGCACCGCGCTGCCCATGCCGCCGGCCAGGCTGCCCTCCTCCACCAGGAGGAGCCGCTTGCAGCCGGCCGCCAGGTCCAGGAGCTGGTCCGCGGGCAGGGGCTTCACGAAGCGCAGGTTGAACACCGCGGCCTGCGGCCCTCCCGCGCCGGCCACTTCCTCGGCCGCGGCCAGGCAGGGATGCACGCGGCTGCCCAGGGCCACCACCAGCAGGTCGGCGCCCTCGCGCAGCAGTTCGCCCTCGCCCAGGGGAAGGGGCTCGGGGCTGTCGTGCATGGCCGCTCCAACGCCCACGCCGCGGGGATAGCGCACCGCAGCCGGCCCGGGATGGGCCAGGCAGGTGGCCAGCATGCGCTGCAGTTCGGCCTCGTCCTTGGGCGACATGAGGATCAGGTTGGGCACGTGGCGCAGATAGGAGATGTCGAAGGCCCCGTGATGGGTGGGGCCGTCCTCGCCCACCAGGCCGCCCCGGTCCAGGCACAGGGTCACGGGCAGGTTCTGCAGGCACACGTCGTGCACCACCTGGTCGTAGGAGCGCTGCATGAAGGTGGAGTACACCGCCACCACCGGCCGGAACCCGCGGGTGGCCAGGCCCGCGGCGAACGTCACCGCGTGCTGCTCGCAGATGCCCACGTCCACGAACCGCTCCGGGAAGCGGCGGGCGAACTCGGCCAGGCCGGTGCCCTCGGGCATGGCCGCGGTGATGGCCATGACCCGCTCGTCCGCCTCGGCCAGGCGGCACAGGGTGGAGCCGAAGACCTCGGTGTAGGTGGGCAGGGTGCAGGCGCCGTACTTGAGCGCCTCTCCGGTTTCGGGCTCGAAGCAGCCCACCCCGTGGAAATAGGTGGGATCGGTCTCGGCCGGGGCGTAGCCCTTGCCCTTCTTGGTGAGCACGTGCACCAGCACCGGGCCTTCCAGGTTGCGCACCTGGCTGAAGACCTTGACGAGCCCCTCCAGGTCGTGGCCGTCGAACGGGCCCAGGTAGTTGAAGCGGAAGGCCTCGAAGAGCATGCCCGGGGTGAAGAAGCTCTTGAACGACTCCTCGCTGCGCTTGGCGTAGGCCACCAGGTCGCGGCCGAAGCGCGGCACCGAGCCGAGGAAGGACTCCATCTCCTTCTTGAAGCGCACGACCCAGCGGCTGGACAGGTTGCGGGAGAGGAACGAGGAGAGCGCGCCCACGTTCTTGGAGATGGACATCTCGTTGTCGTTGAGCACCACCACCAGGTCCGAACCCAGGCCTCCGGCCTGGTTCAGGCCCTCGTAGGCCAGGCCCGCGGTCATGGAGCCGTCGCCGATGACCGCCACCACCTTGTGGTCTTCGCCCTTGCGGTCCCGGGCCACGGCCATGCCCAGAGCCGCGGAGATGGAGGTGGAGGAATGCCCCACCCCGAAATGGTCGAAGGGGCTCTCGCTCATCTTGGGGAAGCCCGAGATGCCGCCCAGGGTGCGCAGGGTATGGAAATCGCCGCGCCTGCCGGTGAGGATCTTGTAGGCGTAGGCCTGGTGCCCCACGTCCCAGACCAGGCTGTCCCGGGAGGGATCGAACACCCTGAGCAGGGCCAGGGTGAGCTCCACCACGCCCAGGGAGGGGGCCAGGTGCCCGCCGTTCTGGGACACGGTCTCGATGATGAGGCGGCGGACCTCGGCGGCCAGGCCGGTCAACTCGGCCAGGGACAGGTCGGCCAGGTCGGCCGGATCGGAAATGCGGGGCAGTATGCCCACGGGAACCGGTGCGTCGTCCATGGTCAGTTCACGCGCTCCACGATGTAGCGGGCCAGGTCCCGCAGGAAACCGGCCGGGGGTCCGTCCAGGGAGGCCAGGTGCTCCAGGGCCTCGTCCGCCGCGACGTGGGCCAGGCGGCGGCTTTCGTCCAGGCCCGCCAGGCTCACGTACGTCACCTTGCCCTGGCGCTGGTCGCTGCCCACGGGCTTGCCGATGGTCTTCTCGTCGCCCACCACGTCCAGGATGTCGTCGGCGATCTGGAAGGCCACGCCCACGGCCCGGCCGTAGCCCTCGGCCCGGGCCGCGAAGCCCTCGCCGGCCCCGGAGAGCGCGGCCCCGGCCTGGCAGGCCGCGGTGATGAGGGCCCCGGTCTTCATGGCGTGCATGGCGCGCAGTTCGGGCAGGGCCACCCCGGTCTTCCCGGTCAGCTCCATGTCCACGGCCTGGCCGCCCACCATGCCCGAGGGTCCGGCCCCCCGGGCCAGGACCGCGGCGGCCCGGAGCACCCGCTCCGGGGGCAGGCCGCCGGGGTTGTCCAGAATCAGGGAGAAGGCCTCGGTGAGCAGGCCGTCCCCGGCCAGGATGGCCGCGGCCTCGCCGAAGACCTTGTGGTTGGTGGGCCGGCCCCGGCGCAGGTCGTCGTTGTCCATGGCCGGCAGATCGTCGTGCACCAGGGAATAGGTGTGGACCAGCTCCAGGGCCGCGGCCGCGGGCAGGGCCGCGTCGCCGGCCAGGCCGCCCAGTTCGGCCCAGGCCAGGCACAGGGCCGGACGCATCCGCTTGCCCCCGGCCAGGAGGCTGTACTCCATGGCCGCGAGCAGGCCCTCGGGAGCGCCCTTGCCGCGCAGGCAGCCGGCCAGGTAGGCCTCGGTCCGCCGGGCATAGGCCGCCAGGGTGTCCTTAACCGTCGCCATCTTCACCGTCCGGGGCTTCCGGTTTGAAATCCTGGGCCAGGCCCTGGCGCACCACGGCCACCTCGTTCCTGGCCTGCTCCAGCCGCTTGCGGCAGGCCGCGGCCAGGGCCACGCCTTCCTTGAACAGGGCCACGCCCTTCTCCAGGGGGACCTCCCCGGCCTCCAGCTCCTCGACGATGGCCGAGAGCCGGGCCAGGGAATCCTCGAACGTCTCCTGCTTCTTCGCCATGCCCACCTCAGAATGCGCAGCCGTTATCCACCAGGGGCAGGGGGTCCACCTTCTGCCCCAGGACCGACAGCCCGAAGTGCAGGTGCGGCCCGGTGACCCGGCCGGTGGCCCCCGCCCGGCCCAGGACCTGGCCCCTGGCCACGAACTGGCCCGGGGAGACGTCGACGCCCGAGAGGTGGAAGTACATGCTCACCACCCCCTGGCCGTGGTCCAGGTACACCGAGCGGCCGGAAAAATAGTGGTCCGCGGCCAGGGCCACCCGACCCGCGCCCATGGCGCGCACCGGCTCGCCCTCGGCGGCCCGCAGGTCCACGCCGCCGTGCGGCGCGCGGGGCCGGCCGTTGAAGAAGCGGCGCAGGCCGTACTCGCTGCCCACTGCGCCGTCCACCGGCCGGACCAGGGGGCACTCCAGGAACAGGCCGGGGTCGGCCGCGTCCAGGACCCTGCGCACCTCCTCCTTCTCGCGGCGGTGGCGCTCCAGGGCCTTGGCCGGCAACTCCACGTACTCCTCCTCGACCTCCAGGCGCTGTTCGGCGAAGGCGCGCTCCTTCACCGCCACCTTGCTGTGCCTCGCCGTGCGGCCCGCGGCCGTTTCGGCGAAGACATGGAGTACACCATGCCCCGCCGGCGCGTCCAGCCCGACCCCCAGGAGCATCCCGGCCGCGAAGCCCCGGCCGGTCTCGTAGGCCAGGGGCGAGAATTCCCGGTCCAGCCAGCGCACGGTGAGGTTGCGCAGGGGCGCGTCCGACTCCACCCGGACGAAGAAGGCCCGGCCCCGCTCCACCGCGGACGGGCACTGCACGGTGAAGCCCCCCGCCGCAGCCGTCCGGCCGGACAGGAGCAGGAGGAACGCCGCCAGACAGATGGACAACGCCGCAGATCCGCGCCGGATCACCCTTCCCCCCCCTCCCGGGACTCCTCCCGGGACTCCTCTGGGGGCTCCACCCGGGCCGCCACCCGGCCGCCCCGGGTGCGGATGTCCAGGCCGTCGCCCGGGGACACCTCGCCGGGGTCGCGCAGGAAGCGGCCGGTGCGGCGCACCGTGACCAGGCTGTAGCCCCGCGCCAGGGGCGCTTCCGGATCCAGGGCCGAGAGCCTGGCCTCGGCCAGGGCCAGGCCGTGCTCCCGGCGTCGCGCCATGGCCTCGGCCGCGGGCTCCAGGCGGCGGGCCAGGGCCTCGAACCTCCCGGCCCGCTCCTCCACCTTTCCGGGACCGAAGGCCCGCTCCAGGCCAACGGCGGCGCGGTCCAGGCCGGCCGCGGCGCGGTCCAGCAGGCTCCGGGCGGCCCGGTCCAGGGCCCGGGTCTCGCGGACGAAGGCCGCCTCCAGCCGCTCCAGGCGGCGCTGCGGCGAGAGCCAGGCCAGGGCGCGCGAGAGGCGCTCCAGGCCGGTTTCCCGGCCCGCGAGGAAGCGGGAGAAGCTGCGCAGCAGGGCCGTCTCCAGGCCGTCCACCTGCTGCGCCAGGGCCAGGCGCTCGGGCCAGAGGAGCTGGGCCGCGTGGGAGGGCGTGGCCGCGCGCAGGTCCGCGACGAGGTCGGCGAGCGACACGTCCTTCTCGTGGCCGATGCCCGCCATCACCGGCAGGGGACAGCGGAACACGGCCTCGGCCACGGCCTCCTCGTTGAAGGCCCAGAGGTCCTCCAGGGAGCCGCCGCCGCGGATGAGGACCACCACCTCGGCCCAGCCGTCGGCCGCAGCCTGCTGCATGGCGGCGACTATCTGCTCCGGGGCGGACGGCCCCTGCACCAGGGTGGGATGGATGCGGATGGACGCGCCCCGGCCGCGCTCGCCGGCGATGCGCAGGAAGTCGCGGATGGCCGCGCCCTCGGGGGACGTCACCACGGCCACGCGGTCGGGGTGCGGCGGCAGGGACCGCTTGCGGGCCTGATCGAAAAAGCCCCGGGCCGCGAGCTTCTGCTTCAGGGCCTCGAAGCGCAGGTGCAGGTCGCCGACGCCGTATTCCTGGACCAGCTCGGCCACCAGCTGGTACACGCCGCGCGGGGCGTACACCCCGATGCGGCCCGCGGCCAGCACCTCCATGCCCTCGGCCAGGGTGAAGGGCTCCTGGTCGTCCAGGACCTCGCCGGTGAGGGGGTCCACCCCGCCGCCCGCGCCCTCGCGGCGGCGATGCCGGAACCAGACCACGGACAGCACCGCGTCCGCGTCGCGCAGGGTGAAGTACACATGCCCTGACGCCGGCCGCGACAGGCTCCCCACCTGCCCGCGCACCCACACGAAGGGGAACTGTCCCCCCAGCACCTCGCCCACGGCCGAGGTCAGTTCGCGCACGGTGAAGACGTGGGGCAATGGGTCTCCTGTCCCGCTTTGCCGGCTACTCCGCGGCCACCGCGACGCCGCAGCCGATGAAGATGGCGCCGGACGCGCGGTTGGCCAGACGCAGGGCGCGGCGGCTGCGCAGGAGCCTGATTGCCCGGGCCGCGGCCAGGGCGTAGGCCGCGGCGCAGGCCGCCAGCACCACCAGGCAGGCGCCGGCCAGGCGGGCCACGTCGCCGTTGGTCAGGGTGGACATGTCCACGAACGCGGGCAGGAAGCTGCAGTAGAACAGGATGACCTTGGGGTTGCCCATGCAGATCACGAACCCGCCCAGCACGCCGCCGGCCATGCTGCGCCGGCGGGATACGGCCTCGGGCCGCACGGTGATCATGTCGCCCCGGCCCAGCCAGGCCTGCACGCCCAGCCAGACCAGGTAGGCCGCGCCCGCCCACTTCACCACCATGAACACCCCGCCCAGGCTGGCGGCCAGGTGGGACATGCCGTAGGCCGCCAGGAGCAGGTACGCCATGTCGCCGAAGGCCACGCCCAGGGTCATGACCATGGCCGAGCCGAAGCCCGAGCTCACCGACCGGGCGGTGATGGCCAACATGCAAGGCCCCGGGGTGATGCAGGCCACGAAGAAGGCCGCGGCGAAGGCCAGCAGCGCGCCGACGCCCACCTAGTCCTCCAGCCCCCAGCCGGCGCGCACCTGCCTGCGCCAGGCGGCGAAGGCCTCGGCGAAGCCGTCCAGGGGGAGCTTGCTCTTCTCGCCGGTGCGGCGGTCCTTGGCCTCCACCACGCCCTCGGCCAGGCCCTTGCCGCCGATGGTGAGCTGCATGGGCCAGCCGCAGAGGTCCGCGTCCTTGAACTTGACTCCGGGCCGCTCGTCCCGGTCGTCCAGCACCGTCTCCACGCCCAGCCTGCCCAACAGCGCGTAGATCTCCTCGGCCTTGGCGCTCACCTCGTCCCCGGCCTTGCCCAGGCTGAGCACCGCGGCCTCGAAGGGGGCCACCGGCGGCGGGAACCTGATGCCGTCGGCGTCGTGGTTCTGCTCGATGCAGGCGGCCACGATCCGGGACACGCCGATGCCGTAGCAGCCCATGACCATGAGTTGCTCCTTGCCCGCCTCGTCCAGGAACTTGGCGTTCAGGGCCTTGGAGTACTTGAGCCCGAGCTTGAACACATGCCCCACCTCGATGCCCTTGGTGAAGGCGATCCGTCCGCCGCAGCGCGGGCAGGGGTCGTCCTGGGTTATGGTGCGCAGCTCCGCGTAGCCCGTAAGCTTCGCGTCACGGGTCAGGTCCAGGCGCAGCACGTGGGCGTCGGCGGCGTTGGCCCCGGCGGCCCAGTCGTTGCCGAGCTTCAGCTCATTGTCCGCGTAGAGCTTGGTCACCTTGAGGCCCTGCGGCCCGGCGAAGCCCACCGGCGCGCCGGATATGGCCTGCACCTGCTCCGGGGTGGCCAGGGTGAGATCGATGACCCCCAGGAGGTTCTTGAACTTCACCTCGTTCAGCTCCCGGTCGCCGCGCACCAGGGCGGCCACGGGCTGGCCGTCGGCCATGTAAAGCAGGGTCTTGACGATGCGGGCGGGCGCGATCTTCAGGAAGCCGGCCACCTCCTCCACGGTGTGCATCCCGGGAGTGGAGACCTGCTCCAGGGCGGGGCAAGAGGCCGGGGTCGGGGCCTCGGCCAGCTTCACCTCGGCCTTCTCCAGGTTGGCGGCGTACTCGCAGCCCTGGCACACGGCGATGGTGTCCTCGCCGGTGTCGGCCAGGACCATGAACTCGTGGGAATAGGACCCGCCGATGGGGCCGGAGTCGGCCTCCACCGCGCGGAAGCGCATGCCCAGCCGGGAGAACGCCTTCTGGTAGGCCTCGTACATGCCCCGGTAGCTCGCCTCGGCCCCGGCCTCGTCCCGGTCGAAGGAGTAGCCGTCCTTCATCACGAACTCCCGGCCGCGCATGAGCCCGAAGCGGGGCCGGATCTCGTCCCGGAACTTGGTCTGCACCTGGTAGAGGTTCAGGGGAAGCTGGCGGTAGCTCTTGACCTCGCCCCGCACCAGGTCGGTGATGACCTCCTCGTGGGTGGGGCCCAGGCAGTAGTCGCGGCCGTGCCGGTCCTCGAAGCGCAGGAGCTCCTTGCCGTACACCTCCCAGCGGCCGGACTCGCGCCACAGGTCGCCGGGCTGGACCATGGGCATGAGCACCTCCTGGGCTCCGGCGCGGTTCATCTCCTCCCGGATGATGTCCGCCACCTTGTTGAGCGCCTTGAGGCCCAGGGGCAGGTAGGAATAGATGCCCGAGGTCAGCTTGCGGATCATGCCCGCCCGGGTGAGCAGCTTGTGGCTGACCACCTCGGCGTCGCCCGGGGCCTCCTTGAGGGTGGGCGCGTACATCTTGGACAGTTTCATGCAGTGCGTCTCCGTTCTTCGAGGAATGTGTCGAGTTCTTCGAGAAAGGCGGGCAGCAGGTCCTTTTCCTTGACCTTGCGCACCACCTCGCCCTTGCGGAAGATGATGCCCAGGCCGCGGCCGCCGGCCAGGCCGATGTCCGCCTCCCGGGCCTCGCCCGGCCCGTTCACCACGCAGCCCATCACCGCCACGGTGAAGACCTCGGGCACGGCCAGGAGATGTTTCTCCACGGCCCGGGCCAGGCCGGCCAGGTCGATCTCGGTGCGGCCGCAGGTGGGGCAGGCCACGATCTCCGGCCCCCGGGCGCGCAGGCCCAGGGCGCGCAGGAGCTCCCAGGCCACCAGCATCTCGTCCACCGGATCGCCGGTGACGGATACGCGGAGGGTGTCGCCCAGGCCCTCGGCCAGGAGGATGCCCAGGCCCACGCTGCTCTTCACCGCGGCCCGGGTCAGGGTGCCGGCCTCGGTGACCCCGATGTGCAGCGGGTAGTCGCACTGCCCGGCCAGGAGGCGGTAGGCGGCCACCGTGTGCAGCACCGAGGAGGACTTGAGGGAAATCTTGATGTCGCGGAAGTCCCGCTCCTCCAGGAGTCGGACGTGCCCCAGCGCGCTCTCCACCATGGCCTCGGGGGTGGGGCCGCCGAACTTCTTCAGCAGGTCCTTCTCCACCGACCCGGAGTTCACGCCGATGCGGATGGGCGCGCCCCGCTCCCGGGCGGCCCGCACCACCTCGTCGACCTTCCGCCTGCCCCCGATGTTGCCGGGGTTGATGCGCAGCGCGTCCACCCCGGCCTCCAGGGCGGCCAGCGCCAGGCGGTGGTCGAAATGGATGTCCGCCACCAGCGGCAGGGGCGAGGCGGCCCTGATGTCGCGGATGGCGGCCGCGGCGGCCGCGTCGAGCACGGCCAGGCGCGCCACCTCGCAGCCCGCGCCGGCCAGTTCGCGGATCTGGGCCAGGGTGGCGGCCGCGTCCCGGGTGTCGGTGTTGCACATGCTCTGCACCACCACCGGGTTGTCTCCGCCCACGGCCACGCCGCCGATGCGCACCACCCTGCTCTGCCGCCGTTTCCTGACCACGCTCTCCATGTCCGCTCCGGGACCCGAGGCTTATCTCAATTCCCGACGCAAGCCAAGGACCGGAACCCTCGCCCGGCCGGAGGGTCCAGGTCCATTGCCGCAGATTCGCCCGTGCGGACAATGCCGGACCATTTCCCCGCAAAACGGGCCAAGTCGCCGGGCGCGAGGAGTTGCCGGCGCTCGCTCCGCTCTGGAGCAATGCATCTCGAGGCCCCGACTGTATGGACCGGCGTCGGAGCCCATCTCGAATGAGACGCAACCTATTGACAATTATTAAAATATTTGTCATAAGAATTGTTCTTATTCTCTGCTCGAATAATCGCTTCAAATGAGACATCAACTATTGACAATTAAAAAAATGTTGGGCAGGTGACTCACTCGTTTTTTCTACCAAAATTGTCGTTTTTTATTCCAGCCCGCGGGAGGGGCCATGCGCGCGTCCATACAGACACTCTTGCTCAGCATCCTGCTCGGAGGCATCCTCGCCGTTTCGCTGCTCATCGTCGCCATCTTCCACATGCAGATGGACGAACTGGCCGACAAATCGGCCGAATCCACCCGGACGACCATGGACCGGCAGATCCGCCATACCCTGGCCGAGGAGACCGAGATGGCCCTGGGCATGGTGGCCGCCGTGGCCAAGGAGAACGGGGACGAGACCGCGGCCAAGGAGCGGGCCTTGGCGCTGCTGGCGGCCATGCACACCTCGTCGGGCGGCTACTTCTGGGTGCACGGCGCCGACCTCAGGATGGTCATGCACCCGGAAGATGCGGATCTGGTGGGCAAGGACATCTCCAGGATCAAGGACCCGGACGGCAACCCCCTGTTCGTGGAGATGACCCGCGTGGCCAAGGCCGGTGGCGAAGGCTTCGTGGACTACCACTGGCCCCGTCCGGACTGCACCTCTCCGGTGCCCAAGATTTCCCACGTGCGGCTGTACAAGCCCTGGGGCTGGGTCATAGGCACCGGCGTCTACGTGGACGACGTGGACAAGACCGTGGCCGCACAGGTCGAGGCCATGCAGAAAGCCCGCTCCAGCGCCTTCCTGACCGCCGCGGGTCTGGGCCTGGCTGCGGCCCTGCTCGTCTCGGCCCTGGCCGTGCTGCTCATCCGCTCCCGGATCACCAGGCCCCTGACCACCCTGACCGGCCAGGCCGGACGGGTGGCGGACGGCGACCTGGACGCCGTGGCCGATGGCCGCTTCTTTGCCGAACTGGGCGTCCTCCACGCCTCGCTCCGCGGCATGGTCGCCAACCTCAAGGAGAAGCTCGGCCTGGCCGAGGGCATCCGCGAAGCCATCTCCTCGGCCTTCCCCACCATCAGCCTGGATACATCGGGGACCATCACCCAGGTGAGTCCCAACCTGATCTCCCTCCTGAGCAAGCCCGGAGCGCCCGAAAACTACGTGGGCCGGACTGCGGGCGAGTTCTTCCACAACCAGCCCGGCAAGCGCACCCGATCCATGATCGCCCTGGAGGAGCGCCGCCGGCTGGACGACGAGTTCAAGCTGACCGCCTCCGACGGCCGGGAACTCACCCTGACGGTGCACGCCAATCCGCTCACCGACCTGGACGGCCGTCTCATCGGGGTGTTCACCCTGTACTTCGACTTGACCACCATCCGTTCCCAGGAGCGGGAGATCCGCGAACAGCACGACAAGATCTCGCGCATCGCCGAAGAGTCCACCCGCATCGCGGACGAGGTCTCCATCTCCTCGGTGAGCCTGGCCGACGAGGTGCAGCAGGCCAGCACCGGCGCGGAAGAACAGCGCCGGCAGACCCAGGAGGCCGCGACCGCCATCGAGGAGATGAGCGCCACGGTGCTGGAGGTGGCGCGCAATGCCCAGGGCGCGGCGGAACAGTCCGGCCAGACCCGGGAGAAGGCGGCCCAGGGCAACCAGGCCGTGTCCGAACTCATCCGCCACATCTCGGGCGTGGACGAGGTGGTCAAGGCCCTGGGACAGCGCATCGCGGCCCTGGGCGGCCATGCCCAGGGCATCGGCCAGGTGCTGGGGGTCATCAACGACATCGCGGACCAGACCAACCTGCTGGCGCTGAACGCGGCCATCGAGGCGGCCCGGGCCGGCGACGCGGGAAGAGGCTTCGCGGTGGTGGCCGACGAGGTGCGCAAGCTGGCCGAAAAGACCATGCAGGCCACCGGCGAGGTCTCGGGAGTCATCCGGACCATCCAGGACTCCACCAAGGCCGCGGCCCAGGAGATGGCCCAGGCGGCCAAGGCGGTGGAGACCGTGACCTCCCGGGCCGAGCAGTCCGGAGCGGTGCTGGCCGAGATCGTGCACATGGCCAGCGCGGCCAGCGACCAGGTTCGCTCCATCGCCGCCGCGGCCGAGCAGCAGTCGGCGGCGTCGGAGCAGATCAGCCGCTCGGCCGAGCGCATCGCCGAGATCGCGGGGCGGACCACCGAAGTCATGGACGAGGCGGCCCGCCGCGTGCTCAAGCTCTCGGGCCGCGCCGCGGACCTCACCCGCACCATGGGCGGCATCCAGGGGACGGCGGAAGAACTCTCCGGCCGCAAGCAGAAGTGCTGGGAGTTCATGAACTGCGGCCGCATCAAGGGCGGGGCCAGGGAGCGGGAGATGGGCGTATGCCCGGCCTACCCCCACGACGGCGACTGCTGCGCCAACGTGGGCGGCACCTTCTGCGGCGGCAAGGTGCAGGGCGACTTCGGCCAGAAGATCGCCCAATGCACCAAGTGCGACTATTTCAAGAGTTCGCACTACGACCGCTCGTCCATCTAGGCCGGACGCTCCAAGAAAAAGCCCCGGGACGCGCGCGTCCCGGGGCTTTTCCATTGCCGCCTACATGAGCTTCAGAAGCAGGGCGTACAGCCCGGCCAGGGCGGCCAGGAGCAGACCGGCGGCGCGGCAGAGGGTGAGCAGCCGGCCCAGCTTCTCGTCAGTCCACTCGCTCCCGGCCGGGCCGAGGACCGGCTTGTCCTTGGGCTGGCCGAAGTAGACCGCCGGCCCGCCCACGGCCGCGCCGCAGAGCCAGGCCGCGGCGGCCATGGGCCAGCCCGCGTTGGGGCTCTCGGTCTTGCGCGCGTCCTCCAGCAGATGCCCGTAGGCCGCGCGCCAGTCCATGCGCAGCAGCCAGCCCGCGGCCAGGAGCGCGAAGGCGGTTACGCGCGCCGGGACGAAGGCCAGCACGTCGTCGGCCCGGGCCGCGAACCAGCCGGCGTGCCGCCACTGCTCGGTCCTGTACCCCCACATGGAGTCCAGGGTCGAAACGGTCTTGTAGATCCACAGCCAGGCCGGCCCGCCCACGGCCAGGAACAGGAAGGGCGCGGCAAAGGCGTCGTTCAGGTTCTCGGCCAGGGTCTCGGCCAGGGCCCGGCGCAGGGCCGGCGCATCCATGTCCCCGGTGTCCCGGGTCACCAGCATGGCCAGAGCGCGGCGCGCGCCGTCCAGGTCGCCCCGCTCCAGGAGGCCGAGCGCCGCCCTGCCCTCGCGCAGGAGCTGGCCCAGGGCCAGGCCGGCATAGGCCAGGTACAGGGCCAGGACCAGGCCCAGCCAGGGCACGGCCGCCAGGAACCAGGCCGTGCCGCCCGCGGCGCCGGCCAGCAGGAGCGCAGCCGCCGCGCCCTTGGCCTTCTGGGTCCCGGGGCCTCCGGTGCGGACCAGGGGCGAGAGTTCGGCCGCGGCCTTGCCCAGGAACCGCACCGGGTGCGGCCAGCCCGGCGGGTCGCCCAGCAGCAGGTCCAGGAGCGCCGCCATGAGCGGCAGCAGGGTCCAGAGCAGTCCGTTGTCCATGGCCGTCACCCTCCCTGCGATGCACGAAAAAAAACGCGGGCGCAGCCGGAGAGGCCGCGCCCGCACAGCATGCCATGGTTCGGCGTCGCTAGTCCACCCGCCTCCAGACCACGCCCCGGTCCTTGAGGTCCAGGCAGTGGGTGGAGCAGGAGATGCAGGGGTCGTAGGCCCGCACCAGCATGGAGAGCTTGAGCTCGATGGACTCGGCCGACTCGTCCTTGATGAGCGGGGTCAGGGCGGCCATGTCGTACTGGATGTTGGCGTGGTTCTGGTTGGTGGGGATCACGCAGTCCGCGTGGCAGATGCGGCCCTCGTCGTCGTACTCGTAGGCGTGGAACAGGATGCCCCGGGGCACGTCCACCGCGCCCGCGCCCCGGCCCGCCTGGGGCGTGACCGGCGCAGGGGCCTCGGGCCGGATCCCGGTCTTGATGAGCTCGTCCAGGATGCGCACCGAATCCTCGGTGGAGTGCACGCACTCCACCAGCTGGGCCACGGTGATGAGGAAGGGGTTGTGGCAGGGGGCCTTGAGCCCCAGCTTGTCCGCGGCGCGCTTGGCGCCGGGATGGAGCAGCGCGTGGTTCAGGTTGAACCGGGCCAGGGCCCCGACCATGTAGGAGCGCGCCTGGTTCTTGGTCCACTTGGCCGTGGACTGGGGCAGCAGGTACTCGTTGGTCAGGTTCAGGTACTCCGAGGCCGGCCGGCTCTGGTCCTGGCTCGAGCCCACCTGGCCCCAGAGCAGGGGGTACTCCCCGGGATGGATCAGGGCCACGTACTCGGTCTCCCGGGTGAAGCCCGGGATGCGGTGGGCCACCGAGGCCACCAGGTCCACCACCGCGTCCAGGGGCTTGAGGGAGTCGTTCAGCCGCTTGCGCAGGGCCTTGAGATCCTCCTGGGAGGGGACCTTGTGGAACCCGCCCGGGCACAGGCGCTGGGGATGGGTGGTGCGGCCGCAGACGACCTGGCTGAACTCGTTGGCCAGCCGGCGCAGGCCGATGAGGGTGGTGAGCTCCTTCTTGTGGGTGGAGGCCAGGGGGATGACCGAGCCCACGCCCAGGTAGTCGGGCAGGGCCAGGTAGCCCACGTGCAGGTAGTGACTCTGCAGGTTCTCGCCATGGGCGGCCAGCTTGCGCAGGAGCGTGGTCTGGCGCGAGACGCGGACGCCCAGGGCCTCCTCGGTGGCCTGCAGGGAGGCCAGCTGGTGCCCGATGGAGCAGATGCCGCAGATGCGGGAGGTGATCTGGTGGACCACGTCCCAGCGTTTGCCCAGGAGCATGGCCTCGAAGAAGCGCGGGGCCTCGGGCACCTCCCAGCGGCAGGTCTGGACCGTCCCGGCGTCGTCGATCTCGACCACGATGTTGCCGTGGCCCTCGACCCGGGTGAGGTAGTGGACGTCGATCTTCTTGGCGGCGGTGGTTTCGCTCATGGCTCTTTCCGTGGCAAGCGGTTGAACGGCCTACAGCGGGGCGCTGGAGAAGCCGAGGAAGAGGCGCAGCAGGTCCTGGGCCTCGCGGCGGGAGAACCCGCCCAGGTCTTCCATCACGAAGCGGGCCGCGTCCAGGTTGGCCCCGGGGGCCAGGCCCCGGCATCCCCAGCAGACCGCGCCCTCGGTCACGCAGCAGGCCTTGCACCCGGCCCGGGTGATGATCCCCAGGCAGGCGCGGCCCCGCTCGTAGTTGCAGATGTTGCCGGCCTGCTTGCACTCCATGCAGACCGGGTAGTCGGGCAGCCAGGGGGTCTTGCCCGAGAGCAGCTCCTTGACCATGCGCAGGAACTCCTGACGGTCGATGGGGCAGCCGTGGATCTCCAGGTCCACCGGGACCACGGCGCGCACCGGCCGGGCCGCGTAGGTGGAGTACCAGCGCGCCTTGTCGCCGTACACCGCCTCGCGGCAGACCGAGTCCTCCAGGAAGTTCTTGATGCAGTTGACGCCGCCGATGGTGGCGCAGGCGCCCAGGGCCACCAGGAGCTTGGCCTGGGCGCGGATCTCCTTGATGCGCTTCTCGTCCTCGGGCCGGGTGATGGAGCCCTCCACGAAGGCGATGTCGTAGTCGTCGCTGCGCTCGGTCATGACCTCGCGGAAGTTGACCACCTCCACGTGGGCCAGCACGTCCAGGAGCTTCTCCTCCAGGTTGGCCACCTGGAGCTGGTCGCCTTCGCAGCCGGCGAAGTCGAAGAACGCGATCTTGGGCTTGGCCATGGTTCCTCCCATCCCGGGGGCCGGGCTAGATGGCCTCTTCCAGGGATTCGATGGCGGTGTACTTGA
This sequence comes from Thermodesulfobacteriota bacterium, assembly GCA_040753075.1. Taxonomy (GTDB): domain Bacteria; phylum Desulfobacterota; class Desulfovibrionia; order Desulfovibrionales; family Desulfovibrionaceae; genus UBA6814. The sequence continues at coordinate 21,252 of JBFMHA010000015.1, forward strand.
ACACCGGGCCGTGGATGCAGGCGCTCTTGCCGTTGATCTGGCAGTGCCCGCACTTGCCCAGCCCGCACTTCATCTTCCGCTCCAGGGACACGTAGATGCGGTCGGGGTGGATGCCCAGGCGGGTGCAGTCCTTGATCACGAAGCGGTACATGACCGGCGGCCCCACCATGGCCACGTAGGTGTTCTCGATGTCCAGGCTGATCTGGGGCAGGAGCGTGGAGACCACGCCCACGTTGCCGGTCCAGCCCTCCTCGGCGCGGTCCACGGTCTCCAGGATCTCCACGTCGCTGCGGCCCTTGAGCTCCTCGATCTGGTTCACGAAGATGCGCTCGGAGGGGGTGCGGGTGCCCACCATGATGATGATCCGGCCGAACTCGTCGCGGTGGCGCAGCTGGTAGTTGAGCAGGCTGCGCAGGGGGATGTAGCCCAGGCCTCCGGCGATGAAGAGGGTGTCCTTGCCCACGAACTCCTGCACCGGGAAGAAGGTGCCGTAGGGGCCGCGCACGCCCACCTTCTGGCCGGGCTCCAGGGCGTGCAGGGCGTTGGTCACGGTGCCGATCTTGCGCACCGCCAGGTCGAACTCCAGCATCTCCAGCGCGGGGTGGGAGCAGACCGAGAACGGCGCCTCGCCCACCCCGTAGATGGAGAGCTGGATGAACTGCCCGGGCTTGTGCGCCAGGTTGCGGCCGCTGTCCAGGCGGAAGCTGAAGCGGGACACGGTGTCCGAGAGCTGCTCCTTGTCCACCAGGGTGGCGGGCCTGGGCACGTAGGGCGAGAAGTTCTTGCGGGTCATCGCGTCTCCTCCCACAGCGCGTTGAACACGTCCTTGGGGTTGGCGATGCGCGCGGTGCAGGCCCGCACGCAGCGGCCGCATCCCACGCAGCCCAGTTCGCCGATCATGTCGTAGATGTATTTGCCCTTGCGGAAGTAGCGGTGGCGGTAGCGCTCCCGGGCCTGGGCCCGGAAGTTGTGGTCGCCGGCCACCAGGGCGAAGGAGCGCAGCATGCACCCGTCCCACTCCCGGAAGCGGCGGCCCTTCTGCAGGCTCTCGTCCAGCTCCTCCCGGACGTCGAAGCAGTAGCAGGTGGGGCAGACCACGTTGCAGGAGCCGCAGGCCAGGCAGAGCCGGGCCTTCTCCCGCCACAGGGAGGAGCTCCAGTTCCGGGAGAGGATGTGGGGGACCTCCTGCCAGGGGAAGCGAAGCCCGTTCTGCGCGGCCCGCTTGTGCAAGCCCTCGCGCGCCTTGCGCGCGGCCTCGCGGTCGGCCAGGGAGGCCTTGGCCACCGGCCCGCAGGCCAGGAGCAGCTCCTCGCCGCGGGGCGAGCCCACCTTCACGTAGAAGGAGGCCGGGCCGATCTTGGTCCAGTAGAGGTCGAAGCCCAGGTCCGCCCGGGCCGTGCCCACGCTGCCCCAGAAGGCGGTGGGGGCGATGCGCATGGGCTCCAGGGCGAAGACCGCGATGTTCTCGCGCCGGCGCAGGTAGTACTGGTCCGGGGCCCCGGACTCCATGATCTGGTCGAGCTGGGCGATGGCCCGCACGTCGTAGGGGTGGACCCCGAAGAGCAGGGCCGGCGGGGCCTCGAACACCGGTTCGGCCTCGCACTTGGCCACATCGTAGCGGATGAGGTCCTCGCGCGGGGGCAGGAAGAAGCGCTTGAGGGAGTTGTAGGCCAGGTCGTAGTCCCAGGCGATCTCCGTCCCGTCGCGCCAGGGCGCGAAGTCGAAGAATCCGCCGGGCAGCGCCGTGGGGACCTGGACCTCGTACTTGGCTGACCACTCCTTGAGCAGTCCGGGAAGCTGTTCCGTATACACCGTGTAGGCTGGCATCGGCTCCTCCGGCGCCGGGCGTCCGGGCTCGCGCCCCCGCCCCTGCGGTAGATGGCCGGCGGGCAAGCGCCCGCCGCGGGAAACCGCCGGGCCCGAGGCCGGACCCGACAGGCTAGCCCTTATACGGAACGCCCGAACCCGGCGCAACCCTTGCGCTTTTTCTCACAATTTGCCCGAAAGCGCCCAGGCAGAACGAAACCACCCCCTGGGAAAAGTGCCCAAAAACTGCGGAACACCGCGATAAAAGGTGACAATCAGAATTCCAGGGCCGAACCCCGAAGGCCCCGCGCCGCCGCGGCAGCGAAGCCGCCCGCGCGCACCATGCAGAGAAAATTTCATCCCACCCCAAAACGGCACGCCCCGCCTCCGCCCCGCCTCCGCCGCAATCCCCCGCGCCCAGCCCGGTGCGACCCGACCCAAGGAGGAGCCGGAAGTCCCGGCCCGCCCCGCACGCCCCTGCCGGGTCTGGGCGCGGCATGCCGAACCACCGCGAGGACGCGGAGGGGAACCCCTTCCCGCTCCCGACCACCCTCCCCCCGCCGCCCCAGCGCGCCGCCGGGATGTCCAGCCAGCCATGATTGACTGGACGATAGCTGTTCGGGCATGAAGTGGTTCACATCAAGCTCCCCGATTCGCAGGGGAGCATCCGCGCAGAGCGCCAGGCACAGGAGGTGTTGTGCTGGGGGTGATGCAGGACAGGGGGGAAGACCGGCCGCGAGGAAGTTTTCGACATGGCGCTCGTAGCGCACGACCAGTCGCATGAAGTTCTGCAGCCAGGCGAAAAGGCGTTCGATCTTCCAGCGACGCCGGTAGCGGCGCAAGGGCCTTCCGTCCTGGGTCCTGGGGCGTTTTCGTCCGGCCCGGTGCGGCGCGATCATCTCCGCGCCCCATTCCTCCCGCAAGCGTTGATCCAAGCCGTCACTGTCATATGCCTTGTCGCCAATCACCCGCGCTGGAATCTCGTTGGTGAACGCCGCATCAAGGGTCTGCTCCACCAGGGTCACTTCATGCGGCGAAGCGCTGGCCACGTACACGGCGAGAGGAAGACCGCCAGCGTCTGCCACTGCCATGATCTTGCTGCCTTTGCCCCGCTTGGTTTTCCCAACCCCAGCGCCCCCTTTTTAGCGGGAGCGAATGTCCCGTCAATGAAAGCTTCCCGGAGGTCTATCCCGCCTCGTTCGCGAAGATCCTCCGCGAGGGCGATCAGGATGCGGTCGAACACTCCGTCTCGTCGCCATCGCTGGAGCCAGCGGCGGCAGGTCTGGTGCGGCGGAAACCTCTCGGGCAAGTCTTCCCAAGGCGCGCCGGTCCTGAGAATCCAGAGGACGCCGTCAACCACGTCCCGGGGCTCTCGCGCCGGCCTTCCCTTGCCGCCTCCCCCGCTCTTGGCCGGGGGAATCAGGGTCGCAATCAGCTCCCATTGCTCGTTGGTCAGGGTCATGAAGTCCCAATCAATCAAACAAAATCCAAAGTCTAGAGTTTTTCTAAACTTTGCGCCAAGCCATTTTTGAGATGGCTTCTACTCCTCCGGAAATCCCCCGCTCTGCCTGAGCGCCTCGTACAGCAGGATCCCCGCCGCCGTGGACAGGTTGAGGCTGCGCACCTGGCCCCAGATGGGGAGGCGGACGCAGTGGGGGTGGGCGCTCAGAATCTCTTCGGGCAGGCCTCGGGTCTCGGGGCCGAGGACCAGGGTGTCGGCGGAGGTGTAGGCGAAGCGGTCGTAGCGCTCGCCCTGGCGGGCGCTGGCGAGCACGATGCGGCGCTCGGGATGGGCGGCCAGGTAGCTCGCGAAGTCCGGCCACACGCTCTTGTCCACGTGCGGCCAGTAGTCCAGCCCGGCCCGCCGGAGGTAGCGGTCCTCCAGGGAGAAGCCCAGGGGCTCGATGAGGTGCAGCGGGGTGCGGGTGGCCGCGCACAGGCGGGCCACGTTGCCGGTGTTGGGCGGGATCTCGGGGGTGTACAGGACCAGGTGCATGGCGGCCGTGTATACCCCCGGCCGGGAAAAACCAAGCCCGCCCCGCGCCCCCGGCCCGGCCCCCGTGGCGGCGGCGTCCCGCTCCCGCCCGCGCCCCGGCCCGCCTCCCGTCCCCGCCTCGACCGCTTCCCCGCCGGAGACGCCCCCCTCCTGCCTTCCCACACCTCCTGCCCTCCCGCGCCCCCGCGCCCGCGCCCCCCGGCCCCGGGGCTTTACATTCTTCAACAACTCGTGGTGTATTCTCAGCCCATTGGATTCCCTTTGGGCCGGCAACCCGCAACCCCCGGACGGGACCGCGGCATGGACCACAGCCTCATCGCCTGCCACGAGTGCGACCTGCTGCACCGCACCGCGCCCCTGCCCTCGGGCGGGACCGCCCGCTGCGTGCGCTGCGGGGCGCTGCTCTACCGCCGGCGGCGGGGCACGGTGGACTCCTGCCTGGCCCTCACCGTGGCCGGGCTCATCCTCTTCGCCGTGGCCAACGCCTTCCCCCTGCTGGCCATGCGCCTGGACGAGGAGGTGCAGCAGGCGGTGCTCGTCACCGGCGTGCTCCAGCTCTGGGACCAGGGGGCCTACGCCCTGGCCGGGCTGGTCTTGGTCACCAGCATCCTGGCCCCCCTGGCCAAGCTCGGCCTGTTCGCCCTGGTGCTCGCGCCCCTGCGCCTGGGCCTGCGGCCCCCGGCCTGGGCCGCCCCGGCCTTCCGCCTGGCCCTGCGCCTCAGCCCCTGGTCCATGCTGGAGGTCTTCCTCCTGGGCATCCTGGTGGCCATGGTCAAGCTGGCGGACACCGCGGACATCCTGCTCGGCCCCTCCCTGTACGCCTTCGGCCTGCTCATCCCGGTGCTGGCCTGGGTCAGCGCCTCCCTGGACCCGGAGGTGGTCTGGGACCGCCTGGGGCAGCCATGAGCCAGGCCCTCACCGCCCGCGCCGCGGGCTACCTGGACTGCCACGTCTGCCACCTGCTGGTGAGCCGGCCCGCCGTCCCGCCCCGCCGCCTCGCCTGCCCGCGCTGCGGCGCGGCCCTGCACCAGCGCAAGCCCGACAGCCTCTCCCGCACCTGGGCCCTGCTCCTGGCCGCGGTCATCCTCTACGTCCCGGCCATGGCCCTGCCCATCATGGAGACCGCCACCCTCACCGGGGTGCGGCAGGACACCATCCTCTCCGGCGTGGTCTACCTCGTGACCTCGGGCATGTGGCCCCTGGCGGCCATCGTGTTCTTCGCCAGCGTGGTGGTGCCGGTGCTCAAGATCCTGGCCCTGTCCTTCCTCCTGGTCTCGGTGCAGCGGCGAAGCCGCTGGCGGCCCCGGGACCGCACCCGCCTGTACCGCCTGAACGAGGCCGTGGGCCGCTGGTCCATGGTGGACATCTACGTGGTCACGGTGCTCACGGCCCTGGTCCGGCTGCGCGCCCTGGCCGTGGTGGAGGCCCGGCCCGGAGCCCTGTTCTTCGCCGCGGTGGTGGTGTCCACCATGCTCGCGGCCATGAGCTTCGACCCCCGCCTCATATGGGACCGCATGGAGCCCCCGGAGTAGACATGGAAGACACCTCCCCGCCCCAGGAAACCCCGGCCGCCCCGGCTTCGCCGCCCGAGCCCCGGGTGTCCACCCGCCGCCACATCTCCGTGGTCTGGATCATCCCCCTGGTGGCGCTGCTGGCCGGGGCCTGGCTGGCCTACGACGCCATCAGCTCCCAGGGCCCCCTGGTCACGGTGCGCTTCAAGACCGCCGAGGGCCTGGTGGCGGGCAAGACCAAGGTGAAGTTCAAGGACGTGGAGGTGGGCAAGGTCGAGACCATCGAGTACAGCGACGACCTCTCCCACGTGGTGGTCAAGGCCCGCATGGCCAAGGGCATGGAGCGCTACCTGCGCTCCGAGACCCTGTTCTGGGTGGTGCGCGCCCAGGTCACCGGCGGCGAGGTCTCGGGCCTGGGCACCATCTTCTCCGGGGCCTACATCGGGGTGCAGCTCACCAAGAAGGGCAAGCTGGAGACCGAATTCGAGGGCATGGAAAAGCCGCCGGTCATCACCGAGGACCAGCAGGGCCGGCTGTTCCTGCTGCGCGCCGACCGGCTGGGCTCCCTGGACGTGGGCTCCCCGGTGTACTTCCGGCAGATCAAGGTGGGCCAGGTGGCGGCATACGACCTGGAGGACGGCGGCCGCACGGTGCTCGTCAAGGTCTTCGTCCGCGCCCCGCACCACGCCCGGGTGCGCGAGAACACCCGCTTCTGGAACGTGTCCGGGGTGGGCGTGTCCGTGGACGCCAACGGCCTGCAGGTGCGGGCCGAATCCCTGCTCTCCATGGTGCTGGGCGGCATCGCCTTCGAGACCCCGGGCGCGCCCGAAGAGGCCAAGGACGCGCCCCCGGACAAGGTCTTCACCCTCTTCTCCACCCGGGAGAAGAGCAACGAGATCGCCTTCACCCACAAGGAATACTATCGGCTGGAGTTCCCGGGCTCGGTGCGCGGCCTGACCATCGGCGCGCCCGTGGAGTTCCGGGGCATGACCATCGGCCAGGTGGCGGACATCTCCCTGGAGTACGACGAGGCCAAGGCCGAGGTGCGCATCCCGGTGCTCATAGAGGTCGAGCCGGAGCGCTTCCGGCGGCGGGGCAAGGCCAAGGGCAAGGACCCGGCCAGGATCGTGGAGGAGATGGTGGCGGCCGGGCTGCGCGCCCAGCTCAAGACCGGCAGCCTGCTCACCGGCCAGACCTACGTGGACCTGGACCTGCACCCGGACGCGCCCAAGGCCGGCCTGAAGCGGTACGGGGACTACCTGGAGCTGCCCACCCTGCCCACCCCGCTGGAGGGCATCTTCGCCAGCTTCTCCCGGATCATGGACCGGGTGGACAAGCTGCCCCTGGAGTCCATGGCCGGGGAGCTGCGCGACACCATGGGCAACCTGCGCGACACCATGGCCGACTTCCGGACCACCATGACCGGCCTGCGCAAGACCCTGGACACCGCGGACGGCTTCTTCGCGGACGCGGACAAGAACACCCTGCCCAAGGCCGAGGCCGCCCTGGAGCAGATGCGCGCCACCCTGGCCCGGGCCGAGGCGGCCCTGGACCCTGATTCGGCCATGCGCGCGGACATCGAGCAGGCCCTCAAGGAACTGGCCGACGCGGCCCGCTCCCTGCGGGTGCTGGCCGACTACCTGGAGCGGCAGCCCGACGCGCTGCTCTACGGCAAGGGGAGGTAAAACCATGCGCACGGCGACCCTCGCGCTCCTGACCGTCCTGCTGGCGCTCACGGCCCTCCCGGCCTGCCGGGGCCCCATGCCGGACATGCGCTTCTACACCCTGACGCCCCAGGCCCGGCCCACCGCGGCCGCGGCCCCGGCCGCGGTGGGCGTCGGCCCCCTGGTCATCCCCCTGGCCCTGGACCGGCCCCAGATCGTCACCCGCACCGCGGAGAACCAGCTCAGCATGGCCGAATTCCACCGCTGGGGCGGCTCCCTGTCCGGCGACGTCCTGGCGGCCGTGACCCAGGACCTCTCGGCCCTGCTCGGCTCGGACCGGGTGGTGGCCCATCCCTGGACCCGGTTCATCGAGCCCGAGTTCCGGGTGCCCCTGGAGATCCACCGCTTCGACGGGACGCTGGGCGGGGACGTCACCCTGGTGGCCACCTGGGCCGTGCAGCGCAACGGCGAGCCCGCGCCCCGGGTGGTGCGCAAGTCCTCCTTCACGGAGCCGGCGGCCGGGACGGACTACGCCGGCCTGGTGGCGGCCCATTCCCGGGCCCTGGCCGCCCTGTCCCAAGAGATCGCCGCGGAGCTGGCCCGCCAGATGGCCGGCGAGTAATGTCACGCCATCAGAATACCGGCAGGTGTTTTGAGAATATTAAAACGTCTGATTCCGCAATGGAGAACGCCGCAGGCGCACCGCTCTGATGCTCGGCCATGACACCGGCCCCCGAGACTGGACCTCCCGGAACGCTTCGGTCCAGCCCCGTCCCGGCCGCGGCCGGACCTGCCGCCCGCCGGCGGCCTCCCGCGGCGGCGCAGGCTCCGGCCTTGCCAAGGGATGCCGGCCCGGGGTATCCAGCACAGTTGAGGCCCTGCCCTTCTTCGCCTGCGGCCAGCGGGCCGCAGGCCTGCCGGTGTTGCGCCGCCGCGAAGCAGGGCCGGCGGGCGGCGATACCTGGCCCGGCGATTCCCCCCGGGCCCCGGGACACCCATGCACGGCGCCTATCTTGGACGCCTCTCTCCGGACGATCCGCTGCACGGCTACCTGCGCCACGAGATCGCCCCCCAGATCGGATACCCGCCGTCGCACGCGGACTACCGGGTGTTCCGCCCGGCCTGTTCCCACCACGTGTACGTCTACGAGGAGCGACGCCACGGCTACCGGGTGGTGGGCAAGTTCCATCCCCCGAACGGCCATCGGGACGCAGGCGCGGCCGCCCGGGCCGCCCATACCGAATACGGCAACCTCCTCTACCTGCGCGGCCTGGGCCTGGCCGGAGACCAGCACCATGTGGTCCGGCCCCTGGGCTGCAATCCCTTCCTCAACAACCTCCTGGTGGTCGAATACCTGGAAGGGCAGCTCCTGGGCTCGGTCATCGAGCAGGCCATCCACGCCGGCCGGCGGGACCGCCTCTTCCGCAGGCTGGCCGGCCTGGCCCGGTTCCTGGCCGCCATGCACAACCGCACCGCCGGCGACTGGACCGTGAACTTCTCCGAATCCTGCGACTACATGGGCCGGCTGGTGCGCGCCCTGGCCCGGCGCTGGGACCTGGACCGCCAGCACTGCGAGGAGCTCCACGGCCTCTGCGAGGCCTGGCGCAGGCGGGAAATCATGTGGGAGGACCGCAGCGTGCTGGTGCACGGCGACGCCACCCCGTCCAACTTCCTCTTCGGCCCGGACGGGACCGTGCTGGTCATCGACCTGGAGCGCATGAAGTGGGCCGACCGGGTGTTCGACCTGGGCCGGCTGTGCGGGGAGATCAAGCACTATTTCCTGCAGGGCGTCGGCGATCCGCTGGCGGCCGAGCCCTTCATCGGCCATTTCCTCTGGGAATACTGCGGCCACTTCCCGGACCGGGACAGAGCGTTCCGCTCCGTGACCCGACGCCTGCCCTTCTACATGGGCATCACCCTCCTGCGCATCGCGCGCAACCCCTGGGTGAGCGAAGACTACCGGCAACGGCTGATCCGCGAAGCCAAACACATCCTCCGGGCAGGGACATGAACATCCAAGGCATCATCTTCGACGTGAACGGCACCCTCATCGACATCCAGACCGACGAGGGCAGGGAAGACATCTACCGGGCCATCAGCCACTTCCTGACCTACCAGGGCATCTCCGCCCGCCGCGGCGAGGTCCGGGACGAGTACTTCCGGATCATGGACGAGCAGCGCAAGGCCAGCGGCGAGGAGTACCCGGAGTTCGACACGGTGGGCGTCTGGAGGGAGTTCCTGCTGCGCCGCTGGGGCGGACGGCCGGCCGTGAGCCAGGCCAAGGCCAGGCAGATGGCCCTGTTCCTGGCCGAGATGTTCCGGGGCATCTCCCGCAACCGCCTCCAACTCTACCCCGGGGTGCGGGAGGTGCTGGACGAACTGGCCCCGCGCTACACACTGGCCGCGCTTTCCGACGCCCAGACCCCCTGGGCCCTGCCCGAGATGCGCGCGGTGGGCATCGCAGACTTCTTCGATCCCGTCGTTATCTCCGGCAACCTCGGCTTCCGCAAGCCGGACCGAAGGATCTTCGCCCTGACCCTGCGCCGCATGCGGCTCGAACCGGAGGATGTCCTCTTCGTGGGCAACGACATGTACCGCGACGTCTACGGGGCCAAGCAGATGGGAATGCGGACGGTGTTCTTCTCCTCCAACCAGGGGCGGAAGCAGATGGACGGGGTGGAGCCCGACTACATCATCTGCCAGTTCCCCGAACTGAGGCAGGCCATCAGCTTTTTCGCCGGGCAGTGAGGGACCGCCCCGGGACTGGCCCGCCGGAACCTGCGTCCGGACTGGACCCGGGGACCGCGGAAGCGCTCCTCCCGGGAACGCATCGGAGGGGTGCTCAACTTTTTTTTAGCAAATCAAAATTTATTGACTGAACGTCCGGCGGGATATACCCTTCAGGCATGACGAAACAGCCCCGGGCGCCGACCGCCGCCGAGCCGGCCCAGCCCTCCCCTTCCCCCCGGCCATCCGGCGCGGACAGGCCGCCCTTCACCGCCGAGGACAGGGCCCTGCTGGCCTCCTACGACCCCCTGGTGCAGGCCCTGGCCGAACTCTTCGGCGCCCACTGCGAGGTGGTGCTGCACTCCCTGGAGGACCCGCGGCGCTCGGTGGTGCGCATCGCCAACGGCCACGTCACCGGCCGCGCCCCGGGTTCGCCCGTCACCGACCTGGCCCTGGACATGCTCCGGGACTTCCGAGCCGGGGGCGGGCTGCACAAGACCTATTTCAGCACCGCCCGCAGCGGCCACCAGCTCAAGTCCGCCACCACCCTCATCCGCAACGGCGCGGGCCGGGTCGTCGGCATGCTCTGCGTGAACCTGGACCTGGACGTTCCCCTGCACCGCTTCGCCGCGGCCTATTCCCCGGCCCCGGAGCCCGGGATGGGCCATCTGTCGGAACACTTCGCCAGCAACGTGTCCGACCTGCTCGAAACCACGGTGGACGAAGCGGTGCGGGCGGCGGAGTCCGATCCCGCCGTCCCCGCCAGCCGGCGCAACAAGGAGATCGTCTCAGCCCTGTTCGACAGGGGCGTGTTCGAGATCAAGGAGGCCATCCACCATGTGGCCGCCCGGCTCAAGATCACCCACCACACGGTGTACATGCACATCCGCCGCCGCCGGCAGGAATGCGGCGACAAGTGCTCCGACCCACTCCCAACCCAAGGAGCCCGGCATGGCGAAAACGATCATCTCGACTGACCAGGCCCCGGCGGCCATCGGCCCCTACTCCCAGGCGGTTCGCGCAGGCGGGCTGCTGTTCTGCTCCGGCCAGATCGGGCTGGACCCGGCCACCGGCCTGGTGGTCTCGGGCGGCGTGGCGGAGCAGGCCGAACAGGCCCTGGCCAACCTCGTGGCCCTGCTGGCCGCGGCCGGCTGCGGCCCGAAGGACGTGGTCAAGACCACCTGCTTCCTGCGGGACATGGCCGACTTCTCCGCGTTCAACCAGGTCTACGCCCGGCATTTCCCCGGGGACTACCCTGCCCGCTCCTGCGTGGCCGCGGCCGGCCTGCCCAAGGACGTGCTCGTGGAGGTGGAGGCCATCGCCCTCGCTCCAGGCTGCTAGCGTCGCGCCCGCGCAGCTAGGCGGCTCGGATTCAATACGCAACGGTTCGAGATCATGTTGTTTTTTTTCTCAAAATGCCTAATGGTGTCTTGGAGACGCAACACTGGGCGTCGATAACCGTTGGAAATACCGAGAAGGAGGCGCGCATGAAACGCAGACTTTCCCTGCTGTCCCTGTCCCTGCTGGTCCTGGCCCTGGCCGCGGCCGGTCCGGCCCTGGCCGGACCCACCACCCTGACCATCACCTCCGGGCCCATGGGCGGCGACTGGTACTCCATGGGCGGGGCCCTTGGCGAGCTGGCCAAGGGCGTGCTGCCCGGCGCGGTGGTGACCACCACCACCGGCGGCTCCCTGGAGAACCTGCCCAAGGTCAACGCCGGCCAGGCCGACCTGGGCCTGACCATGGCCAAGCTCTACAACGAGGCCCTGGCCGGGACCGGCGCCTTCGCCGAACGCGGGAAGCAGGAGAACGTGCGGGCCATGGCCTACCTGGCCGACATCCCCATGAGCTTCTTCCTGGTCAAGGAAGGCAACCCCCTGGCCTCCATCGACGAACTCAAGGCCAAGAAGGTCGGGCTGCGGCTGCTCACCTCCAAGAAGGGGTCCTCCCCGGCCCTGGCCGCGGAGATGATGCTGGCCAAGTACGGCGTCAGCTTCGACGACATCAAGGCCTGGGGAGGCTCGGTGAGCTACGTGTCCTACGCCGAGGCGGCCAACCTCATCAAGGACGGCCACGCCGACGCCTGGATCGGCCCCATGGTTTCCGGCATCGTGGAGCTGACCACCACCGAGCGCATGAAGATGCTGCCCATCTCCGAGGCCGCCCTGGACAAGCTCCGCGACGAGGACAGCTATGTGAAGACCATGCTGCCCAAGGACAAGTACTACTTCGTGACCAAGGACACCCCGCACATGGCCGAGGCCGTCATCCTGGTGGTGCGCAAGGACCTGGACGACGCCGCCGCCGAGGCCCTGACCAAGGCGGTGCTCTCCCATCCCGACAGCATCCGCAACATCCACAAGACCTACTCCGGCTTCGATCCGGCCACCGCCTGGCGCAACCTGGGCGGCCCGCTGCATCCCGGCGCCGAGAAGGCCTACAAGGCCATGGGCTACCTGAAGTGAGCCACGCCCCCCAAGCGCCGCGGCGCAACGCCTGGGACCTCGCCATGTCCGCGGGGTTCGTGCTCTTCGCCGGCTACCACGTGTGGACCACCGCCTTCGGCATGCCGGTGGCCTACCTGCACCGGCCCCTGCACCTGGCGTTCGCCGCGACCCTGGGGTTCCTGCTCTATTCGGCCAAGGGCCAGAAGCGCTCGGGGCGGCCGCCCTTCCTGGACCTGCTCCTGAGCCTTCTGGCCCTGGCCGGCTTCGGCACCGCGGCCTGGATGGCCGAACCCATTTCCGAACGGCTGGTCATGGTGGACCCCCTGAGCGCCTGGCAACTCTTCACCGGAGCGGCGGTGATCCTCCTGGTGCTGGAGCTCATCCGGCGCACGGTGGGCTGGCTCCTGGCCGGGGTGGCCATCCTGTTCCTGGCCTACGCCTTCCTCGGCCCCCACATGCCCGGGGTGCTGGCCCACCGCGGATTCGGGTGGAAGGCCATCGTGGACTATCAGGCCTTCGGTCTGGAGGGCCTGTATTCCTCGGCCGTGGGGGTGTCCTCCACCTACATCGTGGTGTTCATCATCTTCGGCACGTTCCTGGAGATGAGCGGCGCGGGCGACGTGCTCATGGACCTGGGCCGCGCCCTCACCGGCCGCTACCGCGGCGGGCCGGCCAAGATCTCGGTGCTCACCAGCGCCTTCTTCGGGACCATATCCGGCTCGGCCGCGGCCAACGTCTACGCCACCGGCAGCTTCACCATCCCGCTCATGAAGCGCACCGGCTACAGCCCGGTGTTCGCCGGCGCGGTGGAGGCCGCGGCGTCCACCGGCGGCCAGCTCATGCCCCCCATCATGGGCGCGGCGGCCTTCCTCATGGCCGACATCCTGGGCGTCCCCTACCTCAAGATCTGCGCCGCGGCCCTCATCCCCTCGGTGCTCTACTTCTTCTCCATCCTCCTGATGGTGGATTTCGAGGCCGCCAAGCTGGGCATCAAGGGCCTGCCCAAGGAGGAGCTGCCCGACCTGCGCGCCACCCTGCGCCGGTCGGTGCTCCTGGCCCCCATCGCGGTGCTGGTGGGCGTCATGCTGGCCGGCTACACCCCGTTCATGGCCGCCTTCCTGGCCACCTGCTCCACCCTGGCGGCCTCCTGGTGCATTCCCAGCCGCCGCATGGGCCTGCGCCAGGTGGTCAAGGCCCTGGACACCAGCGGCCGGCGCACGGTGCTCATCGCCCTGGCCTGCGCCGGAGCCGGGCTCATCATCGGGGTGGTCACCCTCACCGGGGTGGGCCTGAACATCTCCTCCCTGGTCATCACCGCCTCGGGCGGCAACACCATCCTGGCCCTGGTCCTCATCATGGCGGCCTCCATCCTCATGGGCGTGGGAACCCCCACCACCGTGGCCTACATCATCGTGGCCACCCTGGGAGTCCCGGCCCTGCAGAACCTGGGCTTCGAGGCCCTCCCCGCCCACTTCTTCGTGTTCTATTTCGGGGTGCTCTCCATGGTCACCCCGCCCGTGGCCGTGGCCGCCTACGCCGCCGCCGAGGTGGCCGGCGCGGACATGATGCGCATCGGCGTCACCGCCACCCGGCTGTGCTTCGTGGCCTTCCTGGTGCCCTTCCTGTTCATGTACGAACCGGCCCTGCTCATGGTGGGCGAGCCCGGCAAGATCCTGCTCGCCTTCGCCACGGCCCTGGTCGGCTGCGTGGCCCTGGCCGCGGCCCTGGAGGGTTGGTACATGGGGCGCATCGGCTTCCTCCTGCGCCTTCCCCTGTTCGCCGCGGCCCTGCTCATGATCACCCCCGGCCACCGCACCGACCTCTACGGCCTGGCGCTGCTGGCCGGCGTCACCCTGTGGCGGCGCTCCCGGCGCGCCGCGGCCATGCAAACCACTTCCAACGGAGGAGCATAATGGCCCGACTCATCTATCCCCAAGGCTCCTGGGTGGCCATCGTCACCCCCTTCAACGCCGCCGGCGAACTGGACCTGGGCGTCATGCGCGACCTGGCGGACTTCCAGGCCGCCAACGGCACCAGCACCCTGCTCATCATGGGCTCCACCGGCGAGCCCACCACCCTGACCCTGGACGAGCGCAAGCGGATCATCAAGGAGATGGCCGCGTACTGCAAAGGCAAGATCCACGCCTTCTTCGGAGTCACCCTGGGCTCCACGGCCATGACCATCGACCTGGCCCGCTACGCCCAGGAGCAGGACGCCGACGGCGTCGTCATCGTGGTCCCGCCCTACCTGGCCCCGCCCCAGGAGGCGGTGTTCGAATACCTTCTGGACGTCTGCTCGGCCGTGGACATCTCGGTGGGCCTGTACAACAACCCGGCCCGGGTCATCGCCAACATCGACCCGGCCACCATCGTGCGGCTGTTCAACGCCGTTCCCAACCTGGTGGCGGACAAGGAGGCCATGCCCAGCGTGGGGCAACTGGTGCAGGTCATCGAGGGCACCGGGGGCAGGCTCCCGGTGCTGTGCTGCGACGCCCCGGTCTACGGCCTGGTGCTGCCCACCCTGTCCCTGGGCGGCCGGGGCACGGCCAACGTCACCGGCAACGTGCATCCCCGGGCCGTGGCCGCCATGTCCAAGCCCTGGGAGTCCTGGGAGGACGTGGAGACCACCCGGCGCATCCACACCGAGATACTGCCCCTCATGGAGGCCACCTACGCCGCACCCAACCCGGTGGCCACCAAGGCCATGGTGCGGCTCCTGGGCTTCCCGGTGGGCTCCTGCCGCAAACCCCTGCCCGATCCCGCGCCGCGCATCATCGCGGCCATGGAGGAGGTCATCGCCCGGTTCGGGCTCAAGCAGATCTACGGACTCAAGTAGGAGGCCGCCATGACCGTCACCCCCCTGAACACCCTGGTCTGCCGCCACCTGAAACTGGGCCCCGGCGCCGACCTGTTCGCGTCCCTGCGCGAGTTCCTGGACGCGGAGAACCTGGAGCGGGCCTTCGTGCTCTCCACCATCGGCTCCCTGCGCCGGGTGGTGGTGAACTATCCCAAGGCCATGGAGGACAACCCCGAGGTGGGCAGCGTGACCCTGGAGGGCGCCTACGAGATCAACGGCATCTCCGGCGAGGTCTGGCGAGAGCCGGGCCGCATCCGGGTGCACCTGCACGGCTCCGTGACCCGGGAGGCCTCCACCCTGTACGGCGGAGGGCTCGGCGAGGGCGCCGTGGTCCTCAAACTGGCCGAGATGGTGATCCTCGGCATCCCCAAGGAGTAGACCATGCCCCTGTACGCGTTCCGCTGCCCCGCCTGCGGCCAGGACTTCGACCGGTTCCTGCGCCTGAGCGAACTGCGCCAGGGCGCGCCCTGCCCGGCCTGCAAGGCCCCGGTCCAGCACCCGGCCGGCGGCGGGCAGGCCGCGGCCCAGGCCCAGGCCGCCTCTCCGGCCCCGGGCCAGGGCTCCTGCCTCATCCCCCAGCGGGGCTGACGCCAGGCCCGCCCAAGGAAACCCCATGTCCTTCCTGCTCAAAGACATCCTGCGCATGGAGGTGGCCCCGGCCCTGGGCTGCACCGAGCCGGTGGCCATCGCCCTGGCCGCGGCGGCCGCGGCGTCGCTGCTGCCGCCGGGCGACATCCGGTCCATCGAGGTCTGGGTCGACCCCAACGTCTACAAGAACGGCCTGGCGGTGTGCATTCCCGGCACCCCGGGCCTCACCGGCCTGGACACGGCCGCTGCCCTGGGCGCGCTGGGCGGCGACCCGAGCCTCCGCCTGGAGGTGCTGGAGCCCGTCACCCCCGAGGTGGTCCAGGCCGCGGTGCGCCTCAAGGACCGGGGCCTGGTCCGGGTGCACGTGCTGGACCAGTCGGGCCTGCACGTGCGGGCCGTGGTCGCCCGGGGCGAAAGCGAGGCCGAGGCCCTCATCACCGGCACCCACGACAACCTGGTGTCCCTGTCCCGGGACGGCCGGCCGGCGCCGGACAGCCCCCTGCTCCGCGGAGCCGGCCCCGGGGACAAGGGCGGCCTGGCGGAACTGGAGCGGTGGCTGCGCGGCCTGAGCCTGTCCGACCTGGTGGACCTGGCCCGGACCGCGGACGAGGAAGACCTGGAGTTCCTGCAGGAGAGCGTGCGCTACAACCTGCTCCTGGCCGAATACGGGCTGCTGCACGGCCCGGGCCTGGGGGTGGGCAAGGCCATGGAGCGGCTGGTGCGGCAGCGGCTCATCAGGAAGGACATGATCCTGGCCGCGCGCATGCTGACCTCGGCCGCGGCCGACGCCCGCATGTCCGGGGTGAAGATGGCGGCCATGTCCTCGGCGGGCAGCGGCAACCACGGGCTCACCGCGGTGCTCCCCATCTGGGCGGTGAAGGACTACGTGGAGTGCGCCCAGCGCGAGGTGCTGGAGGCGGTGTGCCTGAGCCATCTGGTCACGGGCTACGTCAAGGCCCACACCGGCCGGCTCTCGGCCCTGTGCGGGTGCTCGGTGGCGGCCGGGTCCGGGGCCGCGGCGGGCGTGACCTACCTTTTGGGCGGCGGGGTGGCGCACATGGCCGGGGCCATGAAGAACCTCATCCAGGACCTGGCCGGGGTCATCTGCGACGGGGCCAAGCTGGGCTGCGCCATGAAGCTGGCCACGGCCGCGGGCGCGGCGGTGCAGGCCGCGCTCTTCGCCCTGCAGGGGGTGGTGGTGGGCCAGGACGACGGCATCATCGGGGCCACCCTGGAGAAGACCACCGAGAACCTGGGGGCGCTCAGCACCCAGGGCATGGTGGAGACCGACCGGACCATCCTGCGCATCCTCACCGAGAAGCGGCTGCTCGCGGAATAGGCCGGCCGCGGCTTGACAGCGCGGCCGGTTCCTGCTGGCATCGCGGCCAGACCGCGAAGAGCATCCGGAGGAGTCCCATGGCCAAGCCCAAGGTGTTCGTTACCCGGCGCATCCCCGAGGCCGGAATCATCCGGCTGCGCGAGCACTGCGACGTGGCCGTCAGCCCCGCGGACCGCGCCCTGACCCGGGAGGAGCTGCTGGCGGGAGCGGCCGGGGCGGACGGGGTCGTCGGACTGCTCACCGACAGGATCGACGCGGAATTCTTCGACGCGGCCCGGCGGCTCAGGGGCTACGCCAACTACGCGGTGGGCTTCGACAACATCGACGTGGCCGAGGCCACCCGACGGCGCATCCCGGTGTCCAACACCCCGGACGTGCTCACCAACGCCACGGCGGAACTGGCCTGGGCCCTGCTCCTGGCCGTGGCCCGGCGGGTGGTGGAGACGGACGGGGTCATGCGCTCCGGGACCTGGCCGGGCTGGGGCCCGCTCCAGTTCATCGGCGCGGACGTGACCGGCAAGACCCTGGGCATCGTGGGCGCGGGCCGCATCGGCACGGCCATGGCCCGCATGTCCCGGGGCTTCGGCATGCGGGTGCTCTACACCTCGCGCGCCCGGCCCAATCCGGTGCTGGAGCAGGAGCTGGGCGCTCGCCGGGTGGGCTTCGACGAACTCCTGGCCGAGTCGGACTTCGTGAGCATCCACACCCCCCTCACCCCGTCCACCCGGCGCCTGTTCGACGCCGCGGCCTTCGCCAAGATGAAGCGCACCGCCATCCTGGTGAACACCGGCCGGGGACCGGTCATCAAGGAGGACGACCTGGTGGCCGCCCTGCAGGAGGGAGTCATCGCCGGCGCGGGCCTGGACGTGTACGAGGCCGAGCCCAGGATGGCCCCGGGCCTGGCCCAATGCCGCAACGCCGTGCTCCTGCCCCACGTGGGCTCGGCCACGGTTTCGGCCCGGGACGGCATGTCCCTGCTGGCGGCCGAAAACCTGCTGGCCATGCTCCAGGGCCGCAAGCCGCCCACCTGCCTGAATCCCGAGGCCCTGGGGTAGGCTCCGCAAACCAGGCCCTGGGCCACAGGACACACAACAAAGCGGAATTTATTGTCTTTCTCGACCACCAAATCCCGCTTGACTTCGCGGGCGATTGGATTCATGCCGCTTGCACCGTCGCGCTGACGATCCGGCATGAAAATCACCGCCCGCACCTTCCTCGCCGTCTGGCTCGCGCTCGCCGCTCTGCTGGGCAGCCACTTCGCCTACGACTCCTGGCTCAGGAGCGACCTTCCGTCCGGTCTCATCCAGGCCTCCGGGCGCATCGGCGGCGACCCCATCCCGCTTCCGGCCGGCCTGCCGGGCAGGATCGTCAGCCTCGACGTGAAGGAAGGCGACCTGGTGGAGCCCGGCCAGACCGTCGGGGAGCTCGACGGGTCCTCCATCCAGGCCGAGCTCGACGAGGCCCTGCACGAACGCGACAACCTCCTGGCCACCCGCGAACTGCACCAGTCCGAACGGGAGATCATGAAGCAGGACGTGCCCATCTCCATCCAGATCGCCAAGGCGGCCCTGCACAAGGCCGAGGCGCGGCTGGAGCAGTCCCGGGCCGTGGAGGCCAAGCGGGCCAAGGAGCTGGACAGGATCAGGAAAGGCAAGGCCGCCGGGGATCCGGAAGCCCTGGAGCGGGCGGAGCTGGCCCTGGTCCGGTCCCGGACCGGCCGCCAGACCGACGAGGCCGAGACGGCCCGGCTGGCCGAGAACGTCAAGCTGGCCGAACTTGGCTACCGGAAGATCGAGACCGCCGACGAGGGCCTGGCCGTCCTGCAGAACCGCATCGACGACATGGAGCGCGCCATCGCCGCCATCAGGGCGAGCATGGGCGCTCCCTCCATCAAGGCTCCCATCGGGGGAGTGGTGACCAGGCGTCTGCTGGGCGTCGGCGACCATGCCCCGCGCGGCCAGGCCGTGGCCGAGATGGCCGACCTGGACCGGCTCTACCTCAAGGTCTCTCTCCCCGAAGACCAGATCGCCCGGCTGGCGGTGGGCCTGCCGGCCCGGGTCTGGCTCGAGTCGCATCCCGACACCATGCTCACGGCCAAGGTCGGCTTCATCGCCGAGGCCCCGGACCCCATGCCGGCGGCCCGGAGCCTCTCCGGCCCGCCTGCGGGGGAAGAGGGGAACGCCACCGCCGGAAACGGAACCGCGCCGGAAGGCGACGCCGCCCCGGCGGCCAACGCCACCGGCAGGCCGGGCGCGCCCCGGCCCATGTACGGGGTCAAGCTCTACCTTGACGAAAACCCCGGCGCCCTCGCCATGCCCGGCCAGACCGGGGTGGCGGTCATCCGATACGACGACGAGGTCTCCTGGAGGAAGCCCCGCAAGCCTTTCCGGAAGTGAGCCGCCGAGGCGCGCCGGACCCGGCGCTTGACGAGGGGGAGTGGATACGCGGATATTCTCCGCACTGTTTCGTGGCGGCCAGGACCGTAACCCCGCCCCGCCATCCGCGGGAGACCGGGCCGGTCCGGCGAAGGCCGCGCAAAGCCGGCTGCAGACATGGCGGCGCCGGCGCCGAGGTCGAGGATCATGGACAATTCCGCCGGCCGCGTGGAGCGCCCCCGGGTCAAGGGCCGCTACCTTTTCCTCGGGGAGGAGAAGTTCTTCGTCAAGGGCGTCACCTACGGCCCCTTCCCTCCTGACGAGAACGGCGACTTCCTGCCCGCCCCGGACCGGGTCGAGGCCGACTTCCGCCAGATGCGCGAGACCGGGGTGAACACCATCCGGGTCTACTGGGTTCCGCCGACCTGGCTCCTGGACCTGGCCCTCAAGCACGGCGTCTGGGTCATGATCGGCGTGCCCTGGCCGCAGCACATCTGCTTCCTGGACCAGTGGGAGGTCCAGGAAGGCGTCAAGAGCACCATCCGGGAGGCGGTCCGCTCCACCAACCGGCATCCGGCCGTTTTCTGCTGGCTCGTGGGCAACGAGATTCCCCGCCACGTGGTGCGCTGGCACGGGGCCAAGAAGCTTGAGAAATTCCTGGAGAAGCTGTGCGACGTGGTCAAGGAGGAGGACCCCGACGCCCTGTGCAGCTACGCCAACTATCCCTCCACCGAATACCTGCGCCTGAAGTTCCTGGATTTCCTCTGCTTCAACGTCTACCTCCAGGACGAAACCTCCTTCCGGGCCTACCTGAAGCGGCTCCAGAACGTGGCCGAGGAGTTGCCCCTGGTCCTGTCCGAGATCGGCATGGACTCCATGCGGAACGGCGAGGAGGCGGCGGCCGAGTTGCTCGGCTGGCAGCTGCGGGCCGCCTTCGAACTGGGAGTGTCCGGCGCGGTGGTCTTCGCCTGGACCGACGAGTGGTACACCGGGGGACACCTCATCGAGGACTGGGCCTTCGGCGTGGTGGACGCCGCCCGGCGGCCCAAGAAGGCCCACGCCGCGCTGGCCGAGGTCTTCTCCGGCCCGGTCCCCCAGCTGCCCCCCGACCCGCCCCTGATCTCCGTGGTGGTATGCGCCTACAACGCGGCGTCCACCATGGAAGGCTGCATGGCCTCCTTCCTCAAGGTCGCCTACCCGCGCTTCGAGGTCATCGTGGTGGACGACGGCTCCAAGGACGCCACCGGGGCCATCGCCGACAAGTACGCCGCCCTGCGGCCGGACATCTACCGGGTCATCCACCAGCCCAACATGGGGCTCTCGGCCGCGCGAAACGTGGGGCTGCACGCCGCCGCCGGCGAGATCACCGCCTACACCGACTCGGACTGCTACGTGGACCCGGACTGGCTGACCTACATGGCCTGGGCCTTCACCGACCCGCGCTTCGCCGCGGTGGGCGGGCCCAACCTGCCCCCGCCCGAAGACAACCGCGTCGCGGCCTGCGTGGCCGTGTCCCCGGGCGCGCCCACCCACGTGCTGCTGTCCGACGACGTGGCCGAGCACATCCCGGGCTGCAACATGGCCTTCCGCACCGGTATCCTGAAATCCATCGGCGGGTTCGACGTCACCTACCGCGCGGCCGGGGACGACGTGGACGCCTGCTGGCGGCTCATGGACCAGGGCCACCTCATCGGCTTCGACGCGGCCATGTTCGTGTGGCACCACCGCCGCAACACGGTCAAGGCCTACCTCAGGCAGCAGAACGGCTACGGCCGGGCCGAGGCGCTCCTGGCCCCCAAGCACCACGAGCGGTTCAACGCCCTGGGCAACTCGCGCTGGGCCGGCCGCATCTACGGCGACATCTCCGGCCACACCCTGACCGTGCGGCCCATCATCTACCACGGGGTGTTCGGCAACGGGCTCTTCCAGACCCTGTACGAGCCCCGGGCCTCGCTCTTCTCGCACCTGCCCCTGTCCTTCGAATGGATCATGGCCGCCCTGGCGCTGGCGGCCCTGGGGCCGGCCCTGCCCTGGTTCGCCGCGGCCGGGCTGGCCATGCTGGCGGCCAGCCTGGTCTGGTCCATGAACCGGGCCGCCTTCGCCAAGCTCCCCCCGGCCTACGACGACTGGAAATCCAGGGCCATCATCGTGTTCCTGACCCTGAGCCAACCGGTGCTCCGGGGCTGGACCCGCTACTGGACCCTGCTGACCCTGGCCAAGGCCTACGCCCGGGTGAGCCGCGACGCCCAGACCATGCCCGCGCCCGAGCGCCCGCTCCCGGCGGAGGGGCTCGCCCAAGCCCCCCTGTTCCGCAAGCTGCAGGACCTGGCGGCGCTGCTGGCCAACCACTTCTCCTTCCACCGCTTCTTCTGGAACCACCTGGGGGTGGAGCGGGAGTCGCTCCTGCAGATGCTCATGGACTCCCTGCGCAGCCTGGGCTTCAAGCCCCGCATCGACTCGGGCTTCGCCTCCTCCTCGGAGAACCCGCCCTGGGACATGGAGATCCGGCCGGGCATGTGGAGCAAGGTGCAGATCCGGCTCACGGTGGAGCACCACGGGGGGGACAAGCGCTTCGTGCGCCTGGCCGGCTCGGTCATCCCCACCGGCCTGGCCCAGAGCCTCTTCTTCGCCGCGGCCCTCCTGACCGCCGCGGCGGTGGCCGTGGACCAGATCCTGGCCGCGGGACTCCTGCTCGCCGTTCTCTCGGGGTTCACATTCTGGGTGGTCCGGGACAACTTCCGGGGAGCGCGGCTGGTGGGTTTCGTGGCCCAGCACATGAACCTGTGCGCCGGAAGCAGCGGGGAGGACGCCCCCCAGGCCGCCCCGGCCCAGTTCGGCGCGGCCGCCTAGAGGGACCCGGTGCGCATCCTCCGGACGCTCCTGGGCTACGCCGGACCGTACCTGTGGACCTTTGCCGGGGCCCTGGCCCTGGTGGGGGTCATCACCTGCCTGGAGCTGCTCAAGCCCTGGCCCATCAAGCTCGCCTTCGACCAGATCATCGACGGCCAGCCGCTTCGGCTCTGGGGCCGGGATATCCCCTACACGGCCCTGGCCACCGGGACCCAGATCGTCCTGGCCGCGGGCCTCTACGTCTTCGCCCATTTCGCCGTGGGCTTCCTCCAGCTCCTCAACAACTACGTGACCATCCGCATCGGCCAGGACCTGGTCCAGGACCTGCGGGTCCAGCTCTTCGAGCACCTGCAGCGCCAGCGCCTGCTCTTCCACCAGACCCAGCCCACCGGCGACCTCATCTACCGCATCATGGGCGACTGCTACGCGGTCCAGTCCCTGCTCATGAACGGGGTGTTCACCACCATCACCTCCAGCGCCTTCCTGGTGGGCATGTTCGTGATCCTGCTCCGCCTGGACGCGGAGCTGACCCTCTACGCCCTGTGCATCACCCCGCTCCTGTTCCTGGCCATCGGCCGGGTGGGGAAGATCATCGGCAACCTGAGCTGGGAGACCAACACCCTGGAGTCCCGGCTCTACTCGCGGGTGGAGCGGATATTCAGCGCCATCTCCCTGGTGCAGGCCTACGCCCGGGAGGAGGAGGAGAAGGCCCGCTTCGCGGACGACTCCCGCCACACCTTCCGGCGCAAGCTCAAGCTCTTCTCCTACCAGACCTTCTTCGGCTGGGCCGTGGGCGCGCTGACCGCCCTGGGCAGCGCCCTGGTGCTCTACGTGGGGGTGCGCCACGTGGTGGAGGGGTCCCTGACCAAGGGCGAGCTCACGGTTTTCCTGGCCTACCTGGCCTCGCTCTACACCCCCCTGTCCCAGCTCTCCCAGATCACCGCCGACATCCGGACCTCCGCGGCGCGCATAAAGCGGGTCTTCGAGATCCTGGACCAGGACCAGGCCATGCCCGAGAGGCCCGACGCCCGCCCCCTGGACATCACCCGGGGCGAGGTGCGCTACGAGGGCGTCACCTTCGGCTACGCGCCGGAGGTCCCGGTGCTGCGGGACATCTCCTTCACCGCGCCGGGCGGCGGCATGGTGGCGGTGGTGGGCAAGACCGGCTCGGGCAAGACCTCGCTCATGGGCCTGCTCCTGCGCTTCTTCGACCCGCAGGAGGGCCGGATCCTCATCGACGGCCAGGACCTGCGCGACGTACGGCTCAAGAGCCTGCGACAGCAGATCGCGGTGGTGCTCCAGGAGACCACCCTCTTCCCCATGTCGGTGCGGGACAACATCGCCTACGGCCGCAAGGACGCCGCCGACGAGGACATCCTGGCCGCGGCGGCCGCCGCCGGGGCGCACGAATTCATCTCGGCCCTGCCCCAGGGATACGACACCCTGCTCGACGAACGGGGCTCCAACCTGTCCGGGGGCCAGCGGCAGCGGCTCTCCATCGCCCGGGCCCTGCTCAAGGACGCCCCCGTCCTCATCCTGGACGAGCCCACCTCGGCGGTGGACGCCGAGACCGAGGCCTCCATCATGGATGGGCTGCACCGGCTCATGCGCCACCGGACCACCTTCGTCATCGCCCACCGCCTGTCCATGATGAAGCGGGCCGACCTCATCCTGGTCATCAAGGAGGGACGGCTCCTGGAATCCGGGACCTTCGCCGAACTCATGGCCCGCGGCGGGGAGTTCGCCCGCCTGCACGCGCTGCAGCAGAAGACCGAGACGGGCGGGCCGACCGAACCCGAAGACGCCGCTGCGCCAGCCGAGGCTGCCCCGTGAAGAAGCGCACCATCATCGTCACCGGCCTGGCCTGCACCTATCCGGTGGGCGGGGTGTTCTGGGACTACGTCCAGTACCTCCTGGGCTTCCTCCGGCTCGGGCACGACTGCTACTACCTGGAGGACTCGGGCAAGTGGACCTACGACTGCGAGGCCCAGACCTACACCGGCGACGCCTCGCGCAACGTGGCCTGGCTCATGGCCCAGTTCGCGGCCCTGGCCCCGGAGCTGACCGGCCGGTTCTGCGTGCGCGACGCCAACAACACCTACTGGGGCCTCGACGCCCAGGCCCTGTCCGACGTGGTCAAGCGGGCCGACCTGTTCCTCAACATCTCCTGCAACTGCCAGCTGCGCGACGAATACCTGGGCATCCCGGTCAAGGCGCTCATCGACTCCGACCCCCTCTACACCCAGGAGCACGTGCCCCCCTACCTGGACGGGACTCTGGACGAGCCCACCACCTGGACCATCGACCAGCTGCGCAAGCACGACCTGTTCTTCAGCTTCGGGGAGAACATCGGCCGTCCGGGGTGCCTGGTGCCCGCCGGGATATTCGACTGGAGGCCCACCCGCCAGCCCGTGGTCCTGGACTGCTGGGACCCCGCGACCCTGCCCGACCGGACGGTGTTCAACACGGTCATGAGCTGGCAGCCGGCCGAGAGGGGGCCCCTGGTGGCCGGGGTCCAGTACGGCGGCAAGGATTTCGAGTTCATGAAGCTCATGGGCCTGCCCGGAAAGACCACGGCCGCGCTGGAGCTGGCCATCGGCGGCGGCCTGCCGCCCTGGGAGACGCTCATGGCCGCGGGCTGGCGCCTGGTGGACGGCTGGTCCGTGTCCCGGGATCCCTTCGGCTACCGGGACTACCTGCGCAGCGGCCTGGGGGAGTTCTCCACGGCCAAGAACGCCTACGTGGCCTCGCGCTCGGGCTGGTTCTCCTGCCGCAGCGCCTGCTACATGGCCCTGGGCCGGCCGGTGGTGGTCCAGGACACCGGGTTTTCCGGCTTCATCCCCACCGGCGAGGGGGTGCTCGCCTTTTCCGACGAGGCCGGGGCCCTGGCCGGGCTGGAGGCGGTCCGCTCCGACTGGGGCCGGCACGCCCGGGCCGCGCGCCGCATCGCCGAGCAGGAGTTCGACTCGGCCAAGGTCCTGGGCCGGCTGCTGGCCGAGGCCGGACTGTAGGAGGACACGCGATGCGGGCTGCGCTTCTCGCCCTGGTCCTGGTCTTGTCCGCGTTCCATCCCGCGGCGGCGGGCATGGTCACCCTGACCTTCGACGACGGGCTTGCGGGGGTCTACGCGCACGCCTACCCGGTGCTGCGCCGGCTCGGCCTGCCCGGGGTGGCCGCGGTGATCGTGGAGAGGCTGGAGTCCGGCGATCCCGACTACATGCGGCCCGAGCAGGTCAGGGAGCTCCAGGACGCGGGCTGGGAGATCGCCTCGCACAGCCTCACCCACCGCCGGGTGGTGGACATTCCGGCGCGCTACGACCAGGAGCCCCTGGCCGGATGGCGCCCGGACCCGGCCGGTCCCGGCATGGTCCAGGCCTATTACCCGCTCCAGGATCTGGCCGGGGTCCTGGAGGGCGGAGCCGCCCTGAAGGCGGTCTCCAGCCTGGGTGAGGCGGCGGCCAGCCCCGGGACCTACTACTACGACCGGATCATCCACGAGCTGCACGTCCATCCCCTGGCCCCGGGCGAGGCTGGCTCCCTCTCCCTCCGGACGGTCTCCTACGAACGCGAGATGGAGGAGTCCCGCCGCCGGCTCCGGGAGCTCGGCTTCGCCGTGTCCACCTACGTCATCCCCTACAACTACCTGAACGACGACGTGGCGGCCCTGGGCCGGAAGCACTACAGCGCCCTGGTCACCGGGTACGACGGCGACGCCATCGTCCAGGAGGCCGAGCCCTACCACGTGTTCCGCACCGTGGTGAGCGCCCGGGACACGGCCGAGCGCTTTATCCGGCTGGTGGAGGAGCGGGTGCAGGGAAAGGACGCCTGGCTGGTGCTGTGCATGCACGACATCGAATCGGGACGGGGCTGGGAGCCCTGGCCCGCCCGGGAGTTCGAGAAGCTGGCGACCTGGCTCAAGGAGCGCGGCGTGCCGGTGGTGACGGTCCGGGAGGGCGTCGCGCGCATGCAGCGGATCAAGGCGAGGGAATAGGCGACATGGCCCGCCCGTTGAAGATCGTGGTTTCCGGCTACCTGGTGGGCTTCCCCATGGGCGGCATGGCCTGGATGCTGGGCCACTGGCTGCTGGGACTCCAGCGCCTGGGGCACGAGCTGTTCTTCCTGGAGGACGCCGGGGACTGGACCTACCCCTTCAACCCCCTGGTCCGCGACTTCGGGACCGATTCCGGGTACGGGCGGCAGGTTCTCGGAAGGTTCTTCGCCCACCTGGGGCTGGACATCCCCTGGGCCTACCGGTCCGGCCTGGAGCAGCGGACCTTCGGGGCCAGCCAGGACGAGATCGACGCCTGGTGCGAGTCCTGCGACGTTTTCCTCAACATCTCGGGCATCATCCCCCTGCGTGAGAGCTACATGAAGGCCCGCTGCAAGGTCCTCATCGACACCGACCCGGTGTGGACCATGGTCAAGGGAGCCCAGGCGCCGGCCGACTACGCCTACTACCTGGCCCACGACGCCCATTTCACCTTCGGCTGCAACCTGCCCGCGGGCGACACCCCGGTCCCCCTGCTGGACATCGCCTGGAAGCCCATGCTGCCCCCGGTGGTGCTGGACCAGTGGAGCCCCCTGGACACCCCGGGCCGCCGCTACGCCACCATCGGCTCCTGGGACACCCGGGACCGGGAGGTGTGTTTGGCCGGCGAGACGTACTCCTGGCGCAAGAGCCTTGAATACGAGAAGATCTTTGACCTGCCCCGCAAGGTCCCGCCGGGCGTCGAGTTCGAGCTGTCCTACTCCAACATGCGGCCGGAGGAGGTGCGGGAGTACGAGGCGCACGGCTGGATCATCAGCGACGCCCTGGACACCTCCCGGGACTACCTGGCCTACCGGGACATGATCCTCGGCTCGCGGGGCGAGTTCACCGTGGCCAAGGACCTGAACATCCGCCTCCGCAGCGGCTGGTTCTCGGACCGGGCCGTCTGCTACCTGGCCGCGGGCCGACCCGTGCTCACCCAGGACACCGGGTTCGACGCCTACCTGCCGGTGGGCGAGGGCCTGTTCTCCTGGCGCACCGAGGAGGACATCCTGGCCGCGGCGGAGGCCGTGGAGGCCGACTATCCCCGACACCGCGCCGCGGCCCTGCGCATCGCCCGGGAGCACTTCGACTCGGACCGGGTCCTGACCGGCATGCTCAAGGACATCGGCCTTGCCTAGACCCCGCCGCCTGACCCTTACCGTCCTCGGCCTGACCCTGGCCCTGGCCCTGCTGGCCGCCGTCCCGGCCGGGGCCGGGGAATGGAGCGTGGGCCGGGAGGCGGGGGTGGCCTGGTTCCGCGCCCCGGACGGGACCCGCTTCTACTCCAAGGGAGTGAACATCGTGTGCGGGTTCAAGGCCACGGACACCACCCACAACGGGACCAGCCTGGCCGGCGGCCCCGGCTTCTTCTGGGGCAACCACTACCCGGACCGGGACTCCTGGCGGCGGGAGGCCAGCCGCCGGCTCCCGGCCTGGGGCTTCAACACCCGGGGCGGCTGGTCCGACCCCTCCCCGGAGTTCGGCCTGGCCCTGGCCCCGGACCTGGAGCTGGGACGCACCGCCCGGCTGCACTGGTTCGACCCCCTGGCTCCCGGCGTCCCGGACCGGGTGGCGGCCGCGGCCCGGGAGCTCATGGCCCCCCATGCCGGGGACGACCTGCTCATGGGCGTGTTCACGGACAACGAGGCGGGCTGGTGGAGCTCCCAACTCTTCCGCTGGTACCTGTCCCGCCCCCCGGACAACCATACCAAGCAGCGACTCCTGGACCTCCTCCGCACCTGGTACGACGGGTCCTGGGAGCGGCTCGCCGCGGATTTCGTCCCGGCCGGGATTTCCGGCTTCGCCGGCCTGGAGGCGGCCGGGGCAGAGTTGAAGCTGCGGCCCGGGGGACGGGGCATCGCGGTGGTGAACGCCTTCACCCGGCTGCTGGCCGCCGCCTATTACCGGCTGGTCCGCGACGCGGTGCTTGCCGCCCGGCCCGGCGCGCTGCTCCTGGGCGACCGGCTGCCCCTGTATTTCAACCAGGACGCGGTCCTGGGCATGCGCGACTCCGTGGACGCCATCTCCACCAACTACAACGTGGACACGGCCGACGGCTGGGTCGCGCCCTGGTTCTTCGAGGCCCTGGAGGCCCTGGGGGGCGGCCGGCCGGTGCTGGTGTCCGAGTGGTTCTGCGCCGCCCGGGAGAACCGCAGCGGCAACCTCAACAACGGGCACCTGCTCACCGTGCCCGGCCAGGCCGACCGGGTGCGGGCCGCCGAGACCGCGCTGAGGAACTTCGCGGCCTTTCCCAACGTGGCCGGGACCCACTGGTTCCAGCTCTACGACGAGCCCCTGGGCGGCCGGGCCGACGGCGAGGACTACAACTTCGGCCTGGTGGACCGCTTCGACGCGCCCTACGAAGACCTGACGGCCATGTTCGCCCGGGTCAATCCCGAACTGGACGCCCTCCACGCCGCGGCGCGGTTCGACGACCCCACGCCCACCCGGGCCGTGCGCCGGGCCGCGGCCCTGCGCCTGGACGACGCCTCGGTCACGGACTGGGACAAGCGGCCCACCCGTCTGCGGGGCTGGGCCGTGCTGGAGCCCTACCAGCCCTTCGGCGACGTCCACCTGGCCTGGTCCGAGGCCGGCCTGCACCTCATGCACCTGGCCCAGAACCACCTGGAGCCTCCGTTCCTGGACTATGCCGGCGAGTTTCCGCTCTCCGAAGCCTACCGGCTCTTCCTGAGCCTGGACGCGGGCCGGGGGGAGCGGCGGTTCTGCATCGCCCTGTCCCCCGCCAACAGCACCCAGTGGGCCAACGTATGGGAGATCACGCCCCGGGCCTACGCCCTGGACGGGGACCGGGCCGAGCCGGCGCCGGACCTGGCCGTGGCCCAGTTGGCCAAACCCCTGCCCCATATCGCCCTGGAGGCCTTCGTGCCGGCCGCGGCCCTGGGGCTGCCCGCCCTCCGGGCCGGACAGAGCCTCCGGCTCGGCCTGGACGTGCGGGGCTTTTTCCGCGAGAGGCGCATGACCTTTCCGGGGCCGGCCCGGGACCCCTTCGGACCCGACGGCCCCATCCCCACCACATCGCTCCTGCTGGAGGATTGATTCCATGTCCACGGTTCTCGTCACCGGCGGCGCGGGCTACATCGGCTCGCACGCCTGCAAGGCCCTCAAGGCGGCCGGCCACGAGCCGGTCACCGTCGACAACCTGGTGTACGGCCACGAATGGGCCGTGCAGTGGGGCCCCCTGGCCAGGGGCGACATCCGCGACCGGGAATTCCTGGACGCGGTGTTCAAGGCCTACAGGCCCGAGGCGGTCATGCACTTCGCGGCCTTCGCCTACGTGGGCGAGTCGGTCAAGGACCCGGAGAAGTACTACCACAACAACGTGGCCGGAACCCTGTCCCTGCTCTCGGCCATGCGGCGCCACGACTGCCGCGACATCGTGTTCTCCTCCACCTGCGCGACCTACGGGACGCCCGAGCGCCTGCCCCTGACCGAGGACGCCCGGCAGTCGCCCATCAACCCCTACGGCTGGTCCAAGCTCATGATGGAGCAGATCCTGCGCGACTTCGACCACGCCTACGGGACGCGCTTCGTCTCGCTGCGCTACTTCAACGCCGCAGGCGCGGACCGGGACGGCCGCATCGGCGAGGACCACGACCCGGAGACCCACCTCATCCCCCTGGTCTGCTACGCGGCCCTGGGCCGGCGCTCCCACATCGAGGTCTACGGGACCGACTACGACACGCCCGACGGCGCCTGCATCCGCGACTACATCCACGTGGACGACCTGGCCGAGGCCCACGTGGCCGCCCTGCGCCACATGCAGTCCGGCGGCGCGAGCCAGTTCCTGAACCTGGGAACCGGCCAGGGGCTCTCGGTGACCGAGGTCATCAGGGCCGTGGAGAAGGTCTCGGGCCGGCCCGTGCCGGTCAGGTACGGCCCGCGCCGGGAGGGCGACCCCCACGCCCTCTACGCCGACGCCACCCGCGCCAACGACGTCCTGGGCTGGAAACCGGCCTGCTCGGACATCGAGAGCATCGTGGAGTCCGCCTGGCGCTGGCACCGACAAAAGCACGGCTAGGCGGGAAAGAACGCGCTCCCCCGGAACATTTCAATGATTTCAGAATATAATTCAGTTATGAACAATTGACGAACAGGTTTGGAACATCCCGCGGCCACGCCGCAAGAGGGAGAGCCGGCTCGCGAGAGCCGGCTCTCCTGCTTCGAAGGCTGACGATCCCCGACTGGCCACGGACTCCCGCCGCGCGCATGCGACGGGTTGTCTCCGGCCCTGGCCACGGCGTCTTTCACATGGTCCGAGCCATGGGAGGGGGCTTCACCCCACCGGCCGGAAGATGTGCCCGTGCTCCGGGTGGTAGAGACGGGAGCGGGCCTCCCCGCCCGCCGCGTCCGGGAGCACCAGGTAGACGGCCTGACGGGTGACGCCCGCCTCACGGGTGGCCGCGGCCAGGCGGTCCAGGGTTGTTTCCGCCACGCTGCCCCCGGGCCAGCCCACCCTGTGGCCCAGCACCACCCGCGCGCTCCCGGCCAGGCCGCCGGCCAGCAATTCGTCCTGGACGTGCTGCGCGTCGCCCGCGGCCAGGTACAGGGCCAGGGCGCAGCCGTGCGCCGCGAAGCTGCGCAGGCTCTGGGCCTCGGGCATGCCCGTGTTCCTGCCGGTGCGGGTGATGACCAGGGACTGGGAGCCGCCGGGCGCGGTGAAGGAGGCTCCGGCCGCTGCCGCCGCTGCAAAGGCCGCAGTGACACCGGGCACGATCTCCCAGGGAATGCCGTCCCGGTCCAGGAGAGCGGTCTGTTCGCGGACGGCCCCGTAGAGGGAGGGGTCGCCGGTGTGGACCCGGGCGGCCAGACCCCCGGCCTGTGCGGTTTCCAGCAACAGGGCGTGGGTTTGCTCCAGGGTCAGGGAGGAGGAGTCCTCCACCCGCGCTCCGGGCCTGGCCCCGGCCACCACCTCCCGGGGCGCCAGCGACCCGGCGTAGAGCACCAGATCGGCCCGGGCGATGAGCCGCGCGCCCTTGACCGTGACGAGTTCGGGATCGCCCGGCCCCGCGCCGATGAACCAGACCTTGCCTGCCATGCCACTTTCCTCCTGTCTGCGCCCTCGGCGCAGCCTGTTGTTTCCGGAAAAGCCTTCAGGCCCCGCGCAGGGCCTGCGCCGGATCCTGGCGGGCGGCGGCCAGTGCCGGCCGCAGGCCCGCGGCCAGGCCCACGGCCAGGGACGCGGCCACGCCCAGGCCGAACACGCTCCAGGCGAAGCCCACCGGCCCCACCCCGCGCCATTCCAGCAGCAGGGAGGCCAGCCAGCCCAGGCCCAGGCCCATGATTCCACCGGCCAGGGTGAGGAGCACGGCCTCGGCCGCCAACTGGACGGACACCGCCCCCCGGGTGGCCCCCACGGCCCGGCGCAGGCCGATCTCCCCCCGCCGCTCGGCCAGGTTCAGGGAGAAGACGTTGGCCAGCACCGCCCCGCCCGCGGCCAGGGCCAGGGCCGCGGCCACGGCCAGAAACGCCATCATGCCCTGCTCCAGGGTGGTGCGGAAGGCCAGGATCTCCTGCGGCCCGATGACCGAGAAGTCGTCGTCCATGCCCGGCCCGATGCGGTGCCTCGCGCGCAGCAGGCTGCGCAGCCCGGCCATGCCCGTCTCCAGGTCCGAGCCCGGGGCGAACACCACCCGCACGGACATGAAGGTGTCCCGCTCCAGGTTGAAGCGCCGGGTCAGGGTGCTCAGGGGCAGGATGACCCGGTCGTCCACGGCCGAGC
Source organism: Thermodesulfobacteriota bacterium (assembly GCA_040753075.1). Taxonomy (GTDB): domain Bacteria; phylum Desulfobacterota; class Desulfovibrionia; order Desulfovibrionales; family Desulfovibrionaceae; genus UBA6814. Next base: position 53,182 of record JBFMHA010000015.1, read on the forward strand.
CGTGGCCGTCGGCCAGGCCACGCTCGGCCAGGACCCCCACCACGGCCAGGGGCAGGTCGCCCAAAAGCACCTGCCGGCCCAGGGGCGGCGCGCCGCCGAATATCTTGCGCGCCGCGCCCGCGCCGAGCAGGACCACCTTGGCCCCCTGGTCCAGGTCCTCGGCCGTGAAGTCGCGGCCCTGCTCCAGGGGCCAGTTCCAGATGCGCGCATAGCCCTCGGTGGCCCCGTAGGCCATGTGCCCCGCAGAGGAACGCCGCCCCGCGCGCAGGGTGAGCCCGGTCTTGACCCGCACCGGGGCCGCGGCCTCCACCCCGGGCAGGGCGCGGGACATCTCGCGCACGTCGTCCGCGGTGATGGTCCGGGTGCGCTTGCCGGGCGCGGCCGAGGCCACGTTGGAGCCCACGACGAACACCGCGTCCGCGCCGTACCAGGCGAAGATCTCCGAGGCCTTGCGCAGGGCCCCCTCGCGCACTGCGGCCAGGACCGTGAGCGCGGCCACCCCCAGGGCCACGGCCAGCAGCGCCACCCCGCTGCGGAAGGGATGCCCGGTCCCGGCCCGCAGGGCGAATCCTCCGGCCCGGGCCAGGAAGCGGAGGGGATGCGGGACGTTCATCCCGTGAGGTTGAAGCGCACCGGCAGCACCACCCAGGTGGGCACCGGCCGGCCCGCGCGCTCCCCGGGCTTGAAGCGCCAGCGCCGCACAGCCTTGAGCACGCTGTGCTCGAACACGCCCGCGGGCTCGGCCGAGAGCACGGTGAGTTCATCCACCCTCCCGTCCTCGTCCACCAGGAAACGCACCGTGACCGTGCCGGACAGGTTCCGGCTGCGCGCGGCATAGGGGTATTCCGGCTCGAACCTCCGGGTCAGCCGGGGGACCGTGTCCACCTGGGACAACTCGAACCCGCGGCCTCCCCCGCCCTGAACTCCCGAGGCGGCGCCGGGGCCTCCTCCGCCGCCCCGGGCCGGAGTTGCGGAGGCCAGGCCCTCGCCGGCGGCGGCCGGTGACTCCGCCGCGGTCCCGGCCGCGGCGGGCGACGCCTCCGGAGCGGGCGGCGCGGCCGGCGCAGGGGCCGACGCAGGGGCCGGAGGAGTCTCGGCCGGCGCGGACTCCCGAACGCTGACCGGCTGCGCCTCGGGGACCGGGGCCGGCTTGGATGCGGCGGGCTTGGGCGCGGATGCCGCCCTGGGTTTCGGCGCGGGCCGGGGCGCGGGCTGCGGGGCCGGAGGGGCGGCTGCCAAAGCGGGGCTGGACGCGGGCGCGGACGCTGCGGGAGGGAGGGCGGTCAGATCCAGGGTGCAGACCAGGGGGGCGCCCAGGCCCGCCGGAGCGGGCAAGCTCTCCAGAAAAAACGCCAGAAGGAGCAGACCCGCGTGCAGGGCCGCGGCCGCGGCCTTGGCCCCCAGGGCCAGGGCGCGGGCCCGGGGCGCGGGACGCTCCAGCGGGGCGCACTCCCGCGCCGCCCCGGCCAGTACCGGGCAGGGCGCGCCGCCTCCGGCCCGGGGCAGGGCTCCGGCCGGCAGGACGGGCAGGTCCGGGGGCGTCCAGGATGCGGCGCAGGGCAAGCTCTCCCCTCCTTTCCTAGTCCCGGGCCCGGTCCACGCAGCGGGCCGCGAAAAGGAAACAGGCCAGGCCCAGCCCGGCCAGGAGCAGATAGGAGAAGAGCGGCGGCGTGAGGCCGTATGACGCCGGCCGCATGGCCCCGGCCGCGTGGGTCACGGGCAGAAGCTGCACCGCGGACCTCGCCCAGTCGGGCAGCCGCTCCAGGGGGAAGAAGGTCCCGCCCAGGAAGCCCATGGGGGTGATGATGAAGCTGGTGGCCAGGGCCTGGTCCGCGTGGGTGCGCACCAGCATGGCCGAGGCCACGGCCAGGCTGGCGAAGACCCAGCCGTTCAGGGCCGCGGCCAGCCAGAAGAGCGGCCCCAGGCGCAGGGGGACCCCGAAGGCGAAGCCGATGCCGCAGATCACGGCCACGGCCAGGAGGGTGCGGGTCACGCCGCCCAGGACCTCGCCCAGCACGTAGCCCATATGGCTCACCGGCGCGGCCTGGAACTCCTCGAAGATGTGCCAGTAGAACCGGGAGATGTTGATCTCGCTGGCCATGGACCAGGCCTGGGTCATGCTGGCCATGGCCGCCAGGCCGGGGATGAGGAACTCCAGGTAGGTGCGGCCGTCGGGCATGTGCCGGTCCCCGAAGGCCCAGCCGAAGGCCACCACGTAGAGCAGGGGCGACACGGCCATGGACGCGGCCATGCGCGAGAGGCGGCGGCGGAGGATGAGCAGCTCGCGCCAGTACACCGCGGACCAGCCCCGGAGCAGCGGCAGGGTCATTGGATCTTCCTCCCGGTGCAGGCCATGAACACGTCCTCCAGGTTCACCCGACGCACGGTGAAGCCGTTCGCCTGGCCGGCGGCGAAGGCCTGGGCCTCCTCCCGGGTGGCGAAGTGGCGCGACTCCATGTGGTGGTTGTCCATCACGTCCACGGACCAGGCCCCCAGACGCTCCATGAGCGCGGCCGGCGCATCCAGGGCCACCAGCCGGCCCTGGTCCAGGAAGGCCACCCGGTCGGCCAGGAACTCGGCCTCCTCGATGTAGTGGGTGGTCAGGAAGATGGTGGCCCCGTCCTGCTGGATCTGCTTGACCAGCGCCCAGATGCGGCGGCGGATGGCCGGGTCCAGGCCCGCGGTGGGCTCGTCCAGGAAGAGCACCCGGGGGGAGTGCATGAGGGCCCTGGCCACCATGGCCCGCCGCTTCATGCCCCCGGACAGGGTCTTGACCTGGGCCCGGGCCTTGTCCGTCAGGCCCACGTACTCCAGAAGATCCGCGCTGCGGGACCGGCGCTCGGCAGCGGACATGCCGAAGAGCCGGCCGTGCACGTCCAGGTTCTCGGCCACGGACAGTTCGCTGTCCAGGTTCACCGCCTGGGGGACCAGGCCGCACAGCCGCTTCACCCCCAGAGGGTCGGTCGCCATGTCCAGGCCTCCCACCTGGATACTACCCTCGCCCGGCCGGCACAGGCCGGTGAGGATCCGGATGGTGGTGGTCTTGCCCGCGCCGTTGGGTCCCAGATAGGCGAACAGCTCCCCCGCGCCCACCGCGAGGCTCACCCCGGCCAGGGCCTGGACCTTGCCGAAGCTCTTGGCCAGACCCTCGAACTGGATCATGGGCTCGGCCAGGGCGGAAACCCGGCTCTGCGGGCCATCCCCTCCCTCGGCATCGTAACACGAAATATTATTATGTAGCATTTTGTCCTTGACCAATCCTGAAAAGTTTTACTACGAACACGCCTGAAATGAAACGGTATGCAGCTCGGTATCCCATAATGAAGAATCATGCAACCCGGAACCCGCCACGCCTCGGCAGGTCCGCCCTGGCGGCCCTGCTCTGCCTCCTGTGCCTGGCCGCCCCGGCCCTGGCCGCCGACTTTCCCCTGGCCGTCACCGACGCCAAGGGCCGCCAGGTGTCCGTGCCCCGCCGGCCGCAGCGCCTGGTGGTGCTCTCCGGCAACGCCGCCGACGCCCTGCGCATCCTGCGCGCCACGGACCTGGCGACGGGGGTGACCGAACGCATCCGGGAGAACCCCGTCTACTGGGGATCCCTGGCCGCCCTGCCCAGCGTGGGCAAGTGGAACAGCCCCAACCTGGAGGCCATCGCCGCCCTGCGGCCGGACCTGGTCATCGGCTACGGCGCCAACCCCGGCCCGGAGTTGGAGGAGCGTCTGGCCCCCCTGGGGATCCCGGTGCTCCGCCTGGACCTGCACCGGCTGCACAGCCTGGAGGCCGAGATGGCGGACCTGGGCCGGATCCTGGGCCGCGAGGCCGAGGCCTCGGCCTACCTGGAGTGGCACCGGGCCGCCCTGGCCCGCATCCGGGACCTGGTGGGCCGAGCCGGGACCCGGCCCCGGGCCTACGTGGAGGGCTATTCGGACTTCCGCGTCGCCGGGCCGGGTTCGGGCATCGACGAGATGGTCCGCGCCGCGGGCTGCCTGAACCTGGCCGAGACCATGGCCATCCCCTTCGCCGAGGTCACCCCGGAATGGGTGGTGGCCGCCGCTCCCCAGATCGTCATCAAGGCGGTGTCCGGGCAGCGCTCCTACGAGTGCGCGGACCCGGGCCTGCTGCCCCGGGTGCGGGAGCGCATCCTGGCCCGGCCCGGCTGGAGCCTGACCCCGGCGGCGCGGGACGGCCGGGTGCTGGTCATCGCCTCGGACCTGTGCCCCGGAACCGGAGCCGCCGCGGGCGTGGCCCACCTGGCGGCCTTCGCCCATCCGGAAGTGGCCGGCCGGATCGATCCCGGGGCGGTGCAGCGGGAATACCTCACCCGCTTCCTGGGCCTGGCCGACCAGGGCTGCTACGTCTTCGCCGGGGCGCGGCCGTGAGCCGGGCCGCGGCCATGATCCGGCCGGCCGGCGCGGTATACCGGGGGCTGGTGGTCCGGCGCGCCGGGCTCACCCTGCTCCTGGCCGGACTGGCCCTGGCCGCGGCCGCCGCGGCCCTGGCCGTGGGGGCCACGGACATCGGCCCCTTGTCGGCCCTGGCCTCACTGGCCGGGGGCGGAGGGCAGGAGGGGGCCATCGTGCGCGCCCTGCGCCTGCCCCGGGTGGTCATGGGCGGCCTGGTGGGCCTGGGCCTGGCCGTGGCCGGGACCTCCACCCAGGCCCTCCTGCGCAACCCCCTGGCCTCGCCCTTCACCCTGGGCATCGCCTCGGGCGCGGGCTTCGGCGCGGTGCTGGCCATCTTCCTCTGGGGCGGCCACGCCAAGGCCGCGGTGGCCGGGAGCTCCTTCGCCCTGGCCCTGACCACCTCCCTGTTCACTCTGGCCGCGGTCCGCTCCCGCTCGGCCCGGCCCGAAACCCTCATCCTCTCGGGCGTGGCCTTCATGTTCCTGTTCTCGGCCCTGTCCTCCTTCATCCAGTACGTGGCCACCATGGACCAGGTGTACGAGATGGTGTTCTGGCACTTCGGCAGCCTGTCCAAGGCCGGCTGGACCGAGATCGGGCTGGCTTCGCTGTGCATCCTCCTCCCCCTGCCCTGGTTCGTGCGCTCCTCCTGGGACCTGAACCTGCTCCTGGCCGGGGACGAGGCCGCCCGCTCCGCCGGGGTGGACGTGGCCCGGCTGCGCTTCGCGGGCGTGGTGCTGGCCGCGCTCATGACCGCGGGCGCGGTGTGCTTCACCGGCGTCATCGGCTTCGTGGGCCTGGTGGCCCCGCACATGGCCCGGATGCTGGTGGGCAGCGACCATCGCTTCCTGCTGCCCGCCGCTGGCTGCCTGGGCGCGGCCCTGGTGCTGGCCGCGGACGTGCTGGGACGCACCCTGTGGCCGCCCCAGGTGGTGCCCATCGGCATCATGACCTCCTTCCTTGGGGTGCCCTTCTTCTTCTCCCTGCTGCGCAGCCGACGGAGGGATGACTGGTGAGCCTCGTGGCGCGCGGCCTGGGATTCTCCCGCGGAGGGCGCGAGGTGCTCTGCGGGGTGGACCTGACGGTGGAGCCCGGCCAGGCCCTGTGCGTGGTGGGGCCCAACGGCGCGGGAAAGACCACCCTGCTGCGCTGCCTGCAGGGGCTCCTCCGCAACTCCCGCGGCGAGGTGGCGGTGGACGGCCGGCCGGTGCGGGGCATGGCCCCCCGCGACCTGGCCCGCTACCTGGCCTACGTGCCCCAGTCCGGCCCCTCCCGCCTGGCCCTCACGGTCTTCGACCTGGTGCTGGCCGGCCGGCGGCCCCACCTGGGCTGGCGGCCCGCGGCCCGGGACCTGGACGCGGTGCAGGCGGTGCTGGAGGAGTTCGGCATCGCGGACCTGGCCGGCCGGGACCTGGACGAGCTGTCCGGAGGCCAGCGCCAGAAGGCGTCCCTGGCCCGCGCCTTCGCCCAGGAGCCCCGCTACCTGCTCCTGGACGAGCCCACCAGCAGCCTGGACGTGCGCTCCCAACTCGAGGTCATGGAGCTCTTGCGCCGCGCCCTGGCCCAGCACCGGGTGGGCGCGGTGCTGGCCATCCACGACCTGAACCTGGCCCGCCGCTACGCGGACGCGGCCCTCCTGCTCGACTCCGGCCGGCCCGCGGGCTGCGGCGACCCCTGCGCCGTGCTCTCCCCGGGCCCCATCCGCGCGGTCTACGGCGTGGACATGGCCTGCGTGCCGGTCAACGGCTGCTCGGCCCTGTTCGCCCTGGGCCCGGCCCAGCCCCCCGACAACGACAACACCATCTGAGGAGGCATCCGTGAAACCCGCCCTTGCCGCCCTGGCCCTGGTCCTGCTCTTGCCCCTGTCCGCCGCGGCCGCGGACCAGGCCCCGGGCAACGCCACCGTGCTCATGGACGAGGTGGTGGTCTCGGCCACCCGCACCGAGAAGAAGGTGGACGACGCCCCGGCCAGCGTCACCGTGGTCACCAGGGAGGAGATGCGCCGTCACAACATCGCCACCATCGACGACGCCCTGCGCTACGAGGCCGGCCTCTACCGCCGCCGCACCAAGGGCGTGGCCGACTCCATCGCCAGCGTGACCATGCGCGGCCTGCCCGGGGACGACCGCACACTGGTCATGCTGGACGGCGTGCAGCTCAACGACGGATACTCGGGCAACGTGCCCTGGAACGAGCTGTCCTCGGACAACGTGGAGCGCATCGAGGTCATCCGCGGCCCGGGCTCGGCCCTCTACGGCGGCAAGGCCATGGGCGGCGTCATCAACATCATCACCAGGGTGCCGGACAAGACCGAGGGCATGGTCCGCTCCGGCGTGACCTTCCTGGAAGGCGACTCCGACCCCAACATCTTCACCTACGCCATGTCCGCCGGAACCCGCCAGGACCGGCTGAGCCTGCGCGCGGGCTGGGAGGCCGCGGACTCCGAGGGCTACGCCACGGACCTGGTCAAGAAGAGCACCTCGTCCGGATCAGGCAAGGCCAACTCGGGCTACGGCATGCAGGACCGGGGAACCGGGAATCCCCACTGGATCGTGGGCGACAAGGGCGACAACCGCAGCTACAAGGACAACCTGGACCTCATGGCCCGCTACGAGCTCACCGACACCGCCGCCCTGCGCCTGGACTACGCCCGCCTGCACAACCAGTACTGGTACGCCGACCCCCAGACCTACCTGGACGACGGCAGCTACCGCGGCAACGCCCAGGCCCACGGCGGGGCCCGCACCAGCACCATCCGGCCCCGGGACTTCGCCGGCGGCCGGGGCAAGACCGACACGGACAAGCTCATCGCCACCTTCACCGACAACTTCGACAAGACCGACGTGACCGTGAAGGGCAGCTACTCCATGCGCCAGAACTGGTACACCTCGGTGTCCACCGCCGTGGACAAAGAGCTGGACAACCAGCCGGGCTCCCTCACCGAGAGCGACACCACAACGTACGCAGCCGAAGTCCAGGCCACCCGTCCCCTGCCCTGGGACAACACCCTCACCGTGGGCCTGCACTACTCCCTGGACGACGTGCGGCGCACCGTGAATCTGCTGTCCTGGTACCAGGACCGCGAGAGCAACAACGGCGAGTCCGACCTGACCAAAGGGCGCTCCCGGCTCACCGCGGCCTTCCTGGAGGACGAGTGGAAGGCCGCGGAGATGCTCACCATCTACGCCGGCGCCCGCCTGGACTACTGGGAGTCGCTGGACGGCGTGTCCGGGATCGGGAACCGCCAGGTAAAGCACGAGGACGCCTCGGACTGGGGCCTGAGCCCCCGCCTGGCCGCGGTGCTCAATCCCCTGGACGACACCTATGTTCGGGCCTCGGTCTCCCGCGGCTTCCGCTCCCCCAACATCTACGAGCTGTTCAACACCTGGACCTCCAGCTCCGGCACCACCTACGCCTCCAACCCCAAGCTCAAGCCAGAGACGGTCTGGACCTACGAGCTGGGCGGAGACCAGTACCTGCTGGAGCGCAGGGTCAAGCTCTCGGCCACGGCCTTCCACTCGGAGATGGAGGACATGATCGACAGCGTGACCAACGGCAACACGCGGACGAAGGAGAACGTGGGCAAGGTGGAGGTCAACGGCCTGGAGCTGGGCGCCGAGGTCCGGCCCGCGGACTGGCTCAGGACCTGGGGCGCCTGGACCATCAACCGGGCCAAGTACAAGGAGCACGAGGCCAATCCCCTGGCCGAGGGCGACTACGTGGCCGGCGTGCCCCTGGAGATCATCAACCTGGGCGGCGAGGCCTCCTGGAAGTGGTTCACCCTGTCCCTGGCCGGCAACTACCTGGGCCGGACCTATTACGACGAGACCAACGACGACATCGAGGGCGTGTACACCGGCAACTCCAAGCGCTGGCTCTGGGACCTGAAGCTCATCTGCAAGCCCATGGAGAACCTGGAGCTCTCGGCCGGGGTGGAGAACCTCCTGGACGAAACCTACTACCAGTACTACCTGGCCCCGCCGCGCTCCTACACCTTCGAGATCAAGTGGTTGTTCTAGCCGGCCTAAGGAGACCGCCATGCGCATCGCCGCCATCGTCTGGAACAGCCACGTGGACGCCCTGGCCCGGGCCGCCCGGGACCTGCCCTGGCTCGACCTGCGCCTCATCTCCTCCAAGAGCATCGAGCGCGGGGAGGTGGAGCCGGAAGAGGCCCTCTCGGCCCTGCGCCAGGCGGACATGGTCTTCCTCTACCGCTCCTCCGAGTCCTTCTGGGACGCCATGGAGGGGGAGCTGCGGGCCATCGGCAGGGACAGGCCGGTGCTCTGCGCCAGCTTCGACCCGGGCTACTGGTCCCTGTCCACCCTGCCGGCGCAGGCCATCCAGACCGCCTACAACTACACCGCCTTCGGCGGCCAGGAGAACTTCGCCAACCTGCTGCGCTTCCTGGCCCACGCCGGCCTGGGCGCGGACACCCGCCCCGAGCCGCCCCGGGAGATGCCCTGGCAGGGCCTCTACCACCCCGCGGCCGGGACGGGCCACTTCCCGGACCGGGCCGCCTACCTGGACTGGTACGCCGGATACGCCGAGAGGCGGGGCATCGCGGGCGCGCCCTGGGTGGGACTGCTCCTGGCCCGCCACTATTGGGTGAACCGGGCCACCGAGGTGGAGGACCTGCTCATCCCGGCCCTGGAGAACAAGGGCCTGCGGGTGCTGGCCGCGTTCTCCAACTCCATGGCCGACGAGTCCCTGGGCAACAAGGGGGCGCTGCAGACCGTGGAGGAGGTGTTCGCCGCGCCCGGGGGGCCGCGCATCGCCGCCCTGGTCAAGCTCCAGAGCTTCTTCCTGGGCAACCGCAAGGGCGACGACGCCAGCGACGGGAGCAAGGCCCGGGACGGGGCCGAACTCTACGCCCGGCTGGGCGTTCCGGTGCTCCAGCCGGTGTTCTCCTCGACCAAGACCGTGGCAGAGTGGGAGGCCGATCCCCAGGGCCTGGGCACGGAGATCGCCTGGTGCGTGGCCATGCCCGAGTTCGAGGGGGTCATCGAGCCCTTCTGCCTGGGCGGGGGCGAGCGCAGCACCGACGCGGACAGCGGGGCCGCGGTGGAGCGCCGCGTCCCGGTCCCCGAGCGCTGCCTCCGGCTGGCCGAGCGGGTGCGGCGCTGGGTGGACCTCTCCCTGGTCCCGGCGCAGACGCGCCGGGCGGCCTTCATCCTGCACAACAACCCCTGCGCCTCGGTGGAGGCCACGGTGGGCGGCGCGGCCAAGCTGGACTCCCTGGAAAGCGTGGCCCGCATCATACAGGCCATGCAGCAGGCCGGCTACCGGGTGGAGCCCCCGGCCGACGGGGCGGAGCTCATCACCACCATCATGGACCGCAAGGCCGTGTCCGAATTCCGCTGGACCACGGTGGAGGAGATCGTGGCCAAGGGCGGGGCATTGGACTTCATCGAGGTGGAGCGCTACCGTCGCTGGTTCGACGCCTGGCCGCGGAAGGTGCGGGAGCGCATCGCCGAGGCCTGGGGCGACCCGCCCGGGGAGAAGAAGAACGGCATCCCTCCGGCCATGGTGCACGAGGGCCGGATCCTGGTCACGGGAGTGTCCTTCGGCAACGCGGCGGTGGCGGTGCAGCCCAAGCGCGGGTGCGCGGGCTCGCGCTGCGACGGCGAGGTCTGCAAGATCCTGCACGACCCCGACGTGCCGCCCCCGCACCAGTACCTGGCCACCTACCGCTGGCTCCAGGACAAGGAGCACGGGTTCGGCGCGGACGTGCTCATCCACGTGGGCACCCACGGCAACCTGGAGTTCCTGCCCGGGAAGAACGTGGGCCTGTCCGGCGCCTGCCTGCCCGACCTGGCCCTGCACACGGTCCCGCACCTGTACATCTACAATTCGGACAACCCGGCCGAGGGGGTCGTCGCCAAGCGCCGGGGCTACGCGGCCCTGGTGGACCACATGCAGACGGCCATGACCGCCAGCGGGCTCTACGCCGAACTGGAGGAGATGGACGACCTGCTCGGCCAGTACGAGCAGGCCCGGGACAGCGACCGCAGCCGGGCGCACCAGCTGGAGCACCTCATCCGCGACCTGGCGGCCACGACCAACCTGGACAGGCAGGTCAAGGCCGGCATGGACCGGGACGACTTCCGGGAGGTGGCCCGCGACCTGCACGAGGCGCTCGCGGTGGTGCGCACCACCCGCATGCAGGACGGCATGCACGTGTTCGGCCAGCGGCCCGAGGGCGAGCGGCTGCTGGACTTCATCTACACCATCCTGCGCTTCGACGACGGGGACGAGTCCTCCCTGCGCAAGACCCTGTGCCGGGCTCAGGGCCGGGACCTGGTGGCCATGCTCCAGGACCCCGGCGGGGTTGACGCGGCCTCGGGCAGGAGCCACGGCCGGCTCCTGGAGGACCTGGACCGCCTGGGCTGCGCCGCGGTGGGCCTGGCCCTGGAGAGCGCGGACGACGACGCCTTCGACCGGGCGGTGCGGGAGGCGCTGGGCGACGCCCTGCGCGACGCCGCGCCCCTGGCCGCCCTGCCAGGCCTGCGCGCCCGGACCCGGGACATCGCCCGCCGCATCGCCGACTCCGGGGAGATCGAGTCCCTGCTGCGCGGCATGGAGGCGGGATTCGTCCCGCCCGGTCCGTCCGGGGTCATCTCCCGGGGCCGGGAGGACATCCTGCCCACGGGCCGCAACTTCTACACACTGGACCCGCGCCGCCTGCCCACCCGGGCCGCCTGGCGGGTGGGCCAGCTCCTGGCCAAGGGGGTGCTGGACAAGCATCTGAAGGAGGAGGGCCGGGTTCCCGAGAACGTGGCCATGTTCTGGATGTGCAACGACCTCATGTGGTCCGACGGCGAGGGCATGGCCCAGATCTTCGCCCTGCTCGGGGTGCGGCCGGTGTGGCGGGCCAACGGGCTCATCAAGGGCGTGGAGCCCATCCCCCTGGGGGCCCTGGGCCGGCCCCGGGTGGACGTGACCCTGCGGGTCTCGGGCATCACCCGGGACAACTTCCCCCAGTGCATGGACCTGGTGGACGAGGCGGTGCAGGCCGTGGCCGGGCTGGACGAGCCCGAGGAGCTGAACTTCGTGCGCAAGCACGCCCTGGCCAGGCTCCGGGCAGAGGGCGACGAGAGCGCCGCGGCCTGGCGGCGGGCCACCCTGCGCCTGTTCTCGGCCCGGCCCGGGGTCTACAAGGCCGGGGTGAACCTGGCGGTGTACGCCTCGGCCTGGAAGGACCGCAAGGACCTCTCGGACGTGTTCCTCTACTGGAACGCCTTCGCCTACGGCAAGGGCGTGTGGGGCGAGAAGGCCCTGCCCGAGCTCAAGCACGCCCTGTCCACCGTGGACGTGACCTTCAACAAGGTCATCACCGACGAGCACGACCTGTTCGGCTGCTGCGGCTACTTCGGCGCCCACGGCGGCATCACCGCCGCGGCGCGGGAGATCTCCGGCCGCGACGTGAAGGCCTACTACGGCGACACCCGGGAGACCGAGGCCGTGGCCGTGCGCGACCTGGCCGACGAGATCCGCCGGGTGGTGCGCACCAAGCTGCTCAACCCCAGATGGATCGAGGGCATGAAGCGGCACGGGTACAAGGGCGCGGGCGACATCTCCAAGCGGGTGGGCCGGGTCTACGGCTGGGAGGCCAGCACCGAGGAGGTGGACGACTGGATCTTCGACGACATCACCCGGGCCTTCGTGCTGGACCAGGAGAACCGCGAGTTCTTCCGGGAGCACAACCCCTGGGCCCTGGAGGAGATCGGCCGGCGGCTCCTGGAGGCTGCGTCCCGCGGACTGTGGAAGCCCGATCCCCAGGTCATGGAGGAGCTCCGGGAGCGCTACCTGGAGATGGAGGGCTGGCTGGAGGAAGGCATGGGCGACGCTGGCGGCGAGTTCCAGGGCGGGGCCGTGGACATCATGAGCGCCGACGACGTGGCCGCCTGGAAGCGGATGATGGACGACTTCAACTCCGGCGAGACCGGACAGCGAGGCGCGTGACGTGAGCTTCTCCCGACCCGTGTACCCCTTCCCGGCCATCGTGGGCCAGGAACGCATGAAAAAGGCCCTGCTCCTCAACGTGGTCAACCCCCGCCTGGGCGGGGTGCTCGTCCGCGGCGAGAAGGGCACGGCCAAGTCCACCGCGGTGCGCGGCCTGGCCGCCCTGCTCCCGGAGATCACGGTGGTGGAGGGCTGCGCCTTCGGCTGCGACCCGGCCGACGCGGCCCGCCTCTGCCCGGCCTGCGCCGAACGCCTGGCCCACGGCGAAGGCCTGCCCCTCGCCTCCCGCCGCATCCGGGTGGCGGACCTGCCCGTCGGCGCCACCGAGGACCGGGTGCTCGGGTCCCTGGACCTGGAGCAGGCCATCAAGCGCGGGGAGAAGCACTTCGAGCCGGGTTTGCTGGCCGAGGCCCACCGCGGCTTCCTCTACGTGGACGAGGTGAACCTGCTGGACGACCACATCGTGGACGTGCTCCTGGACGCCGCGGCCATGGGGGTGAACACCGTGGAGCGGGAGGGGGTCTCGTTCACCCATCCGGCCGAGTTCGTGCTGGTGGGCACCATGAACCCCGAGGAGGGCGAACTGCGGCCCCAGCTCCTGGACCGCTTCGGCCTGTGCGTGCAGGTGGAGGGCATCCTGGACCTGGAGGAGCGCATGGAGGTGGTGCGGCGGCGCACCGCGTTCGACGAGGACCCCGAGCGCTTCGCCGCGGCCTACGCCGAGGCCGGACGGGAGCTGGGCGAGGCCCTGGTCCGGGCCAAGGAGCTGCTGCCCCGGGTGGCTGTGTCCGAGGGCCTGTTCCGCCGCATCGTGGAATTGGCCATCGAGATGGGCGTGGACGGCCACCGGGCGGACCTGACCATGCTCAAGGCGGCCAAGACCCTGGCCGCCCTGGAGGGCCGGACCGAGGTCAAGGCCGGGGACGTGCGCGAGGCCGCGGAACTGGCCCTGCCCCACCGCATGCGGCGCAAGCCCTTCGAGCGCATGGGCCTGGACCCGGCGCGCATGGAGCAGGCCCTTGCCGTGTGAACCCGCGGGCCGCTCGCCGCGGCCGGTCTACCCCTTCGCCGCCCTGGCGGGCCAGGAGCGCATGAAGCGCGCCCTGCTCGCCAACGCGGTGTGCCCGGACATCGGCGGGGTTCTCCTGCGCGGGGAGAAGGGCACGGCCAAGTCCACGGCGGTGCGCGGCCTGGCCGCGGTGCTGCCCGAGATCGACGTGGTGGCGGGCTGCGCCTGCGGCTGCGCGCCCGGAGGCCCGTTCTGCCCGGACTGCGCGGAAGCCCGGGCCCGGGGCCGGGACCTGCCCGCGGCGCGCCGGCCCATCCGGGTGGTGGACCTGCCCCTGGGCGCCACCGAGGACCGCCTGGCCGGGGGCCTGGACCTGGAGGCCGCGGTTCGCCGGGGCGTGCGCGCCTTCGCCCCGGGGCTCCTGGCCGCGGCCCATCGCGGCATCCTCTACGTGGACGAGGTCAACCTCTTGCCGGACCACCTGGTGGACCTGGTGCTCGACGCCGCGGCCAGCGGGGTCAACGTGGTGGAGCGCGAGGGCGTGTCCCTGGCCCACCCGGCCCGCTTCATCCTGGCGGGCAGCATGAACCCCGAGGAGGGGGAGCTGCGGCCCCAGCTCCTGGACCGCTTCGGCCTGTGCGTGGAGGTGGCCGCGCCCCGCGATCCCGACGCGCGCCTGGCCGTGCTCCGCTCCCGGGAGGCGTACGACCTGGCCCCGGACTTCTTCCGCCAGGCGCACGAGCCGGGGCAGAAGCGCCTGGCCCGCTCCCTGGCCCAGGCCCGGGCGCGCCTGCCCCGGGTGCGGATGCCGGAGGAACTGGAGCGGCTCTGTTCGGAGTTGGCCCGGGAGGCCAACGTGGCCGGACACAGGGCGGACCTGGCCCTGCGTCGCGCGGCCCTGGCCCTGGCCGCCCTGGATGGCCTGGACGCGGCCACCGAGGCCCTGGTGCGGGAGGCCGCGGCCCTGGCCCTGCCCCACCGCATGCGCATGGCCCCGCCGCCTCCGCCGCCCCAGTCCGAGGAACACCCTAGACAGCAGGAACAGCCCCGGGACCAGGAGCAGCAGGAGCAGGA
>JBFMHA010000016.1:0-59046 GCA_040753075.1 Thermodesulfobacteriota bacterium
GCAAGGGAGACGGGGGCGCGCCCAAGCGTCTGCCCAAGGAGGCGGCGCTGGCCGGGGTGCAGCCCCAGCCCAAGACCGTCAAGCGGCCCGGGGCGAAGAAGGCCAAGCGGCCCGACCCGGAAGGCGTGCGCGCCACCATGCGCAGCGTGGCCGTCTGGCTGCACGCCAAGAAGGCCCTGGACATCGTGGCCCTGGACGTGGCCGGCCTGTGCTCGGTGGCCGAGGGCCTGGTCCTGGCCACGGCCCGCAACGTGCGGCAGGCCCAGGCCCTGGCCGACCACGTGCTCAAGACCGCGGGCGAGGAGGGCATCTCCTACCTGGGCATGGAGGGATACCGCGCCGGCGGCTGGGTGCTCCTGGACCTGAACGACGTGCTGGTGCACATCTTCCAGGAGGACACGCGGCGCTTCTACAACCTGGAGGGCCTGTGGGCCGACGCCGCGCCCGTGGAGCTGGACCTGGGGCCGGACGACGACGGCCCGGGAGACGACCATGCCTGACCTTCGTCCCACCCTGCTGCTCATCCTGGACGGCTGGGGCCAGGCCCCGGACGGGCCGGGCAACGCCGTGGCCCGGGCCTGCACCCCGACCCTGGACCGGCTCCGGGCCGAGTACCCGGGGACGCTGCTGGACTGCTCCGGCCGGGCCGTGGGCCTGCCCTCGGGGTTCATGGGCAACTCCGAGGTGGGGCACATGAACATCGGCGCGGGCCGGGTGGTCTACCAGGACATGACCCGCATCGACATCGCCGTCGAGGAGGGCCGCTTCGCGGACAATCCGGCCATCGCCGGAGCCCTGGCCGCGGCCCGGGAGACCGGGGGGCGGCTGCACCTCATGGGCCTGGTGTCCGACGGCGGGGTGCACAGCCACCAGAACCACATCCATGCGCTCCTGGCCGCGGCCAAAGACGCCGGAGTCCCGGCGGTGGTGCACGCCTTCCTGGACGGCCGCGACACCCCGCCGGACAGCGGGGCCGGCTACCTGGAGCAGCTCGCGGCGGAGATGCGCCGCCTGGGCTGGGGCGAGATCGCCACGGTCATGGGCCGCTACTGGGCCATGGACCGGGACTCGCACTGGGAGCGCAACGAGCGGGCCTATGCGGCCATGACCGTGGGCCGGGGCAAGGCCGTGGAGGATCCGGTGGCCGCGGTGCGCGACGCCTACGCGGCCAAGGAGTTCGACGAGTTCGTGGAGCCCCGCGTCGTGACCCGGGAGGGGCGGCCCGTGGCGCTCCTGGCCGACGGCGACGCGGTGTTCTTCTTCAACTTCCGGGCGGATCGCGCCCGCCAGATCGTGCGCGCCCTGTTCGACCCGGAGTTCACCGGCTTCGCCCGCGAGGCCTTCCCCCGCCTGCACGTGGCCACCATGACCCGCTACGAGTCCTCCTTCCCCCTGCCCGTGGCCTTTCCCAAGGAGGAGATCGCCGACACCCTGGGCCAGGTGGTGTCGGAACTGGGCCTGACCCAGTTGCGCATCGCCGAGACCGAGAAGTACGCCCACGTGACCTATTTCCTGAACTGCGGCCGGGAGGAGCCCTTCCCGGGCGAGGAGCGGGTGCTGACGCCTTCGCCCCGGGAGGTGGCCACCTACGACCTGAAGCCGGAGATGAGCGTGTTCGAGGTGGCCCGGCGCTTCCGCGAGCGCTGGGGCAAGGGAGGGATCAGTCTGGCGGTGTGCAACCTGGCCAACCTGGACATGGTGGGGCACACCGGGATGCTTACCGCGGCCATCGCCGCGTGCCAAGCCGTGGATACCGCAGTGGCCGACATCGTGGGCGCGGTGCGGGCCTCGGGCGGCCGGGTGCTGCTCACCGCGGACCACGGCAACTCCGAGGAGATGATCGACTCCCGCGGCGGGCCGCACACGGCCCACACCCTGAACCAGGTGCCGCTGGTGCTGCTGGACGACGACTGGAAGGGACGGACCCTCAGGCCGGGCAAGCTGGCGGACATCGCGCCCACCATCCTGGACCTGTGGGGCGTGGAGCGGCCCGCGGCCATGACCGGGAAGAGCTTGTTGGGAGAAGGGCAGTGAGCGAGCGCAAGAAACCCATCATGCCGGTGAAGCCCAGCGGGATCGAGGTGGTCTTCTTCTACGACTGCCCCAACTGCCGGCGCAGCCTGCCGGTGGTGGCCCCCACCCAGCCCACCATGGTGCGCTGCGACTCCTGCAGCACCCAGTTTCCCATCGTGCCCGTGGACGCCAAGGGCGTGAGCTTCGTCAAGCTCATGACCGCCGGCGGCAAGGCCGCGGTGGATCCCGATTTTCTGTAGAAAAGTTCAATAAAACCGCAAGGTTTTTATTGCAAATGCACGTTCTGCCCGTCTCAGCACATTCTCTGCGCATCGAATGCGGCATTTGCGCCGCGCGACGCTGGTGAGCCGCGTGTCCGACCGGCTGGACCTGCTGTACCTGGCCGCCGCGGGCCAGAACCTGCCCAGCGTGCGCTTCCGGGTCCTGCCCTTCGTGGCCGAGGCCCAGGCCCGGGGCCTGCGGGCCGAGTGGCGCACCGTGCCCAAGACCGCGGCGGGCCGGGCGGGCTTCGCCCTGACCCTGCCCCGGGCGCGGGCCATCGTGCTCCAGAAGCGGCTGCTCACCGCGCCGGAGCTGGCCATGCTGCGCCGCCGGGCGGACCTGGTGGCCTTCGACTTCGACGACGCCCTGTGGACCTGCCACCCCAACGTCACCGACCAGGCCCAGCGCGACCGCGTCGCCAGCCGGGCTGCCGGCGGCCTGGAGCGCACCGCGGCCCGGGTGGACCTGGTGGTGGCGGGCAACGCCTACCTGGCCGGCCGCATGAAGGCCCTGGCCCGGCGGGTGGAGATCCTGCCCACGCCCATCGACGCCCGCATCTACCTGCCGCCAGCGCGCCGGGCCGAATCCGGCCGCATCACCGTGGGCTGGATGGGCACCTCGTGCAACCTCTTCTTCCTGCCCGAGGTGTTCGAGGCCCTGCGCCGGATATCGGACCTGGTGCGGGTGTTCGTGGTCTCGGACGAGCCCTGCGTGTTCCCGCACGGCCTGCCCGCCACCTTCATGAGCTGGAGCCCGGCCGCCGAGGTGGAGCATCTCCAGGCCATGGACGTGGGGCTCATGCCCCTGACCGACGACGAGTACACCCGCGGCAAGTGCGGGTTCAAGCTGCTCCAGTACATGGCCTGCGGGACCGTGCCCGTGGCCTCGGACGTGGGCTTCAACCGGGAGATCGTGCGGCACGGGGTCAACGGCTTTCTGGTGCGCGGCGCGGCCGAGACCGTGGACTGCGTGGAGCGCCTGGCCCGGGACCCGGCCCTGCGCCGGGACATGGCCGAGGCCGCCCGGCGGACCGTGGAGGAGAAGTTCTCCCTGGAGGCCGCCGCGGACAAGCTGTTCGCCTGGCTGGGCCTGGGCGGTCGTTCCGCCGGTTTTCGCGGCGGCAGGGCCGGCTGACCCGACCCCGCGAGAAGGTCAGCCCAGAATCATACGGACTTTTGCGGGGGGCTACAGCCGCGACAGCACGTGCCGCTCCAGCACGCTCGCCAGGGGCTCGCTGCGGGAGAGGTATTCCCGGTCGATGTCCCGATCCGCGCGCTGCGGCTCGGGCAGGGAGTCCAGGTCCTCGTAGCGCACCAGCCTGGCCCAGCCGTCCTGCACCATGTCGTCCAGCAGCCGGAACTCGGTGTCGAACACCCAGGTTTCCTTCCCGTACGGCAGCAGGTCGTAGAGCAGGGTGGTCATGCCGCCGGCCACGATGTTGATCTCCGCCATGAGCTGGTCGGTGATCCTCTCCACGTGGCGCACCCGGTCCGCGTAGCCCGACTCCAGGCAGTAGCAGGCGATCTGGCGCTCGGGCCGCTCGTCGGGCTTGTACTTGAAGTACACGGTGTAGCCCAGGTCCATGAGCTTCATCATGTACTGGCCGATGCGCCGGGTGTCGCCCCAGAACTCGTAGGGCACCAGGATGTTCTTCACGTTGAAGTTAGGCGAGTCCAGCCGCTTGTATTCGTACCCGTGCTTGTTGGTCCCGGGCAGGAAGTAGCCATCGGGATAGGCCCGGCCCCAGCGCCGCACCACGTCCTCCCAGTACTGTCCCCACACGATGACGTTGTCGTACCACTGGTAGTCGCCGGGCGCCCAGCCCTCCAGGGTGTAGGCCGCCTGGCGGCGGGCGTACATGCCGAGCTGGTAGCCGATGCTGGGAATGCCCAGGGCCTTGCAGGCGAAGAGGATGGGGTGGACCTCCTGGTGGTCGTCCAGGCCGAAGAAGAGGGCGGGCTTGTCCCTGCCCAGGTTCTCCAGGTGGCGGCGGAACTCGAACGCCTGGAAGGACATGTGCTCCTCGCAGCGGGCCAGCACCGCGGGCAGGAAGGGCGCCAGGTCCGGTCCCAGCCCGTCGGCCGGGTACTCGTGGGCGAAGAGCCGGGGCGCGGCGTGGCGGCGGTAGAGGAAATAGGCGGGACGCCCCAGCTTCTCCCGGTCCCTGAGCACCCGGGCCGAGGCGGAATAGACGTAGGTGAAGTCCACGCCCTTCCCCTCGAACAGCGGGACCATCTCCCGGGTGCGGAAGTCGTTGGGGCCGTAGCGGTAGAAGAGCATGGTCCCGGCCCTGCCGCGCAGGACCTTCCGGTTGTGCGCCGGCAGCACCCGCTGGTAGCGCCACCAGTTGGACAGGCTGCGCTTGCTCCTGGGCCGCAGCACCTCCCAGATCTTGGCCAGGTTCACGTCGTTGCGGAACACCGGGGTGAGCTCGCCGGACAGGAAGCGCCGGAGCAGCGGTCCGTACTGCACCAGCCGGAACAGCCAGCGCCAGTACAGGTTGCCCACCTGGCCCGAGAGCCAGTTGAAGCCCTCGCGGCGGTAGTTGTCCAGGAACCTTGCGCCGTTGGCGGCCTTCAGTTCGTAGAGCCGCAGGAGCAGGTCCAGGGCCCGGTCCAGGTCGTTGTCCGGGTGGTAGGTCTCGCGCACCCCCGGCCCGTTCAGCTCCACGATGCCCGAGGAGCCCTCATGCACCAGAACGCGCGGCATGGCCCCTCCGTTGCAGGAGATCGGTGAAGATGGCCTCCATGCGGTCCACCTTGTGGGCCAGGGAGAACTCCGGGGCCAGGGCGCGGCTGGCCGCGGCCATGCGCTCCCGCTCCCCGCGGTCGGCCAGGAGCCGGGCCAGGGCCGCGGCGAGGGCCGCGACGTCGTCCGGCGGCACCAGCAGGCCGTTGCCCCGGATGAGCTCCGGCACCCCGCCCACGGCCGACGCCACCGCGGGCAGGCCCAGGCAGGCGGCCTCCATCAGGGTGTTGGGCAGGCTCTCGGACCGGGAGGGCAGCACGAAGAGGTCCATGGCCGCCAGGTGGTCGGCCACGTTCTCCACCCGGCCGGTGCAGTGGACCCGGCCCGCCAGGCCCAGGCCCGCGATGTCCGCGGCCCAGCGTTCGGGCCGGCAGCCCACGCAGACCAGGTGGGCCGGGACGTGTTCCGGAGGCAGGGCGGCGAAGGCCCGGAGCAGGATGTCCACGCCCTTGACCGGCTTGTCCCCGGCCACGGCGCCCAGCACCGGGACCCCGGCCGGGACGCCCAGCCGCTCCCGCATGGCCTGCGGCGCGACCGCCGGGGTCACGCGCTCGGCCGGGATGCCGTTGTACACCACCTCGACGCGCTTCGCGGACACGCCCAGGCTCCGCAGCACCCGGGCGCAGGCCCGGGAGTTCACGGTGAACAGGGCCATGCCCGGGGACCAGTAGGGCAGGGGATTGCCCGGCCGGTACATGACCCCGCGGTGGCCCAGGCACACCCCGCCCCGCCTGCGCCAGGCCAGGCTCCACCAGGCCAGGGCCTTGAGCGCCTTGTTGTGGAAGGCCTGGACGATGAAGGGTCCGGCGTCGGGCAGCGCGGCCTCAACAGCTTTTCGCCAGTCCCGGCGGGCCGGGGGCAGGGTGCGGAAGTCCAGGTCGCCGGCCAGGGGCTCGCTGGCCGCCTGGTGGGGCGCGAAAAAGGTCACGGCGTGGCCGCGGGCGGCCAGGCCCTGGCCCAGGTACAGGGCCTGCCGCGCCCCGCCGCTGGCGCTCTCCGAGGAGGTGAAGAGCACGATGCGCATCAGGACCGGGGCTCCACTGCCGCGTCCAGGCGGCGCAGCAGTTCGGGCAGCACGGCTTCGGGCGCGAGGTCCGTGAGGCAGCGCATGGTGTCGCACTCGTTGCGGTTGCAGGGTTGGCAGGGCAGGCCCAGGCGCACGTCGCCGTGCTCGGGCGAGGGGTAGGTCCAGGCGTCGGAGGTGGAGCCCAGCACCGCCAGGGTGGGCGCGCCCACGGCCACGGCCAGGTGCCGCGGGGCCGAGCAGGTCCCGAAGTGGAGCACGGCCTTCTCCTGGACCGCGGCCAGTTGGCGCAGGGTGAGCATCGCGTCGGGGACCACGCAGGCGGGCGAGCCGCTGGCCGCGGCCACCTCCCGGGCCAGGTCCCTTTCCCCCGGCCCCCAGGCGATGAGGAACCGCGCGTCGGGGCGCTGCGCCGCGGCCAGGCCCAGGAGCCGGCCGAAATGGGCCGCGGGCCAGCGCCGGGTGGCCCGGCGGTGGGAGGGGTCCACCGTCACCAGGGTGCGGTCCTCCAGTTCGTGCGAGGCCAGGTAGTCCTCTGCCCAGTCACGCTCTTCGGGCCGCAGGAAGAGTTCCGGCCGTTCGCCGCGCCAGGCCAGGCCCAGGGGCTCCAGCACGCTGGCCTTGCACATGGCCGCGTAGCCGTCCCGGGGCCGGGTGACGTGGGAATAGAGCCAGCGGTTGTACCAGGGCGGGTCGTAGGAGAGACGCCAGCGGCAGCCCAGGAGCCGGGACAGGGCCACCACCCAGCGGATGCGCGGCAGCTGCTGGAAGTCCACCACCAGGTCGAACCGCTGCCGGGCCACCCGGAAATAGAAGGCCAGCTCCCTGGGCAGGCTGGAGAGCTGCTTCTTGTCCACGGCCCAGATGCGGGCGATGTGCGGGTTGTTCTCCAGCACCGGCGCGCAGCGGGCCTCGGTGAACACGTGGACCTCGGCCTGGGGAAAGGCCCCCTTCAGGAGCCGGATGGCCGGGGTGGCCAGGAGCACGTCCCCGATCTGTCGGAGCTGGCAGACCAGGATGCGCCGCACCTGGGGCGCGGGTATGAGCAGCCGGTCAACGGCCACGGCGGGCCTCCTGCGCCACCTGGCCGAGCCATTGGGCCAGGGTCCGGGTCTGGGCCTCCAGGGAGAAGTTCGCGGCCATGTGCTCCCATACCGCGCGGCGGGCGGCCAGGAGCGCGGCGTCGTCCAGGGACAGGGCCGCGTCCAGGGCTGCGGCGAGCTCCTCCACGCCCGCGGGGTAGGGGAGCAGGAAGCGGTCCAGGCCCGTGGGCCAGGCCTCGGCCACCCCGCCCACGTCCCGGGCCACCGGGAGCAGGCCCTCGGCCATGGCCTCCAGCAGGGCGTTGGGCAGGCCTTCGGACCGGGAGGGCAGGGCGAAGAGGTCGGCCCGGGCCAGCTCGGTCCGCACGTCGGACACGAAGCCCGGCCAGGCCATGCGCTCGCCCAGGCCCAGGCGTTGCGCCCTGGCCTTGAGTTCGGATTCGGCGCTGCCCGCGCCCAGGATGCGGCAGCGGAAGTCGCGCCCCTGTCCGGCCAGCCGGGCCAGGGCCTCCAGCAGGTCGGCGTGGCCCTTGTCCGGGTTGAGCTGGCTCGTGGTCACGATGATCCGGGGCGCGTTGGCCCGTTCCGGCGCGGCCGGGGCCGGCTCCTTGCCGGTGGGGATGACCGTGACGTCGGCCTCGGCCACGAAGGACAGCTCCGCGGCCATGTCCCGGGCGATGTAGGCGCAGGGGGCCAGCAGCCGCGGCCTGAGAAAGCGGTGGGTGAGGCGGACCTTGAGGCTGTCGCGCATGTCCCGGGGCAGCCCGACCCGGTGCACCACCGGGATGCCGGCCAGGCGGGCGGCCACCCCGGCCAGGCGCAGGTCCTTGCCCACGTTGCAGACGACCACCTCGGTCTTCTCCTCCCGGAACAGGCGCAGGAAGCGGGCTACGCCCAGCGGGCCGTAGTCCATGCCGAAGTCCCAGGCCCGGGCGTCCAGGCCTGCGGCTCGGGCCGCGTCCAGGAAGGGTCCGGGCCGGGCCGCGAGGATCGGGCGGTGGCCCAGGCGGGCCAGGGTGCGGGCCGCGTCCAGGGTCCAGGCCTTGACCCCGCCGAAGCGGCGGGTGGCGTTGACGAAGGCGACGTTCACGGCGCGGCCTCGGGCAGCCCGTCCAGGAACGGGGCCAGGGCCGCGGCCGCGGCCCGGATGCCCGCGGCGTTCCAGTGGGTGTCGTCGGGCCAGTACGCGAATTCGCCCCGGGGCAGGAGCCGTCCGGCCGCGGTGCGCAAGGCCGGAGTCAGGTCCAGGCAAGGCAGGTCCAGGTCCGCGCACAGTCCGGACAGGTAGGCCCACTGGGCATTGGGCAGGTCGCCGGTGGGCTGGTCCAGGAATGGAGCGTAGACCCGGTACTTTTCGGGGATGAACACCGCTGCGGCCAGGCGCGGCCGCATGGCGGCAAGGATGTCCCGGAACTCCCCCGGATTGGGGTACGCGGGCCGGGCGGCCACCTCCGCGTAGCGCTTGAGGAAATGGATGGGCAGCCCTCCGGCCGAAGCGTCCAGCACCGGGTCGTCCCGGTCCCGGGCGCGGAGCCTGCCGACGAGCACTGTGCAGAGCTTGCCCAGGGGCATGAACCGGTAGAGGTTAACGTAGCGCTTGAGCCACAGCCGCCAGGCCGGGGTGGCTGCCTTCGCGTCGCGCACCGGGCCGAAGTCGTTGCCCTCGAAGAAGAAGACCACGGCCTTGGCCGGGCTGTCCGGGTGCAACTGGAAAAACTCGTCGAGCCAGTGGCCGTAGTCGGCAAGGTCCCCGCCCACGGCTGCAACGTTGTAGACGTCGACGCCGTGCTCCAGCTTGAGGAATTCCGACAGGGTGTGCACCTGGTCCGTGGCGCTGGCCACCACGAAGGAGTCGCCCAGGAGCAGCCAGGGTTGGGCCGCGTAGTCCGCGTCGTTGCGCAGGCCCCGGGAGTCGGCGCTGAAGTGCACGGTGCGCGGCCCCACGCCCAGGTCGCGTCCCCGCATGGCCGCCAGGTCGCCGAAGGGCACGGTGAAGCTGACCCGGGCATTGGGCCGGAAGACCTGGTGCCCGTGCCGGAAATCGTAGGTGATGAGTTCGGCCAGGGGGGTGGAGCGCACGGCCTTGGCGTCCAGGCCCGCGGCCCAGACCAGGGCGGCCAGGAGCAGGGCCGCGGCCAGGGTCCCCAGGGACAGGGCCAGGGAGAGCCGGGGCCGGGGCAGGGCGAAGGCGGCCAGGCCGATGCCGAGCAGGGCCAGGACCTCGTTCTCGCCCACCAGGCCGAAGAGGAGCACCGCATGGCCCAGGGCCAGGGTCCCGGCCAGGCCGGCGAGGAGCCGCAGGGGAAGGGAGGCGCGTTGAGTCAGGGCAGTTGCTCCGGGGATGAGGTCCGGCCGGCCCGGGCAGGCCACCCCCAACCATTTTGTTTATTGAAAAAAATGTCCAGCACCCATTGGCGGGCGCAGCGGGCCGCCAGCGCCCGCACCTTGCTAGCCAATCCGTTCGAGATAGCCGGCCAGCCCGGTCAGGTCCGGCATCCAGTCGTGCGGGGCCGGGAACTCGCCCACGCCCAGGAAGCGCGCGCCCACCCTGAGCGCGGCGTCCAGGTCCGTGCCGCTGTCCCCCACCATGAGCACCTCGTCAGCGGGCGCGCCGCACTCGGCCACGATGCGGGCCAGGTTCTCGGCCTTGGGCGTGGGCGAGCCGTAGATGGCCTTGAAGTGCCCGGTGAGGTCCATGTGGTCGAAGATGAAGGCCAGCTCCAGTTCCGGCGCGCCGGAGCACACGTAGAGCGGCCGGCCTCCCGGATTGGCCGCCAGGAACTCCCTCGCTCCGGGAATCATGGGAGCCTTGAGCAGGGCGTCCAGGCAGGCCGCGGTGAAGCGCTTGTCCAGGGTCTTGCTCTCCGCCTCGGTGATCTCCCGGCCCAGGCGCTTCCGGTAGAAATGGGCGAACTTGGCGTAGCGGCTCACCCCGCCGTTGGCCAGGTGGTAGGCCACGATGAACTCCACGGCCTCGGGCCCGTGCTCGGCGAAGAGCGAGGCGAAGGCGCGGGTCTTCACGTCCACGGAATCCAGGAGGACCCCGTCGCAGTCGAACACGATGACCTGGATGGGCATGGCTAGAGGACTCCCGCCGACTCTTGCAAGTTATTATGTAAATGTATCACGTCGTCGCCTTTCTTGACGCCGGTCCGCGCCGGGAGGAAGGTCGCGTCACGCCGCCCCCAGGGCGTCCAGGAGGTTCTTCACCGCGTCGGTCTCCATCCTTGCCCGGCCCTCCCGGGCATAGGACCCGATGTGCGGGGTGAGGACGGCGGTATCCGCCCCGGCCAGAGGGCCGGCGTAGGGCTCCTGCCCGAAGCAGTCCACGGCGGCGCCGGACAGGCGGCCGCCCTGCAGGGCCCGGTAGAGGGCGTCCTCGTCCACCAGCCCGCCCCGGCCGCAGTTGATGAGCCAGGCCCCGGGCCGCATGGCGGCCAGTTCCGCCTCGCCCAGCACGAAGCCGCCGGACGCGGGCTTGGAGCAGTGCAGGGTCACGATGTCCGCCCAGGCCAGGAGCTCGGGCAGTTCCATGCATTTCGCATAGATGGGGCAGTCCGCGAAGGGCGCCACGTCGGAGTAGCCGATCTCGCAGCCCAGGCCGGCGAAGAGTTCGGCCGTGGCCCGTCCGATGCGGCCGAAGCCCACCACCCCCACCTTCTTGCCTGCGAGCAGGCTGCCCATGCGCTTCTTCCAGGTCCCGGCGCGCAGTTCGCGGTCCATGCGGGTCACCTGGCGCAGGAGGTCCAGGGCCAGGCCCACGGTGAGTTCGGCCACGGCCCGGGTGGGGCCCAGGGGCGTGTTCAGGACCTTGACGCCCCGGTTGCGGGCCGCGGCCTGGTCCACCGAGTCCATGCCCACCCCGCAGCGGGAAACGGCGCGCAGCCCGGGCAGGGCCGCGAACACCGCGGCGTCGTAGGTCTCGGTGCCGGCCACCACCCCGTCGCAGCCGGCGAGCAGGGCGATGGTCTCCTCGGGCTTCAGCTTGCGGCCGAGCGGGTTCAGCACGACCTCGGCCCCTGCGGCCTCCAGCAGGTCCAGGGGCTCGCGGCTGTATTCGGCAAAGGTGCTGGTGGTCACGGCGATGCGCATGGAGTCTCCTTGCGGGGATGCCCGGCGGGAGGCGGGCCTGGCATGATTGCGTCCGCGAGGCCGGGAAGAACCACGTTTTTCCCCGGCCGACAAGCAGAAATATCGAGAGGGGGTTTTCCGCTCCGAGGGGAATAGCAGAGAACGGGGCCGGGCTCAAACCCGGGACGGGGCCAGGCGCTGCACGGCCTGGCCCATGAGGATGAGGCCCAGGCCCCAGTACGTGGACGGCAGGATGGTTTCGCCCACCAGGGCGTTGATGAGGAAAAGGGAGACCAGGGGCGAGAGGAAGATGAGGTTGGCCACCCGGGCGGCGCTCTCGGTGAGCTTGAGCGCGGTGAGCCACAGGGCGAAGGTCAGGCCCATCTCGAACACGCCCACGTAGGCCGCGCCGGCCAGACCGCGCCAGTCCGGGACCCGCAGGCCCAGGGCCAGGTTGGCCGCCAGCACGAAGAGGGTCCCGAACAGGAAGTTCTGGAGCAGCCCGGCCACCGGGTCGCGGGCGTCGCGGGTGTTGAGGACCCAGTAGAGGGCCCAGATGACCGTGCTGCCCAGGGCCAGGCCCACGCCCAGGGGCGAGGCGAAGGAGAGGCCGGCCAGGTCGCCCCGGGTGGAGATGACCACCACCCCGGCGTAGCTCGTCAGCAGGGCCAGGAGGTCGGCGGCGCGGAGCTTCTGGCCGAGCAGGGGCGCGGCCAGCAGCGAGAGGGTCACGGCCCAGGTGTAGTTCAGGGGCTGGGCCTCCTGGGCCGGGAGCAGGTCGTAGGCCCAGAACAGGACGAGGTAGTAGAGGAAGGGGTTCAGGAATCCCAGCCGGGCCGCGGCCAGCCAGTCCCGTCGTCCCGCGGTGCGCAGCAGGGACAGCCTGCCCTGGGCCGCCAGGATCCCGGCCAGGGCCAGGCAGGAGGCCAGGGAGGAGTAGAGGAGCAGTTCCGGGGGGGTGAGGTGGCGCAGGGTGAGCTTGAAGGCCGAGGCCACGGTGGACCACAGGGCCACGGTGGCCAGGGCGCAGGCGTAGGCCTTGCCCTGGCGGGTCACTGGAGCCATCCTCCGGAACGTCCCCGGGGCTTTCCAGGATGAAGGGCCGACCCGCGCGCGGAGGGAGGCGGCATGGGCTCGCGCTGACCGGCCGCGGTCAGATGACCACCCGCTGCCGGATGAACTCCACCGCCTCCTCCGGGGTGTCCACCAGGGCGAAGAGCGAGGTGTCGCGCTCGCCGGCGAAGCCGCGGGGGATCATGGTCTTCTCCATCCACTCCAGGAGGCCTGACCAGTAGTCGCGGGAGTAGAGCACCACCGGAAAGGGCTTGATGCGCCGGGTCTGGATGAGCACCAGGGCCTCGAACAGCTCGTCCATGGTGCCGATGCCGCCGGGCATGACCACGTAGGCCACGGCGTACTTCACGAACATCATCTTGCGCACGAAGAAGTAGCGGAAGTCGCAGCGCGTGGTCATGAAGCTGTTGGGGGCCTGCTCGAAGGGCAGATGGATGTGCAGCCCCACCGAATCGCCGCCCGCGTCGCGCGCGCCCTTGTTGCCGGCCTCCATGATGCCGGGACCGCCGCCGGTGATGACCTGGTAGCCGGTCTGCACCAGGAGCCGGGCCAGGCGCTCGGTCTCGGCGTACAGCGGGTCGCCGGGCTGCACGCGGGCCGAGCCGAAGATGGACACCCCGCGGGTGACGGGGTTCATGGTCTCGAATCCGTCCACGAACTCGGCCATGATCTTGAAGAGCCGCCAGCTCTCCTGGGTGGAGAGGCTGTCGATGACGAACTGGCGGTTGTCTCGCATGGGCATGTCGTTCTCCTGTTCTTTACACGCTGCAGCCCGGTGCGTATTGTGGCGCGCCGTCCGGCAGGCCCGCGGTATCGCATTATCTGCGGCCGAAGGCAATCCGGGCGGCCACTTCACCCCCTTGCGAGGTTCCATGAAAGTCACCTTCCTTGGCGCGGCCCAGACCGTCACCGGTTCCTGCTACGTGCTGGAGTGCTGCGGCCGGCGTTTCGCCGTGGACTGCGGCATGCACCAGGGCCATCCGGACATCGAGGCGCGCAACCGCGATACCAAGCTCTACCGGCCCGCGGACATCGACTTCTTCCTGATCACCCACGCCCACATGGACCATTCCGGGCTTCTGCCCAGCATGGTCAAGAACGGGTTCAAGGGGACCATCCACTGCACCCCGCCCACCCGGGACCTCCTGGAGATCATGCTCCTGGACAGCGCCAACATCCAGGAGATGGAGGCCGAGTGGAAGGGCGCCAAGCGCGCCCGGCGCGGCCTGAACGGCTACGAGGCCCTGTACACCACCCGCGACGCCGAGCGCACCATGGGCTTCTTCAAGACCGTGGAGTACAACGAGCCCTTCTCCCCGGCGGAGGGCGTCACCGTGACCTACAAGGACGCCGGCCACATCCTGGGCTCGGCCTTCATCGAAATGGTGGTGGAGGAGGACGGCCGCAGCTACACCATGCTCTTTTCCGGCGACCTGGGCCGGCCGGACCAGCTCATCGTGCGCGACCCGAGCATCGTCACCCGGGCCGACTACCTGTTCCTGGAGTCCACCTACGGCGACCGCAACCACAAGGACGAGTCCACCAGCCGCCGGGAACTTGCCGAGGCCATCGCCTACGCCTACAAGAACCGGGAGAAGGTCGTCATCCCGGCCTTCGCGGTGGAGCGGACCCAGGAGCTTCTCTACTGCCTGCACCTGCTGGAGAAGGATGGCAAGCTGCCCGGGGACATGCCGGTGTACGTGGACAGCCCCCTGGCCATCCGGGCCACGGAGATCTTCCGGCGCAACACCCGGTACTTCGACGCCGACGCCCAGGCCATGCTGAGCCGGGGCGAGGACCCCCTGACCCTGAAGAACCTGCGCTACTCCCTGCGCCGGGAGGATAGCCAGGAGATCAACGCGGTGGACGGCCCGGCGATCGTCATCGCGGGAAGCGGCATGTGCAACGCCGGCCGCATCAAGCACCACCTGCGCCACAACATCTGGCGGCCCGGGGCCGCGGTGGTGTTCGTGGGCTTCCAGGCCAAGGGCACCCCCGGCCGCAAGATCGTGGACGGCGCCACCCACGTGCGCCTCCACGGCGAGGACGTCCTCATCAAGGCCCGGGTGTTCACCATCGGCGGCTTCTCGGGGCACGCCGGCCAGAGCCAGATACTGGACTGGCTCTCCCATTTCGCCAACCGGGAGATGCAGGTCTACCTGGTGCACGGCGAGAACAGCGCCCAGGAGACCCTGGCCGGGCTCATCCGGGAGAAGTACAACCTGGCGGTGCAGATTCCCTCCTACCTTGAAGAATGCACCCTGGTGCCGGGCGAGGCCCCGGTGGTGGAGGTCTTCGAGGAGAAGGCGTTCCCCCGGGTGGACTGGGACTACCTGCTGGCCGAGACCGACTTCAAGCTGGCCGAACTCAAGCGCCGGCTGGCCGAACTCAAGGCCAAGCCCTGGGTGGACCAGGTGGAGCTGCGCGACCGCCTGGCCGAGGTGAACACCTCGCTGCTCAAGCTGGTGTCGCAGGTCTAGTGTTGCATCCTCAAAATACCGTGAGGTATTTTGTGGCGCCGCTCCCGGGATGCAGAGCGCGGCGCGGCGCGCCCGCATCGCGGGGACGGAGCGGCTCCCCTCGCGTGCCTGACGACGTTTTTGGGGACTGAATCCATGCGCATCATTTCCGGACGCTACGGAGGCCGGGCCATCCGGTCGGTTTCGGGGCCGGGCTACCGCCCGGCCACGGGCAAGGTGCGCGGGGCGGTGTTCTCCATGCTGGAGGCTCGGGGCCTGGCGTGGCCCGGCGCGCGGGTGGCGGACCTGTTCGCGGGCAGCGGCAGCCTGGGCCTGGAGGCCCTGTCCCGGGGAGCGGCCTTCGCCCTGTTCGTGGAGTCCTCCCGGGCCGCGGCCGCGGCCATCTCGGCCACCCTGGCCGACTTCGGAGTCGGCCGGGCGGCGGCCGAGGTCCGGGCCGCGGACGTGTTCAAGGTACTGAAGAACCGGCCGGCGCGGCCCTTTTCCGCGGTGTTCGTGGATCCGCCCTATGGCAAGGGATTTCTCCCGCCCGCCCTGGAGCAGATCATGGCCAACGGCTGGCTCGCCCCCGAGGGGCTCCTCCTGGCCGAGGTCGAGGCCGGGCTTGACCTGGACCCGGCCGGGACGCATCCCGGACTCGAACCCGCAACCGACCGGCTCTACGGCCAGACGAGGATCATCCTATGGACAAGACGCAACCCGTAACCGCCATCTATCCCGGCACGTTCGACCCCCTGACCATGGGCCACGTGAGCCTGGTCAAGCGTGGCCTGGGCGTGTTCGACCGGATCATCGTGGCGGTGGCGGTGCACACCCCCAAGAAGCCCCTGTTCACCATCGAGGAGCGGGTGGTCATGGCCGCCCAGGTCTTCGCCGACAATCCCCGGGTGGAGGTGGAGGCCTTCGAGGGCCTGCTGGTGGAGTACGCGGCCAGGCGCGGGGCCCGGGCCATCCTGCGCGGCCTGCGCGCGGTGTCGGACTTCGAGTTCGAGTTCCAGCTCGCGCTCATGAACCGCAAGCTCAAGCGCGAGATCCAGACCGTGTTCCTCATGACCGACTACAAGTGGCTGTACATCAGCTCCACCATCATCAAGGAGGCCGCCTCCCTGGGCGGCAACATCAAGGGCCTGGTGCCCGAGATCGTGGCGCCCCACCTCTACGCCAAGTATGCGGTGAAGCCGCAGCTGCAGGAGAAGAAGGGCGAGTGACCCTGCGCGCGCTCTGCGTGCCCGGCCCCACGGGCGCGGGCAAGACCGCCGCGGCCATCGCCCTGGCCCGGGCCGTGGGCGGCGGGGTGGTGAACTTCGACTCCCGCCAGGTCTTCGCCGACTTTCCCGTCATCACGGCCCAACCCACGGCCGAAGAGCGCGCGGCCTGTCCGCACCTGCTCTACGGCTTCCTGCCCACGGCCGAGTCGCTCTCGGCCGGGGCCTATGCGGATCTGGCCCGGCAGGCCGTGGAGGAAACCGCGGCCCGGGGCATGGTCCCCATCCTGGTGGGCGGCACGGGCTTCTACCTGCGCGCCCTGTTGGCCCCCCTCGCCCCCATTCCGCCCACGCCCGCGGCGATCCGCGCCGCGGTGCAGGCGCGCTGGGAGGAGCAGGGGACGGCCCTGCACGAGGCGCTGGCAAGGCTGGACCCGACCGCCGCGGCCCGCATCCATCCCCATGACCAACAACGGGTGACGCGGGCCCTGGAGGTGCTGGAGGCCACCGGCCGGACCCTGAGCGACTGGCACCGGGAGGGTGCGGTCGGGCCGGGCTGGGAGGTGCTCAAGCTGGGGGTGGCCCTGCCCGCGGCCGCGCTCCGGGAGCGGCTGGCGGCGCGCATCACGGTCATGCTCGCGGCCGGGGCCGTGGCCGAGGCCCGGGCCGCCCTGGTCCAGTGCCCGGACCGTACCGCCCCGGGCTGGTCCGGCATCGGCTGCGCCGAACTGGGCGCGCATCTGGCCGGGGAAATGGACCTGGATGCGGCCTGCGACCTCTGGCTGCGCAACACCAGGGCCTACGCCAAGCGCCAGATGACCTGGTTCCGCCGCGACGCGTCCATCCGCTGGTTCGAGCCCGGCCAGGAAGGAGCCATGATCCAGGCCGCCCGGGGTTTCCTGTCCGGGAACATGCCGGGCTGATTCCGCCTGGGATGTCGGGTGGGTTTAGAGAAAGTCTTTAGTTTTTCTAGAGATGCCGGGCAGGGCCATCGGCCCGATCCTCCTGCCGAACCGTCCATAAATCTTCAAGATTTCATCGAGACTATCTGTAACCGGCTGAAGCGGCCTGGATTCGTCCGATCCCTCCGCAGGACTAGCGGCCGGGCCTGGATGCTCCGCCCGCCATGATCTGCAGGTGCAGGGGGGAGAGGAAGAAGCGGAGCACGGCCTTGTCCGTGGGGACCATAGGCAGATCCAGCCGGCACAGGCCGCCATTCTCGAACTGGACTCGCACCTTGCCGCCCGAGGAGAGGAGGGCGGCGGCCACCTCGGCGAGGTTGGGCAGGTGCCCGGCCAGCAGCACGGCCTCCTTGCGGCCGTATTCCGACAGCAGGGCCAGGGTCTGGTCCGGCGGGGTCGTGGGCAGGAGGGCCTCGCTCACCAGGATGCGGTCTGCGGGGTAGCCCATGGCCTCGGCCATGATGGCCGCGGTCTGCCGGGCCCGGAGCTTGGGGCTGGCGGCCACCAGGTCGAAGGCCAGGCCCAGGCGGCGGGCGGCCTCGGCGCTCATCTCGATCTGTTCGCGCCCCACCGGGGACAGGGGCTGCTCGGGATGCACGTCCTTGGAGAAGCAGGTGCCGTGCTGCATGAGGTAGAGTTCCATGGCCGCCTCCTGGTAATTGCAGTCCTTATCTAACAGAGCCGCGACCCGGGGGGCAAGAAGGGGAGGGCGGGAGAGTTTTCACGAATCTTGCAAGAAATGAGAGTGGCCCGGGCCGGAGAAGGCCCTCCCGGAGCGCCGCTTGCCGCAGTTCCCGGGCCCGGGTAGAGTGCAGTCTTCACCAAGGAGCCCGCCATGCGTCGAGTTCTTGTCATGCTCCCGGTGGTCCTGGTCCTCTGGGCCGCCCTGCCGGCCCTGGCCCGGGATCCCGCGCCCGGGGCCTACCTGGAGAAGGTTTCGGGCGGTCGCATCGACTGGGAGGCCGGGGTGGTCTACGCCACCGGCCTGGGCGTGCCGCCCCGCGGCGCGCGCAGCGCGGCCGAGGCCCGGGCCATGGCCGCCCGGGCGGCCACGGTGGTGGCCCGGCGCAATCTCCTGGAGGTCATCAAGGGCGTGCAGGTGGACTCCACCACCACGGTGGAGAACTTCATGGTGGTTTCGGACACGGTGGTCAACGAGGTCCAGGGCTTTCTGCAGAACTCGGTGGTCCAGGACGCGACGTATCTGTCCGACGGCGCGGTGGAGGTCACGGTAGCCGTGCCCCTGCGCGGGGCCCTGGCCGGCGCGATCATCCCCCCGGCCATTCCCTTCGCCCCCCGGAGTTCGGCCCCGCCGGCCGCGCCGGTCGAACCGAAGCCCATCCCCGAAGCCGTCCGGCCCGAAACGCCGGCCGCCCCGGCCCCGCCCACCGGCCTGCTGGTGGACGCCAAGGGACTGGGCGCGCGGCCGGCCATGACCCCCCGCATCCTGGACCAGTCCGGCCGGGAAGTCTTCGGCTCGGCCCTGGTGAGCCGCGAATTCGCCATCCAGCAGGGCATGGCCGGCTACGCCAAGGACCCGGCCGCGGCCGCGGCCAACCCCCGGGTGGGGGGCAATCCCCTGAAGGTCAAGGCCCTGGCCGTGCAGGGCCCCTCGGGCGCGGACCTGGTCATCGCCGACGCCGACGCGGCCCGGGTGCGCGAGGCCGAGGCCGCTGCGAAGTTCCTGGAGAAGTGCCGGGTCATGATCGTCCTGGACTGAGCGCAGGCAAGGAGCCCACATGTTTCGAGCATTCGTCGCCATGGTCTTGGCCCTGTCCCTGGCCGCCTGCGCCGGGGCTCCCCGCCGCCCGGCGGGGTTCATGGACACCCCGGCCCACCACGCTTCCTTGGCCGGGGACTTCCTGGACCGGGGCGAATGCGCCCAGGCCCTGGCCGAATACGGCCTGGCCCTGGAGCTGGCCCCCCGGCACGCCCCGTCGCTGGCCGGCAAGTCGGTCGCGCTGGCCTGCCTCATGAAGCCTGAAGAAGCCGAGGCCGCCATGGACCAGGCCGAATCCGCGGCCGAGACCGACGCGGACGAGTTGGCCCTGGCCGTGTTCCGGCTGCGGCTGCTCGCAGCCCGGGCCCGCGCCGGCCTCCTGGAGCAGTCTGAACTGTCCAAGGCCGCGGCCAAAGAGTTGAAGAAAGGCGCGGCACTGGACGAGCGGCACGCTCCCCTGTATTTCCACGCCGGTGAGGCGTGGCTCGAAGCCCTGGATTTCTCCCGGGCGCAGGAGTCCTACGCCCGGGTCCTGGAGCTGGGCGGCGGCCTGGCGGAAAGCGCCAGGCAGCGCATGGACCTGGTGTCCAAGGTGCAGCGGGCCGCTCCGGGCAGCCTGGTGGGCAAGGAGATCGCCCTGGTCCCGGCCGTCAGCCGCGCGGACATGGCCGCCCTGCTGCTGCAGGAGTTGGGCGCGGCCAAGCTCTACCGCCGCACGGCCGCGGCCCCGGCCGCGGAGTTCGTCCCTCCGGCCGGCGCGGCCAAGCCCCGCTACGAGGAGAGCGGGCCGCCCGACGCCGCGGGACACCCCCTGCGCCAGGACATCGCCCTGGTGCTGGATCTGGGAGTCAAGGGCCTGGAGCGGATGCCCGACGGCACGTTCCGCCCCAACGAGCCCCTGACCCGGGCCGAGGCGGCCATGGTCTGGGAGGACGTCATCGTCCGGGCCACGGGCGACAAGGGCCTGGCCACCCTGTACGTGGGCGGCGCCAGTCCCTTTGCGGATCTGGCCTCGGACCACCCGGCCTTCAACGCCGCGGTGCTGGCCACCACCCGGGGGATCATGGACGCCGGCGCGCGCAGCGGCCGGTTCGAGCCGCTGGGGCCGGTGCCCGGCGCCGACGCGCTGCTTTCGATCAAGCGCTTGAAGGATGCATTGAACGTGTTCTAGCCCGAACGGGCGACGGCGGCAGGGCGTGCCGCCACAGGAAGGGGAGAGGATGATCTTCGCGCGTGGTTTCCGGGGAGCGGCCCTGCTGGCCGCGGCCCTGTCGTTCTGGTGCGCGCCGGCAGCGGCCGCGCCCGTGGCCGTGACCTGGTCCGCGGCGGCCAACGCCACCTTGCACAGCCGGTCCGAGGCCATGGCCAAGGGCTTCCAGGAGGCGGTGACGGCCGAGGCCCTGGGCCTCCTGCCCGCGGCCCTGGCCCCGGAGCGGGCCGCCCTGCTGGCCGCATGGCTGGCCCCCCGGGCCGGGCAGTACGTGCAGAGCTATTCTGAACTGTCCACCACAGTCGCGGCCGAGGAGACCACGCTCGCCCTGGACGTGCGCGTGGACCGCCCGGCCTTGCGCCGCGTGCTGCAAAGCCTGGGGGTCTACTATACGGCCGCGGCACCGCGGCCCTTCGGCCTGGTCCTGTCGGGCGAGGCCGCCGCCCACCGGGCCGAGATATCCCGGCTGGAGGCCCTTTCCGGCCTGTACGCCGCGGAGGGGGCCAGCCCGCAACTGACCCTCGCCGCCGCGGGCAAGGCCTGGACCGGCCGGCTCGCCTCGCCGGCGGGCGAGACCGAGTCCGCAGGCGAGAGCCTGGATGCGGTATGGCTGGACCTCTGGGGCCGTCACTTCTCCAGTCCCGAGGCCCAGGCCGGGGTCCTGGACCGTCTGGTGCTGCGGGTGGACGGCTGGTTCGCCCCGGACGGGATCAGGGATTTCGACGCCGAACTGCGCGCCTTCGAGGGGGTGGAGTCCGCGGTCCTGGACCGGGTCATCCTCACTCCCACCGGGGCCTCGGCCGTCTGGCGGGTGCGGACGCCCAATCCCGGCTCCCTGCGCACCCGCATGGAGGGGTATATCCCGGGCCGGGGCCTGACGTACGCTCTGGACGCTCCGGCCCAGGAAGCTCCGGACCAGCCCGGACACCCGGAGCCAGCCCTGCCGCAGGGGCAGTAGGTCCGTTTTCCGGGTCGGGCTGGAAAACCAGTTTTGTTTTTTAAGAAAAAAAACTATTCTACGGTGTATGGTTACGTGACATCCATTCCCTGAGTGCTTGGGAGCGGCATCGAGCCATGACCGAAAGCGACGGCGCCAGCAACTGGAATCTGCCCAACGCCATAAGCCTGGTGCGCATCCTGCTCACCCCGGTGTTCCTTGCCGCCTTCTGGAGCGGCCGCATGGACTGGGCCCTGGGAGCCTTCGTCCTGGCCGGGGTCAGCGACGCCCTGGACGGGACCCTGGCCCGCCTGCTCAAGCAGCGAACCGCCCTGGGCGCCATACTCGACCCCCTGGCGGACAAGTTCCTCCTGGTGGCCGCCTATTTATCCCTGGGCCTGGCCGGCTGGCTGCCCGCCTGGGTGGTGGCCCTGGTCCTGGCCCGGGACCTGGTGATCCTGGGCGGCCTCTGGGTGTTGCGCCGTTCCGGGGTGGACGTGCGGGCCAACATCTGTCCGGCCTGGGCCAGCAAGTGCAACACCGTGGCCCAGATCGGCCTGGTCTTCTGCGTCATGCTGTCCCGGGGCTTCGGCCTGGACATCCTCCCCTGGGAGTTGTTCTTCCTGCACTCCGTGGCGGTGCTCGCCGCGGTTTCCGGCGGCCAGTACGTGCTGCGCGGCTGGGCGCTGCTCTCGGAGCGGCACGGCCGCCGTCCCCCGGACATGGGCCAATGAAAAGGCCCGGCCCCGTTGCCGGGGGCGGGCCTTCTTCCTTCGGAGCGGGAGGGGAGACTAGTCTTCCTTCTTCTCCGGCTTCTCCGGCTTGGATTCCTTGGGGGTCACGTCGATCTCTTCGGGCTCGTTGGTGGCCTTCTTGAAATTGCTGATGGC
The DNA here is from genome assembly GCA_040753075.1 of Thermodesulfobacteriota bacterium. Taxonomy (GTDB): domain Bacteria; phylum Desulfobacterota; class Desulfovibrionia; order Desulfovibrionales; family Desulfovibrionaceae; genus UBA6814. Next base: position 21,660 of record JBFMHA010000016.1, read on the forward strand.
CTTGCCGATGCCGCCGCCGATCTCGGGCAGCTTCTTGGCCCCGAAGATCACCAGGACGATGACCAGGATAATCAAGAGTTCGGGCAAGCCGATTCCACCGATCATGTGCCGCACCTCCGTGCTGGGTTGTGAGGCCTATACACTCGCCCCCAAGGCAGGTCAAGGCGAAGTCCGCCCGAGGCTGGACAGGAGCGGGCCTTGCCCGTAAAGAGATGGCCTGCCCGGCAGCGCGAACCCACATGCCCGCCAGTTTCCACCACATGCCCGCCGCGGCCTGCGCCTTCCACGTCCAGGACCGCTGCCTCTACCCGGAGCGCCTGAACCCCGGCCTGGACCAGTCGTGGCGCTGTGTGGTCTGGCGGGAATGGGAGGCGGACTTCGACGCCTTCCTGCACCGGGCCGAGGCCTTTTCGCTGGACGACGACGCAGCAAGCCGGCTGTGGGCCAAGCGCCAGGCCCGGCTGCTGGCCGCCGCCCGCACCTGTCCCGACTTCACCCCGGGCGGGGAAGGGCCGGTGGGCTGCGTCCGGGACCTGGAGTTGCTCTGCCTGGGCAAACTGCCCGCATGCGCCGGCCGGTGCGTCAACTACCGGCCCGGCCGCGCCTCGGAGGAGAATGCGCATGAGCCATGACACGCTGCTACTGAACTTCCCGGCCCTGCACCCGGAGCTGGCCGGCCCCGGCGGGCTGCCCCTGCCCGCCGGCCTGCTCTTCCTGGGGTGCGGGCTGCACCCTGCGGAGCCGACCCGGGTCACGCCCGCTGACCTGCCCCTGGACCCGGCGCTCGCCCGCAAATGGTTGGCCGAGGCCCTGGCCTACGGCGAACAGTTCGCCACCCCGGGCGAACTGGCGGCCCAAGCCCTGGGCGTGCGGGAGGACTTCCCCGCAGGCGGGACTGCGGCCATCCGCGCCGAACTCCTGGCCCGGGAGAGGCCGGCCGATCCCGCGGACGTCGCCGCCGCGGCGCTCCTGGAAGCCCGGGCCCGGGCCCAGGCCCTGCTGCTCCTGGCCGATGCGGCCGAGGAGCGGGCCCTGGAGATCGCCGGCCTGGACCAGGGCCTTGCCCGGTCCATGGCCGATTTCTCCGAGAGTCTTGGGCTCGGCGACGAGGACTCGGCGCAGGATGAACTGGGCCTGCCCGACGCCGGCCTGGCGGTCCGGGATTCGGTGTACGAGGAGTACGCCCTGCCCTGGCGCATGGCGCTGGAGGCCTTCTGGACCCTGGCCCCGCAAGGGGCGGCGCTGTTCACCGCGGACCCGGCGGTGGCCGCCTCCTGGGTGGAGGAGGGACAGCCCCTGGAGCCCGCGGACGAGACAGAGGCTGCCCGGCTCTTCCCCCAGGGCCTGCCCGGCGGGGCGCGGCTGCTCAGCGCCCGGCTGGCCGGCGCGGCGCTCCTGGGTCGCGCCGCCGCGGGCAAACCCTGGCTGGCGGCCGAGCGCACCGTGTACGCCCTGGTGGACGGCGCCTGGTAATGGTGCTCTGCGGCGACTTCACCCCGGCCGATATGCTGGCCCCGGTGCGCGGGCTGGTCTTCGACTGCGACGGGGTGCTCTTCGATTCCTACGGGGCCAACACCCTGTACTACAACCTTATCCTGGAGGGGATGGGCCTCCCGCCCATGACCCCGGAGCAGGAGCACTTCATCCACTCCGCCACGGTGCTCGACTCCCTGGCCTGCATCGTGCCCCGGGGCCGCATGGACGAGGCCCTGGCGGTTCGGTCCGGGATCGATTACCGCCGGGTGCTGCCGGCCATGACGCCCGAGCCCGGGCTCTACCCCCTGCTGTCCTGGGCACTGGCCGCGGGCTACCGCATGGGAGTGTTCACCAACCGCATGACCACCATGGACATGGTGGCGGACATCTTCGGCCTGCGCCCATATTTCAAGCCGCTGCTCAACGCCTCCCTGGTGCGGCCCAAGCCCCATCCCGAAGGCCTGCACCGCATCCTGGCCGCCTGGGGCATGAAGCCCGGCGAGATCGCGTTCCTGGGCGACTCCAGGGTGGACGAGCACACCGCCCGGGCCGCCGGCGTCCGCTTCTGGGCCTACCGCAGCGAAACCCTGGCCGCGGACCTGCACATTCCCGACTACTACGCCCTGCGCCGGGCCTTGGCCCGGGTCCGGGACGCCGAAGCGCGCCGCGGCGTCGGACCAAAGCCCCCGGAAATTTGAGCTTGATACTTCATACGGGATGTGCGAACCATTCTCTCATCCGGCCGTGACGCCTTGGAACACGGCCGAATGCTCTGCGACCTGGAGGATGAATGGATCTCTTGGTGCAGGCCATCGCCCAGATACTGGACATGGCCCTCACGGCGTACATGTGGGTGGTGATCATTTCCGCGGTCCTGTCCTGGGTGAATCCAGACCCGTACAATCCCATTGTCCGCATTCTGCGCAACCTCACCGAGCCGGTGTTCTGGAAGGTGCGCAAGCTGATTCCCTTCGCGGTGGTGGGCGGCCTGGACCTCACCCCGGTGCTGGTGATCTTCGCCATTTATTTCGTGCGGATATTTGTGGTGGGCAACCTCTTCCGCCTGGCCATGCATTTGGCCTAGGGGCGGGCCTTGGCCGCGCCCGCATACGTCCGGTCCCTGGGGCCGGGGGTGTGGACCGCGGAGGTCCGGGTCCAGCCCGGGGCGAAGAAGAATGCGGTGGAAGGGCTCCTGGGCGACCGGCTCAAGCTGCGCATCGCGGCCCCGGCCGTCGAGGGCAAGGCCAACAAGGCGGTGGTGGAGTTTCTGGCCCGGGTGCTCAAGGTGAGGAAGTCCCAGGTGAGCATCCTCCGGGGCGAGACGAGTCGAGAGAAAACCGTGCGCGTCGAGGCCGATGCGCCGGAGTGGCCATAAGGCCTTCCGGAACGGCCCATAGGCATACAACCCCATACACTTCAAGGAGCGCGTCAATGGAACCCCGCGAACTGGAACTCATTGACAAGTACAGCGAGAAGAACGCCGAGCTCAAGACCCTATGGGAAGAGCACCAGCTATATGAAAAGCAGTTGGAGAAACTGGAGAAGAAGCCGTATCTCACCCCCAGCGAAGAGAACGTAGTACGCGACATCAAGAAAAAGAAGCTGGCGGGAAAGACAAAGATGCAGGCTATACTGGATAGGTACAAAAATCGGGAGGAATGAAGCCATGGAGCTCACAGGGGCTCAGATATTTCTTGAGTGTCTGAAGAAGGAGGGAGTGCAGCACATCTTCGGTTTCCCGGGCGGCGTGGTCATCCCCATCTACGACGAGCTGCCCAAGCACCCCGAAATCACCCACTACCTGGTCCGCCACGAACAGGGCGCGGCCCACATGGCCGACGGCTACGCCCGGGCCACGGGCAAGGTGGGCGTCTGCCTCGTGACCTCCGGTCCCGGGGCCACCAATACCGTCACCGGCATCGCCACCGCCTACATGGACTCCATTCCCATGGTGGTGTTCACCGGCCAGGTCCCGGTGAACCTCATCGGCAACGACGCCTTCCAGGAAGTGGACATCGTGGGCATCACCCGCCCCTGCACCAAGCACAACTACCTGGTCAAGGACGTGACCAAGCTGGCCCAGACCATCAAGGAGGCCTTCTACCTGGCGTCCTCGGGCCGGCCCGGCCCGGTTCTGGTGGACCTGCCCAAGGACGTGCTCACGGCCAAGGCCGAGTTCAAGTACCCCCGTTCGGTCTCCATCCGCAGCTACAAGCCGCACATGAACCCCAGCGTGCCCCAGATCCGCAAGGCCCTGGACCTCATCCGGCAGGCGGAGCGTCCCCTGTTCTACACCGGCGGCGGGGTCATCACCTCCAACGCCGCTTCCGAGCTCACCTGGCTGGCCAGGAAGCTCAACATTCCGGTGGCCTCCACCCTCATGGGCCTGGGAGCCTTCCCGGGCAACGACCCCCTGTGGCTGGGCATGCTGGGCATGCACGGCACCTACTACGCCAACAAGGCCATCCAGGAATGCGACGTGCTCATCGCCGTGGGCGCGCGCTTCGACGACCGGGTCACGGGCAAGCTCTCCACCTTCGCCCCCCACGCCAAGATCGTGCACATGGACATCGACCCCACCTCCATCCGCAAGAACGTGAAGGTGGACGTGCCCATCGTGGCCGACTGCAAGCAGGCGCTCAAGGCCCTGCGGGACGAGGCCGAGCCCAACCTCAAGAAGAAGGACTGGCTGCGGCCCCACGCCAAGTGGATCAAGCAGATCGCCGCCTGGCGCAAGGACCATCCCCTGACCTACGTGAAGGACCCGGAAGGCAAGATCATCAAGCCCCAGCAGGTGGTGGAGGCCATCTACGACCTGACCAAGGGCGACGCCATCATCACCACCGAGGTGGGCCAGAACCAGATGTGGGCGGCCCAGTTCTACAACTACCACAAGCCGCGCACCCTGCTCACCTCGGGCGGGCTGGGCACCATGGGCTACGGGTTCCCCGCGGCCATCGGGGCCAAGGCCGCCTTCCCCGACAAGCTGGTCATCGACGTGGCCGGCGACGGCTCCATCCAGATGTGCATCCAGGAGATGGCCACCGCGGTGTGCTACGGCTTCGACGTGAAGATCGTGATCCTGAACAACGGCTACCTGGGCATGGTTCGCCAGTGGCAGGAGTTGTTCTACGACAAGAACTACTGCGCCACCTGCATGGACTTCCAGCCGGACTTCGTGAAGCTGGCCGAATCCTACGGCGCGGCGGGCTTCCGCATCACCGACCCGGCCAAGATCAAGAGCACCCTCAAGGAGGCCTTCGCGGTCAAGAAGCCGGTCATCGTGGACGTGGCCTGCGCCCAGGAGGAGAACGTGTATCCCATGGTGCCGGCCGGGGCCTCCCTGTCGGAAATGCTCTTGGTGTAGGAGGAGGCCGCCATGCGACACACCCTCTCCATCCTCGTGGAAAACGAGCCGGGCGTGCTCTCCCGGGTGGCCGGCCTGTTCTCGGGCCGCGGCTTCAACATCGAGTCCCTGAACGTGGCCCCGACCCTGGAGGAGAACGTCTCCCTCATGACCATCTCCACCACCGGGGACGAGATCATCATCGAGCAGATCATCAAGCAGCTGCGCAAGCTGGTCACGGTCATCAAGGTCGTGGACATGAACGAGCACAAGACCGTGCAGCGCGAGATGGTGCTCCTCAAGGTCAATGCCGAGGATTCCCGCCGGGCCGAGGTGCTGCGCATCGTGGACATCTTCCGCTGCAAGGTGGTGGACGTCTCGGGCAGCGACCTCACGGTGGAGTCCACCGGCGACCAGGGCAAGATCGCCGCCCTCATCCAGCTGTTGGCCCGCTTCGGCATCAAGGAGATCGCCCGCACCGGGGTGGTGGCCATGAAGCGGAGCATGCAGTAGGGCCGGCGAGCCCCCTTCGACAATACCAACCGCGGCCGGGAGGCGCATCCTCCCGGCCGCGCCATTCAGGAGAGCCCCATGAAGATCTACTACGACAAGGACGCGGACCTGAAACTCCTGGCCAAGAAGACCGTGGCCATCATCGGCTACGGCTCCCAGGGCCATGCCCATGCCCAGAACCTGCGGGATTCCGGGGTCAACGTGGTGGTGGGCCAGCGGCCGGGCGGCCCCAACTACGATCTGGCCAAGGAGCACGGTTTCGCCCCGGTGTCCGCGGCCCAGGCCGCCAAGCAGGCGGACATCATCATGGTCCTCCTGCCCGACCAGCACCAGAAGGCGGTGTACGAGCAGGACATCCTGCCCAACCTGAAGAAGGGCAAGGCCCTGTTCTTCGCCCACGGCTTCAACATCCACTTCGGCCAGATCCAGCCGCCCAAGGACGTGGACGTGTGCATGGTCGCGCCCAAGGGTCCCGGCCACCTGGTGCGCCGGGTGTACGCCGAGGGCGGGGGCGTGCCCTGCCTGGTGGCCATCCACCAGGACGCCACGGGCAAGGCCATGAAGGTCGCCCTGGCCTACGCCAAGGGCATCGGCGGCGCGCGCTCCGGAGTCATGGAGACCACCTTCCGGGAGGAGACCGAAACCGACCTGTTCGGCGAGCAGGTGGTGCTCTGCGGCGGCCTCACCTCCCTCATCCAGAAGGGCTTCGAAACCCTGGTGGAGGCCGGCTACCAGCCCGAGGTGGCCTATTTCGAGTGCCTGCACGAGGTGAAGCTCATCGTGGACCTGATCTACGAGGGCGGCCTGGCCAAGATGCGCCACTCCATCAGCGACACCGCCGAGTACGGCGACTTCACCCGCGGCCCGCGCATCGTGGGCGACGCGGCCAAGGCCGAGATGAAGAAGGTGCTGGCCGAGATACAGACCGGCGTGTTCGCCAAGGAGTTCATCCTGGAGAACCAGGCCAACCAGGCCCAGCTCAAGGCCTGCCGCCGCCTGTCCGCCGAGCACCCCATCGAGGTGGTCGGCGCCAAGCTGCGCGGCATGATGAGCTGGCTCAAGAAGTAGCGCCAGACGCATTGCGCGACAAGGAAGGCCGCCTCCCTGCTGGGGGGCGGCCTTTGTCGTTTACTTGGCCGGGGCAGGATGTCCGCGGACGCTGTTTCCCGCCCCGCGCACAACTGCGAAAGGAAGCTGAGGGCCGGTTATCGTGCTGAGCTTGGCGACAAAGTCCTCCGCCATGGGGTGGGGACAGGCCAGGGTATCCCGGAAGGCGGAATGGAAGGCGTAGGACGAGACCTCGTCGAATACCGACCGGAACCGGCGATACATCCGGTCCTCCTTGAGGTCGCCGTTGACGAAGGCGGACAGCCAGGCGTCGTTGCGGGCATTGATGAAGAAATTGTCTGGCTGGCCAGTGTTGTTGTGCAAAAGGAACCTGCCCGAGGTGCTCGGGTGCAGCAGTTCGGCAAGGCTGCCGCCGGCCAGCGCGGCGCGGCTGACGGCCATGGGCTCTTCGCTGCAGAAGCTCGAACTCATCCCGACGTGGAAATAGCGGCCGAGGATGGCCCACCAGGTCATGAGCAGGCCAAGGCCGAAAGAATGGGAGGTGGTCAGGGCCAGGATGCCCTCGGTGAGCTTGATTCCCGCCGGGCTCAGCGGACTGTGCCGGTGGGCGCCTTCTCCGGGCGGTGCGTACCGGATCGGACTGCTGCATCGCCGGAAATACGCCTCGGTGATCGGAAAGCTGCCCAGGAACGGGGAGCCGAAAAGCCGCTCCTCCGGGGTCCATACCAGCCGGTTGTACATGCAGCAGTAGCGCAGGAGGTCGTTCAGGTCGATCAGCCTCTGCAGGTCGCTCCGCTTTCCGTAGTACTCGAAGTCGGAAGCGAAAAACGGCGAGAAGAGGAACGCCTCCGACACGGCGATGCGCTCCTCGAAGAGATCGGGAAAGCCGGGATAGGCGTCGCGGTCCGGCGCAAGGTCATGGCGGAAGAGACCTTCCCACAGGGCTGTCGTCATGTTCTTGTCGGTTCTGGTCTTGAGCACGTACGCGTTTTCCGGGCACAGCTCCAATCCCAGCCGGATCTGTTTGGACTGCCGGTAGAGATTGCCCCATTCCAGGTCGCCGGGGTCGGCGGTCTCCACCGTTGCGATGTCGTATCGTTCGAGCAGACGGCGCAACCCCGGATGGGCGTCGATCTCGCCGAACCAGGTGGAGAGGACGATGCCCTGCACCACGCCGCGCTCGCGGAGCGACCGGAAATGGATCACGGTTCGGGTGAACTGATCCAGGTTGCGCACCGCGCCACAGATGACACACCAATTCTCGCGCATGGCCATTCCATCCCCTCCGAAATCCTGCGAAAACACATGCTCGGGTCTTCAAGCAAGAAACCTGCCATGCCTCAGAACCGTGGCCGGCATTTTTTTTGCTAGCCGCTTGGACGACGGCATGCACGGCCCTTGAGGCCGGCGGCCGTACGCAAGCTGGCAAGGCCAGGGCTGGAGGATGGCATGAAGCGTATCGTGATGGACGTAGACGGGACATTGACGCTCCCCGGATCGGAGTCCTACGCCGCCGCGTTGCCCAACCCCCCGGTGGTGACCCGCCTGAGGGAGTACCAGGCGGCCGGATTCACCATCGTCCTTCACACCAGCCGCAACATGCGCACCTACGGCAACAACCTGGGCCTCATCACCGCTCGCACCCTCCCGGTGCTGCTCGCCTGGCTGGCCGAGCACGACATCCCTTATGACGAGATCCACCTGGGCAAACCCTGGTGTGGCGAGGACGGGTTCTACGTGGACGACAGGGCGGTGCGTCCCGCGGAGTTCGCCTCTCTGGAGCCGGACCAACTCCGTCGGCTCTTGGGGTCGGAAGCACGGTCGGAGGGGGGGAGGGGATGATCGTCATCCCCATGGCCGGGTTGTCCAGTCGTTTCTTCCGCGCTGGATACCAGGTCCCCAAGTACATGCTCCCGGCCCGCGGGCGCAGCGTGTTCCGCTGGGCCGTGGAGAGCTTCGCCCGGTATTTCGGCCAGGAGCGCTTCCTGTTCGTGCTGCGCGACGTGGCCGGGACCCTGGATTTCGCGTGCGCGGAGTGTCGGGCCATGGGGCTGGGCCGGGCCGTGTTCGTGACCCTGGACGCCCCCACCCGGGGCCAGGCCGACACCGTGCGCCTGGGCCTCGAACTGTCCGGCGCGGAACCGTGCGAACCGCTCACCGTCTTCAACATCGACACGTTCCGGCCGGGATTCCGGCACCCGGAGTGGCTGGAGCAGGGGGTGAGCTATCTGGAGGTCTTCACCGGGCCGGGCGAAGGCTGGTCCTTTGCCGAACCCGATCCTGCCCGGCCGGGATACGTTCTGCGCACCGCCGAGAAGCAGCGCATCAGCGACCTGTGCAGCAACGGACTGTACCATTTCTCCCGGACCGCCCTGTTCCTTGACGCCGTGGCCCGGCAAGCCGCGCTGCCGCCAGGAGAGTTGCTGGCCGGGGAACTCTATGTGGCTCCGCTCTACAACGAGCTCATCGCCGCCGGCCATCAGGTGCGCTACCGCCAGGTCGGGCAGGACGAGGTGGTGTTCTGCGGCGTGCCCGAAGAATATGAAGCGTTTTGCGCCCAGCCCGGGTCTGCGCCGGGAAAGGAGGCCGCGTGATCCTTATAACCTCCGGAACCTACGTGGGGCAGGAGATCGCCTCTGAACTGGGGCTGCTCCCGCCGGCCTTCCTGCCGGCCGGAAACCGGAGACTGTTCGAACTCCAGGCAGAGTTGCTGCGCGAAGCCGGAGAGGACCTCTGCCTGAGCCTGCCCGAGGACTTCGACCTGTGCGAGCACGACCGGCGTCTGCTGGAGCGGGCGGAAGTGACGGTGATCCGGGTTCCGGCGGGCCTGTCCCTGGGCGAGAGCGTGCGCCACGTCCTGTGCTGCATGCTGCCCTTGTCCGGCCCCCTGCGCATCCTGCACGGCGACACCCTGATCTGGGACATCCCCTTCGCCCTGCGTGACGTCGTGTCCGTGGGCCGCACCGACGCCTTCTATTCCTGGGCCGAGGCCCAGCCCTCCGAGGACGGCGGGGTGCGCATCGTGGAGGGCATGCCGGGAGGCGAGTTCCGTCGGGAGGTGCTGTCCGGGTATTTCTGCTTCAGCGACCCGTACGCCTTCGTTGAGGCGCTGACCCGGAGCCGGGGGCGATTCATCGACGCCCTGAACCTGTATGCCGCGAACCGGCGGCTCCTTCCGGTCAATACCGGCTCCTGGCTGGATTTCGGCCATCTCCAGACCTATTACCGCTCCAAGGCCGCCCTCACCACGGAGCGGGAGTTCAATTCCCTGGAGGTGTCCCGGCGGACGGTGTGCAAGAGCGGCCGCAAGCCCGAGAAGATCCGCGCCGAGGGCCGCTGGTACGCCAGGGCGCCGGAGGGCCTGCGCCTCTACCTGCCTTCACTGCTCGGGATGGAGGACAGCGGCGCCGCCTGCGCCTACCGGCTAGAATACCTGTATTTCTCTACGCTGAGCGAACTGTACGTGTTCGGCCGCCTGCCCCTGTTCATGTGGGAGACGATCTTCCATTCCTGCGGTGAGTTCCTGGCCCTCTGCCGGGAGACCCTGTCTCCGGAGGAACGGATACGGCCCGAGGACCTGCCCGACCTGTACCTGGGCAAGACCCTGGCGCGGCTGGAGGATTTCGCCCGGCAACGGGAGGTGGATCTGGGGCGGGAGTGGCGCTACGCCGGACGGCCGACGCCGAGCCTGGAGCGCCTGGCCCGCCTGGCGTCCGAGGCCGTTCCCCGGCTAACAGAACAGGACCTGGCCATCCTGCACGGGGACTTCTGCTTCAGCAACATCCTCTACGACTTCCGACACGCCACCATCAAGACCATAGACCCCCGGGGACTGGCGACCGGCGGCGCGGCGCGCATGGCCGGGGACCGACGCTACGACGTGGCCAAGCTGTACCACTCGGTCAAGGGCAAGTACGATTTCATCAAGGCCGACCGCTACGTTCTGGGCCGCGACGGCGAGCGGGGACTTACCCTGGAGTTTCCGGCGGAGGAGTACACCCGCCGGATCGACGACCTGTTCACCGGCATGCGCCTGGGCGGAGACATGTGCGACCAGCGGACCATCCTGGCAGTGGTGGTGCACCTGTTCCTGTCCATGCTGCCCCTGCACGCCGACCGGCCGGATCACCAGGACGCCATGCTGGCCAATGCGCTGCGCTTGTTCTTGGAGCTGGAGAACGGCGCCGGCGTCCGCGGTCCGGTACGTTGTCTGCGGGGAGGCGGACGACTGGCCGCAGCAACTGTCGGCGAGACCCCGGCCCTTGCGCAGGGCGCATCCTGGGAGGCGGCCCCAACGACCGCCTCGCACCGGGGAGAGTGACGGCGGAACGGCGAGGCGCCAGGACGGATTCGGCAATGTCCCGTCAGAGCGAGGCCATGCGCTGGTCGGTGTGCACCAGCCGGGCCGCGGTGACCCGGAACAGGTGCTCCATGATCCGGTAGAGGGTCTCGCCGGGCAGCTTGCCCAGGCGCTTGACGTTCAGGCCGAAGATGGTGGCCGTGTCCTTGGTGAGCACGTTGGCGGTGCGCGGGGTGTCCAGGAACGCGCCGATTTCGCCCACGATGCCCGGGGCCTTGACCACCGCCAGGGGCTTGCCCTGCTTCTCCACCAGCACCGCGCCGCGGATGAGCACGAACATGGTGCTCTCCATGCTGCCCTCGTGGATGAGGGGAGTGCCGGCCGGGCACTCCATCCAGTTGCCGAAGGACAGCACCAGGCGCAGCTCCTCGTCGTCCCCGAACAGGGAGAAGAAGGGAATCTTGCGCAGGGCCGCGCATTTTTCATCGCTGCCGGCGGCTTTCTCGCCGGAGTTGGTGTAGACTTTCATGTCCGCTCCGGGGCTGGTTTCGATAGGGGCAGTAAATCCTTTCATACCCGGCCTGGGGCTGCGGTGCAAGACCGCACGGAAAGCGCGGGGAAAGGCATTGACGGCAACCGGACCGAGCTTGCTATAGTGTCGCCAAGGCCGACATGGACCCCCGCGGCGGGCGGGGCAAACCTGGTTTCAAGGAGGACGCCATGCTTGGCATCGAGAAGCGAATCCGTGAGATGTACGGCGAGGGATACGACGAAGAGACGCTCAAGAAGCTCCAGGGCAACGGAACCAGCCTGGGAATCATCTCCCTGGTCATCGCCGCGGTGGCCCTGGTCCTGGCGGCCGGGGTGTATTTCCAGGACATCGGCGGCCAGGCCCGGAAGGCCGCGGCCTCGGCAGACCTGGCCCAGGCCCAGATGCGCGCCCTGGACGTGCGCCTGCGCAGCCTGGAAACCCAGAACGGCAACGTGCAGGGCATGCTCGTCAATTCCATGCTCAACGAGGTCAAGCAGAAGGCCGCGTTCCTGGCCTCGCAGCCCCTGACCCCGGCCCAGAAGGCCGCCCTGGCCGAGGCCCTGGCTCCCCTGGCCCCCCCGGCGCCCGCGTCCGAGGCCGCCCCGGCCCCGGCCGAACCCGCGGCGCAGCCCGCGCAGTAGGAGCAGTGGCGACACAGCACCCGACCGGCCGGGTCTCCGCCCAGGCGGAGGCCCGGCCGTGATGTGGTTCGTCTATCTCCTGGAGTGCGCGGACGGCGCACTGTACTGCGGCGTGACCACGGACCTGGACCGCCGCCTGGCCGAACACAACGGCCAGGCCCCGGGCGGCGCGCGCTACACCCGAGCCCGCCGGCCGGTGCGCCTGGCGGCCAGCGCCCCCTGTCCGGACCGGGCCTCGGCCTGCAGGCTGGAGGACCGCATCAAGCGCCTGCCCCGCAGCCGGAAGCTCGCCGCCCTGCGCGCCTGCGCCCGGGAGGCGGAGAAGACCGCGGGGGAGGAGGGCGCATGGAGCCCCTGCGCGACCTGCTGAACCGCATCCGCTGGGACCGGGATTTCGGGGCCGGGACCTTCGAACTCGGGATCTACGACCGGGTGGAGGACGCAGTCCTGCGCGTGCCCCTGGCCGCAGTGCGCTTCGAGCCGGGCGACAGGTTCGCGTTCTTCCTGGAGGGCGAGGACGGCCAGCCCCGCACCGTGCCCCTGCACCGGGTTCGGGAGGTCTACAAGGACGGGGTGTCGATCTGGAAGCGTGAGGGGAAGGGGAGCGGCCGTCCCGACGGATAGGCCGCGGCGCGTCGATGCGGGCCTGGGGGACTGGAATGCGCGGCCTAGACCCGGATGTTCACGTGCAGCCCCTTGCCCGCCACCGGAGGCGGCGGCGTCTGCGCCGGCATGCCCCCGGCCGGCCCCACCCTGGCCAGGGTCTTGCTGATGAGCTGCACCGCCAGCCCCTGCTGGTGCGCCGCCCCGATGCCTCCTACTGCGCTCATGTTCCGACTCCGGGCCGAATTGTCGGCTATCCGTCGTATCGGCAGGCGAGCCCGCAACTTTACCCCAAAACAAAGGTTCATCGCGGAATTCCGGGAAAGGCGGCCCTGATTTTGAGGAAGAAGTACTCCTCGTCTCGGAAGCCGTAGGCCATGCGCTTGATGACCTTGATTTTGTTGTTGATGCCTTCGAGCAGGCTGGTGTGCAGGCGGTAGCGGCAGTGGGCCAGGATGCCCGCCACGTAGGGGCGTAATCTCCGGGCGAAGCGCCGCAGGTGCTCGATGCCGCTTTGCATGGCCCGGCGGTACCAGTCGGCCCAGAAGCGCTTGGCGGCCTTGGGGTAGTGGTAGTCCCACAGGTGCTTGAGGTCGTCCTTGAGCAGATAGACCTTGAGCAGATTGCGGTTGGCCGCCAGCAGCTCGTCCAGCCGGACGCGGTCCTCCTGGCGCTTGATGTTCTGCCGGTTGCGCAAGAGCAGCCAGCGCGAGCCCTTGATCACCTTGCGCTCGGCCTGGTTCCCGGCCACCCGCTGCGCCTCGTCCCGCCGCACCGGGTCCAGCACCTCCCGGCCGTACTTGGCCACCACGTGGAACAGGTCGTAGACGATCTCGGCCTGCGGGCGCCAGGCCCGGACCTCGGTCTCGTAGGCCCCGTTCATGTCCATGGCCACCGCCTTGAGCCGCCGGCAGCCCTTGCCCAGGAGCTGGAAGAAGGGACGGATGCTGGCCTTGCTGCGGCCGCGGCCGACCCAGAGGACGCGTTTGACGTGCGGCTCCACGATGACCGTGGCGTAGCTGTGGCCCTTGTGGATGGCGATCTCGTCCATGGCGATGATCTCCACTCCGGACAGGTCGGCCGGCCCCAGCTTCTCGCGCAGGTACTGCTTGTCGATGCTTTTGACCGTCCACCAGCCCAGGCCGAAGAACCGGGCCACGTGCTTGAGGGACGCCACCTCGCACAGCCGGCCCACGCTCTGGGCCAGCCGCCTGGTGACCCGGCTGTAACGGCCCAGCCAGGGAAGCGCCTCCAGCTTCGGCCCGCAGCGCGGGCAGCGCACCCTGCGCCGCCAGACCAGCAGGTATGTCTGCGCATCCAGGATGGGCAGGTCCTGAATCCAGCGCTCGACGTGGTCGTGAACCTTGCTCACGGCCTGGCCGCAGCCGCTGCAGTGCATGCGCCGTCGCCGCAGGGCCAGTAACTCGATCCAGACCTGGGCCGTCGGCCCCTTCACCCCGGCCTCAAAGCGCTCCACAGCCCCGACCCGATACTCTTCCCAACCACCAAGAACCCGGGTAATCTCGTCCTTGGACAACGGTAACCTCCTCTTCGCTCCCGATTGGCGTCGTAACCATCGAGATACCGAAGGGTTACCGTTGTCTCAATCAATCATCTTTTCCCGGAATTCCGCGAAGAACCTAAAAATTGTATGAAAGGACCTTGGCATGATTGTGATTGATATTTTCGTCACAATCTTGCTAATGTCTAGAAAAGGTATTATCTGCGCGATATGCGCACGGTGTAAAATCCCTGCGGAGGGGGCGAAATGGCTACGCTGAACGATGTTTCTGATTATATTATTGCCAAGTGCGTGGAAGGAGGCGTGGGGCTTAATTTGCTGAAACTTCAAAAGCTTGTGTATTACTGCCAAGCTTGGAGTCTCGCTTTTAACAGAGGCCCACTGTTCCCTGGCCGCTTTCAGGCGTGGGTCCACGGACCTGTGTGCCGCGATCTCTATGATCGGTTTAATGCGACAAAATCTCTGTACTCGCCCGTTGATTCTGCCGACATCATGGCAGGATTTGATGCTGGCAGGGTGGGACCTGAAGAGCGGCAGTTGATTGACGCTGTGTTGAATTCATATGCTGGTTTTTCTGGCGATCAACTGGAGACCATGACTCATACCGAGTCTCCTTGGCTTGAAGCCAGAAAGGGATATGCCCCAATGGATAGGTGTGAGGTTGAACTCAACGAGAATACGATGAAGGAGTTCTATGCCGCACGATTAAAGCAGTAGTGAGTTGGGCTGTGGCTAGCAAGAAATTTACGCCTATCCTTGATGATTCGGTTGATTTGAGAGGGCCGTCTCCTGTAGCAGGAGCCGCACCGCCGATAAAAAATTGGTCTTTCTCCTTTAAGCATTGGGGACAGGCCGATTTTTTTGGTCTTGATAAAACTCGACGGAGTTGGTTCGTATCTCTATTGGAACGTCTGAAAGCTTTATCGAACGAGAATTTTGAGGATTTTTTAAAGGATACTGTCAAGAGAGATTCTTGGAGGTATCATGGAATTGATTGGTCGGCTAGAAATTGCCCCATATCTCGTGCTGATTTGACTTGGTTGCCTGCAAGCATCCGAGAGAATGATGCAGACTTCCCAATGATGCAATTCCACATATCGAGGGCTCTTGGAAGAGTTGTAGGATTTTTCGACAATGAAAATGTATTTAATATTGTTCTCCTTGATCCACTCCATAACATTCAACCAAGTAAATACCATGAGTACAGAGTGCGGAATTGCAGCCCCCTTGATTGTGAATATACGGCTTTGCTGCATATTGTTGATTCAGTTCTGGACGCCCATTGTCGATCAAACGGATGTGCGCACGTCCCTGATATAGAAGCAATCCGAACAGGGAGAGATGAGCGAATAGATACTCATGTTGTAATGATTAAGATTACTCCAAACGATAAAGAATGCTATGACGACTTAAAGGAAATGGGACTTGTGGCATCTTTTGATGATGTCTTTAGGGCAGGGCTGAACGTTAGAATTGAAGAAGTTTAGTATTCATCGCTGATAATCGTTTCCTTGACCCCTTTGCTCCTTTTGGAGTTATTGAGTCTTTGACTTCTTCAGGTGATCCGTAGTCCACGAAGCTAGTTACTTGGTCGTGATTAGATGTCCCCAATCAGCGCGAATTTGGGGGACGCCATACTTAATCGCTTGTTAGGAATAAGTTAGGAAAAAGTAAAATGGCCTCAGGTAACTTCCTGAAGCCATTTGTTTTTTTGTGGCGGAGAGGGTGGGATTCGAACCCACGTGCCGGTTACTCACCGACAACTCGATTTCGAGTCGAGCGCGTTACGGCCGCTTCGCTACCTCTCCGGCCGGTGGGCCGCCGGGGCCGGGGAGGCCTCCGGGCGGGAGGTTTTCATTAGGTGAATTTCGCGCGGCGCGCAAGGGAAAAACCTGGGGGCGCGGAGCGCGGCCGGGGCCGGTCCGGACTGGCGGGCTTCGACGAGATACCTACGCGCCCATTCTCGTCCGCCCACTGACCCG
Source organism: Thermodesulfobacteriota bacterium (assembly GCA_040753075.1). Lineage (GTDB taxonomy): Bacteria > Desulfobacterota > Desulfovibrionia > Desulfovibrionales > Desulfovibrionaceae > UBA6814. Next base: position 37,643 of record JBFMHA010000016.1, read on the forward strand.
GCCCGTTCATCACCATGGGCGGCTGCTCGTGCCAACCTTTTTGCAGAACTAGACGCACACAGAACTATGCTAAGCCGTGAGTCCGTCGGGAGGGGGGAGGGGAGGGCGGTCAGGCCCCCTTGCCCCGCCGGGCGGCGAAGAATTCCCGGAGCAGGCCGCCGCATTCCTCGGCCAGCACGTCGGGGAGCACCGGGAAGGTGTGATTCAGGAAGGGCAGGCGCTGCGCCTCCAGGCAGGACAGGGCCGCGCCGGTCTTGGGGTCGCGGGCCCCGAACACCAGGCCGCCGATGCGGGCGTGCACCATGGCCCCCATGCACATGAGGCAGGGCTCCAGGGTAGCCACCAGCACCGGCGCGTCCAGGCGGTAATTGGCGGTCAGCTCCGCGGCCTGGCGTAGGGCCAGGATCTCGGCGTGGGCCGTGGGGTCGTTCCGGGAGATGGGCGCATTGTGCGCCCGGGCCAGGATGTGCCCCTCCCGGGACACCAGCACCGCGCCCACCGGCACCTCGCCCATGGCCGCGGCCTGCCGCGCCTGCTCCAGGGCCAGGCGCATGAGCGCCTCCCAGTCTGGCCAGTCCGGGGGCAAGAGAGGGGTGGCGGGTACGTCAGCCATGCCGGAGGTCCAGTCCCGGGCGAATCATGACGGCCAAGATTTCATATGAAAATACGAAAGCATTCTCAGGTTGTTGTGGGCGCATGAGCGCCTCACGGTCCAGTTGGCCCGGGGGCAGGAGGGGGGAGCGGGTGCGTCAGCCATGCTTAAGGTCCAGTCCGGGGTGAATCAGAACGACCACTTTTTGAAAATACCAAAGTATTTTCAGGTTGTTCCTGCGCATGAAAGTCTCCCGGACCGGCCAGCCCGGGGCAGGGCGGGGGAGACGGCGGTTTCCGGCATGGTTCTGCTGTTGTGGTTTCCGCCGGTGCGCCGCACCCCGGGCCGGCCACCGGCGGAAGTTGTGCTTCAAGAAAACGGAACGCGTCCGAATCGAGCCCTACTGCGCCTTGAGGTAGTTCACGCCGCCGGCCAGGAGCGCGGTGCCCAGGGTCTCGTCCGCGCCGCGGGTCCAGCGGGGATGGTTGGTGCGGTGGTTGAACGCCTCGGGATGCGGCATGAGGCCCAGCACCCGGCCCGAGGGGTCGGTGAGCCCGGCGATGGCGCGGGGCGAGCCGTTGGGATTGTACGGGTACTCCTGGGTGGGCTGCCCGGTTTCGGGATGCACGTAGCGCAGGGCCACCAGGTTGTTGGCCTCCAGGGCGTCCAGGGTGGCCGCGTCCCGGGGGATGAGCTTGCCCTCGCCGTGGCGCACGGGCAGGGAGAGCTGGTCCAGGCCCCTGGTGAATACGCAGGGGCTGGCCGGGTTGGCGGCCACGCGCACCCAGCGGTCCTCGAACCGGGCCGAGTCGTTGAGGGACAAAGACACCTGGCGCTCGAAATAGGTCCCGCCCAGGGCGGGCAGGAGCCCCAGCTTCACCAGAAGCTGGAACCCGTTGCAGATGCCCAGCACGATGCCGCCGGCGTTGAAGAACGCCTTGAGCTGCTCAAGGATGGGCGAGCCCGAGGGGTCCGTGGCGTAGCGCCAGCGAATGGCCGCGGCCTGGGCCGCGCCCAGGTCGTCGCCGTCCAGGAACCCGCCGGGGAAGATGAGAAAGTTCGCCTCGGTCAGCTTCGCCTTGCCGGCGGCCAGGTCCGAGAAAAAAATCACCTGCGCCTCGTCGGCCCCGGCTTCGCGCGCGGCATGGGCCGATTCCTTGTGGCAGTTGGTTCCGTACCCGGTGACGATGAGGGCCTTCACCTGGGCCATGAGTCCTCCCTGTTCTTGACACCCTATGGGGCGTTGACTAGCTTACGCCAAACGCGGGGACCATACGGAGGCGGCAGGCCGGCGTCAATGCCGGAACCCGGGCCTCCTGGGGCAACCGTTTGGAACGAAAGGAAAAATTCCTTGGACCTGCGCACACGAGGAGCGTTCGCTCGGCCCGCCGCGATGATCCGTCCGGCGGGCTGTCTCTTGCGGGCGGGGCAGGGGCCGCATGTGCGGCGGCGGCCGGGACGCGGGAGCCGGCCTTTGTCTCCAACCAGCACACGAGGTCGCACAGCATGGGCGTGAACGCGAAAAAGACCAAATTCATCTTCGTCACCGGAGGCGTGCTCTCCTCCCTGGGCAAGGGCCTGGCCGCAGCATCCATCGGCGTGCTTCTCAAGGCCCGGGGCCTTACCGTCAACATCCAGAAGCTCGACCCCTACATCAACGTGGACCCGGGGACCATGAACCCCTTCCAGCACGGCGAGGTCTTCGTCACCGACGACGGCGCCGAGACCGACCTGGACATGGGCCACTACGAGCGTTTCCTGGACGTGCCCATGTCCCAGGGCAACAACTTCACCTCGGGCAGCATCTACTACTCGGTCATCACGAAGGAGCGCCGCGGCGACTACCTGGGCGGCACGGTGCAGGTCATCCCCCACGTCACCGACGAGATCAAGAACGCGGTGCTGGGTCTGGCCAAGGACAACCCCGACGTGGCCATCGTGGAGATCGGCGGCACCGTGGGCGACATCGAAGGCCAGCCCTTCCTGGAGGCCATCCGCCAGCTGCGCTCGGATCTGGGCAAGGAGAACGTGCTCTACATCCACCTGACGCTGGTGCCCTACATCAAGACCGCGGGCGAGCTGAAGACCAAGCCCACCCAGCACAGCGTCAAGGAGCTGCGCTCCATCGGCATCCAGCCCGACATCATCCTCTGCCGGTCCGAGGTGGACCTGCCCGAGGACATGAAGGGCAAGATCGCGCTGTTCTGCAACGTGGACAAGGACGCGGTATTCACCGCCGCGGACGTGGACAACATCTACAAGGTCCCGCTCAAGTTCTACGCCGAGGGCGTGGACCAGAAGATCGTCATCATGCTCCGCCTGCCGGCCAAGAACGCGGACCTGGGCCCCTGGAAGGACCTGGTCCACCGCCAGGAGAACCCCAAGGCGGAAGTGACCATCGGCATCTGCGGCAAGTACGTGAACCTGCGAGAGTCGTACAAGAGCCTGCACGAGGCCCTGGTGCACGGCGGCGTGGCCAACGAGGTCAAGGTCAATCTGGAGTACATCAACTCCGAGGAGATCACCGAGAAAAACGTGGCCCGGCTGCTGGCCGGAGTGGACGGAATCCTGGTGCCCGGCGGCTTCGGCTCCCGCGGCGTGGAAGGCAAGATCACCGCCATCCGCTACGCCCGGGAGAAGAAGATTCCCTTCTTCGGCATCTGCCTGGGCATGCAGTGCGCCACCATCGAGTTCGCCCGCAACGTGCTCGGCCTGGAGGGGGCCAACTCCGAGGAGTTCGACCCCAACACCCCGCATCCGGTCATCTACCTCATGACCGAGTGGTACGACTTCAAGAAGAAGTGCATCGAGCACCGCGACGAGTGCTCGGAGAAGGGCGGCACCATGCGCCTGGGCGCCTACCCCTGCGTGGTCCGGCCCAAGACCCTGGCCGACGCGGCCTACAAGTGCAGGGAGATATCCGAGCGGCACCGCCACCGCTACGAGTTCAACAAGGAATACTACGACCGCTTGTCCGCGGCGGGCATGGTCTTCTCCGGCCTGTCCCCGGACGAGTCCCTGGTGGAGATGGTGGAGGTGACCGACCACCCCTGGTTCCTGGGCTGCCAGTTCCACCCCGAGTTCAAGTCCCGGCCCATGAGCGCCCACCCCCTGTTCCGGGAGTTCATCGCCGCGGCCAAGGCCCAGCGCAAGCCGGCCAGGAAGAAGTAGGTGGCGCTCCCCCTGGACCCGGCCGGGCTGTATGCCCGCTCCCGCTCCGGCCCCTTCGTCATCGCCGGGCCCTGCGTGCTGGAGAGCCGCGACCTGGCGGTCTCCGTGGCCTGCTTCCTGGCCGAGGCCGGGGAGCGCGCGGGGCTGCCCATGGTGTTCAAGAGCTCCTTTGACAAGGCCAACCGCACCTCCATCGCCTCCTTCCGCGGCCCGGGCCTGGAGGAGGGCCTGCGCTGGCTGGAGGAGGCGGGCCGGGCTTCGGGCCTGCCGGTGCTCACCGACATCCACCTTCCGGAGCAGGCCGCGGCCGTGGCCGAGGTCTGCTCCGTGCTCCAGGTGCCGGCCTTCCTCTGCCGCCAGACCGACCTGCTGGTCGCGGCCGCCCGCACCGGCCGCATCGTGAACGTGAAGAAGGGCCAGTTCCTGGCCCCCTGGGACATGGCCCAGGTCACGGGCAAGCTGGCCGAGGCGGCGGCTCCGCAACCGCCCCTCGCCTGGCTCACCGAGCGGGGGGCCTCCTTCGGCTACAACAACCTGGTGGTGGACTTCCGCTCCATCCCCATCATGGCCCGCCTGGGCCATCCCGTGGTCTTCGACGCCACCCACTCGGTGCAGCTCCCCGGCGGCTTGGGCGGCGCCTCGGGCGGCCAGCGCGAATTCGCGCCCGCCCTGGCCCGGGCGGCGGCGACCATGGGCGCCTCGGGCGTGTTCATGGAGGTCCACCCGGACCCGGACCGCGCCCTGTGCGACGGCCCCAACTCCTGGCCCCTGGACCGGGCCGAGGCCCTGCTCAGGGACCTGAAGCGGGCCTGGGACGTGCGCTATGAATGCTAGGGAGCGCGCCGCCCGCATCCGGCTGCTGGTCCTGGACGTGGACGGGGTGCTCACCGACGGCGGGCTGTACTACGGCCCCGACGGCGTGGCCATGAAACGCTTCCACGTGCAGGACGGGCTGGGCATCAAGCTGGCCCAGGCCGCGGGGCTGGTCGTCGCGGTCATCTCCGGCCTGGACTCCCCGGCCGTGGCCGCCCGCATGCGGGAACTGGGGGTTTCCGACTACCACGCCGGCCACCGGAACAAGATTCCCCTGCTGGAAGGCATCTGCGCCAAGCACGGCCTGACCCTGGAGGAGACGGCTTTCCTGGGCGACGACTGGGTGGACGCCGCCCCCCTGTCCCGGGTGGGCCTGCCCATGGCCGTGGCCAACGCCCAGCCCGAGATACTGGCCCGGGCGGCCTGGATCTCCACCCGGCCGGGAGGGCAGGGCGCGGTGCGCGAGGCCGTCCGCTTCCTCCTGGAGTCCCAGGGCAAGCTCGACGGCCTGTGGGCCGAGTGGTCAGTTCAATGAGACGTCTCCTGTGGTCCCTGGCCATAGTGGCCGTCCTGGCCGCCGCCTCGTATGCGGCCTGGCATTTTTCCGGCCTGGGCAAGGCCGCCCGCGAGGTGGCCAAGGCCGCCAAGGACACCCAGGTGGACGTGTCTGTGCAGGGCCTCACCCTGTCCCAGGGCCGGGAGGGCAAGCTTTCCTGGACCCTGTCCGCGCAGCGCGCCGAATACCTCCAGGAGCAGGGCCGCATCCGGGTGTACAATCCGCGGCTGGTCTATTATGCCGAGGACCGGAACGGCAGGCGGCACGAGGTCGCGGTGAGCGCGCCCCAGGGCGAGGTGGACCAGGAGCGGGAGGTGGCGGACCTGGGACCCGCCGTGCGCATCGAGAGCGGCAACAGCACCATCCACGCCGACGCCCTGCACTACGCCGGCGCAGGCCGCACCCTGCGCCTGGCCGGCAACGTGACCCTTGTCCACCGGGAGCTGTCCATGAACGCCGCCGAGGTGGTCCTGGACCTGAAAACCAACGAGATCACGGCCCGCGGCGGGGTCGTCGGCGAACTGTACGCCGACGGCAGGAAGCGGGCCCAGGAGTGAACCCCGTGCGCATCCGTCCCCTGCTCCTGGCCCTGTGCCTGATGGCGGCGGCAATCCTCCCGGCCCAGGCTGCGGAGCCCGTCGCGGACATGTCCAAGACCCCCACCAAGATCGAGTCCGACAGCATGCGCTACGACCAGGCCGCGGGCACCGTGGTGTTCGAGGGCAAGGTCCGGGTGCAGCGTCCCGACTTCGCGCTCTGGTCCTCGAGCCTCACCGTGCACTTCGCGCCCCAGGCCGGGGCCAAGGCCGAAGGGACTCCGACCGACGCCGGCCGCATCGAGAAGATCGTGGCCCGGGGCGCGGTTCGCATCGAGCGCGACGGCAAGGTGGGCGCCTGCGAGACCGCCACCTATCTGGTGCAGGAGGGGCTCTTCAGCATGGAGGGAGACCCGGTGCTCAAGGACGGGGCCAACACGGTCACGGGCAAGGTGGTGAAGCTCTATTTCAAGGACAACCGCAGCGAGGTCCTGGGCGGCGAGGGCCAGCGCGTGCAGGCCACCTTCAGCACTCCCAAGGGAGTGGGGCAGTGAGCGAGGCCGTGCTCCGGGGCGACGCCCTGGTCAAGCGCTACGGCCATCGCGAGGTGGTGCACGAGGTCTCCCTGCGCCTGACCCAGGGCGAGGTGGTGGGACTGCTCGGCCCCAACGGCGCGGGCAAGACCACCACCTTCTACATGCTGGTGGGCATCATCAAGCCCAACGCCGGCCAGGTCACCCTGGACGGGCTGGACCTGACCCGTCTGCCCCTGCACGAACGGGCCCGGATGGGCATGTCCTACCTGCCCCAGGAAAGCTCCGTGTTCCGCAAGCTCACGGTGCGGGAGAACCTCCAGGTGATCCTGGAGCACACCGGACTCTCCTCCCGGGAGCAGAAGGAGCGGGCCGACGCCCTGCTCGCCGAACTGGGCATCCTGCGTCTGGCCGACCAGCCGGCCATGCACCTGTCGGGCGGCGAACGGCGGAGGCTGGAGATCGCCCGGGCCCTCATCCTGGATCCCAAGTTCATGCTGCTGGACGAGCCCTTCGCCGGCATCGACCCCCTGGCCGTGGACGACATCCAGGGCATCGTGCGCGGGCTCAAGTCCAAGGGCATCGGGGTGCTCATCTCCGACCACAACGTGCGCGAAACCCTGCGCATCTGCGACCGGGCCTACCTGGCCTTCGAGGGCCGGATCATCCTGGACGGCGCCCCCGACCAGATCATCGCCGACGAACGCGCCCGGCGCTGCTACCTGGGCGAAGGGTTCAGCATGTAGGGCCGGCGGACCCTCTCCTGCCGCGTTTGAACTTCCCCTGGCATTCCTGTTGCAAGTGCCGTGCGCTTGTGCCATCATGAATCCCGAGACGAATGGCCTGCAACCGCTCCCGGAGCGGCTTGCGGGCCGGTACGTGAACTGAAAACGCGGCCGGGATGACCGGCCGTTTTCCCGTGCGGATGCCCATGGCGCTGGAACTTCGTCAACAACTCAAGCTCAGCCAGCAACTGGTGATGACGCCCCAGTTGCAGCAGGCCATCAAGCTTCTGCAGCTCTCCCGCCTGGAACTGGTGGACATGGTCCAGCAGGAGCTCGTGGAGAACCCTCTCCTGGAGGAGCGCCTGGACGAGGACGCGGGCGACGTCCGCAGCCGCGACACCACCGACGACGACCTGCGCGAGGCGCCCGCGCCCACCGTGGCCGAACCCTCCCGCGACGAAACCCTGCAGCGCGACCTGACCAAGAACGCCGACTGGGAAGATTACCTGGGCGAATTCTCCTCCCTGGGCCGAGCCTCCCAGATGCGGGAGAGCGAGATACCGGAGGAGGGCCTGTCCTTCGAGGCCCGCCTCTCGGCCAAGCCTTCCCTTCCCGGGCATCTGCTCTGGCAGCTCCGACTGTCCAGCCTCTCCCCCGAGGAGATGGAGATCGGCGAACACGTCATCGGCAACCTGGACTCCATGGGCTACCTCAAGGCCACGGCCCAGGAAATCGCCGAGGCCACCGGCCAGACCGAGGAGAAGGTGGAGTCGGTCATCGCCGCGGTGCAGCTCTTCGACCCCCTGGGAGTGGCCGCGCGTACGCCCCAGGAATGCCTGCTGGTGCAGATCAAGGCCCTGGGCTACGACCGGGACCCGGTGCTCGTGGAGTTGGTGCGGGAGCACCTGGAGGACCTGGAGAAGCGGCGCTACAAGCCGCTCATGCGCAAGTTCCGGCTCACCCTGGAGGACATCAAGGAATACCTGGACCTCATGTCCACCCTGGATCCCATGCCCGGGGCCTCCTTCGGCAGCGAGGAGCCGCAGTACGTCAGTCCCGACGCCTACGTGTACAAGTTCGACGAGGAGTGGGTCATCATCCTCAACGAGGAGGGACTGCCCCGGCTGGCCCTCTCTCCGGTGTACGCCCAGGGCATGACCGGGGCCGCGGGCAAGGACAAGGACTACCTTCAGGAGAAAATGCGCTCCGCGGTCTGGCTCATGAAGAGTCTTTACCAACGGCAACGCACGCTTTATAAGGTAGTTGAGAGCATCGTGAAGTTTCAGCGGGAGTTCTTCGAGCACGGCGTGACCCGTCTGCGCCCGCTGATCCTCAAGGATGTGGCCGAGGACATCAGCATGCACGAATCCACGGTCTCGCGCATCACCACGAGCAAGTACCTGGCCACCCCCCACGGCATCCACGAACTCAAGTTCTTCTTCAACAGCGCCCTGGAGCTGGACGACGGATCCATGGTGGGCTCGGAGAGCGTCAAGGCTCTCATCAAGAAGCTCATCGACGAAGAGGACCCCCGCCACCCCCTGTCCGACGACAAGATCGCCGAGGACCTGAAGGAGCGGCTCAAGGTCAACATCGCCCGGCGCACCGTGGCCAAGTACCGCGGGACCCTGGGCATCCCCTCGTCCTCCCGGCGCAAACAGGTCTTCTAAGCCGCCCCACGAGAATGACGCGGCCTTCGCGGCTGCTTCGCACACCAAGGAGGGAGCCATGAACATCACCTTCACCTTCAAGAACTTCGAACCGTCCGATCACCTGAAGAACTACGCCCAGAAGAAGTTCGAGAAGCTGCTCAAGTTCGCCGAGCCCAAGACCGAGAACGCGTCCGTGCAGGTCAATCTCTCCGTGGAGAAGTTCCGGCACATGGCCGAGGTGGCCATCGTCGCGGACAGCATCAACATTTCCGGATACGAAGAAAGCGAGGACATGTACTCCACCATCGACTTGGTGCTGGACAAGCTGGAGGCCCAGCTGCGCAAGACCCGGGAGAAGGTCAAGGACCGCCGCAAGCGGGCCGAGCGCGGCGCGGTCAACGTGGACTTCGTGAGCTTCCTGGCCACCGAGGGCGGGGAGCGCGAGAAGATCATCGAGGAGAGCGACTCCTACGATCCCATGCCCATGTCCGTGGAGGAGGCAGCCGAACAGCTCGACAGCCTGAACTATGAATTCCTGGTCTTCCAGAACGCCGAGAGCGAACGCATCAACGTGATCTATCGCCGCAAGGAAAACGTGTACGGCCTCATCGACCCGGGGTTCTAGGATGAAGCTGTCCGATTTCCTGGACCGGGACATGGTATTGCCCGAGCTTGCCGCCAAGACCAAGAGCGAGGTCCTGGCGGAGCTCGTGACCGCCCTTGGCCGCAAGCTTCCCGGCCTGGACCGGGAGAAGACCCGCCAAGTGCTCCTGGAGCGCGAGCACCTGGGCACCACCGGCATCGGCGAAGGGGTGGCCATCCCCCACGGCAAGATGGAGGACCTCCAGGAAATCGTTCTGGTGGTGGGCCGCAGCCGCCAGGGCGTGGATTTCGACGCCCTGGACTTCAAGCCCTGCACCATCTTCTTCCTGGTTCTCGCGCCGGAACAGGTGGCCGGGACGCACCTGCGCATCCTGGCCACCATCTCTCGACTCCTTCGCGACGAGAACTTCCGGCGCTCCTTCCTGGCTGCGGCCGACCGCGACGAACTGTGGAGGCTTCTGGCCGCAACGTAACGCCGCGCCGGTGCGCCGCCGGCGCGGCGTCCCCAGGCTCGCGTCCCGGGAGGGACGATGCACGACCTGCGCGATTTCCCGGTCATCCTTTTGTCCGGCCTGTCCGGGGCGGGCAAAAGCACGGCCATGAAGGTCTTCGAGGACCTGGGCTTCATCGCGGTGGACGGCCTGCCCCCGGACCTGGCGCCCGGCCTGGCCGCCTTGTTCCAGAGCCAGCAGACGGCCCACCACCAGGGCCTGGTCATGGGCCTGGACGTGCGCAGCGAGGACTTCCGAGAGGATTTCCGCGCGGCCATGGAGGGGCTCAAGGCCCAGGGCATTGCGCCCCGGGTCGTGTTCATCGAATCACGGGCCGGGGTCCTGCGGCGGCGCTACGCCTCCACCCGCCGGCCCCATCCCCTGGAGTCCGGGGAGCTTGACCTGGAGCGGGCCCTGGACGCCGAGCGGGAACTGCTCCGGCCGGTGCGCGACGCGGCCGAGCTGGTGGTGGACACCTCCGACTACTCCATCCACGACCTGCGCCGCCATCTCCAGGAACGGTGGGAGTTCGTGCGGGAGCGTCGCGCCGGGCTCAAGATCTACCTCCTGTCCTTCGGCTTCAAGTATGGCCAGCCCACCGAGGCCGACCTGGTCTTCGACCTGCGCTTTCTGCCCAATCCTCATTTCGACGAGAGCCTGCGCCCCCTGTCCGGCCGCGATCGGGCGGTGGTGGACTATGTGTTCCGCACCCCCGAAGGGCAAGAATTCCGCACCCGGCTTCTGGAGTTCCTGAACTACCTCCTCCCGCTGTACCAGGCCGAGGGCCGCTACCGCCTGACCGTCGCCGTGGGCTGCACCGGGGGCCGTCACCGCTCGGTGGCCGTGGCCGAGGCGGTTTTTGACTCCCTGGTGAAGTCGGGGTATGTGGTCAACCTTGAACACCGCCATATCGAACTGGGCTAGGGCCGGCCGCGGCGCAGGTCCGGGCGGAGGAGCATGAGCCAGTCAGAGAAGACCAAACAGGTGGGCGTCGTGCTGGTCACCCACGGCAACTATGGCCAGAGCCTGCTGGATGCTGCCCAGGCCATCCTCGGCCGCCAGCCGGGGTGCGCCGCCGTGGGCGTTGACATCTCCCTGGAGGTGGGGGAGATACTGACCAAAATCCGCGAGGCCACGCAGAAATCGGACCTGGGAGGAGGGGTGCTCATCCTCACCGACATGTTCGGCGGCACCCCCACCAACCTGAGCCTCTCCCTGCTCGGCACAGGCCGGCTGGAGGTGATGACCGGGGTCAATCTTCCCATGCTCCTCAAGGTCATGGGATCCCGGGCGCTCTCCCTGGGGCGGCTGGCCCAGGAGGCCAAGACCGCCGGGTGCCAGGGCATCGTAGTGGCCGGAGAGATCTTGCGCAGCAAGGTTGCCGAGGCGAAATGAACGGACGCTCCATGCTCTGGGTGCGCATAGACAACCGCCTGATCCACGGCCAGGTCATCGAGGCCTGGCTGCCCTTCACCAAGGCGCGCACCCTGGTGGTGGCCAATGACGAACTGGCCCACGACGCCTTGCGCCAGGAGATCATGGGGCTCGCCATTCCCCAGGGCGTGGACGCCCGTTTCGTGCCCGTAGCCGAGACCCCCGCCTTTCTCAAGTCGCAATGGGGCGCGGACATGGAGCCCAACGCCCTTGTCCTGTTCGCCACCTGCAAGGATGCCCGCATCGCCCACCAGGGCGGCATGGCCTTGTCTCGGCTGAACGTCGGCAACCTGCACTACGCCCCGGGCAAGCAGCAGATCTGCGCCCACGTGGCCCTCTCCGAAGACGACCGGCGCTGCCTGCACTATTTCGTGGACAGCGGGGTCAAGCTGGACTTCCGCTGCGTACCCAACGAGCCCGTCCAGGTAGACCAGGCATGGTAGACGTCGCCTACCCATCCCTGGCCGGCCTGGCCCTCATCGCTTTTTTTTTGCCCTGTTCACTCTGCTGCGCTTTTCAATAAACATTGGCATCCTTGAACGCCCGCTGGTCCAGGGGCTGGTCTTCGGCCTGCTGGCGGGGAACCTGGAGCTGGCCCTCTACGTCTCGGTCATCTTCGAGCTGTTCTGGCTGGACCTCATCCCGGCCGGGACGTACATCCCGCCCAACACCGCGGCCTCCAACCTTTCCTGCCTGACCCTGCTGCACGCCTTCGGCTTCACAACCCCGGCCGAAGCGGTGTTTCCCATCCTGCTCTGCCTGCCGCTGGGCTGGATCGGGGCCAGATTGGAGGACTTCCTGCGCGCCCGGCGAAATGCCGCCTATGACCGTCTCCAGGCCTGGGCCCGGGGCGATGCCGTACGCCCCGTACGCCTCGGCCGCACCATCCTGGAGGGCATGATCCAGAACTGGGTGGCGCACTTCCTGTTCTTCTTCGCCGCGGTGCTGGCCCTCATCAGCCTGGTGGGGCTTCTGCGGGCCTGGAACCTGCTCCAGCCTCCCCAGGGCCTGTTCTCCTGGGGCCATCTGTGGGTGGCGGCCAGTTTCGGCGGCATCCTCTCCCTTCGGTCCCTGCGCGCGTACGGCTCCATGGCTGCCGGAGTTGTCGCGGTGCTCCTGGCCAGCTTGTTCTATGTCCAGTGATTCCCGTGAGATAAGGAATATTTCTCGGGCAGGGCTTTCCCCCTTGGCAGGTGAGGATGATTGTGCTATTTGGCACAAACTTTTCCCGGTAATCTACCAACAATATCCCTTGAGGAGGTTCCCATGGCTGTTCTCGTCATCGGTCACATGAATCCCGACACGGATTCCATCACTGCGGCCATCGCGGTTGCCGATCTGAAAAGCAAGCTGGGCGTCGAGGCCAAGGCCGTGGCCCAGGGCGCGGTCAATCCCGAGTCCAAGTTCGTGCTCGACAAGTTCGGCCTGGCCGCCCCCGAGGTGGTGACCTCGGTCGAGGGCCAGAAGCTCATCCTGGTGGACACCACCGAGCGCGCGCAGCTGCCCGCCGACCTGGACAAGGCCGAGATCCTGGGCGTGGTCGACCACCACAAGCTGGGCGACGTGACCACCCCGGCTCCCCTGGAGATGTGGGTCTGGCCCGTGGGCTGCACCGGCACCGTGATCAAGGCCATGTACGACTTCTTCAAGGTCGAGATTCCCAAGGGCATCGCCGGCGCCATGATGTGCGCCATCCTGTCCGACACCGTCATGTTCAAGTCCCCCACCTGCACCCCCGAGGACAAGAAGGCCGTGGAGGCCCTGGCCAAGATCGCCGGCGTGTCCGACTACATGGCCCTGGGCATCGAGATGTTCAAGGTGAAGTCCGCGGTGGCCGGCACCCCCATGCGCGAGCTGGTGTTCCGCGACTACAAGGACTTCGACATGGGCGGCACCAAGCTGGGCATCTGCCAGCTCGAAGTGGTGGACCTGTCCATCCTGGATCCCTTCAAGGACCAGCTGTTCGAGGAGATCAAGAAGGTCAAGGCCGAGAAGGGCAACAACGGCGTGTACCTGATGCTCACCGACATCATCAAGGAAGGCACCGAGATGCTGTTCATCGCCGACGACCCGTCGGTGCTGAAGAAGGCCTACAACGTGGAGCCCGGCGAGAAGAGCGTGTGGCTGCCCGGCGTGCTCTCCCGCAAGAAGCAGGTCGTGCCCCCCTTCGAGAAGGTGCTCAAGGGCTAACTGACCCCCTCTGCTGAATGAATAAGGCCCGGCGCGGGACACCGCGCCGGGCCTCTTGTTTTCCGGTCCGGTCATGCCGCGGCGCTGCGGCAGCTCGCGTCCTCTTCGGCCATCTCGAAGTATTTGATGTGCGGGGTCTGCACGAAGCGGTCGCGCAGCTCCCAATAGTTGATCAGGACCTCGTTGATGTGCGCGGTGCGCTGCTTGCGGATGGCCGGGGCCAGGGGCAGCACCGGCACGCCGAGGTGCTCCTGGATGCGCGCCATGTGGGCGGCGAAGTCCGCAGCCAGGGTCTCGTAGTCCAACTCCAGCACGTCCATGCCCTCCAACTGCCGGGCGCGCAGTTTCTCCATGTCCTCGTACCAGTGGAAATAGCCGTTCACCACATCGAAGGGCAGCGCGATGGACTGGGGAGGCTGCGGCAGGGATTCGCCCTTACGCACCCATACCTGGGTTTCCTGGGCCAGGAACCAGGAGAATATCTGCTTGAGCTTGTTCTTGCGCACCACGTCCACCACCCGGAGCCCCTCCATCCTGCGCAGCCAGGGCCAGACCAGACGGTAGGACTCGCGCTCCGCCGGGGCGCCGTGCATGTAGAAGAGCTTGAATCCCACGGCCCGTATCTCCGGGTGTTCCGGGCTCAGCACGTGCTCGATGAAGTGCACCGGCCGGGTAGCGCGAAGCTCCAGGAAGGCGTCATGCCGCTCCTTGTCCACCTCGCTGCTGCCCCAGAGCATCCGATCAGGGTTGAAGAGCTCGTTGTAGGCCAACACCTCGGGGTGGAAGGCCAGGGAGTGCAGGATGAGGTTGGTGCCGGACCGGGGCAGGCCGGTGACCAGGAAGCGGGTGGGTTCTTCAGGGCGGGGCATGTCTCCTCCCGGAGGTTGGACGCGGCGGCGGTGGCGGAACCTGCCGCCTGCCCATTCCCTAACAAGAACGGCGCCAAGTCGGCCCGGCAAAGAAAAAGCCCGCCGAGCCTAGGCTCGGCGGGCCGTTCGACGTCGAAGGCTTTGCCTAGATCAGGCCGGCGTCCTTGAGAGTTCCAGCGAGCTTCTCCCGGTTGGCGGGCTGGAGCTCCACCAGGGGCAGCCGCACCTCGAAGGGGAAGCGGCCCATCATGTCCAGGGCGGTCTTGGCCGGGACCGGGTTGGTCTCGATGAACATGGCCCGGGACACGGGATTCATCTCGTAGTGGAGCTTCTGGGCCGTGGCCATGTCGCCGGCGGAGAAGGCCCGGCACATGCCGGCCATCTGCGAGGGCATGAGGTTGGAGACCACGGAGATGACGCCGTGCCCGCCCACGGCCAGGAGCGGCAGCACCGTGAAGTCGTCGCCCGAGAGCACGGTGAACCCGTTCGGGCAGTACTCCACCACCTCGGAGCCCTGCTTGATGTCGCCGGTGGCCTCCTTGATGCCGATGACCTCGGGAATCTCCCGGGCCATGCGGGCCACAGTGGCGGGCAGCAGGTTCAGGGCGGTGCGGCCCGGCACGTTGTAGACCACGAAGGGCATGGACACTTCCTTGGCGATGGCCTTGAAGTGCGCCACCAGGCCCTCCTGGGTGGGTTTGTTGTAGTAGGGGGTGATGAGCAGCGCGCCGTCGGCGCCCGCCTCCTTGGCGTAGCGGGTGAGCTCCACGGCCTCGCGGGTGTTGTTGGAGCCGGCCCCGGCCAGCACAGGGACGCGTTTTTTCACCTGGTCAACGCAGATGCGGATGACCTTGCCGTGCTCGGCGTGGGAAAGGGTGGCGGACTCGCCGGTGGTGCCGCATGGGACCAGGCCGTTGATGCCCTGTTCGATCTGCCACTCGATGTGCCGTCGGTAGGACTCCTCGTCCACCTCGCCGTTCTTGAACGGCGTCACCAGCGCGGTGAATGCACCCCTGAACTGCATGCTGTCCCCCTTGGTTTAGAGCGTGTCGGCCTGGAAAGGCTTGGCCGCTCTTATGCATTTTGCTGGAATAATGAAGCATTGTTCCAGCGGATGGCCTTGCTGCAAGACCAGAATGCGTTATGCGTCCGTCCCGGCCGCACCCGCGGGCAGATCGAGCCCCACGGACGCCGCCCGCAGCCGGCCGGAATACACGGTGACGGCCGGCCCCTGCAGGTGGACCGTGCCGTTTTCCAGGAAGATGCGCAAGACCTCGCCGCCGGAGGTGGTCACGGCCGCTGCGGTCCCGGCCAGGCCCAGGGCATGGGCCACCAGGGCCGAAGCCGCGGCGCCGGTGCCGCAGGCGTAGGTTTCGTCCTCGACCCCGCGCTCGTAGGTGCGCAGGGAGAGGGCGTTCCGGTCGGTGACCGAGATGAAGTTCACGTTGGTCCCGGCCGGGGCGAATCGCTCATGGAAGCGCAGGGCGCGGCCGAGCTGCTTCACGTCCACGCCGGCCACGTCGCCGCACTCCACCACGGTGTGCGGCACGCCGGTGTTCACGAAATGGACAGTGAGGCGTTGCCCTTCCAGGGTGAGGGCCACGTCCAGGGCCAGGTCCCGGGGCTTGGTGAGCTGCACCTTGACCTGGTCCGAGTCCGGGTCCACCAGGGCGCGGATGGGGCCGGCATCGGTGAGCAGCACGTGCTCCGGCCCGGCCAGGCCCAGCTCCATGGCCAGGCGGGCGGCGCAACGCGAGCCGTTGCCGCACATCTCGGCCCGGGAGCCGTCGGCGTTGTAGAAGTGCCACATGTAGTCCGCGTCCGAGCCGGCCGGGGCCGCATCCAGGAAGATGAGCCCGTCCGCGCCCACGCCGAAGCCCTGGGCGCAGATCGCCTCGGCCCAGCGGGCCATGTCCGGAACGGGGACGCGAAGGGAGCGGTTGTCCAGCAGCACGAAATGGTTGCCGGATCCGTGCATCTTGGTGAAGGCGATTTCGTGCATGATGGTTGTCCGCTGGGCGGACGCGCTGGCGTCCAGTGTTCAAGATGCCTAGGGGTGCAGAAAAAAAAGATTCCGCACCGTTGCGCTGCAAGCCATGGTCGCAGGACCGGGCGAACGCCGCACCTGGTGAGCCGGGCAGGGCGGCGGGGCCGGCTGCTCAGTTCGCGGGCTGCTCCAGGCGGTAGCCGGCCAGGAGCGCGTCCATGCCGGGGTCGTTTGTAATGCTTTCGTTGAGGGACTGCAACAGAACCACGGCGTTTTGCTCCCGCACCCACCTCCATTCCGGGGTGCGGCTGGGCAGGGTCTTGATCACGACCTGGACCAGGGCCTTGCCCTGGGAGTAGGACCGCACCCAGAGCACCTTGTCCCCGGCCATCGGCCGGGCCGGGAAGCCCGGACCGGGGCCGGAGCCCAGGAGCACATCCACGGTGTGCCCCCGGGTCTCCAGGAAGTCCGTTTCGGCCGAGGCGCCCCAGGGAGAGACTCCGACCACGATGTCGGAGCGTTCGCGCAGATTCAGGGCGCTGTCCGCCACGGCCTTGGCGATGGCCTGCGGAGCCTTGACCAGGCTTGGGGCCAGGGCCGGGAACAGGAGCAGGCCCACCCGCACGCCGCCCACCTGGCGCACCTCTGAGACAGGCCGTTCCCCGGCCACCCGGAAGTACGGAGGCAGGGCCGCGCCGTGATCCGCCAGCCAGCGGGACTCGGCGGGCAGGGCGTAGCCCAGGTCATAGGGCAGGCGGACAAAGGCGGCAGCCAGGGCTTTGGCTGCGTCGGCCGGGGCTTCGGGAGCCGCGGCTTCGGTGGGTATGAACTCGTAGGGCCCGGCCAGCACCAGCAGGGGAGCCCCGTTTTTCTCGGCGTGCTCCCGCAGGGACGCAAGCAAGGTGGCGCGCCTGGCCAGGCCGCCAATGGTCTTGCCCCCTCAGGACGGGCAGGGAAGGAGCCAGCCAACCGTGTTCGCCGAGAACATCAGCGTGAGCGGGTCGCCGGCCTGGGCGCGCGCGGCGAACAGGGTCGCGCACCCGGCGAGGGCCAGCAGGAGGAAGAAACGTCGCATCTACTTGTTCACGTACTCCTTGAGCTCCTTGCCGGGCCGGAAGAAGGGGAGCTTCTTGGGCTGGACGTCGACCACGTCGCCGGTCTTGGGGTTGCGGCCGGTGTACCCGCCGTAATCCTTGACCTTGAAGCTGCCGAAGCCGCGGATCTCCACCCGCTCTCCCTTGACCAGGGAGTTCTTGATGGAGTCGAAGAAGGTGTTGACGATGAGCGCAGCCTCGTCAACGTGCAGGTTGTTCTTCTCGGCCAGGGTCTTGATGAGCTCGCTTTTGTTCATGTCGTTCCTCCGTCGCCGGTATGGCCTTCCGCACGCTTTCGGCGGAAGGTGTGTCTTGACATGGTATATATGCCAAATACCGGCGTTTTCGGTCAAGAGGATTTCATGATTCTTGTGGAAAGATCCGCGAGGATTCGCTGCGCGGACAGCGTGGGCAGGCGCTTGTCGCGCATGCGCTTGAATTTCACCGCCAGGTTGAGGACGTCCCGGCCCGCCCCCGAGGTAGGGGCGTGCTTGAGCAGGGGTACCTGGCGGATGACCGCCTGGACCACCGCCGAGTCGCTGCGCACCGTGCCCACGTACTCGATGTCCAGGGACAGGAAGCGCTTGCAGGCCGCGGCCAGCCGCTCGAAGCTGCGGTCGCCCTGGGCGCGGTTGTCCGCCATGTTCACCACCACGTTGAAGGTCCGCACCCCGTATTCGGTGTGCAGCACCTTGATCATGGCGTAGCCGTCGGTGAGGGAGGTGGGCTCCGGGGTGATGACCACCAGCCGCTCCTGGGCCATGGCCGCAAAGGAGAGCACCGTGCGGGAGATGCCCGCGCCCAGGTCCATGAGCAGGTAGTCGTAGCCCCCGATGATGGAGGTCAGCTTGGAGAAGAGCAGGCGCTGCAGGTCCTCGTCCAGGTCGATGAGTTCGGGCACGCCCGAGGCCGAGGGCAGGAAGTCGAAACCTCCGGGCTCGATGGGCACGACCACCTCGGCCGAGGTCACCCCGGGCTGGAGCATGTCCTGCAGGGTCTTGTCCGGGGCCAGGCCCAGGAGCACGTCCAGGTTGGCCAGGCCCAGGTCGCAGTCCATGAGCATGACCGGGTGTCCGGCCTTGTGCAGGGCGTACCCCAGGTTCAGGGCCAGGTTGGTCTTGCCCACTCCGCCCTTGCCGCTGACCACGGCCACGGAAAGGGTCTTGTGCGCGTCTTCGGTCATGAGTCCTTCCGTCAGCTCAACTGCCGGTGAAGAGGAATCGTTTCTCGCTGGCTTCCACCAGGGTGGCCTTGGCCGGCGCGGCCAGGTCCAGGAGCGGCGCGGCCACCACCCGGTCCTTGCCTTCGCCCTTGGCCTGGTACAGGGCCTTGTCCGCGGCCTCCATGAGGTCCGCCGGACTGCGTTCGCCCCGGCCCTTGGTGCAGGCCAGGCCCACCGAGGCGGTGAGCCGCACGTGGATTCCGGCGCAGCCCAGCCGCACCTGGCGCAGGGATTCCAGGATGCGCTCCAGGATGAGGCTGGCCCGGGTCATCCCGGTTTCCGGGAAGACCAGGGCGAACTCCTCGCCCCCGATGCGCGCCGCCATGTCGTAGCGCCGTATCCCGGTTAGCAAGATGCGGGCCGTCTGCACCAGGGCCTCGTCCCCGCAGGGATGGCCGTGGGTGTCGTTGAGCCGCTTGAAATTGTCCAGGTCCAGCACGGCCACGGACAGGGAGATGCCCGCCCGGCGGGCGCGCTCCAACTCGCGGTCCATGGTCCGGTCAAAAGCCCGTCGGTTGGGCAGGCCGGTGAGAGGGTCGTGCTCGGTCTGGAAGGCGAGGTCCTCCAGGGTCCGGCCGAGCTGCTCCAGGAAGGGCGCGTCGTCCCCGCGCAGGGGGACGGCCAGCCAATCCTTGAGCCCCAGCTTCTCGGACAGATGGGGCCACTGGTCCAGGGACAGGCCGGGGACCAGGCGCAGGAGGGCCAGCAGGCTCTCGTTGCTTTCCAGGTCCGGGGCCAGGCCGGGATGACGGGCCAGCACGGCCCGGCGCAGGGAGTCAAGCTCCCGGCTCAGGACCTCGCGGCTCTGCACGTCCAGGGGGTCAGGCGGCGGCGTGGGCATGGGTGTGCAGCAGGTGGTTGCGGATGAGGGTGTCCAGGTCGCCGTCCAGCACCGCGTCCACGTTGGTGATCTCGGTGGCGGAGCGGTGGTCCTTGACCAGGCGGTAGGGCTGCAGGGTGTAGGTGCGTATCTGGCTGCCGAAGCCGATGGCGTCCTTGGTGGCGTACTGGGCCTGCTTCTCGGCCTCGCGCTTGCGCAGCTCCCGCTCGATGAGCCGGGCCTTGAGGATCTTGAAGGCGGTGTCCTTGTTGCGGTGCTGGGACTGTTCGTTCTGGCAGGACACCACGATGCCGGTGGGAATGTGGGTGAGGCGGACCGCAGAGCTGGTCTTGTTCACGTTCTGGCCGCCGGGGCCGCTGGAGCGGAACACGTCGATGCGCACCTCCTCGTCCTTGATCTCGATGTCCAGGTTCTCCTCCACGTCGGGGAGGACGTCCACCGAGGCGAAGGAGGTGTGCCGCCGGCCCGAGGAGTCGAAGGGAGAGATGCGGATGAGGCGGTGGATGCCGGCCTCGCCCTTGAGCAGCCCGTAGGCGTAGGGGCCCTGGATGAGCACCGCCACGCTCTTGACGCCCGCCTCCTCGCCCGGGAGCTGGTCCAGGATGCGGACCTTGAACTCCTGGCGCTCGGCCCAGCGCAGGTACATGCGCAGGAGCATCTCGGCCCAGTCCTGGGCCTCGGTGCCGCCGGCCCCGGGATGGATCTCCAGGATGGCGTCGCTCCCGTCGCCCTCGGCCGAAAGCAGGGTGGCCAGTTCGGCCTTCTCCAGCCGGTCTCCCAGGCGGAGAATCTGTTCGTCCAGGGCCTCCAGCACTTCCGCGGTCTGCTCCTCGCGGGCCATGGCCAGCCAGTCGTCCATGTCGCCCTTGGCCTTGCGCAGGCCGTCGAAACGCTCCACCAGCGTGGTCAGGGCGCTCTTCTCCTTGAGCAGGGGGGTAAGGGCCTCGGGCTTGTCCCAGGCCCCGGGCTTGGCGAGGGTCTCCTCTATCTCCGCCAGGCGGCGTCGGGCGCGATCCAGGTCAAAGACGCCCCCGGAGGCTCTCGTACTGTTCGGCAAGGATGGCGCAACGGGTCTTCAGGTCGGTGTATTGCAGAATGGCCATGGGATGTATTCCAAAAGGTTGGTGTTAGCGGCGGCGCCTGCCCCGGACTGCGGCCAGGGGGAGCAGGGCGGCCAGGGCCAGGCCGGCGTCCACCCAGGTCCGCCAGCGATGGAAGGGCGTGGTTTCGGCCACCAGGTCCACCCGGCCGGCCAGAGACGTGGTGGCGAACAGCCCGGTCCGTTCCAGGATGCGGCCGCGAGGGTCGATCAGGGCCGAGATGCCGGTGTTGGTGGCCCGCGCCATCCAGCGGTTCTGCTCCACGGCCCGCAGCACCGACAGGTGCAGGTGCTGGAGCGGGGCCGAGGAACGGCCGAACCAGGCGTCGTTGGAGATGTTCACCAGCAGGTTGGCGCCGTGCTCCACGCGGTCCTGGGCCAGTTCCGGAAAAATGGTTTCATAGCATATGAGCACGCCCAAAGCAAGGTTTCCCAGGACCAGCGCCGGCTGGTCGCGGCCGGGCGCGAACTCGCCGATGCCCTGCACCAGCTTGGGCAGGAAGCCCAGGAGCCCGGACAAGGGCACGTACTCGCCGAAGGGGACCAGGTGCTCCTTGTCGTAATGACCCAGGGTGATGCCGGAGGAGTTGATGAGGAAGGCCCGGTTGTGCAGCACGTAGTCCCGCGCCCCCAACTCCCGGGTGTAGGCCGGGGAGCCGGCCAGGAGCGGCGCGCCCATGGCCCGCACCTGGGCGCGCACCAGCAGGGAGAGGGGGGCGGGGTCCTGGAAGAAGAACGGCATGGCCGTTTCGGGCCAGATGAGCAGGTCGGCGCCGGCCCGGGCTTCGGCCGCGCTCAGGTCGGAGTAGCGGCGCAGGGTTTCGGCCTGCCAGGCCGGATCCC
Source organism: Thermodesulfobacteriota bacterium (assembly GCA_040753075.1). Classification (GTDB taxonomy): domain Bacteria; phylum Desulfobacterota; class Desulfovibrionia; order Desulfovibrionales; family Desulfovibrionaceae; genus UBA6814. The sequence goes on from JBFMHA010000016.1 coordinate 58,894, forward strand.
ATTTGTGGGCCTGGTCCACGTTGCCCTGGATGAGGGCCACCCGGGCCTCCCCGACGGTGGCGGGAGGGGTGTCCACCCGCCAAACCCCGTACAGGGCGAGCAGACCCAGGAGCCCGGCCGCAGCCAGACGCGAGGCGGACAGGCCCCGTCCGC
>JBFMHA010000017.1:0-55918 GCA_040753075.1 Thermodesulfobacteriota bacterium
CTGGATCGTGGTCCTGGGTCGGGCCTGGGGTTTGGCCTGGGGGCGGGCCTCGGGCTCGCCGGCCGGGTCCCGGTGTTTCCGCTTCTTGCCCATGGAGTCTCCGCACGGCCCGGCCAGGGTGGGCAAGGCCGGGAAATGAGTGTAGAAAGGACCCGGAAACCGTCCGGGCGCGCGAGGGGTAGCCTAGCACAGGTTCGGGCCCAGGGATAGGCCGGAAAAGGAGCGGACATGTTCGAGCAGATGAAGAAGCGCCTGCGCAAGACCGGAGCGCCGCCGGGCACCCTCGTCTACGTGGGGCGGCCCAGGGATTTCGAGCCGCACGCGGTCCTGCTGTCCTTTTCCGCGGCCGGCCTGTCCGAACGCCGCCTGCTGGCCGCGGACCTGCCCGGCCTGGAGCTGCCCGCGGACCGGGTGCACTGGGTGCGGGTGGTGGGCCTGCACGATCCCGACCTGGTGCGGGCCGTGGGCGAGCGGTTCAAGCTCCACCCCCTGTTCCTGGAGGACGTGCTCAACACCGCCCAGCGGCCCAAGTTCCACGAGAGCGGGGACGTGCTCTCGGTGGTGGCCAAGGATGTGGAGTACGAGGCCGAGGCCGACGCGGTGGTGAGCGAGCAGGTCTGCCTGTCCTGGGCCAGCGAGGCCCTGGTGAGCTTCCAGGAGGGCGAGCACGCGGCCTGGGACGTGGTGCGGGAGCGGCTGCGCACCGGCCGCGGCCGGCTGCGCCAGAGCGGGTACGGCGCGCTCATGGCCGCGCTGCTGGACGGGCTGGTGGACGGCTGCCTGGAGGCCCTGGGCCGCATCAGCATCCAGGCCGAGGCCCTGGAGGACCAGGTCATGGAGCGGCAGAGCCAGGACCTGCTCTACGACATCTACGCCCTGCGCCGGGAGGCCATCTTCCTGCGCGAGACCCTGTGGCCCTTCCGGGAGGCCGTGGGCCGGCTGGCCCGGGAGTTCGGCGACGAGGTGGAGGAGCACGCCGCCGCGGTGCTCAAGGACGTGTACGACCACGCGGCCCAGGCCGTGGACGCGGCGCGCAGCCTGGCCGAGGTGGCCGGGGGCATGCTCCAGCTCTCCATCTCCCTGGCCGGCATGCGCATGAACTCCATCATGAAGCTGCTCACCCTCATCACCACCATCTTCATCCCCCTCACCTTCATCGCCGGCATCTACGGCATGAACTTCCGGCACATGCCGGAACTGGACTGGGAATACGGCTACTTCGCGACCCTGGGCGCCATGCTCGTCCTGGGGGCGGGCATGGCCGTCTGGTTCGTGCGCAAGAAGTGGCTGTAGCCCTCCGGCCGCAGGGGCTCCGATCAGGGACGCCGGGCAGGTTTTCCTCCCGGGTGGGTCTGTTTTTATTTCTCCTTGCCGGGGTCGATATTGGCGGGTATCGGAACGGTTCCGACCAGAGAACGTCGTCCGGGCCCTGCCCCGGGAGGCAAACCCGCTTCGGGAGGCGCGACGTGTCGAACCGCAAGTACGCCTTTTCCTGGAACCTGATCGGCGACCTGGAACTGGGACGCCCGAACCTCGGCCCCAACACCCGGCTGGAGGTCTACCGGCTCATGCAGTTCACCCTGCGCGACGTGCTGGAGAAGGAGTTCGGATCCGGCAAGGCCGACGAGATCTTCTGCGAGGCCGGGAAGCTGGCGGGCGCGGAGTTCTACAAGAACGTCTTCGGAGGGATCGCGGACTTCAACGAGTTCGTGCGCAGCCTGCAGGCCACGCTCCGGGACATGGGCATCGGCATCCTGCGCGTGGAGAAGGCCGACCTGGAGGCCGGGTCCTTCATCCTCACCGTGGACGAGGACCTGGACTGCTCCGGCCTGCCCGAGCTGGACTACGAGATCTGCGTGTACGACGAGGGATTCATCGCCGGGCTCCTGGAGAGCTTCACCGGCCACCCCTTCAGGGTCAAGGAGGTGGACTGCTGGTGCACCGGCGGCCGGACCTGCCGCTTCACGGCTGAACTCATTCGGGATTGACCGTGCCCCGCCGTCAGGCAGAGCGGGGCGGAGCGGGCGCCGGCCGGGGGGGCGAGCCCCTGGAGAACGGGCCGCCGGCCGGGGCGTCCCCGGGGGAGGAGCGGCCGGAGGCGGGAAATCCCGGTACGGACGCCGGGGGCGGACTCGTCGCCGAGGCGGCGCGCGTCATCCGGGAGGCCCTGGACTCGCCCCGCCCTCCCTCCGGCCTTCCGGAGGCGCTGGCCGGCAATGCGGAGCTCCACCGCCTGCTGGCCGACGTCCAGGCCCTCCGGGAGTTCGTGTACGCCCTGGCCGACGGGGACCTGTCCGGGACCCTCAAGGTCAAGGGCTTCCTGGCCGGGGCGCTGAAGCGGCTGCAGGCCCATCTCAAGCACGTCACCTGGCAGACCCAGATGGTGGCGGCCGGGGACTTCTCGCAGCGCCTCGACTTCATGGGGGAGTTCTCGACCGCCTTCAACGAGATGACCGTCCAGCTCGAACTGGCCATGCAGCAGATCCGGGACAGCGAGGAGCGCTACCGGCTGCTGGCCGCCGTGGACCAGTTGACCGGGCTGGACAACCGCCGCCACTTCTTCGAGCTGGCCGAGGACGCGTTCAATCGCGCCGAACGCTACGCCCGCCCGGTGTCCCTGCTCCTGGTCGACCTGGACCACTTCAAGCAGGTCAACGACCGCTACGGGCACCCCTGCGGGGACGCGGTGCTGCGGGAGGCGGCCCAGCGGCTCAAGGCCAAGCTGCGGGACGTGGACCGGCTGTGCCGCTTCGGCGGCGAGGAGTTCATCGGGCTCCTGCCGGACGTGGACGTGCTGCAGGCCGCCCAGGCCGCGGAGCGGCTGCGCAGGAGCCTGGAGCAGGCCCCGGTCCTGTTCGAGGGGACGAGCATCCCCGTGACCGCCAGCTTCGGGGTGTCCGCCTACCAGGGGGCCGGCGCCTCCGGGCAGGTCCCGACCGAGGTCCTGGACAAGATCGTCGCCGCCGCCGACCGCGCCCTCTACGTCGCCAAGCGGAAGGGCCGCAACCAGGTGCAGGTCGAGATGGGCTAGCCGCGCCCGCGTCGGCGGCCCTGGCATGGGCGGCGGCCGGGGGCGCGTCGCGGGCGGGCTACCGGGCGGTGTTGAAGCCTCTCCCCGCCGTCTCCAGCACGATCTCCGCGGCCCTTCCGGCCGCGCCGGGGGGGCCGAGGATGTCGCGCAGGGGCGCGAGGGTCCGGCGGATGTCCTCCAGGCGGGAGGGGTGGTCCAGCCAGTCCCGGGCCTGGGCCGCGAGGTTGGCGGGGGTGGCCTGGTTCTGGAGGTATTCGGGGAACACCGGCTGGTCCAGGATGATGTTGGGCAGGCTCACGTACTTCACCTTCACGAACCGCTTGGCCAGGAAGAAGGTCAGGGGCGAGAGCCTGTAGGCCACGATGGTGGGCACGCCCAGGAGCGCGCTCTCCATGCTCACCGTGCCCGAGGCCGCCAGCAGGAACCCGCACTCCCGCATGTGCGCGTAGCGGTCCCGCGCGTCCAGCACCTCCAGGGGCACGTGCCGGGGCCACAGCCCGCGCAGGGTCTTCTCCGCCACCCCGGGCGCGGCCACCGCCGCGAACCGCAGCTCGTCGTCCCGGTCGTACAGCGCCTCGGCCGTCTGGCCGAACACCGGGGTCAGGGCCGTCACCTCCCCCCGCCGCGAGCCGGGCAGGACGCCGATGCGCTTCGGGTCCGGCCGGATGGCGTCCAGCTCCGGCCGGGTCAGCTCGGACAGGAGCGGATGCCCCACGTAGTCCGCCTGCACCTCGAACCGGGCGTAGAACTCCTTCTCGAACGGGAAGATGCAGACCATGCGGTCCACGTGCTCCTTGATGAACTTGGCGCGGCCCTGCCGCCAGGCCCAGAGCTTGGGCGAGATGTAGTACACCACCGGGATGGAGAGCTCGTTGGCCATGCGCGCCACCCGGAAATTGAAGGCCGGCGCGTCGATGAGCACCACCACGTCGGGCCGCGCCGCGGCCAGGTTGGCCTTGAGCCGGCGCAGGAGCAGCGTGATGGAGCCGATCCGGGCCAGCACCTCGGTGAAGCCCATCACCGACAGCTCCTCGGTGCGGGCCACGGCCACCGCCCCGGCCGCGCGCATGGCCGGCCCGGCCATGCCGGTGATGCGCGCCTGCGGCGACTGCCGCAGGATATCCCGAATGAGCAGCGCGCCGTGCACGTCGCCCGACGTCTCGCCGGCGTTGATCCAGATGAGGGGTGAGGGTAGGGCGGGCAGGCCCATGCGGTGTCCTTGTGGGGCGTCGGCTCGGGAGGCTGGCCGACGCCGGATGCTTCATGTCGGGGCGCCGACGATCCGGCCGCCTTGCCGGGTCGTCCCATATGTCTTACCTTTTCGCCTCCGCGGCGTCAAAGCTCCCGGAAAAGGAACGCGCTCCCCATGACCCTCGACTCCCTGTGGCACACCCTGGGCTGGCCCCTCGCCCGGCTGGTCCTCTCCATCTCCGCGGGCCTGCTCATCGGCAACCTCATCGAGGCCCTGAACTGGACCCGGGGCATGGCCCGCCTGGCCGCGCCGCTCACCCGCGCGGCCCGGCTCCAGGACATCTCCGGAGCGAGCTTCTCCATGGCCTTCTTCTCGGGCGTGGCCGCCAACACCATGCTGGCCGAGGCCTACGACCAGGGCCGGCTCACCGGCCGCGAGCTGGTGCTCACCAACCTCTTCAACTCCACGCCCACCTACTTCACCCACCTGCCCACCATGTTCTTCATCACCGTGCCCTTCATCGGGGCCGCGGCCTGGACGTACGTGGGCCTGACCTTCCTGGCCGCGCTGCTGCGCACCGCGTTCATCGTGCTCCTGGGCCGGCTCGTCCTGCCGCCCCTGGCCCCGGGCTGCATCCCCTGCCGCCTGGACGAGCGCAAGGCCGCAAGCTGGCGCGAGGCCTGGACCAAGTCCTGGGGGCGCTTCACCAAGCGCATCCGCAAGGTGCTGGTCGTCACCCTGCCCATCTACCTGCTCTTCGACGCGGCCAACCGCTTCGGCCTGTTCTCCCACCTGGAGCGCCTCATGGCCGAGCACATGCCCGCGCTCTCCTGGCTGCCGCCCCAGGCCCTGTCCATCGTGGCCTTCCACGTGGCCGCCGAGTTCAGCGCGGGCCTGGCCTCGGCCGGCGCGCTCCTGAACGCGGGCAGCCTGAGCCCGGAGCAGGTGGTCATGGCCCTCCTGGCGGGCAACCTCCTGTCCACGCCCATGCGCGCCTTCCGACACCAGTTCCCCTACTACGCCGGCATCTTCAACCCGCGCCTGGCCGCCCGGCTCATCGTCCACAACCAGGCCCTGCGGGTGGTCAGCCTGGCCCTGGTGGCCGCGGCCTATTACGCCGCCTCATGAAAAAGCGGCCGGCCGCGCCGCCCCCGCAGCCCGGCCGGCCGGCTTCGGTCCCGTTCGAAGACTAGCTGGCTGTTGAAAAAAACAAAATTCGCAGGCCGTTTTTCAACGGCCGGCTAGGCCTCCTTGGCGCCCCCCGAGTGGACCAGGCCGCACAGTTCGGCCAGCGCGGCGAGCGGTTCGGCGTGCTGGAACACGTTGCGGCCGATGGCCGCGCCCATGGCCCCGGCCGACACGGCCTCGCCGACCATGCGCAGGAACGAGGGGAAGTCCGGCTGCACCGGGCCGCCGGCCACCAGCACCGGGGCCGGGCTGCACGCCACCGCCGCGGCGAAGGAGTCCCGGTCCCCGCTGTAGGGCGCGCACACCAGGTCCGCGCCCATCTCCGCGCCCAGGCGGATGCAGTGCCCCACCAGGGCCGGGTCCAGCTCGTTCACGATCTGGCCGCCCCGGGCGTAGACCACCGCCATCACCGGCAGCCCGAGCTGGTGCGCCTCGTCGGTCGCCAGGCCCAGGTCCGTGAGCATCCGGTCCTCCAGGTCGTTGCCGATGTTCACGTGCACGGCCACCGCGTCCGCGCCCAGGCGGTGGGCCTCGGTCGCGTTGCACACCAGGCTCTTGTTCCAGGAGGGCAGGCCGTGCTTGGTGCCGGCGGACAGGTTCACCAGCAGCCGCACGGACGGGTGCGCCGCGGGCCCCAGGCTGCGCGCCAGGCCCTTGTTCAGCACCACGCCCTGCACCCGGTGCTCGTGCACCTTGCCCAGGATGGCGGGGATATTCTCCATTCCCGGCGTCAGGCCCTCGGCCATGCCGTGGTCGAAGGGCAGGATCACCGCCCTGCCGCTCTCCGGGTCAAACAGCCGCGCCAGACGGCGGAGCGTGCCGATCATGCGTTGATACTCTCCCTCGGATGGGGTTGCAGAAAAAAGCCGGCGCGCCGCCGGCCTAGTAGTACCTGTCCATGTAGATCTCGCAGGGCTCCTGCTCCCGGGTCTGCTTGGTGGAGATGTCCGGGCCGGTCCGCGCGCCGGGCGCGGGCTTGGGACGCGCTCCGCGGATGGTGAACCGGCAGCGCCCCGGGCCGTCAGCCCGCTCGCCGCGCTCGTCCGCCACCTGGACGTTCCGCTCCACCTCGATCATGCGGTCTCCCTGTCGGGCTGACTCCCGTTTCCCTGGCCGCGCCCATCCGGACGCCGGCTCCCGGGCCCCGGGACGCCTCCGGCGATGCTACCCCTTTTCTCCGGCCGTGTACACCGGACCGGGCGCCCCGGGCAGGGGCAGGAGCATCTCCACCGTGGTCCCCCGGCCCGGCTGGCTGCTCACGGCCAGGGACCCGCCGTGCTCCTGGGCGATGCGCTCGGCCCTGGGCAGGCCCAGGCCCACGCCCACGGTCTTGGTGGAGAAGAAGGGGTCCAGCACGTAGTCCAGCTCCGCCGCGGGGATGCCCCGGCCGTTGTCCGAAACCGTCAGGCGCAGCGCGTCCCCCTCCCGGGACGCGGACAGGCCGATCCAGCCGCGCGCTCCCTCCATGGCCTCCAGGGCGTTGGCCACCAGTTCGGCCAGGGCCTGGGCCATGAGCCCCCGGTCCAGGGGCGCGGCCATGGGCTCGGCCTCCACGTGCCAGTCCACGGCCTTGCCCAGCTCCGCGGCCTTCATCTCCCCGGCCGCGCGCGCCTCGTCCAGGAGCCCCGGCAGGGGGACCGGGGCGCGCGGGCCCAGGCGCAGGGCGCTGAAATCCACCACGGCCTGGGCGATGCCCTCGATGCGGGCGGCGGCCTGGGCTATGCCCTCCAGGTACTCGGCCTCGCGCGCCTCCCGGCCGGGCCGTCGGCGCAGCAGGTTGGCCAGCCCGGCGATGATGGTCACGGGATTGCGCAGCTGGTGGGACACGGCCCGGGAGATCTTCTGCAGGCTCTCGATGCGCTGCAGGTTCTGGCGCAGGGCCTCCTTGCCGGCCTTCTCCGCCTGGCGCAGGGCCTGCTCCGCCAGCAGGGCCTTCTCCTCGGCCTTGATGTTCAGGGCGATGTTGTCGAAGGCAACGGACACGTTGGCGAAGAAGATGTCCACCAGCTGGCGGTCCAGGTCGCTGAGGGGCCGGTACTCCTCGAAATAGATCACGCTGCGGGTCCCGGTGACGCTCTCGAAGTACTCCACGTGGCTCGATCCCTTGCAGTACCGGCCCCGCCTCTGGACGAAGCTCTGGGCGATGCAGGCGCGCACGTCCTCGTCCGGGATGTCGTCCACGCGCCGGCGCACCAGCGAGGAGAACTTGCCGCAGGCGGCCTTGACCACCAGCCCGGCCTGGTCGCCCATGGCCGCCAGGCCCGGGGCCTGGCCGTACAGGGCGCTGCCGCCCAGGCTGAGCAGGGCCAGGAGCTGGGTGAGCACCCCGGAGGTGAACCGCTCCAGCGAGCCCAGGGTGAAGATGTCCGCCGAGGCGTCCAGGATGCGCTCCAGGCCCTGCCGGTTGGCCTCGATGGTGCGGATGTCGCAGTAGGTGCGCAGGGAGGCGACCATGACCGTGAACAGCTTCTGGGCCGTGATCTCGGTCTTCTCCTTGTAGTCGTTGATGTCGTACTCCACGATGACCTTGGCCTCGGGCGCGTGGCCGGGCTGGCCGGTGCGCAGGATGATGCGCGCGAACCGGTTCTTCAGCTCCTCCCGGATGTGCCGCACCAGGGTCAGGCCGCTGTCGTGCTCCTCCATCACCACGTCCAGCAGGATCACCGCCACGTCCGGGTGCGCGGCCAGCATCTCCCGCGCCTGGCGGGCGGAATGGGCGCTCAGGAACTCCAGGCCGCGGCCGGCGTAGCGGAAGCCCGACAGCACCAGCCGGGTCACGTGGTGGACCTCCTCCTCGTCGTCCACGACGAGAACCTTCCAGCGCTCCTCCTGCGGCATCCGGTCCAGCCGGATCCCGGGGCCGGGCTCCTCGTCCGGGAAGAGCAGGTCGTCAGGCTCGTTCATGGCCGGCCTCCCGGTTCAGCGGCATGGCGACGGTGAACGTCGTCCCCCGGCCGGGCTCGCTCTCGCACGAGATCTGCCCGCCCAGGGTCTGCGTCGCCAGGTTGTAGACGATGGACAGGCCCAGCCCGGCGCCGCCCTTGGCCCGGGTGGTGGTGAAGAAGGGCTCGAAGGCCTTGTCCCGCTCCCCGGGCGTCATGCCCCGGCCGTTGTCGGAATAGACCAGGGTCAGGACCCCGCCGGCCGCGGACACGCCGATGCGGATCTCGCCCGGAGCGCCCTCGGCGAAGGCGTGGGTCAGGGAGTTCATGATGAAGTTGGTGAGGATCTGGGAGAACGCCCCGGGATAGCTGTCGATGCGGAGGTCCGGGTCGCAGTCCACCAGGACCGCGTGCCCGGTGCGCTTGAGCGTGGGCCGCAGGCTGAGCAGGATCTCCCCGATGTACCCGGCGACGTTGAAGGTGCGGCGCTCCTGGGAGGACTGGTCCACCGCCACCTGCTTGAAGCTGCGCACCAGGTCCGAGGCCCGGCGCAGGTTGCCCAGGATCATGCCCGCGGCCTCGGTCGCGGTGTCCAGGTACTCCTTGAGGGCCGAACGCCGCATCTCCCCGGACTCCAGCGCCGCCGCCGCGGCCCGGGTCTTCTCCTCCAGGAGCGAGGCCGCGGTCACGCCGACGCCCACCGGGGTGTTGATCTCGTGCGCCACCCCGGCCACCAGCCCGCCCAGGGCCGCCATCTTCTCGGCCTGCACCAGCTGCGACTGGGTGCGGCGCAGCCCCTCCAGCGCCTCCTGCAGCTCCCGGTTGGACACCGCCAGGTCCTCGGTGCGCCGCGCCACCCGCTCCTCCAGCTCCTCGTTGAGCCGCTGCAGCTCGGCCTCGGCCCGGGCCCGGGCCTCCTCGCGCCGCTCCAGGCCCTCGGCCATGCTGTCGAAGGCCCCGGCCAGCCGGCCGAACTCGCCTTCGCCGTATCCCGGCCCGGTGCGGGTGGACAGGTCCCCGCTTCCCAGCCGGCCGGCCGCGTCCACCAGCCGCCGCACCCGGCGCAGGATGGTGAACTCCCCGAGCAGCCGGGCCAGGGCCAGGGCCAGGAGCGCCGCCAGGAGCAGCAGGGCCCCGTTGCGGAACACCACCCGCCGCGCCTCGGACAGGGCCTTGTCCACCGGGATGCCCAGGCGGATCATGAGGTGGGGGAAGGGCGCGCCCTCGAAGCGCAGGCGCTTGTAGGCGTACAGCCGGAGCGCGCCGTCCACGCCCGCCTCCTGGAAGGTCCCCTCCTCCTCGGGGCCGGACATGAACTCGATCATGCGGGGGAGGTCCGGGACCCAGGTGTACTTCTCGGTCTCCGGGAACCGGGTCAGGCGCATGCCGCGCGCGTCGGTGAGGGTGAACACCGAGTTCTCCGGCAGGTGCGCCCCGTAGAAGAACCCGCCGAACAGGTTGAGGTCGAAGGCCGCCACCAGCACCCCCTTGGCCCGGCCCGCCGGGTCCAGCACCGGCTGGGCGAAGTGCAGGATCACCCGGCGGGGCTCCTCCTGCAGCGCATAGTGGCCGGTGACGAAGCCCCGGCCCTCCATGGCCCGGAGGAAATAGGGCACGCTCCCGATGTCCCGCGGACCGGAGGGCGAGGTGGACACCGCCACCCGGCCCCGGGCGTCGGCCAGGAACAGCGCGGCGAAGGCGCTTTCGCCCCGCTGCGTCTCGTCCAGCAGCTCCTGGCAGACCGCCAGGTCCATGTTGCGGACCTCGGTGGTGCTGGCCAGGGTCAGGAGCAGCAGGCGGGCGTTGTCCACCACCCGCTGGTGGTGCGCGGCCATGGTCCTGACCTGGCTCTGGGTGAAGTCCTCGGCGTTGCGCGTGACCGTGCTCTCCAGCTCGCGGCCGGTGTAGAGCAGGATGGCCATGGCCGGCAGCGACGCGGCCAGCACCAGAAGCTGGAGCAAGGTGCGGAGGGACCAGGATCGGAGGGGCTTCACGGCGCTCCCTGCCCGTTGAAGTCCAAGACTCCCGAGGACCTATGGCAAGTTTCGCATCCCGCACCCCGCCTGTCAACGCGCCGCAGCGGCCGCAGCCGCCTCCGCCTGCCTCGCCACCACGTCGAGCGGGCGGCCGAGGAGGAAGGGGAGGATGTCCGCGGGCAGGCCCTTGTCCGCCAGGGCGGCGCGGAAGGCGCGGTCGTATGCGAGCATGTCCGCCGCGGCGCGGGCCGCGCCGCCGTCGCCGGCGCGGGAGGCGGCCAGGAGGCGGGTCAGCTCGGGGACCGGGCAGCGGGCCTCGTGCTCGGCCGCGAGCTGGGCCAGGGCCGAGCCCGGAGGCAGGATGTCGGCCCGGCCGAGGCGGCCCGAGGCGTAGGCCGCGGCCAGGGCCGCGGTGTCCTTGCAGGAGAGCAGCCGGCATTCCAGGGGGCGGCTGGCGTAGATGCCGCAGCCCGCGGGCTCCTGCAGGAAGACGCAGGTCCAGGAGGGGTCGCCCGCGCCCTTGAGCTTGACCAGCTCCGCCTCCAGGGGGAGCAGGCGGTCCCGGAACTGGTCCCGGGCCGGTTCGCCCCGGCGCAGGGTGAAGAGGTCGGCGTAGGTCAGGACCTTGTCCCGGACGAGGGGCAGGTCCTCGGCGTGCAGGGCGGGTCCGCCCTGGCGGCAGCACTGGCCGCAGCGGTCGCAGGCGAGATCGGTCAAGGCGTTCCTCCGGCCACGGCCCGCACGTGGGCCAGGCAGGTCGTGTCCATGCGGTCCAGGCAGCCCAGCTCCGCCGAGGCGAACCAGGCCGAGGCGTACGCGGCCCGGTCCGCGGACCACAGCCGGTCCTGGGCCGGGTCGAAGCGGGGGGCCAGGCAGAAGTCCGCGCCGCGGCGGGGCGGGGCCAGCAGGGTGAGCAGCTCCTCCCCGGTGGGCAGCCGCCAGTCCCCGCGGCCCGCGAAGCGTCCGGCGTTCAGGCCGGCCGGGTGCTCCGGGGCCTCGGCCCAGGGCAGGGCGTAGTCCGAGCCGCCGCGCTGCCACAGGAGGCCGGTGGCCGGGTCGTGGAGCGCGTCGCCCCGGTCCTGGAAGCGGTGGGGGTCCGGGTAGGCCAGGGGCCGGGCCAGGTCGTCCACCGGGAAGAAGGCGCGGGCCGGCCCGGGGCCGGTGCGTCGCGGGACGGAGCGGGGCGGGGCGGCGGGCGGCGGGGCCGGGGCGGGTTCGGGCTCCGGCGGCAGGACGCAGGCCGCGTCGAGCCGCGCGCGCCAGGCCGCGAGCAGGGTGCGCAGGGCCGCGGCCATGGCCGCGGCCGAGGCGAAGCGCCGGCCGGGGTCCGGGTCCAGTCCCCTGGCGAAGAAGGCGTCCCAGGCCGGGTCCAGGTCCGGGCTCAGGCTGCTGGGGGCGGGCTCTCCGGGTCCGGGCAGGCGGCCCAGGAGCATGCGGTGCAGGGTCACGGCCACGGCGTAGAGGTCGGCCCGGGCGTCGGCCGAGGCCGGGTCCTCCTCCTGCTCCGGGGCCGCGTACCAGGGCGAGCCGATCTTCTCCCCGGGCGCGGCGTCGCCGGCCTCGCCGCGCAGCTTCGACAGGCCGAAGTCGATGATCTTGACCACCGCCCCGCCCGGCCCGCTGTCGGCCAGGAGCAGGTTGAAGGGCTTCACGTCGCGGTGCACGATCCCGGCCGCGTGCAGCCGGGCGAGGCCGGCCAGGGCCTGCAGCGCGATGTCCGCGGCCCGGTCCAGGGGCAGGATGCGGGAGGGGGCCTCCGCCCGGTAGGTCTCGCCGATGAGGGAGCCCACGCTGGCGCAGTGGTAGTCCATGGTGAAGAAGGGCCGGCCCCGGCCGTCGCGGTCGAAGTCGTGGACCCCGGCCAGGTTGGGGTGGCGCAGGCCGCCCATGGCGCGGGCCTCGCCCAGGAAGCGGCGCTCGCACTCGGCCATGCCCACGAAGGCTTCGACCATCTCCGCCGGGGAGAGGAGCTTGAGGGCCAGGATGCGGCCCACCACCGGCGCGCGCACCTTGTACACCGCGCCCATGCCGCCGCGGCCCAGCAGGCCCAGCACCTCGTATCGGCCGATGCGCTTCATCGCTCCGCCAGGATCTCCGCGTAGCGCGCCGGCAGCCCGCGCTCCAGGATCTTCCGCCGGGTCTCGGCCGAGTCGTAGGGCACGAAGCGGAAGTCCACGGTCTGCGCCGCGCTGTCCCAGAGCACGTACTTGGCGTCCTTGCCCCAGTCGTCCCGGGGCTGGCCCACGCTGCCCACGTTGACGATGCAGGAGGCCTCCGGGTCCAGCCGGACCCGGCCCGGGCCCGGGTCCCAGCGCCGGAGCCGGCCGTCCCGGCACTCGGCCAGCGCGATCTCGTGGGTGTGGCCCACGAAGCAGAGCCGCTGCCGCATGTTCTCGAGCGCGGCCACGATCTTCTCGTCGTCGGCGGCGAAAAGGTAGGTGTGGGCCGAGTCCGGGGGGAATCCGTGCACGAACCGGCAGCCGTGCAGCACCAGGTGCTTCCTGAGCCCGCCCAGGAACTCCACGGTCTGCGGCGCGACCAGGTGGGCCGTGACCCGCAGGGCGCAGCGGGCCGTGGGGTTGAACCAGCCCAGGCCGCTGCAGCGGCACAGGCCCAGTTCGTGGTTGCCGGCCAGCATGGCCGCGTCCCGCTCGCGCAGCAGGGCCACCGCCTCGTCCGGGTCCGGGCCGTAGCCCACCATGTCCCCGCAGGACACGATCCCCTCCGCGCCCTGGGCGTCCAGGTCGGCGAGCACCGCCCGCAGGGCCTCCACGTTCCCGTGGACGTCGGAGAGCACCGCCAGCTTCATGCCCGCCTCAGGTACGGCAGGTAGCGGTCCGGCACCGGGTCGGCCCCGGTGGCGGCGGCGAATTCGGGGATGGTGGGGCTGTAGAAGGAGCCCTCGGCCTCGGCCTTGCGTTCGCCCTCGGCCTCGATCCAGCTCACGGCCTTGACCAGGCGGGAGCCGGTCTTCTCCACCCGGGCGCAGACCAGGGCCGGGACCCCGGTGCGCATGGGCTTGGCGAAGCGCAGCTGCAGCGTCCCGGTGAACACGATCCTGCGGGCCTGGTGCAGGGCGGCCCAGCCGCAGACCTCGTCCATGAGCATGGCCTGGAACCCGCCGTGCAGGATGCCGGGATAGCCGGCCATGTCCCCGCGGGGCGTCAGCGGCGCGACCACGGCCTCGCGTCCGGGGTCGGCGAAGAACTCCAGGCGGAAGCCCGAGGCGTGGCGCGGGCTGCACACGAAGCAGTCGTAGCCGGGAAACTCCAGGAAGATGTTCGCGACGGGCGTCCAGTCCGGCTGCATGGTGTCCCCTAGCAGGCCGTTGAAAAACGGCGATCTGCTGCGTCAGCGAAAAAATCCAGACCGCTTATGTATGTGCAATACATTGCGCGCCCTGGATTTTTCCGCTTCCTTGCATCTCGCCCTTTTTGAACGGCCTGCGCATTTCGATTTATCAACGGCCTGCTAGTAGGCCTTGCCGGGGTTCATGATGTGGTGGGGGTCGAACTGGTCCTTGATGCGGCGCATGAGGGCCAGCTCCGCGGGGCCGATCTGGCGGGGGAGGTAGGCGGCCTTGGTCAGGCCGATGCCGTGCTCGCCGCTCATGGTGCCGCCCAGGGCCAGGACCAGGTCCAGGATGTCGGACTTGGCCTTGCGCGCGGCCTCGGCCTGGCCGGCGGCCGCGTCGTACATGACGTTGACGTGGAGGTTGCCGTCGCCCAGGTGGCCGAAGACCAGGATGGGGAGCCCGGCGGCCGCGCCCGCCTGGCGGATGCCGGCCACGGCCGCGGCGACCTTGCCGCGGGGCACGGTCACGTCGTCGCTCATCTTGTCCGGCCGGAGCCGGAAGGAGGCGGGGTTGATGAGCCGGCGCTGCTCCCACAGGGGCTCCTCCTGCGCCGCGCCCAGGCCCTGGTCCAGGTGGGCGGCGTCCGCGGCGCGCAGGACGGCGGTCAGGCGGCCCAGGTCCGCGGCCAGGGCGGCCGCGCTGCCGTCCAGGCGCAGGAGCAGGGCGGCGCGGGTGTCCCGGGGCCAGGGCGCCGGACCGAGCAGGGCCAGGCAGTCCAGCACCTCGGTCCCCATGAACTCCAGGGCCGCGGGGAGCATCCCGGCGCGGAAAACGTCCCGGGCCGCGGCCAGGGCCTGGGCCTCCGAGGCGAAGCCGGCCAGGACCGAGGCGGTGGCCTCGGGCCTGGGCAGGAGCTTCAGGATGATCTCGGTGATGAAGGCCAGGGTGCCTTCGGAGCCCACCAGGAGCCGGGCCAGGTCCAGGCCGGCCACGTTCTTGTGGGTGCGGCCGCCGCAGACGACGGCCTGGCCGCCGGGCAGCACCGCGGTGAGGCCCAGCACGAAGTCGCGGGTCACGCCGTATTTCAGGGCGCGCATGCCGCCGGCGCAGGTGGCCACGTTGCCGCCGATGGTGGAGATGCGCACGCTGGCCGGATCCGGGGGGTAGAACAGGCCCTGCGCCTCGGCCCGGGCGGCCAGGTCCGAGGTGATGGCGCCGGGTCCGGCCACGGCCACGAAGTCCTCGGGGTCGACGGCCACGCTGTCCATGAACAGGGTGGAGACCACGATGCCGCCGCCCTGGGGCACGCAGTCGCCCACCACGTTGGTGGCGCGGCCGCGGGGGAACAGGGGGATGCGCTCGCGGTGGGCGAAGGCGAGCAGCTCCCGGGCCTGCTCCAGGGTGCGGGGGCGGACCACGGCCCAGGGCTGGGCGAAGGCGCGGCTGGCG
This sequence comes from Thermodesulfobacteriota bacterium, assembly GCA_040753075.1. Taxonomy (GTDB): domain Bacteria; phylum Desulfobacterota; class Desulfovibrionia; order Desulfovibrionales; family Desulfovibrionaceae; genus UBA6814. The sequence goes on from JBFMHA010000017.1 coordinate 15,014, forward strand.
TCCGCGCCGAAGGCCGCGGCCTCTTCGGGCGCGAGGAGGAGCTCCTCGCCCGGGAACAGGGATTTCAGGGTCTGGGCCTGCTGGCGTTTCAGGGGCATGGGGGATCTCCGGAAGGGGTCTGCCCGCGTAGGGCGGCCCCATTCAGGCACAAACCGCGGCCCGGGTCAATTCCCGGATGCGGGGGAGGGGGAGTTTTCCTCGGGCAGGACGAGCACCTGGATGCGCGGTTCGCGGACCATGCGCTCCAGGTCCAGGTCGTCGGCCAGGCGGCCGGGCACGAGCACCGCGCCTTCGTAGCCGGTCTCGACGTACTCCCAGAGTTCGCGGGGGGAGACCGTGCGCACCCCGTCCGGGCACAGGGGCAGGGAGGCGGTGTCGGGGGCGTCCTCGCCCGCGGTCAGGAGCAGGGCGTAGGCGCAGGCGTCCCGGCTGCGGTCCAGGAGCAGGTCCACGGCCTCGGCCAGGAGTTCGCGGTCGAAGGGGGTGTCGAAGTCGGGCCGGCCGCCGGCGTGGCCGAGCACCGGGGGGGCGGGGATCAGGGTCTGGGGGATGCGGCGCAGGTCCGGGTCGTTGCGCAGGGCGGAGAAGACCGTGTCGTGGCCGGCAGGGAGGAACAGGTCCAGCACCGCCAGGTCGGGGGCCACGCCGCGGGCCGCGGCCAGGGCGGTGGGGCCGTCGTGGGCCGTGACCACCTCGTAGCCCCTGGACGCGAGGAGTTCGGCCACCGCGGCGCATACCGCGGGATCGGCGTGGGCGGCGAGCACCGTGGGCGGCCGGTCCGGGGCCGGGGGCGGGGCCGCGCCGTTCTCCCGGGCCGACGCGGGCGGGGCCGGCCCCACCACCGCCGCGGAGGGGATGTCCACGTGGAAGATGGAGCCGCGGCCGGGCTCGGACTCGACCTCGATGCTCCCGCCGTAGTGGTCCATGATCCGGCGGCAGATCGACAGGCCCAGGCCGGTGCCCTTGGGCTTGTCCGACAGGGTGTCCGGGGCGGCCTGGTAGAAGGCGTCGAAGATGCGGGGCAGGTCCTCGGCCGCGATGCCCGAGCCGGTGTCGGATATGGTCACGCGGCAGCCGCCCCGGGGAGAGGGGCCGGCCGCCATGCGCACTTCGCCCGCGGCGGTGAACTTGCCGGCGTTGCCCAGGATGTTCAGGAGCACCTGGAGCAGGTGGTCCGGGTCCATGCGGACCACGGGCAGCTCGGCGGGCAGCTCCGCGACCAGGCGCACCGCGGGATTGGCCGCGTACTGGCCGCTGACCGCGTGCGCCGCCCGGTCCAGGATCTGGCGCAGGGGCACGTCCTGGTCGCGCCAGGCCATGCGGCCGTCCTCGATGCGGGTCAGGTCGAGCACGTCGTTGATGAGCCGGGTGAGGCGCTCCCCCTCGTCGCTGATGATCTCCAGGTTGTCCAGGGCGCGCTCGCAGCGGGGCCGGAACTCGGGATGGCGGTCGAGCAGGGAGGCGAAGACCGCGGCCAGGTCCTTGCGGATGAGCTTGGCGAACCCCAGCACCGAGGTGAGCGGGGTGCGCAGCTCGTGCGAGACCGAGGAGAGGAAGGCGCTCTTCATGCGGTCCAGCTCCTGCAGGCGGATGTTGGCCTCCTCCAGTTCATGGGCCTTGTGGGTCAGCTCCCGGGCCTTGGCGGCCAGGTCGCGGGTGCGGACCTCCACGGTGCGCTCCAGCTCCGCGGCGTGGCGGGCGATGAGGGCCTCGCGCTCCTGGTAGTAGTCGATGCGCCGGCGCAGCTCCTCGGGGGGCAGGTTCAGGTCGGCCAGGATGTCGGCGTACTGGCGGGAGAGCTGGTCGGTCTCGGCCGGGGTGAGGAGGCCCGCGTCCGCGAGCGCGCCGTGGGCCACCGAGGAGCCCACCGCGCCGGCCAGCTGGTGTTCCGCCTCGGTGCGCAGATCGGAGAGTTCGTGCAGGGAGACGCGCTCCCGGCCGGCCAGGCCCAGGCGGCGCAGGCAGCCGTCCAGGGCCAGGCGGGCCCGGGTCCGGCCGTAGAAGGGACGCAGGGCCTCGGCCAGGATGCGGACCTTGTCCTCCAGGGGTATCAAGGCCTCGCCCGGGGCGCCCCGGACCATCGGCTCCGCGCCCAGGATGTGCACGTAGGAGCGGGCCAGGGTCGCCTCGGCCGGGTCCTGGCGGAAGGCCAGGGAGCCCAGGACGAACAGGCCGAGGTTGGCCGCCAGGGACCAGAACACGGCGTGGGTCAGGGGATCCAGGCCGGTGAGGCCGAGCAGGGCCTCGGGCCGCAGCAGGGAGATGCCGAGGGGGCCGGACAGGAGCAGGTCCCGGGATATCCAGCCGCTCTTCGCCAGGGCGGGCAGGAGCAGGGTGTAGCTCCACACCGCCATGCCCGAGCCCAGGCCGAGCAGGGCGCCGGCCCGGTGGGCCCCGGTCCAGAACAGGCCGCCCAGGATGGGCGGGGCGAACTGGACGGCCGCGGCGAAGGAGATGACGCCCATGTTCACCAGGGCGTAGGACTCGCCGACCATGCGCTCGAACCACAGGCCCAGGCCGATGGTCGCGGCCACGCCCACCCATCGGCAGCGCAGGCCGTGCCGGCGCAGGGGGGCCAGGGCCGCGGCCCGGGAGGCCAGGGGCAGGACCAGATGGTTCACCAGCATGGTGGCGGCGGTCATGGAGGAGATCATGATCATGCTCATGGCCGCGGAGAAGCCGCCGATGAACACCAGGAGGGCGAGCCAGGCCCGGCCGTGCAGCATGGGCAGGAGCAGCACGGTGGTGTCGGCCCTGTTCTGGGGGATGCCGGCCTGATGACCGGCCACGGCGATGGGGACCATGAACAGGCTGATGAGCAGGAGGTAGAGGGGCAGCAGCCACATGGCCGTGCGGATGTGGTTCTCGGAGGAGTTCTCGACCACGGCCGTGTGGAACTGGCGGGGGAGGAAGAGGATGGCCGAGGCGGCCAGGAGCAGGTTGGTGGTCCACAGGGCGTAGGGGGCCGCGGCGTCGCCGGCCAGGGTGTTCAGGCCGGGCCAGGAGGTGCTGCCTTCCTGCATGCCCTGGAGCAGGCCGGTGAAGCCGGAGCTGTCCCAGAACACCACGCACAGGCCGCAGGCCAGGAAGGCGGCGAGCTTGACCAGGGACTCGGCGGCCACGGCCACCACGATGCCGGGGTGGCGTTCGGTGGGGTCCACCCGGCGCACGCCGAAGATGATGGTGAAGGCCGTGAGCAGGAGGGCGAAGATGGGGCCGGAGTGCTCGCCCACCCAGATTCCGGTCCGTCCCGCGGGCCAGCCGATGATGGCGAAGGTGGCGCCGATGGATTTCATCTGCAGGGCGATGTAGGGCATGGAGCCCACCAGGGCGGCCAGGGCGGCCAGGCCGCCCACCCAGGGGCACTTGCCGTAGCGCGCGGCCAGGAAGTCGGCGATGGAGGTGATGCGGAAGCGGTGCTTGATGCGCACCATGCGGCGCAGGACGCTCCACCACAGGACCGCGGCCAGGGTGGGGCCCAGGTAGGTGGTCATGAACAGCATGCCCGTGCCGGCCACGCTGCCCACGCACCCGAAGAAGGTCCAGGAGGTGCAGTACACGGCCAGGGACAGGGCGTAGACCGGGGCGGAGGCGGCCAGGCGGCGTCCGGCCTCGCTGCGCTCCACCCAGAGGGCCAGGGAGAACAGGCCGGCCATGTAGAGGAGGACGACGGCCAGGACGGCGAGGTTGCCGAACATCAGGCGTCCTCCCCGGGCTGGGGCGGAGGCGGGGGGGGGCGCCGCGAGTCGGGGCCATGGGCCCTGGCCACGGCGGCCAGGACGGCGATGAGCCCGGCCCAGGCCGCGAAGAGGTACAGCCACAGGGCGGCGTTGCCGCTCCCGGCCGGTATGCCGAGCGCCGGCGGGGAGAACAGGGCCACGCCCAGGCCGAAGAGCAGGGCGGCGAAGGCCGGCCGCGCGAGGAAGGAGCTCCGCCCCTTGTCCATGCTTCCCCCTGGGGTGAAGGGACGTTCAGGGGGATACTATCCCATTTCGCCAGGAGAAGCCAAGCGTTACTTGAACCGGGCCAGCTCCCGGGCGGTGTCGCGCTCCGCCATGCGGGCCTTGAGGTCCTCGCGCTTGTCGTGGAGCTTCCTGCCCCGGGCCAGGGCGATCTCCACCTTGGCCCGGCCGTTCTTGAAGTACATGCGCACCGGCACCACGGTGAGGCCCTTCTGCTCCACCTTGGCGGCCATGCGGGCGATCTCCTCGCGGTGCAGCAGGAGCCGGCGCTCGCGGTCGGGCTCGTGCTGGGCGTAGCCGGCGTTCTCGTAGGGCGCGATGTAGACCCCGCAGAGCCAGGCCTGGCCCTCGGCGAAGCGCACGTAGCCCTCCTTGAAGCTCACCTTGCCTGCGCGCAGGCTCTTCACCTCGGAGCCGGTGAGCGCCAGGCCGGCCTCCAGGGCGTCGAGCAGCTCGTACTCGCGCCGGGCGTTCCGGTTCTGGGCGATGAGTTTGACGCCCGTGGGTCTAGGCATGGGTTGGCTTCATCCTTTCCTGCCGGCCGTTCCAAAGCCGCGAGGGCAAGGCGCGAGAAAAGGTCAAGGCCGACGCGTATCCGAACATACGCGAGGGTTTGACCTTTTTGAGCAACGCGGCCATCGCGGGAATTGGGGCGGCCGGCTAGGCATGGGGGGTCGGGACCTCGTCGGACTCGATGAGGGAGGAGAAGAAGGTGAGCTCCTCGGGGAAGCGCTGGAAGATGGAGTCGCGCACCAGCCGGTTGATGCGGGAGACCGTGCGGCAGCCCAGCACCTCGCGCAGCAGGGTCTTGCATTCGGCCATGGTGGTCTGGCGGATGATGCGCTTGATGCCCGGGATGGCCTGGGGGTTCATGGACAGGCTGTCGATCTGCATGCCGAGCAGGATGGGCACGCAGAAGGGGTCCGAGGCCACCTCGCCGCACAGGCTGACCTCGATGCCGGCCTGGTGGGCGGCGTCCACCACGTGCTTGATGGAGCGCACCACGGCCGGGTGCAGGGGCTGGTACAGGTAGGACACCAGGCGGTTGGTGCGGTCGATGCCCAGGGAGTACTGGATGAGGTCGTTGGTGCCGATGGAGAAGAAGTCCACCTCCTGGGCCAGGAGCTCCGCGGTCATGACCGCGGAGGGCAGCTCGATCATGATGCCCACCGGGATGTCGCCGTTGAAGGGAACCCGCTGCTCGGAGAGCTCCCGCTTGCACTGCCACAGCAGGCGGTTGGCCTGCCGCAGCTCGCGCAGGCCGGAGATCATGGGGTACATGATGGAGACGTTGCCCACCACCGCGGCGCGGAGGATGGCCCGCATCTGGGTCTTGAACATCTCGGGGTGCTGCAGGCAGAAGCGCACCGAGCGCAGGCCCATGGCCGGGTTGCGCTCCTCCAGCGCGCCGTCCGTGTGCAGGAACTTGTCCGAGCCCAGGTCCAGGGTGCGGAACACGACCTTGCGCGGGACCATGATGGAGGCCAGGTCCATGTACTCCTCCATCAGCTCGTCCTCGGTGGGCAGTTCGGGCCGGTTCATGTAGGAGTACTCGGTGCGGTAGAGGCCGATGCCCTCGCCGCCGTGGTCCAGGACCTGGGAGACCTCCTCGAAGAGCTCGATGTTGGCGTGCACCTGCACCCGGTAGCCGTCGATGGTCTCGCCGGGCAGGTGGCAGTTCTTGATGATGCTCTTCTGGTAGGACTCGAACTGGTACTTGAGGCTGGAGTAGTGGTCGAGCTCCTCCTCGCTGGGCTCCACCAGGACCTTGCCGCCCAGGGCGTCCACGATGAGGAGCTCGCCGTCCTCGACGCTCTCCTCCAGGCCGTCCACGCCCACGATGGCGGGGATCTGCAGGGAGCGGGCCAGGATGCCGGTGTGCGAGGTCTTGCCGCCCTGGCGGGTGGACAGGGCCATGATCTTGTCCACCTGGAGGCCCACGGTGTCCGCGGGGGCCAGGTCGAAGGCCAGCAGGATGACCCGGCCCTCGATGGCCTTCATGCCCGGGCCGAGGCCCAGGAGCTTGGCCTGGACCCGGTCGGCCACCAGGCGCACGTCCTGGATGCGCTCCCGGATGTAGGGGTCGCCGATGGCGGCGAAGGCGGTCTCCAGGTCCTTGACCGCCTTGAGCAGCGCCCACTCCGCGTTGATGTGCAGGTCGTGGATGAAGCGCTGGGCCGCGGCCAGGAGCTTGGGGTCGCGCAGGATGGTGATGTGGGAGTCGATGATGAGCGCGTGCTCGCGCAGCTCCGGGGGCACCTTGTCCCGGACCTCGGTCAGTTCGGCCGCGGCCTGGGCCATGGCCTGGGCCAGGCGGTCCTTCTCGCCGTCCACCAGGTCGGCGGCGATGCTCTGGCGGGGCAGGGCGCCGGCCAGGCGCCGGTTCATGAAGAACGCCTTGCCGATGGCGACGCCCGAGGACACCGGGATGCCGGAGAGGATGGTCCTGGCCACGGGCGGTCCTACTTGTCCTCGCCGAAGCGCTCGCGGAACAGCCCGGTGAGGCGCTCCACGGCGGCCCGGGCGTCGTCGCCCGAGGCCTTGATGGTGAGGCCGCAGCCGCGGGGCGCGGCCAGGGTCAGGATGTCCAGGATGCTCTTGGCGTCCACTTCCTGGCTGTCGGTGGCCAGGACGATGGCGCTGGCGAACTTCTGCGCCTCCTGGGCCAGCTTGGCCGCGGGCCGGGCGTGCAGCCCCAGCTCGTTGGCCACCCGCACCTGGGCGCACGCGGAGGTTTCGGTCTGGTTCTCTTGGATCACGTCCTTCCCCTCGGGAAGCGGGTCGTTCTCGGTCATGCAGCGAACACGGCAAAAAGTTTCACGAGCAGCGGCCAGGCCAGGTATCCGACCAGGAGCATCACCCCCACCAGCTCGCGGGTGATCCCCAGGGCGTTGACCGTCCAGGCCGCGGCCCCCAGGACCCCGCCGGCCGCCACCCACTGCCACCAGAGGATGGGGCCGGGCCAGACCTGGGTCCAGAACAGCACGAGCAGCGCCCCGTTCACCACCTTGAGGCGCTGGCCCCAGTTGATGAGGTCCCAGCCCCGGAACCGGCGCAGCACGTTCAGGCCCTCCCGGAAGCCCAGGAGGAAGGTGGCGGCCTTGAAGCACTGCAGCCCCACGAAGCACAGGACCCCCAGGGCCACGGCCGCGCCGGGCCACCCGGCGGCCAGCAGGATGATGGTGGTGAGCGACCACAGCACCATGACGCTGCCGCCGAACAGGGAGTCGCCGATGGCCGACAGGGTGTAGACGGTGGTTCCCTTCACCCCGTCCATCATCTGCGCGGGGAACAGCCCGCGCGCTATCTTCCGTTCCATGGACAGGAAGACGCCCACCAGCATGGGCGTCCAGAACGGATGGGTGTTGTAGTGCCGGCCGTACCGCAGCCGGGCTTCGGACAGCCGGGCCGGGTCCTTGTAGATGGCCGTCAGCCCCGGGTCCATGGCGTAGGCCAGGCCCACGTTCTGCATGCCCCGGGTGTTGAAGGCCGCGCCCACCAGATAGGTCCGCCACAGGCAGGAGGCAAGGGTCCGCCAGGCCAGGGGCCGGGTCCGGACCGCGGCGTCCGCCGCCGTCTGGGTCCCGCCCCGGGCCGTGGAGCGCGCGCCCTGGGCCGTCATCGGCCCCGTCCCGGCCCGCCCTGGGCCTCGAGCCGCGCATAGACCGCCTTGGAAGACCAGCCCGTGACCCGGGCGAGCACCCGGCGCACCACCTCCCTCGGTCTTCCGCCGGCCGCGGCCTCCTCCCGGAGCACCGCGTCCAGTTCGTCCTCGGACGCCGCCAGGGGGGCCTCGGCCGGCCCCAGCACCACGGTGAACTCGCCCAGTTCGGTGAAGTCCAGGCCGTCCAGCGCGTCCAAACGCCCTACTATAAATTCCTCGTGCGGCTTGGTCAATTCCCGGGCCAGACAGAACTCCCTGGGCCCCAGCGCCGCGGCGGCCAGGGCCAGGGTCTTGCGCACCCGGTCCTTGCGTTCGAAGAGCACCAGGGTGCAGCCGGTGCGGCCGAAATTCTCCAGCACGGCCCGGGCCTCGCCCGCCTTGCGGGGCAGGAAGCCCAGGAAGGCGAAGGGCTGGGGCGGCAGGCCGCCGGCGGAGAGGGCCGCGGTGAGGGCCGAGGGGCCGGGGACGGGCGACACCCGGCGCCCGGCCGCGCGGCAGGCGCGCACCAGGCGATAGCCCGGGTCCGAGAGCAGGGGGGTGCCGGCGTCGGACACGAGGGCCACGTCCGCGTCCTGGTCCAGGGCCGCCAGGACCCGGTCGATGCGGGCCTCCTCGTTGTGGTCGTGCAGGGAGAGGAAGCCCTGCGCCTTGATCCCCAGGCGGGACAGGAGCAGCCCGGCCCGCCGGGTGTCCTCGGCCAGCACCAGGCCGGCCCGTCCCAGGGCCTCGGCGGCCCGGGGGGACAGGTCCCGGTCATTGCCCAGGGGCACGGCCACGATCCACAGGGTTCCCATGCTGCTCCAGACTCTCTGCGGCCTCGCGCCGCGTTTTCGGACCGGAGAGTACAGGCTCCCCTCCCGCCAGGCAAGGCCGGGGAGGGGAGCGGGAGTTTTTTCCCGGCGGCGGTTGGCAGGCGCGGATGCCGGCATTATGTTCAGGGCCATGTCCGCCTCCCTGCGCCACTCCCTGCGCAATGCGCTGCAGACCGGGGGCCTCGTCCTGGGCATGGCCGGGCTCATGGGCCTGGCCGGATGGCTGCTGGCCGGGGCCCCGGGGGTCTGGTGGGCGGCCGGGCTCACGGCGCTGGCCCTTCTTCTCACCCCCCGCGTGTCCCCGCGCTTCGTGCTGCGGCTGTACAACGCCCGGCCACTGTCCCGGGGCGAGGCCCCGGGGCTCTACGGCATCGCCGAGGCCCTGGCCCGCCGCGCCGGCCTGTCCCGGGTCCCCTGGCTCTTCTACATCCCCTCGCCGGTGGCCAACGCCTTCACCGTGGGCTCCCGGCAGGCCCCGGCCATGGCCCTCACCGACGGGCTGCTGCGCTCCCTGAACACCCGGGAGCTGGCCGCGGTGCTGGCCCACGAGACCGCCCACGCCGCCAACGGCGACCTGGCCCTCATGAACCTGGCCGACGTCATCTCCCGGGTCACGGCGGCCCTGTCCATGACCGGCCAGTTCCTCCTGGCGCTCAACCTGCCGCTGCTGCTCCTGGGCCAGGCCCCGGTGTCCTGGCTCCTGGTGCTGGTGCTGGTGTTCGCGCCCGGGGTCAGCTCGCTCCTGCAGCTCGCCCTGTCCCGCACCCGGGAGTTCTCGGCCGACGCCGAGGCCGCCCGGCTCACCGGCGATCCCCTGGCCATGGCCTCGGCCCTGGGCAAGATGGAGGCGGCCCGGTCCGGATTCCTCGCCCGGCTGCTCCTGCCCGGCCACCGCTCCCCGCACCCTTCGCTCCTGCGCACCCACCCGGCCCACGCCGAGCGCATCGCCCGGCTCCGGGACCTGGCCCAGGACCAGGCCCGCCACGTGGAGGCCGCGCCCGTTGTCCTGCCCTTCCCCCCGCCGGCCGGGAGGCCGCGTTGGAGAATCGGGGGATTCTGGCGTTAGGACCCGTGAAATTTCCCCCGCGCCTTGCCAGAGGCGATGGGAAGGATTAGAGTAGGATACGGTAGAAAATCCACGCCAAAGGAGTGTGCCATGGGCGAACTCACGAAATTCAAGGACCTCCCCATCAACTGGGACATCGGCCCGGCCGACGCCGTGGCCCTGCACCTGGAATGGGGCAATACCGGCTACGGCGGGGGCTACGCCTGCCAGGACGAGGCGTCGTACTACTTTTCCGTGGACTCCTGGGAGAAGCCCTTCAAGGTGCGGCTGCAGAAGATGACCTGCGACGGGCCCACGGTGCTGCACGAACTGGAGCTGCCCCAGCGCTTCTGGGGCTGCTGCGACCACGCCTGCGGCTCCTACACCGCGCCCGACGACGTGAAGGAGTGGCTGAAGACCCTGTTCTAGGCCGCCGTGGTCGGCTTTCGCGCGCCCCGTCCCGGTTCGCCGGGGCGGGGCGCTTCCTTTGCGTCATCGATTGTTTTGTTGTCGAGCTTGCACGCGCTCATAATAGAGCCGGCCTTTAGGGGCGAGTCGCTATAGGGGTTCAATTGACAGTTGGTTGATGATTGCTCTAGCATGGTTATCGATTGGGCGCGTAGGGGGTGGTTCTATGGGCTGGTTCACATCGTGGTTGATTCGACGGGCTCTTGTTTCTGGTGCAAGATCCGTTCACTCCGTTTTGATTGCGCAAGCTCAGGAGGACGTTTCGCGTGTATTTCGCGACGCCTTTTGTTACAACCAGGGAAGATTGGTCGAATATTCTTTGATGATTAGCAAGTATCATCAAGATATGCGTTTGAGTTACGAGGCGTACCTTAAGGGTGAGTTGGACAATAGAGAGAAAGAGCTGGCCGAATTGAGGGCGGCGCATAACAATCTATGTGAATATATTATTAACAATTATTACAATGATATCCTATACCGTAATTTTGACTATGCTAAGCAGGCGTTTTCTATACAAAAAGGGGTCGGCAATGTGCCGAGAATGTGTGCAAAGCACATTGTATATGAAGATGGCCAGCAGTTTGTTGAAACAATAGCTCGTGATTCAGTGATGCCTTACGACGAGGATGAACATCATCTCCATGGCATATCACAAAACTCCGCGTCATTGTATGCAAAGGTGCTGGGGAAATACTACATCGAGAATAATATTCCACAAAAGTCAAAAAAAATAAACGGTTATATCAATCCGAGACTTAACGCACAGAGCGTTCAACTATATGAAGGCACGGGTTTTTTGGACGAATATAGAGTTGTTAACCAGGGAAGAAGAGTTGATGAGGCATGGGTGAAATGCTGGAATCCATTGATAACGAACGATGGTCAGGCGCTAGATCCGCCGCAAGAGTCATGCTATAAGTCTACCTTGGTAGTTCCGATGACACTTGCGAATAATAATCAAAGCATTGATTTCTTGAAACACATATATGACAAATTTAAAGAGAGCAACTCAATAGAATTTGAAGGAGAAGAGGATGATTTCATAAAAATTAAAAAACAAATATACGGATTTTTTTGCATGGATCATGTAAGCGAAAACTACTTTAATAATTCATATGACTTGGATATAGGCTATTTCTTTGCGGATCTTATTTGTGTTTATCAGTGCTTGACCCTAAACTATCTTGCTCTTTCTAGGACGACCAATCATGTGGAAGAAATTTTGGCGGTCGCATCCATGGATGATGAGTAGCGGTATGCGCGGCTTGATTTTGCTTGCAAGAAGGTTTAAGGCCGATTAGGCTCCTTGGCTAAGTTTGATTCAGGCAGGGAGGAGTTTGTTGATGTCTCTTGAAAATGAGGTTCCTGATCAAAAGGCTCCCCTGGTGCGGAAGCAAACCGTAGTTGTCTCAACCCCGCAGAATATGCGCCGTCTGGCGAGCAAGGCTCGGTCGAGAAGAAGACGTTCCGAAGCGTCGCGAAGGGCGGGCCTCAGGAACAGCCTCTCGAAGCTGATATCCATCTGCTTCGCCAATTTTTAGACGGGGGGCGTAGCTGGGGCTCTCTGAACCGGGCGCCGGCAACGACTCGCGGATGAAATCAGGGGAGCAGGGTTTCATTTAGTCCCGTTATGGCAAGGCCCCGTCCCGGTTCGCCGGGGCGGGGCTTTCCTTTTCCGCGAGCCGGTCCGCGAAGACCTCGCGCACCGCGTCCAGCAGGGCGGCCACCAGGCCAGGGCCTGGGCGAGGCCGAGGCCCGCGCCAACTGCGGCGCGGCCTGCGGGGCGGAGTAGGCCGCGCCCCGGAATCGCGGCGGCTCAGGAGGCCGGCGTCGCCTGCCGCCCCGCGGTCTCCACCCGGTTGCGGCCGGCGTGCTTGGCCCGGTACATGGCCTCGTCCGCCTTCTGGAGCATGGCGTCGACGCCGTCGGACCCGGGGCCGTAGGCCGCCACGCCGGCGGAGAGGGTGAGGGCCACCGGACCGCCGTCCGCGGGCGCGGGCGAGGCCTCCAGGGCCGCGCGCATGCGTTCGGCCACCCGGGCGGCCCGGGCCAGGTCGGTCTCGGGCAGGAGCGCCGCGAACTCCTCGCCGCCCATGCGGCCCAGCACGTCCACGTCGCGCAGGATGCCGCCGAGCACCCGGCAGAGGTGCTGCAGGGCCGCGTCGCCCACGTGGTGGCCGCGGGTGTCGTTGACCTTCTTGAAATGGTCCAGGTCGATGAGGACCAGGGACAGGGGGTGGCCGTAGCGCGCGCAGCGCTGCACCTCGGCCTCGGCCTTCTCCAGGAAGTGGCGGCGGTTGGCCACCCCGGTCAGGGAGTCGGCGGTGGCCAGTTCGATGAGCCGCGCCTCCATGGCCTTGCGCGCGGTCACGTCCATGCCCACGAACATGATCTCCGGCACGCTCCCGTCGGCCGCGCGCAGCGGCCGCACGGCCCAGGACACCCACGCCCGCCCGCCGTCGGCCTTCACGTTCTGCTGCTCCACGAAGGGGAACTCCCCGGGCCGGGCCAGCAGGTCCAGGGTCTCCTGGCGCAGGTCGCGTCCGTCCTCGCCCCGGGGCGGCACGATGGTCTGGAGCAGGCTCCTGCCGAGCAGCGCCTCCTCCGGGAACCCGAAGAACTCCAGGGCGTACTCGTTGACGAAGCTCACCGCGCCCGCGGGCGTGACCCGCAGGATCATGGAGCGGGCGTTCTGCACCAGCTCCTGGTAGCGCTGCTGGGTGCGCAGCCGCTCCAGCACCTCGTGCGCCGCGGTCCAGGTGGCCGCGCCCAGCGCCAGGGCCGCGGCCAGGCCCAGGAGCAGGGTCACGTCGCGCACCGGCGGCTGGCGGCGCAGGGCCGCGGCGAACTCCCAGTCGCCCCAGGGCAGGGAGAGGTCGGCGCGCACCGCGTCGGACCGGTCGAACAGCCCGGGATCACCGGCCAGCGCCGTTCCCGGCGCCGCGCCCCGGGGCCGCACCGCCACCGGGTGGCCGTCCTTGCGGCCGACGCCCGCCTCCTCCAGGAGCAGCTTCAGGTCCATCTCGAACACGGCCATGCCCCAGAAGGGGCCGGTGCCGGCGATGCCCACCACGTTCTGGTACACCGGGGTCACGTAGAGGAATATCTCCCGGTTGTTCACCCCGGGCGCGGGCCCGCAGAGCAGGCGGCCGTTATCCCGCACCAGGTCGGGGAGGCGGGCGGCGCAGCCCGGCGGGAGCATCTCGGCCATGGACTGGCCCAGCACGTGGGCGCGGCCCTCCAGGGGATGGACGTGGCTCACCATGTTGTTGCGGGCCAGGCGCACCCCCAGGAATCCCTGCTCCAGGCGCACCAGGTCCCGGGCCAGCAGGGCGAAGTCCCGGGCCTCGGGGTTGGGGTTGTTGGCCAGGAAGGAGACGATGTTGTTGGTGAGCAGGAAGCGGCTGAAGGTGAGCAGTTCGAAGTCCCGGCGCGTCCGGCCCAGGCTCTCCATGACCGCGAGCCGCTCCTCCTGGGCGTTCTGGGCCTGCCACGCGGCCTCCACCGCCGCGGTCACCACCGCCACCGCCGCGGCCATGAGCAGCCCGGCCGCCAGGGGCAGGAACCGGGACAGGAGGGAAGGCTTGCGGTGCGGCACGGGGGGCTCCTTGGGTGGAAGGTAACGCATACGAATACACCGGGAGGGGGGAGGAGGCAATGGGGGCGCCAAAAGGCTAACAACTCCGGGAAAGCATCCCCCCGGCCCCCTCCCCCCCGCCCGCATTGTCCCCCGGGCCCTTTTCTGCTAGCCTCCGGGCTGGCCCGTCATCTCTCGCCAACATCCCGGAAAAGCTCGCAAATGCCAGATTTCGTCCATCTCCACTGCCACACGGAATACTCCCTGCTGGACGGGGCCATCCGGCTCAAGGATTTGTGCAAGGCCGCCCACGAGTTCGGCCTGCCCGCCGCGGCCATCACCGACCACGGCAACCTGTACGGCGCGGTGAAGTTCTACCTCACGGCCAAGGACTTCGGCCTCAAGCCGGTCATCGGCTGCGAGGTCTACCTGGCCAAGACCCACCACCAGGACCGCGAGTCCGACGACGCCCGCACCCGCTACCACCTGGTGCTCCTGGCCCAGGACCTGGCCGGCTACCGCAACCTGGTGAAGCTCGTCTCCACCGGCTGCACCGAGGGCTTCCACTACAAGCCCCGGGTGGACCGGGAGCTGCTGGCCCGCCACTCCGAGGGCCTCATCGCCCTTTCGGCCTGCCTGCAGGGCGAGGTTCCCCGGGCGCTCATGGACCACGGCTTCGACGCCGGCCTGCGCAAGGCCCGGGAGTACGAGGCCATGTTCCCGGGCCGCTTCTACCTGGAGATGCAGGCCAACGGCCTGGCCGCCCAGGACCGGCTGAACTCCATGCTCCTGGACCTGGCCCGGGAGACGTCGCTCCCCCTGGTGGGCACCAACGACTGCCACTACCTGGCCAAGGACGACTGCGAGGCGCACGACATCCTCCTCTGCGTGGGCACGGGCGCGGTGGTGGAGGACGAGAAGCGCATGCGCATGGACGACGCGCTGCTCCACTACCGGCCGCCGCAGGAGATGGAGAAGGCCTTCGCCCACTGCCCCGAGGCCCTGGCCAACACCGTGCGCATCGCCGAGCTGTGCAACGTGGAGCTGCCGCTGGGCCGCAACGTGTTCCCGGTCTACGACACCGGGGGACTGAGCCTGGACGAGGCCATGGCGGACATGGCCCGCAAGGGCCTGGAGGCCCGGCTCGCGGCCATGCCCTACGCGGTGGACGCCGACGCCTACCGGGCCCGGCTGGAGCTGGAGCTCGGCGTCATCAGGAACATGGGGTTCTCGGGCTATTTCCTGATCGTGGCCGACTTCATCAACTGGGCCAAGGACCACCGCATCCCGGTGGGGCCGGGCCGCGGCTCGGCCGCCGGCTCCCTGGCGGCCTACGCCATGCGCATCACCAACCTGGACCCCATCCCCTACAACCTGCTCTTCGAGCGGTTCCTGAACCCCGAGCGGGTGTCCATGCCGGACATCGACGTGGACTTCTGCGAGCGCCGGCGGGGCGAGGTGATCCGCTACGTTTCCGAGAAGTACGGGGAGGACAAGGTCTCCCAGATCACCACCTTCGGCACCATGAAGGCCAAGGCCGTGGTGCGCGACGTGGGCCGGGCCCTGGGGCTCACCTTCGCCGAGACCGACAAGATCGCCAAGCTCATCCCCGAAGACCTCAAGATGACCATCGCCAAGGCCCTGGACATGGAGCCGGAGCTGACCGGCGCGGCCAGGGCCGACGCCCGGGTGGCCAAGCTCCTGGACGTGTCCCGGCGCCTGGAGGGCATGCACCGCCACGCCTCCACCCACGCCGCGGGCGTGGTCATCGCCGACCGGTCCCTCACCGACTACCTGCCGCTCTACCGGGGCAAGAAGAACGAAATCGTCTCCCAGTTCGACATGAAGATGGTGGAGAAGGTCGGGCTCATCAAGTTCGACTTCCTCGGCCTGCGCACCATGACCGTGATCCAGGACTGCCTGGACATCATCGAGGAGGGCGCGCCCGGGACCGCCCCCGACCTGGACACCCTGGCCCTGACCGACGAGAGGACCTACGCCCTGTACTCCCGCGGCGACACCGACGGCATCTTCCAGGTGGAGTCCGACGGCATGCGCCGCTACCTGCGGATGCTGCGGCCCACCTGCTTCGACGACCTCATCGCCATGCTGGCCCTGTACCGGCCCGGCCCCCTGGGCTCGGGCATGGTGGACGAGTTCATCAAGCGCAAGCACGGCGAGAGCGAGGTGGTCTACCCCCTGCCCAGCCTTGAGCCGGTGCTCCGGGACACCTACGGCGTCATCGTGTACCAGGAGCAGGTCATGAAGATCGCCCAGGTGGTGGCCGGCTACACCCTGGGCGGCGCGGACCTGCTGCGGCGGGCCATGGGCAAGAAGAACCCCGAGGCCATGGCCGCCCAGCGCCAGGTGTTCCTGGAGGGCGCGGCCAGGAACGGGGTGGACGCCAAGAAGGCGGGAGAGATCTTCGACCTCATGGAGAAGTTCGCGGAGTACGGGTTCAACAAGTCCCACTCCGCGGCCTACGCGCTGATCTCCTACCACACGGCCTACCTCAAGACCCATTTCCCCACCCAGTTCATGGCCGCGCTCATGACCTCGGAACTGTCCAACCAGGACAAGATCCTCAAGTACATCGGGGCCTGCCGGGACATGGACATCGCGGTGCGCCAGCCCGACCTGAACCAGTCGCAGCGCCACTTCACCGTGCCCGAGCCCGGGACCGTGGTCTTCGGGCTGGGCGGGGTCAAGAACGTGGGCGACGAGGCCATCCGCGAGATCGCGGACGCCCGCGCCGCGGAGGGGCCCTACGGCTCGCTGCTGGACCTCTGCTCCCGGGTCAACCTGCGCAAGGTCACGAAGCGGGTGCTGGAGAGCCTCGTCAAGGCCGGGGCCATGGACAGCCTGGGCGTTCCGCGCCGCCACCTGCTGGAGAACCTGGACCGGGTGGTGGCCGTGGCCCAGAAGCGGGCCAAGGACCGGGAGTCGGGCCAGATGTCGCTCCTGGCCATGTCCGGGGCCGCGCCGCCGCCCGAGCCGGGCCTGGGCCTGGCCGGGGACGGCCCGCCGCCGGAGGAGTGGCCCGAGGACGAGAAGCTGCGCCAGGAGAAGGAGGTGCTGGGCTTCTTCCTGACCAGCCACCCGCTCCTGGCCTTCCGCCGGGAAATCCGGCGGCTGCGGCTCCTGGACCTGTCCCGGGCCGCGGACATGCCGCACAAGACCGAGGTGCGCCTGGCCCTCATCGTCACCGCCCAGAAGGAGCACTACACCAAGAAGGGCGACAAGATGGCCTTCCTCACGGTGGAGGACCTCTCGGGCTCGGGCGAGATGACCCTGTTCCCGGACATCTGGAAGGACGCCAAGCCCCTGGTGGAGGCCGACGAGCCGCTGCTCGTCACCGCCGAGGTGGACGCCCGCAACAACGGTCCCGCGCCCGCCGCGGCCGGGGACGACGACGAGGAGCAGCCGCCCAAGGTGGCCAAGCTCCTGGGCAAGGCCGTGGGCCGGCTGGCCGACGCGCTCACCGCCACCAACGAGCCGGTGGTTCTGGACATGCCGGGCAACGCCCTGGACGAGGCGGGCCTGGAGCGGCTCACCGGCCTGGCCAAGGCCCACCCCGGCCAGACCCCGCTGCGGGTGCGGCTCGTCCTGCCCGAGTGCGACTGCCTCATCGAACTGTCCAAGGACCACTGCGTGTTCGTCACCCCCGAGTTCTGGCGGGCGGTGGACGACTGGCTGGGGAGGCCGTAGTATCTTTCCAACGCGTTGCAACATCCAACGATCGAGGTCGGACATGCCCTGGCTGGAAGGAATACGGGTCCAGAATTTCCGTTCCCTGAAGGACGTGACTCTGGGCCGGACCATCGAACGTCCATATGAAAAGGACCCGCTCCCCAGGTTTTCAGTGGTCATCGGCCCCAACGGGTGCGGAAAGTCGTCTTTGATGGATGTCTTCGGCTTCATCGGCGACTGCCTCCGCGAGGGGGTGGAGGCGGCCTGCAACAAGCCGCATCGGGGAGGTTTCAGCCGTTTGCGCACACAGGGTGCGCGCCAGCCGATACGATTCGAGATCTATTACAAGCAGACTCAGAAAGCCTTGCCTATCAGTTACACCCTGGCCATCAACGCCAAGGGCGGGATTCCCTTTGTGGAGCAAGAGCGTTTGCGCCAACGCCGCAAAGGGGAAAAGGCCGGGCAGCCCTATTCTTTTCTCAATGTGACAAAGGGCCAGGGGCAAGCCTGGGCCGGCGAGGCCACCGAGGCCGAGGAGGGGAAGGGCCGAACCGACGTCAGGTTCCAAGACCCGCAGACCCTGGGAATATCCACGTTGGGCAATCTCAAGGATCATCCGCGGATTGCCGCCTTCAAGGAGTTCCTCGAGGGTTGGTATCTCTCCTACTTCCTTCCGGACAAGGCGCGGGTCAAACCCCGCTCCGGCGCGCAGAAGCATCTGGACCGGGAGGGCGGCAACCTAGCCAACTATGTGCAGTACATGTACGTCAAGCACCGGGAGAAGTTTGGGCGGGTGCTGGCGGATGTGGCGCGCAAGATTCCGGGAATACTAAGAATCGAACCTGAAGAATCGCCGGACGGCTACCTTCTCCTGCGTTTCTTTGACCGTGGCTATGACCGGCCGTTCTATGTCCAGGACATGTCTGACGGCACGCTCAAGATGTTCGCCTATCTCATGCTGCTGGAAGACCCCGAACCCTTCCCCTTCATGGGCATAGAAGAGCCGGAGAACGGCCTGCACCACCAGGTGTTGGAGAGCCTCGCCCTGCTCATGCAGGAGTATGCCGAAAACGGACCCCAGGTGCTTGCCACGACCCATTCCCCCTTCTTCGTGGACGCCCTGTCGCCGGAACAGGTATGGATACTGGAGAAGGACGAGCACGGCCACGCCACGGCGGTCCGTGCTGCGGACATCCCCTCGGTGGGCAGCCTGTACGACCAGGACATCCCCATGGGGACCCTGTGGTACCGGAACCACTTCGGCCGGGGTAATCCCTGATGCGATGCAAGGTCCTGGTCGAAGGAACGTCGGACGTCCCGGTGGTTGAAGAGATACTTGCCAGAAGGCTCAAGCTGGTCAAGGGGCGAGAGTTCGTGGTGATCGCCCACCGGGGCAAGGGCAGGCTGCCCGGGCCCGGGGAGGGAGTCGAGGAGTACACCCTCCTGGGCGCCCTGCCCGCCACCCTGCGCGGCTTGTCGCAGGAGCCCGGGCTGTGCGTCGTGGTCCTGGTCGATTCCGACACAGAAGACTGCCGGGAGCTCAAGCAACGGCTGTTGGACATGTATGCCGGGTTGGACGCCAAACCCGAGATTGTGCTTTTCAGGATTGCCGTGGAGGAAACCGAGTCCTGGCTCATTGCCGATCCGGAGGCGGTGCGCCAGGCATTTCCCCAGGCTGACGTGGATCGCCTGCGCAGCATTGCGCCGGACGCAGTGGTCGGGGCCTGGGAGCGTTTGGCCGAATCATTGGGCCGCGACCCGCGGATCGCCAACACAAAGCGGAAGAAAAAGACCTGGGCAGAGAGAATAGCCCCGCACCTCAATCTTGACGCGCCCGTTTCGCCAAGCCTGGAGGCTTTCATCAGCGGCGTCTCGCGGTGTCTCGACCAAACGCAGGAGCAGTTCCCCGGATGAACAAGGGAGTCTGGACGGTCGGCGTGCGCGAGGAGTTCTCGGCCGCGCACCGGCTGGAGAACTACGGCGGCAAGTGCGAGGCCCTGCACGGGCACAACTATACCGTGGAGGCCGAGGCGGAAGGCGACGCCACCGACCCGGCCACCGGCCTGCTCCTGGACTTCAAGGACCTGCGCGGCCACCTGAAGGCGGTGCTGGCCGACCTGGACCACCACTTCCTCAACGAGGCCCCCTGCCTGGAGGGCGAAAACCCCTCCTCCGAGCACCTGGCCCGCTACATCTTCCGCGCGCTCAAGAAGCGCCTGGCCCCCCTGCCCGTCCGCCTCGCCCTGGTCCGGGTCTTCGAGAAGCCCGGCCAGTGGGCGGCCTGGCGGGAGGACTAGGCGTCCCCCTCCCGCACCCCGGCCTTGGCCATGGCCGCCACGATGAGGTGGTGGAAGGGCAGGATGAGGGCGAAGTAGAGCGGGCCGGTCCAGTGGCGGTGGCGCACCACGGTGCAGACGTGGTAGCGCCGCAGGCCGTCGGGCAGGGGCTCGGCCAGGACCGCGATCCAGGCGTCCAGGTGTTTGTCCCCGGCCTCGGCGATCCAGAAGTCGTCCTCTTGCGCCGCGCGCACCACGAAGAATCTCAGGCTGCCGCCCGGGGCCATGGGAACCGCCTCGGGCGCGATGGGGGAGCCGGCGGGGAAGTCCTCGTGACGCAGGCCCAGCACCCGGGCCAGCACCCCGCGCGCCTTGAAGAGCGCCGCCGCCCAGCCCGGGGTCCAGGAGAGCATGGCCGCCAGGAACCGGCGCATCCCGCACCGGCCCTGCACGGTCTTCACGTCCACGTGGTCCGCGCCTGCGGCCTCGGGCAGGACCTCGGCCAGGCGTTGCCGGATTCTCGTCGCATCGCCGGCGGCGTTCATGGCTCCTCCTTTCGGGGCGCGGTCCGGCTTGTCGCAGTTCGGCTTGGCGCGGTCCGGACCCGGCGTCCCGGCGACAGAGTTTTTCCCGGGAATACGAGTTGTTACGCCCATGGAGAAGGCCGGTCAACCCGGGCCGGAGCCGGCCGGGAGACGCACTTCCGGAACCGGGCCGAGTGAGGTAAGGTGCCGGTCCATGCGACTCGTCATCCAGCGCGTGTCTTCGGCTTCCGTGGACGTGGACGGCAAGACCGTGGGCGAGATCGGCCCCGGCTTCCTGGTGCTCGTGGGGTTCGGGGCCGACGACCCCGCGGACCTGCCGCGGCGGAAGGCCTGGTCCCAGATGCTCGACAAGCTCGTGAACCTCCGGGTGTTCCCGGACGAGGCGGGCAAGCTCAACCGTTCGCTCCTGGACACCGGCGGCCAGGTCCTGGCCGTGTCCCAGTTCACCCTGTACGCCGATTGCCGGAAGGGCCGTCGCCCCTCGTTCCATCTTGCCGCGGACGCCGCCCTTGGCGTACGGTTGTACGCAGCCTTCCTGGCCGCGCTGGAGCCCCTGCTCCCCGGGCGGGTGGCGCAGGGGGTCTTCGGCGCGGAGATGGACGTGCGCCTGGTCAACGCCGGGCCCGTGACCATCGTCCTGGACAGCGACGATTTCGGCGGCGCGGGGGTGTGACCCGGCCGAAAAAAGCCTTGGTTTTTGCGCAACGATATGTAATGTATTACAATTAAAAAGGGGATCGAACCCGGGCGCAGGGGCCAGGCCCGCGCCCGCGCCAGGAGGAGCCCGACCGACGTGCGCCGCGGAGAGAGCAAAGACCTTGTCACCGTCCTGGTGGTGGACGACTCCCGGACCATGCGCAACCTCCTGGAGCGCCTGCTCACGGACTTCGCCTACACCGTGCTCACGGCCGAGGACGGGGAGGAGGCCCTGCAGGTCTACGGCAAGGCCGCCCCGGACATCATCCTCCTGGACATGAACATGCCCCGCCTGGACGGGCTGGGGGTGATCAACGCCATCCGCGGGGAGCATGGGGACCAGGAGACCCTGATCATCATGGTCACCTCCATCGAGTCCCAGGGCCTCAAGCTCTCGGCCTTCTCCGCCGGGGTCAACGACTTCCTGAACAAGCCCTTCGACCGGGCCGAGCTCCTGGCCCGGGTGGCGGCCGCGGCCCGCCAGGTGCGCCTGAACCGCAGCCTGCGCCAGGCCGCCGAGACCATCGCCGCCGAGATGGACCTGGTGGCCAGCCTGCAGACCCGGCTCCTGCCCGCCGCGCCCCCGGACATGGCGGGGATCGCGGTGCAGAGCATCTACCGCCCCTCGGGCCGCGCCAGCGGCGACTACTTCGACCATTTCACCATCGCCGACGGGGTGCTGCGGGCGGTGGTGGCCGACGTGTCCGGCCACGGCGCGCGGGCGGCCTTCCTCATGGGCATCGTGCGCACCCTGTTCCACCTGGGCCGCACCCACTCCCTGCGCCTCACCGACACCCTGGCCCTCATCAACTCCCATCTCATGGACATCCTGGGCAACGAGCCGGACTTCGTGTCCGTGCTGGCCGCGGACATCGACCTGCGGCGGGGCCGGCTGACCTACGTCAACGCCGGCCACCCCCCGGGCATGCTGCGCATCGGGGAGGAGGCCGTGGCCCTGGCCGCCACCTCCCCGGTGCTGGGCTTCTTCGACCTGACCTTCGAGCCCCGGGTCCTGGACCTGCCCCCGGACTCCGGGCTCTTCCTGTTCACCGACGGGTTCTACGACT
Organism: Thermodesulfobacteriota bacterium; assembly: GCA_040753075.1. Lineage (GTDB taxonomy): Bacteria > Desulfobacterota > Desulfovibrionia > Desulfovibrionales > Desulfovibrionaceae > UBA6814. The sequence goes on from JBFMHA010000017.1 coordinate 36,816, forward strand.
GGGAGATGGCCCCGGGCGAGCTCATGGACTTCGACGCGTTCTGGGACCTGGCCGCGGGCGTGGAGGCCACGGGCGGCTTCCTGGAGGAGGTCCTGGCCCTGGTGGAGTGGAAGAAGCTCCCCCACGGCAAGTTCCGGGACGACGTGTCCGCCCTGTGGATCCGGGTGGCCCCCGGGGCCGCGCCCGCGCCGGGCGGCCGGGAGCGGGAGCCGTGCGTCGAGGAGGGCGGAGCCGCGCGGGAATATCGCCTGCGCACCCGGGCCGCCGCCCCCGCCGCCCGCCGCCTGACCCGGGCGGTCCTGGCCCTGGCCGCGGACCACGTGAGCGGCGAGGCCGTGCTCTACGACCTGGGCCTGGCCCTGTCCGAGGCCTGCGCCAACGTGGTGGAGCACGCCTATCCCCAGGGCGAGCCCGGAGACCTGGAGATCCTCCTGCGGGTGATTCCCGGGGATCGGGTGGAGGCGGAGGTCCGGGACTTCGGCCCGGGCTTCGCCCTGGACCCGGCGGTCCTGGGCGCTCCCCAGCCCGACGCCGAGTCCGGGCGCGGGATGTACATCATCTCCCGGCTCATGGACGAGATGGCCGTGCTCCGGGAGGGAGACGCCACCGTGGTGCGGTTCGCCAAGCGCATCGGGAGGGACGCATGGAAGACCTGCGCCTAGAGCGTCGCGGCGGCCTGGCCCTGGCGGCCTTCGCCGGGGAGCTGGTCAGCGAGAAGGTCCCGGGCCTGCGGCGGGAGATGGACAGGCTCCTGGCCGATCCCGGCTGCCGCACCCTGGTTCTGGACCTGGCCGACGTGTCCTTCCTGGACAGCTCGGGCATCGGGTTCCTGGTTTCCCTGGCCGCCCGGGCCAAGGCCGAGGACAAGCATCTCCGCCTCCTGGACCTGAGCCCCCAGGCGAGAAAGACGCTTGAGCTTGTCCAGCTCATCGCGTATTTCGAGGTCCTGCAGGGCCGCGAAGCGCTTGCCGGCCTCCAAGACTAAGCCCGCCCAGGATCGCCCCTTCATGCCGCATCATCTCGCGCTGCGTTTCGACCCGGACTACGATTACCTGAATCTGCGCCCCCGGGAGCTGGCCGACGGCTCGGTGGACCACCGCAACCTGGGCTACGTGCAGAACGTGCGCCAGGGCGAGCTCCTGGCCGAATGGCTCCCGGACGGGACCGAAGCGGCCGCTTCCGGGCAGGTGCTGGAGTGCGCCGAGCGGGTTCTGCCCGCGGGCGAGGGCGTCCGGCCCGACCCCGCGAACCCGGACCGGCTGCTGGCCGACCGCGACGGCTACCCAAGCCTGTTCGAAGGCCGGATCATCGTCAAGACCCTGCTCAACGTGCGGCAGGAGGTGGGGGTCCGCACCGGCAACGTGCAGTTCGTGGGCGACGTGGTGGTGCACGACGCGGTGCGCTCCGGGTTCCAGGTGGCGGGCCGCAGCGTGCTGGTCAAGGGCGTGGTGGAGGCGGCCCTGGTCCGGGCCGAGGCCTCCCTGTCCTGCGAGGGCGGGGTCAAGGGCGCGGGCCGGGCGGTGCTCAAGGCCGGCGAGAACCTGCGCCTGCCCTTTGCGGAAAAGGCCATGCTCCTGGCCGGCAAGAACCTGCTGGTGGACGGCGCGTGCATGCACTGCGAGATCTTCGCCGGCGGCCGGGCGGCCGTCAAGGGCCTGCTGGTGGGCGGCGCGGTCTACGCCTCCAGCGTGGTCTACGTGGAGGAGCAGCTGGGCGGCGGCCTGGGGGCCGAGACCCTGGTGCTCCTGGGCTACGACGCCATGGCCCTGAACAAGGCCATGCTGGTGGAGCGGCGCATCAGGGAGGAGACCAAGCGGCTGGAGGAGCTCACCGCCCTTTCCAAGGTCAATCCCGCCCTGCGCGAGGAGCTGAAGGAGAAGATCATTGCCTGCCAGGACAAGCTGGACCGCTTCAGCGCCCGCAACGCCGGGCTGTGGCAGGGAATCCACGCCCGCGCCGACCTGGAGCGCTGTGCGGTCATCGTGCCCGGCCGGGTCCGGCCGGGAGTCGAGGTGTGCATCGGCGGAGCGCGCCTCGAGGTCGACGACTTCCTGGAGAACGTCCGCTTCACCTACAAGGACGGCGAGGTGACCTTCTCCTCGCCGGCCATGTGACCTATACGACATGGACATCGCAACACTCGTCGGCATCGTCCTGGGCCTGGGGCTCATCGTCGGGGCCATCATGTTCGGCGGCGGCGCGCTGGGGGGCTTCATCGACATCCCCTCGGTGCTGGTGGTCATCGGCGGCTCCATGGCCGCCATCCTGGTCATGTTCCCCCTCGGGGTGGTGCTCAAGAGCTTCTCGGTGGCCATGAAGGCCTTCGTGGCCAAGCAGCACCAGCCCCAGGACCTCATCGAGCAGATGGTGGCCCTGGCCCAGAAGGCCCGCAAGGAGAGCCTGGTGGCCCTGGGCAAGGCCGAGATCGAGGACCCCTTCGTGAAGAAGGGGATCATGCTGGTGGCCGACGGCACCCAGGAGCTCCTGGTGCGTTCGGTGCTGGAGACCGAGATCGCCTTCATGAAGCAGCGCCACCGCAAGGGCCAGGACGTGATGAAGGGCCTGGGCACCATGGCTCCGGCCTTCGGCATGATCGGCACCCTCATCGGCCTGGTGCAGATGCTCCAGAACCTGAACGACCCGTCCTCCATCGGCCCGGCCATGGCCGTGGCCCTGCTCACCACCTTCTACGGCGCGGTGCTCTCCAACCTCATCTTCCTGCCCATGGCCAAGAAGCTGGAGGACCGCTCCGGCGACGAGGCCCTGTACATGGAGCTGGCCATGGAGGGGGTGCTCTCCATCCAGAACGGCGACCACCCGGCCCTGCTCAAGGAGAAGCTCATGGCCTTCCTGGCCCCGGCCATGCGGGGGAAGAAATAGGTGGCGCGCAAGGAGGAGATTCGCTGCGAGGAAGGGCTGCCCGCCTGGCTGGCCACCTTCGCGGACATGATGTCCCTGCTCCTGTGCTTCTTCGTGCTCCTGCTCTCCTTCGCCAACCAGGACCTGGAGAACTTCAAGATGCTCCTGGGCTCCATCAAGGACGCCTTCGGGGTGCAGCGCGAGAAGAAGATCGACGAGGCGGCCTTCTCCAGCAAGCAGTACGACCGGCCGGGCATGGACATGAGCCGGCAGGCCCGGGTGGACCTCAAGCTCACCATGCAGCTGCGCGACCTCATGGGCCAGGACACGGAGATGCGCAAGGCCACCGGCGTCCAGGCCGAGGAGGACGGCGTCCTGGTCCGGGTCGACACCGGCTACCTCTTCGAGCCCGGATCCCTCAAGTTCACCCCGGACGCGGCCGCGGTCCTGGACCGCATCGTGGCCACCCTCAAGGACTACACCTTCCACTGCGTGATCCGGGGGCACAGCGACGACAACCCGGAGCACGGCTCGCCCTACCCCTCCAACTGGGAGCTGTCCGCGGCCCGGGCGGCCCACGTGCTGCGCTACCTGGCGGACAACGGCGGCATCTCGCCCCTGCGGCTCAAGGCCGTGGGCTACGCCGACAGCCGGCCCCTGGTGCCCAACAACACCGAAGTCAACCGCATCCGCAACCGCCGGGTGGAGTTCTTCTTCCACCGGCCCAACACCCTGTCCTGGTAGCCGCTTCCGTCCTCCCGCGTTGCTTTTCTCGGGGAAATGCCCGAGGGTGGCCCGCGGACGGAACCCCCGACATGCCCGAACCCGAGCCCGCATATACGGTCGAGGCCCTGCTGGAGCAGGGCCGGGTGGCGGACCTGCTCCTCACCCTGGCCGACGGCCGCGCCTGGCGGCTCCTGGGCCGCTCCGGCCCGGCCACCGAGACCCGGCCGGTGGAGCGCTTCCTGGCCGAGAACCCCGCGCCCGCGCCGGGCGCCCCGGCCCCGGTGCTCCCGGTGCTCCTGGGGCACGGCCTGGGGCACGGCCTGGCCGCCCTGCTCGCGGCCTGGCCCGGCCCGGTGGCCGTGGCCGACAAGGAGGCCGCGCTCCTGGCGCAGTCCGGCCCGCCCGACCCCCGCGCCCTGCACGTGGCCGACCCGGACCCGGCCGAGGCGCTCAAGGCCCTGTCCCGCTGGCAGATGGAGCACGGCGGACGGCCCATGGCCCCCATCGTCCACCCCCTGTACCCGCGCCTGGACCGGACCTGGTACGGCCTGCTCCAGGAGAACCTGGCCGCCAGCCGGAAGATCGACTTCTGGGGCCGGTGCGACTACCCCAAGTTCAGGTCCTGGCCGCCCCGGGTCCTGCACCTGACCTCGGACTACTTCCTGCTCGGCGAGGTGGTGCGGGCCAGCGAGCGCCTGGGCGCGCCGCACATGTTCGTGAACATCGGGGCCCGGGAGATCGCCCGCCAGGACTTCGTGGAGCAGCTCCTGGCCGCGGTGGTGGAGTTCCGGCCCGACTTCGTGTTCACCATCAACCACCTGGGCGTGGACCGGGAGGGGGTGCTGGCCGGGCTCCTGGAGAAACTCCGCCTGCCCCTGGCCTCCTGGTTCGTGGACAACCCCCACCTCATCCTCTACCTCTACGAGAACCTCTCCACGCCCTGGACCGCCATCTACACCTGGGACACGGACAACGTGGCCAGCCTCAAGGCGCGCGGGTTCCCCAACGTGGAGTACCTGCCCCTGGCCGCGGACGCCACCCGCTTCGTCCCGCCCGGCCGCCTGCCCGAGCGCCATCCCTGGCGCTCCCGGGTGTCCTTCGTGGGCAACTCCATGATCTACAAGGTGGGCGCGCGGATGAAGGCCGGCCGCTTCCCCCGGGCGCTGCTCGCCGGCTACCGGGAGGTGGCCGCGGGCTTCGCGGCCTCGGACGAGCGCAGCGTGTCCGCCTTCCTGGCCGCGCGCCATCCGGCCGAGCACGCGGCCTTCGCGGCCCTGGAGAGCAACGAGCGCAAGCTCGCCTACGAGACCATGATCACCTGGGAGGCCACCCGCCAGTACCGCCGGCGCTGCGTGGCCGGGATCCTGCCCTTCGCCCCGCTCATCGTGGGCGACAAGGGCTGGAACAAGACCTTCCCGGGCCAGGGCCGCGACTGGCGCTGGAGCCGGGAGCTGTCCTACTACGACGACCTGCCCGGCTTCTACCCGCTCAGCGAGGTGAACTTCAACTGCACCAGCCAGCAGATGAAGGGCGCGGTGAACCAGCGGGTGTTCGACGTGCCGGCCTGCGGGGCCTTCGTGCTCACCGACCACCGGGAGCAGATGGAGGACCTCTTCGACCCCGGGACCGAGGTGGCCTTCTACCGCAGCCCGGAGGAGGTCCCGGACCTGGTGCGCCGCTACCTGGACCACCCGGCCGAGCGCGGGCGCATCGCCGCGGCCGGCCGGCGGCGGGTGCTGGCCGAGCACACCTACGAGCGCCGCCTGGAGCGGCTGTTCCGGTCCATGCGGGAGATCTACGGCTGATGTCCGCGCCCGCGCCCGTCCTGGTGCTCCAGATGCAGCGCATGGGGGACCTCATCCTGTCCTTCCCCCTGCTGCTGTGGCTGCAGCGGACCATGCCCGGCCATCCGGTCTGGGTGGTGGCCGAGGAGATGTTCTTCTCCCAGCTGGTGCCCCTGTCGCCGGCCGCCACCTACTTCCCCTGGACCCGGGCCGCGGCGCAGGAGCTGGCCCGCCACCCCTTCAGCCTGGTGGTGAACCTCTCCCACCGGCCCGAGGCCGCGGAGCTGGCCGGCGCCGTGGCGGCCCCCCGCAAGATCGGCCCGGTGCGGGAGAACGGGGCCACCTACGTGCGCGGGGACTGGCAACTCTACCGCGCCTCCCTGGTGGCGGCCAACCGGCACAACCGGTTCCACTGGGCGGACCTCAACGCCCTGGACCTGGTCCCCCTGCCGGAGATGGCGGCCACGGGCTGGCCGGCGCCGCGCTCCCTGGACGCCGCCAACCAGCGGGTGGGGCTGTTCGTGGGGGCCAGCGAGGAGGCCAAGCGGCCCGGCTCCTGGTTCTGGTCGAGCCTGTGCAAGGAGCTGCTGCGCCGGGACATGCGGCCGGTGCTCCTGGGCGGCCCGGCGGAGAAGTTCCTCGCGGACGAGATCGTCCAGATGGCCGGGGGCCGGGTGCTCAACCTGGCGGGCCGGCTCACCCTGTCCCAGTTCGCGGCCGCGGGCGACACCCTGCAGCTCATGGTCACCCCGGACACCGGGCCCATGCACCTGGCGGCCTGGACCGGGCTCAAGACCCTGAGCCTGTCCATGGGGCCCATCAACTCCTGGGAGACCGGACCCTACCAGCCCGGCCATTTCGTGCTGCGCTCCAAGGCCAGCTGCGTGGGCTGCTGGAGCTGCGACCGCGCCCAGCCGGTGTGCCGGCGCAACTACCAGCCCAAGCGCATCGCCATGGCCATCCGCCAGATCGTCCGGGGCAACGCCAAGGCCCTGGCCAAAATGGACATCCCCAGCCTGGACCTCTACCGCACCGGCCGCGGCGAGCACGGCCTGTACCGGCTGGAGCGGGTCACCAGGCCCGAGCGGGAGAGCTCCCGCAACCTGCTGGGCCGCGTCTGGCGCCGGGTGTTCGGGGAGCTGTTCGGCCTGTGGCCCGGGGACCGGGCCGATGCGGCCTTCGCGGCCCTGGCCGCGGAGCACCCGGCGCTGGCCGAGCGCTTCGGCCTGGCCGCGGTGCGCCTGGGCCGGGACCTCAAGCTGGCGGCCAAGGGCAAGACCCTGCCCCCCGACTTCTGGGCCTCCGGCCCGCCCCTCATGCGGCCGGCGCGCTCCTACTGCCTCACCTACCTCCAGAACGAAGACTACGCCACCCCCGCCCGCCTGCGCTGCCTGGCGCTGGTGGAGCGCCTGGCCGGGCTGGGGCGGTAGGGCAGGGTTAGTCTCTAGTGTCGTGTCCGCGAATTGAGGCGATACGAAAGCTCTATACAACAAATGAAATCATAGCATTTTTATCCTCAAAATGCCTTCAGGCATTTTGAGGACGCAATACTAGCGCATGCGGCTAGCCGTTGGAGATAATGACACCTCGTGCGTGCTGCCGGCGATGAAACAATCAATGATCTCTCCTGCTCGCATTGCCAAGGCTGTTTCTTGGATGTCCGCATCGGCCCGTAAGGCTGATGCCTCTTCCGCCATGTCCGCTATGGCACCTTCCTCTCCAGTTGCTAATCGCACAACACCTATTTGCTTTACGTCGGCAACGTCTATTTCAGGCACGCTAGAGCCATATGGGAGAGACTTCATAATGGGCCGACCAAAGTCTGGATGTGATAAGGCAATATAGACATAGCCTGGACGCATTGTTGAATGACGGCCAGGAGCTATGCGTATGACGTGGTCAGATACTATTTTATCTTCAAATGATTTTGTCGCTAAAGTAAGCGTACCATTGAGCCCATATATTTGCCCTGATCTTGAAAGTAACAGCCAACCTGATTCCACGCGTCCATTGTAGGCATCGCCAAATTTGCCATCGGCGATTCGTTTTTCTGCATCAGGACTGATTTCAAATAATTGCGAACTGTCAAGTAAGGGCAACCCCTCTTCAGCCAAAATTCTCTTAAATCTTGTTGGTAACCAAATCTGGTAGTCATCATCAACAAGTCTTGTGAAATCCTTCCCATCTTGTGCCAAATGTTCACGAATAGCTTTGGCTTCTGGATTATGCGGCAGGGCATCAAAGCGGCGGCGGCCACCAAAGAACGCAGAGGATGCCCGCACGGTGAACCCGTTTTCGCCATAGTCAGGCTTCGGTAGATGACCGAAGGCCGTCTTAAAACGTTCTTCTGCCGCAAGCGAAAGCTCGTGGGCGCGATTGCGCAACGAAAGTATCGCCGTCACCCGCTCGTTGAAGTCCGCCAACAGGTCATCCCGCAAGATGGGCATCGGGAGCGCATCCAGATGGCTCGTCTCCAGATGCTTAATCACATGCCCATAGTGTGCCGCGCGCATCATGGCGCGGGCTTGCGGTGAGCGCAAGTAGGCGTAAAGCCAGCCCCAAAGCTCTGGCTTGTGTGGCTCGACTCGAAGCAGATCATCCGAGATGATCGTATTTTCATGCGGTGCATGTGTAAGCGTAGCGCGGCCAACATTCCCTGACCGCGTGACCAGTATCATTCCTGAGGTGACGTATAGCTCACTCGCATTTTTTACCTTCTCGGCTGCTAACCATTTGCGCGGAATTGGCCGTGCATCGAATACCTGGGTCGCGGCCAGGAATGGCGTCCCATACTCCGGGTCGACCAGAATGCCTTTTAGCCGTGAAGGTTGCCAAACTCGCGCGAAATTTTTCAAGCGGTCCCAGCCAGACTTGCGAGCCTCCAGGGCGCAACGTAAGCCGTAGCCTCCGGCAAGGTAGGTTCCTCCTTCCATGCGGCGGTCGTCGCTGAACAACAGGGAAGCGGGGAACTCTCCCCACTTCGTCTGATGCCAGGGCCAAACTTCGCGCTCTATGCGAGGAGGGCTTAATCGCGCTCGGAGAGCCATTTGCGGAATTCCTTTGCTATCTGCAGGGTATTGTCATCCAGCACCTTGCGTTGGGTTTTCTGCTTCTTGTAGACGGGAACACCATGCTCGTATTCCTTGATGACCTCTTCAGCCTCCTCGACAATCTCATTCCCTTTCTTGTCGCGCACGTAGGTCTTGTTGCCGCGCTTGTCGTGCCCGATGTGGTTGGCCAAAGCCATGAACACGGGGTAGTCGTTCTTGCGCCCGGCGGCCTGCTCCAGGGCGATCTGTTCGTCGGTTTTGCGCTGCATCACCAGCACGCTTGTCTGCACGCTCACGCTGGGCTGGAAGGTGTCCGGGTGCAGGTCAATGCTTGCCAACACCTGGGTATTCATAAGAATCCATTCTCTTACGTATCCAAGTCCCGGAGAGCCAAGAATGCCATCCGGCAGCACCATCGCCACCCGTCCCGTGCCAGGTTTGACGAACCGGACGCAACGTTCAATGAAGAGAATCTCAGGCGGCTGGGACTTTTGGATGGAGTCGGTCATGACCCAACTGTCAGACGGCTTGTCATAGTTCCAAGTGTGCCCCAGGTCGTAACCCTCCAAAATCGTCGGCTCATCGACGGGGATTTTGGAGCCAAAGGGCGGGTTGGTGAAAATGATATCCACCTGGCCCATGAGATTGCGGGCGCGGAGGCCCGCATCCCATTGCGCCGTGCTTTCCAGGGAATTCGACTGATAGAGTCCGCCAGCGCCGTCATTGTTCATGACCATGTTCATCTTGCTGGCTTTCACGAGGTTCGGGTTGAAGTCTATGCCCACGATGAACAGGCTTGCGAACTTTGCAATCCTGTCACGGATGGTCTGTTCAGCGCGCAGGACATCGCGCCCCCAGCGCTCGATTTCTCTGTTGCGTATCTTCTCGATGACACAGTTCATGGCCGCGATGAGAAAGCCGCCAGTTCCACACGCAGGGTCGAGAATCAACTGGTTCTCTTCGGGGTCGAGCATGGCAACGGCCATGTTGCAGACATTGCGCGGGGTGAAGAATTCGCCCCGATCGCCACGCAGGTTGGCCCCGACGATTTCCTCATAGGCGTGGCCTTTCACATCCACGTCGGATTCAAGCAAAGAATACATCTGGAGTTGACCGACGAGATAGGCCAGGACAGGCGGATTGAGCCCGATGGCCTCATTGGCGGGGAAAATTGTCGGATAGTCATCTCTTACAGCGGAGAATAGCTTGTCGATCCGGGCCTTTACTTTTAATGGCCCATTGATTCCGCTCCGCTCATTGGCTCCCGCGTAGAACTCGACTTCTTGCGAATTCCGTTCATCGTGAATCTTGCAAAAAATAAGCTTGAGCAACTCCCAGAAGGCTTCCGGCTTTTGCAGGCCCTGATTTCCAGCAATATAGTTGTGACAACGGCGGAAGGCGAAAAGCAAGGCGTCGGAAGAGGCAGGTTTCAACTTGTCGAATTTGGGCCTTTCAGCTTCGTCACCCGTCTGGCCGTAGCTGGGGATATCCGGCACATCTTCGAAGGAGACCTGGCCGTTTTTTTCGACCCTTCGGTAACAGAAACGCTCAAGCCCGTTTGTCCACATGCCGTAGCGAGCGTTTGGACAAACAGAAAGATAGCTATGGAGTTGGCCAACCCCCTCCTTGCGGTCACTGGCCTTGACTGATTGCGCTTTGCACTCGATAACAAGATGGGCAGTCTCCTGTGCCTGGGCAGCCCCTGCGGTAAAGACGACCAAATCCGCACGGGGCTTTTTCGTCCCTACGCGTAGCGTGAATTCCACCGCGATGTGGGCCCTTGGATAGCCGTACTCTCGAACCAGGGACTTGGCGATTTCCTGGCGTACATATTCTTCGGGTGTCTCCTCACGTTGGGTCTGGCCGTCAATGAAGTCCAGAAGTTTACCCTGCTGGATGATCGCCGCGACTGGTCTAATCTCATGAGGGGAAGCAAATTTTTGAGCCATCAAATCACCTCTTCTGACAAAACAACTCTTATGACTTGGCTTGTCGGCCGCGGTACGCCGCCGCGGCGGCCACGAAGCGCTCGGCCCACCAGGGGGCGGCCAGGGCGTGGAGGTGGGTGTAGCTGGCGAAGGTGTTGCCCAGGACGATGCCGTCGCCGCCCTCGGTCATGCCCGCGCCGCGGCTGAGGCGCAGGGCCAGGGGCAGGGCGGTCCCTTCCGGGGCCACGCAGTGGGAGTAGTGGAACTCGTGGCCCTTGAACCGCGCGCCCGTGGGGTGGAAGGGGTTGTCGCCCACCACCTCGGCCTCCACGTAGCCCAGGCCCTGGGGCCGCTGGCGCAGGGCGGCGCGCACGGGAAGGATTCCGGCCATGGGGTGCGCGGCGTCGGCCGTGTCGAGGCCCTGGCACAGGACCATGAACCCGCCGCACTCGGCGTAGATGGGCAGGCCCGCGGCGTGCAGCTCGCGCAGGCGGGCCAGGCCGGGGTTTGCGTGGAGGGCCTGGGCCTGGGTCTCGGGGAAGCCGCCGCCCAGGTAGAGGCCGTCCAGTGCGGGCCAGGGCGCGGGGGAGAGCAGGGAAATCTCGTGCAGGCGAGCGCCTGCGCGCTCCAGGGCCTCCAGGTTCTCGGGGTAGTAGAACCACAGGGCCGCGTCGCGCACGTAGCCGATGGAGACCCGGGCGGGCCGGGCGGGCTCGGGCCACAGGGGCGCGATCCCGTCCGGGGCGGGCGGGGCGGACCGGGCCGCCTCCAGGATGCGGGGCATGTCCAGGTTCTCGCGCATGATGCGGGCCAGCCGCTCCAGCATCTCCTCCCGGCCGGCGTACTCCCGGTCGGAGATGAGGCCCATGTGGCGCTCGGGGATGGGGTCCGGGGATATCTTGGGCAGGGCCCCGAGCACGGGCGCGTCGGTGTAGCGCTCCATGGCCTGGCGCAGGATGGCGCGGTGGCGCTCGCCCGCGGTGCGGCCCAGGACCACTCCGGCCAGGCGCAGGCCGGGCTCGAAGGCGGCGACCCCGGCCACCACCGCGGCCGCGGTGCGGGTCATCTTGGTGCAGTCCAGGCTGAGCACCACGGGCAGGTCCAGGACCCGGGCCAGCTCGGCCGAGGAGCAGGAGCCGTCCACGTCCAGGCCGTCGAACAGGCCGCGGTTGCCCTCCACCAGGGCGATGTCGGCGTCCCGCGCCCGGTCCCAGAACAGGGCGCGCAGGGCGTCGGGGGCCAGGAAGAAGGGGTCGAGGTTGCTGGCCGGCCGTTGCGCGGCCAGGCTCAGCCACCGGGCGTCGATGTAGTCGGGTCCCTTCTTGAAGGGCTGCACGCGCATCCCGTCCCCGGCCAGGGCGCGGGCCAGGCCCAGGCTGAGGATGGTCTTCCCCGCGCCGCCGGAGAGTCCGGCCAGGAGCAGGCGGGGTAGGGCGCGGGGGGCGGCTGGGGCGGTCGTGGGCATGCTCGGTTTAATGAAAAACCGATTCAGGGGGCCGCTTGCGCGGCCCTCGGAATCGGCTTTGAAACATGTCCGTGCAAGGCGCGCAGGGCCAGGGCCCCGGCGCTGCCGGGCAACGGGGGGAAGCCGGTCCGGTGAGGTCTAGTCCTCGCCTTCCCCGGCGTGCTGCTTGCCGGCGCCCTTGATGCCGTACATGGTGGTCGAGCCGCTGGACCAGAACTCCATGACCTGCTCGTTCACGAGCGTGGTCAGGACCTTCTTGACCTCGCGCTGGCCGGCATCCGGGAACAGCTTGGTGAAGTCGTTGAAGTAGAACTTGGTCTTGGATTTGGACTGGCAGAACTCGAGGATTTTTTCCCGGGCTTCCTTCGGATCGAGAGCCATGATTTCCCCCTTTGGGAAAGAGGGGCGCGGGCGGCGAGCCCGCGCCCCGTTAGTCGGCGTTTCCTACCACTTGAACTGGGTGGTCTGGCGCCAGGTGTAGTAGGCCGGATCGCGGAAGTCGTCGATCAGGTGCGAGGTGAACTCCAGGCCGGTCTTCTCGAAGAAGCGCTCCCAGCCGATTCGCTCGGCCCAGTCGCCCAGACGCTCGTACTTGTTGGCGCCGGCGGCGTAGGCCTCGATGATCTGGTGGAGCACCTTGGCCAGAGACGGCCAGCGCGGGGGCTCGTTGGGGATGAAGGCCACCACGACCTTGGAGAACTTGGGCCGGCTGATCCGGTTGGAGATCTTGCCGCCGGCCATGATCACCAGGCCGTCGCCTTCCTTGTCGGAGAGCGGCAGCGCCGGGCACATGGTGTAGCAGTTGCCGCAGAACATGCAGCGCTCTTCCTTGATGGCCACGGTGTTGACGGTCTTGCCGTCAACCTCGGCCTTGGAGGGCCGGATGGCGCCGGTGGGGCAGGCGGCCACGGCCAGCGGGATCTCGCAGATGTTGTCCAGCACCTTGTGGTCGATGATGGGCGGCTTGCGGTGGTAGCCCAGGATGGCGATGTCCGAGCAGTGCACGGCGCCGCACATGTTCAGGCAGCAGGCCATGGACACGCGCACCGGGGCGGGCAGGTCCATCTTGCCGAAGTGGCTGAACAGCTCGTCCATGGCGACCTTCACGGTGCCGGAGGCGTCGGTGGCCGGGGTGTGGCAGTGCACCCAGCCCTGGGTGTGGACGATGTTGGTCACGCCGGCGCCGGTGCCGCCGACCGGGAACTTGAAGGAGCCGCCCTTGAACTTGCGGGAGTTCAGCTCGGCCTTCAGCTCCTTGGCCTTGGCCAGGGTGTCGACCATGAACTCGATGTTGTTGCGGGTGGTCCAGCGCACGTAGCCGCCGCAGTACTTGTCGGCGATGTCGCAGACTTCGCGCAGCAGGGACACGGAGATGAGGCGGGCGCAGCCGCAGCGCACGGTGTAGACCTCGTCGCCGCTCTTGCCCTTGTGCATCAGGACGCCGGCCTCAACGATCTCGTGGTAGTCCCACTGGCCTTTGTTCTTTTTGATGACCGGAGGATAGAACTCCTCGTAGTGGCGCGGACCGATGTCGGTGATCCGGCCTTCCATGGGCTTGTCGGGATTGTATCCGGCAGAGATGAAAGCCATGTCTCATTCCCCCTTGGTTTAGAGCGCGTGCCGCTTGCGGTACTCGTTGATGTCGCGCTGCCAGCCGCCCGTGACGTCCTCTTCCTTCCAGAAGATGTAGGGGTTGGAGCGGGGCTCCAGGACGTGGCGCGCGTCGGCCTTGATGCCGGTGACTTCCAGCATCTTCGGGAAGCCCTGGCGCTTGATGAGCTCGCCGATGCGCTCGCGGTTCTTGCCTTCCTCCATCCACCAGTCCCACAGCTTCTCCAGGACTTCCTTGACCTCGTCGTACGGGGCCTCGGCCGGGGCGAAGGGCACCAGCAGGGAGCCCATCTGCGCGCCGTCCAGGATGGGGGCCTTGGCGCCGACGAAGATGGAGCAGCCGCGCTCGTCACCGATGTGCAGGGCGCGGGGCATGGTGTTGATGCAGTGCATGCAGCGGTTGCATTCCTTGTTGTCGATCTTCAGGGCGCCGTCGTAGCTCATGCACCCGGTGGGGCACAGCTCGATGACTTCCTTGACGATGTCGAACTTGCCCCACTTGGGGTTGTCGTGGGCGCCGGCGTTGGGCTTGAAGTCGCCATTCACGTAGCCCTTCACGGCGTCCTGGTCGATCTTGATGTCGTCCCTCCAGGTGCCGATGACGGCGAAGTCGGAGCGGGCGATGGAGGCCACGCAGCCGTTGGGGCAGCCGTCGAACTTGCACTTGAACTTGTAGGGGAAGGCGGGACGGTGCAGCTCGTCCTGGTAGTCGTTGGTGAAGGTATGGCACATGTCCTGGGTGTCGTAGCAGGCGTACTGGCACCGGGACTGGCCCAGGCAGTCGGAGGGCGTGCGCAGGTTGCCGCCGGAGCCGCCCAGGTCGGAGTTCATCTCGTGGGTCAGGGTCCAGAAGATCTCTTCCAGCTGCGGGGTGGTGGTGCCCAGGCACACCAGGTCGCCGGTGGCGCCGTGCAGGTTCAGCAGGCCGGAGCCGCGGAAGTCCCACAGGTCGCACAGCTGGCGCAGGTATTCGCTGGTGTAGTACTTGCCCGCGGGCTGGTTGATGCGCACGGTGTGGAAGTGAGCCACGCCGGGGAACTTCTCGGGGCTGTCGCAGTAGCGGCCGATGACGCCGCCGCCGTAACCGAACACGCCCACGATGCCGCCGTGCTTCCAGTGGGTCTCGCCGTCCTCATAGGACAGTTCGAGAACGCCCAGCAGGTCGTCGCAGACGTCCACGGGAATCTGGTACTCGATCTTGCCCTCGTTGGCGTGCCTGAATTCGGCGTGCTCTTTGATGTCGGACACGAAGCTGGGCCACGGCCCGCTTTCCAGCTGGTCCAACAACGGAGTTTGACGCTTTGCCATCCTGCTTCCTCCATTGTGTGTGATGGTTGTACCCTATGCACAATGCCGCTCCGCGCGCACGCGCGGCATGGCGGCGTATCCCCTCGGGAAACGGAAGCTGAAAAAGAAACCGGCACTTCGTGAATTTTCACGCAAGTACAGAAACCCGACGCTAAAGGCAAAACCCAGCCTTGTCAATATGCCGGGCGGCTTCGCGCGTCTGCTCGGCCATGGCGAACTCCGGCCCCTCCCCGCGCCGAAGCGGGAAGGGGCCGAAAGACGACTCACCAAAAAACATACCAGAGATGCAGAAAAACACAAGGCGTGGCGGGGAATGTCGCGGCGGCGAATGGCCCGAAGACGGAAAAAGCGTGAACATCCGGCCTGATGGCGGACGTCCGTCGTGTTCAGGACGGGGCGCGCCGCGCAGGAGGGCGGGCCGGGGCAGGGGGCGTCAGGGCGCGCCGACCGGGGGCATGGCCGGGGCATGGGCCGGAGGAAAGCCGTCCTTTGACAATATCCGTAATCATTTTCCGCCGGCCGTCAATTACCTCCGCATCTTGCGAAAAAAGGAACAACCTACTCCCCGGCCTTGCGCTTGGCCATGACCCGGCCCAGGAAGTCGCCCGGGTCGGCCAGGACCAGGGACTTCTCGCCCCCGCCCTTGGCCAGCACCGAGAGCAGGCCGTCGTCGGCCAGCATCTGGATGGCCTTCTCCACCGACTCGCCCGGGGTGTTGAAGGCCGTGGACAGGGTGTTCACCGCGTTCAGGTAATTGATCTCGGGAGCCCCGCTCTTGCCCATGAGGTCCAGGACGTTGACGATGCCCAGGAAGAGGTTGGGCACCCGCATGGCCTTGGCCGTGGCGGTCTTGAGCCGGTAGACCATGACGTTCAGGATGGTGGAGATCATCTGCGGGGACTTGCGCATGTAGTCCTCGAAGTCGGACTTCTTGATCTCCACCACCTTGGAGTCCTCCAGGGACACGGCCGTGGCCGTGCGGCGCTCGTCGCCCAGGAGGATGGCCATCTCCCCGAAGATGGACACCGGCTTGAGCACCGCCAGGACCTTCTTCTTGCCGTCCAGGATCTTGGATATCTCCACCCGGCCTTCCTTGAGCAGGTAGGCGCACTCGCCCTTGCTCCCTTCCTGGAAGATCACGGAGTATTTGAGGAAGTTCTTGACCATGAAGGTTGACATGCTTCCCCCTTGACCGCGCGCCGGCCGCGAAGCGCCGGCGCTGGTGAAAAACGGATTTTCCGGTATACTAGATCATTTCAGGGCGATGGACAACGCTTCCTGCCGCCGGAAGGCCGGGAAAAGCGGGACGAGGCCGGGAGACGGGCCAGCAGGCTGTCGAGAAACCGCCTGCCGCGCGTCAGGGACGGCGGCGGTGGAAAAAGGCCGGGAAGGACTCTATCGGCGGTCGGCTAGAAGCGGGACAGGGCGCTTTCGCTGGCGAAGAACACCCGGGGCGGGGCGGCGGAGTCCCCGGACTGCGGGGCGCGGTCCGCGGCGTTCATGGAGTAGCCGAAGGTGACGAAGAGCTTGGCGTCCTTGCCCTGGGGCGGGAAGGGCTTGAGGATGAACTCGAAATCCACCCCGGACGCGCGGTCCAGCGGGCGGGACTGGTAGACCCGCGAGGCCCGGGCCAGGACCCGGCCGTCCGCGTCGCAGAGGTAGGCCTCGAACCACAGGTCCGAGGCGAAGGCCACCCAGTCCGGGACTTCGGCCGTGGGCAGGGCGTGGCCCTTGATGCCGTACTGGTCGGGGAGCTTCACCACGTCGTAGTCGAAGCGCCAGAACTTCATGGGCAGGGACTGGCCCGGGGCCACGCTCCAGGGGGCGCGGGCCAGGTGGCGGACGGTGAGGGTGGAGCAGGCCGCGGCCGCCAGCAGGAGGGCGGCGCAGAGGGCGAGGAAGAGGCGGCGGCCAGGACGGGGCATGGGTCTCCCGGAGGTTACAGTCCTGGCGGTCCTTGTACCAGCATCTCGGCCAGAGTCAAATCCGCCCGCGGCAGCCGGCCGGCCTGGGGGCCCAGGAAGTCCCGCTCCAGGGCGGCGAGCTCCCGGTAGAGCGGGGTCCGGTCCAGGACCGGCGCGTCCGGCCGGTCCGCGGCCAGCTCGCCGTGCCGCCAGCAGCCCGGATAGGCCTGGCGCGCCCGGCCCGGGGCCTGCAGCACGTGGGGAACCCCGTGCAGCCTGCAGATCATGAGCCGGTGGGAGTACAGGGCGCAGCGTCCGGCCTCGTTGAGCGGGCACATGGCCGCGGGGGTCTCGCCCCGGTCCAGGGCGGCGCGGGCCGCGTCCAGGTAGTCCCGGGCCCGGCCCAGGAAGGCGTCGCGCCGCTCCGCGGGCAGTTCGTCCAGGCCCTTCCAGAGGTAGGCCCACTCCACGTAGGTGTGGTGCTGGAAGAAGCTCGTGCAGCAGTTCTGCGGGCAGCCGGCGCAGGTGAAGCCCAGGGGCGCGGCCGCGGCGTCGTATTCGCGCTGCATCCGGTCGTAGAGCGCCGCCAGCCGGCGGAAGACCCCCACCCTACGCGACACGGTCGAACCCCTGCCCGGCCAGCCAGTCCAGCACCGCCGCGGCGCACTGCCGCGGGTCCAGGCCGCTGGAGTCCAGGATGAAGTCCGCGGCGGCCCGGTACAGGGGCTCGCGCTCGGCGCAGAGTTCGGCCAGGGTCTGCCCGGGCGCGATGCACAGCCCGCGCTGCGGGTTGTGCGCCACCCGGGCGGCCACGCTGTCCAGGTCGGCGTAGAGGTGGACCACCGGCCCCAGGGAGCGCAGCCGGGCCACGGCGCGCGGGCCGTAGACCACGCTGCCGCCGGTGGAGACGACGCAGCGGGTGACGTCCAGCCGGGCCACCAGCTCCTCCTCCGCGGCCAGGAAGCGCTCCCGGCCCAGGAAGTCGTAGGCGTCCTGGAGCGGCCGGGCGTAGGCCGCGCAGATGAGGTCGTCGGTGTCCAGGTGGGCGAAGCCGAGGCCTTCGGCCACCAGCCGGCCCACGGTGCTCTTGCCCGCGCCGGCCATGCCGATGAGGGTAGCGCAGGGCGGGTGGGGCCTGGGGGCGGAGGAGGTCATGGCAGGGGCCCGCTAGCCGCCCAGGTAGGCCTTCTTGACCTCGGGGTTCTCCATGAGCTCCGCGCCCTTGCCCTCGGCCACGATCTGGCCGGTGTCCAGCACGTAGCCGCGGTGGGCGAACTGCAGCGCCAGCCGGGCGTTCTGCTCCACCAGGAGGATGGTCATGCCCTCCTGGTTCAGGGTCTTCAGGGTGCGGAACATGTCGTACATGAGCAGCGGGGCCAGGCCCATGGAGGGCTCGTCCAGGAGCAGGAAGGAGCACTTGCTCATGAGCGCCCGGCCCACGGCCAGCATCTGCTGCTCGCCGCCGGAGAGCGACTCGGAGCGCTGCCTCCTGCGTTCGGCCAGGCGGGGGAACAGGGCGAAGATGCGCTCGTAGTCCCGGGGCACGTTCTCGGCGTCCTTGCGGGCGTAGGTGGCCAGCTCCAGGTTCTCCTGCACGGTGAGGTTACCGAAGATGTGCCGGCCCTCGGGCACCAGGGCCACCCCGTGGTGGCGCACCAGGTCCTGGGGCTCGGTCTTGAGGATGCTCTGGCCCATGAGCTTGATGTCGCCGGCCGTGACCCGCGGGGCCTCGGGCGGGGGCAGGCGGGTGATGGCGTGCAGGGTGGTGGTCTTGCCCGCGCCGTTGGCGCCGATGAGGGTCACGATCTCGCCCTCGCGCACGGTGAAGGACAGGCCGTGCAGGGCCTCGATGTTGCCGTACTTGACGTGGAGGTTCTCCACCGAAAGCAGGGGGATGCTCATGTCCGTACCTTGCGGCCGCGGCCTGCCTAGATGTTCTCGTCCCCGAGGTAGGCCTTGATGACCTCCGGGTTGGACTGGATCTCTTCGGGCGTGCCCTCGGCGATGATGCGGCCGAAGTCGATGACCTTGATCCACTGGCACAGGCTCATGACCACCTTCATCTGGTGTTCGATCATCCAGATGGCGAGCTTGTACTCCTCGTGCACCCAGCGGATGAGGGAGATGAGACCCTCCACGTCAGCGGAGTTCAGGCCCGCGGCGGGCTCGTCCAGGAGCAGGAGCTTGGGCCGCAGGGACAGGGCCCGGGCGATCTCCACCCGGCGCTGCAGGCCGTAGGGCAGGTTGGAGGGGCGCTCGTCGGTGTAGCGCGTGAGGTCCAGGGCGTCGATGACCTCCCGCGAGGTGCGCTCGATCTCCGCCTCGCGGGCCTGGTAGCGCCGGGAGCGGAAGAAGCAGTCCGCCACCCCGTAGCCCAGGCGGTAGTACTGGGCCACCCGGATGTTGTCGAGCACGCTCATCTCCTTCCAGAGCCGGATGTTCTGGAAGGTGCGGGCGATGCCCAGCGC
>JBFMHA010000018.1:0-55430 GCA_040753075.1 Thermodesulfobacteriota bacterium
TGTCAGAATCTGACAGGGGCCCCGTCGTCCTAGAGGCAATCACACCAAGAGATTGCCTTCGCCCTACCGGTCTGTTTCCGTAGCTGATTTAGAGGTCTTCGCTTCTCAGCCCTTGGTTTGTCCCTGAGTCTGGCCTGGCGCAGGGACTTGCCGGACTTGGGGCGCCTGGGGCTGTGCGTTGGGCTGGAAGGGCTGTGCCGGAGCCGCCGGACGCTGCGGCTGCTGCTGGTGAGGCGCGGCCTGCGCCTGGCGCTTGGCAGCCCATTCCTGTGCCCGGCGAAGCTTCTCGGCCTCGAAGCATTTCTGCAGGTAGGTGGGCCGTTCCGCTTTCATTGGAATTTTGTGGTGTCGCTTCAGATACTCGCCAATGTCGCGCCAACTTCCCCCGGCTAAACGGAGGCTGACGATAAGGCAGAAATGCTCGCGCACTGCGGCCCCGACTGCGCCGACTTTCTTGTCCTTGCGAACTTCCTCGAACTTCTTTCTCTGCTCTTCGCTGAGCGTCTGGAAGGGATTCGACTTCTCGTACTGGTCAAGCAAGGCCTTTGTCGCTGGGTCAACTTCCTTCTTTCTCCGCATGTTGTTTCTCCTTTTAGTTTTCAATCTACAAAGCTTATTTCATACATGTGTAAAAAAAGTCAACGTTATTTTTAATTATAAAATAAAAAAATACTTTACTATGTGTGTATATACAATGTTACTTTCAGCTATTAAGTTCGATTCATTTGTCTTCATTATTATTGCTTTTGATAAAATATCTCAACTTAGCATCGAAGGTAGTGCTCCGATATGTCTGGGCGCTGATGTCCAAGCTCTTTGCTCACTTGGTAAAGTGCGACTTCCCGGACAACCCCGCTGGCGATAAGTTCGTTCATCCGCGCTTGCGCAAAACTGTGCCGCAAGCCGTGGGATCCGCTGTAATGCTGGCCGGTATGCTGCGCGGCCTCCTTGAGCGCGCGGCCATAGGCGCGGTGTTCGCACAAGTCGCGATTCCTATGGCGCTGCAGGCCCCATTCGCCGCCGGCAGCCCGGATGGCCGATTCAAGCAGCTTGTACGTCCCCTCCGAGATGTAAATCAGCCTAAATTTTCCGCCCTTCCCCTCGACATTGAAGGCGCCTTGTACCCCGCGTGTCGGGTGCTGGAGCAATCCGCGTAGGTCATTCTCTCGGATTCGAGACACCTCGCTGATCCGTGCGCCTCCCTCATGTTGGATTCGTGCTGCCAGGGCAAACTTTTCTGGCTTCTCCCCTTGGACATTCCGGACAAGGGCCTCCGGATCGCGGTAGGCGCGCGCCTCTGTGCCTTGGCGAAGCCCTTCATCTTTTGCCAAGTCCCGGACGAACTGGATGTCATGGCCGAAGTAAAATGAGTTCGTTGAGGCAAAGCGCTCACTCCAACGATTCAGAGCCGTTTCAAGTTTCTCGCAATAGCTTGAATATATGCGGACAGTTTCCATCTTGACGCCCTGGTCAACTTTCGACGCCAGGTAGTCGCGTACGTGCCCCCCGGTCAGCTCTCGAATATTCCTTATCCCGTGTTCAGACTTGGCGTAGTTGGCCAGTTCTCGCCATACCCGGCGGAGCTCGTCTGCGTGCCGGTAGCCATGCACTCCCATGTTCTTTCCCAGATTGTGTTTGGTCGCGCTTATGCCCTGCTCGGCCAGTCGGGCCAGTGCGATTTCTTTTGCTTCGTGACGAGAGCTGCCAATCTTGTCGATTCCGCTGTGGTCGAAGAGGACGGCGACTTGGTGGGTGATGCTGCCGGTTATGAGATGTGTCGTCGTGCGTATGGATCTTGCTTTCGAAGGTTCATCAGAAGAGCACGTGGTGTCGCCCTCAGCAGCATTAGATTCCTGTGTAGAGTTGTATTCTGACATGGCGGCCTCACGCGCCTGGATTTCTCCTTGCGGCGTCCTTTCTGGATTTTCAAAAGGTAATGCTGACGGATGTGGGTACAACAGGCTCTAAGCCCGCTCGTGCAGCTGCACGAGGTTGCGACTTACCTTATGGTGCCCCCCAAACCGGGCGCCATGTCGCGGTGCCGGCGCATTCCCGGCGTTTATCGTTTCTCCCGTCCGGGAGTTAGGCCTGCTCGAATTTTGGCCGAGCAGGTGACCCGCCTTGCCGCCGCCCCTTTTCGGGGCGGGGCGTCGCGGCAGCCTCCTTGGAGGCGTTTCTGTGTTGGTCATGATTTTGCGGTTACCGCGCGCTTGACCAGTGCGCCAATCTTCGGGGGCTGAAGGCCCCGGGTAGGCAAGGCCCACCACCAATTTTGACCCGCAAGCAGGACGGCCGGCTGAGCCGGCCGAACGCTTGTCGAAGGAAAGCGAGATGGCGCGACAAGTTGCCGCGTGATGTCGCTGTCCTTCGAGTGTCTCTGTTCATGGCCTTTGTACTCTGCCAGGCCCCCCCGTACCTCCCCGCGCTGCCGCGCGGGGCGTCCCCCCACTGGCCGCGGGGGGACGAAGAAACTGGTTCGGCCCGGTGGGCCTCACCTTAAAGGTATTGGGGCCTTGCTTATCCATTGTTCCAGCATAGCTATCTTTATCAATGAAGCAAGGCCCCTCATCAACTCCCGTTTAAGTGGGACTTAAACGGGAGTTGCCTAAGCATCTAAGTTGTTTATTAATTTATAACGCGAGATAAAGAAAATTTTTCTTTGTTTTTTTGTGCAATTTAATGTATATTAATTTCATATTTGTCATCAATAGGCAAAGTAATGCTATTAAACTATGCAACAAATGAGCATAAAAAAAGACAACTAGTGAGGAGTTTTCGGCATGTATAGATACAATGTTGATACAATGAATTTACTTTCCAAGCCTATTTGTGAGAGTAATAGAAAAACACTTGTAAAATGGTTTTCAGAGCAGCCTGAAAGTATCAAAATAGCACTCATTGTAAAATTCTGGAAAAAGATATTTCCAAGATATGACTTCACTTCGCCTGGAGAGATCAAGCCGGAAGCGATTTTTGCCGCCCTGTGTCGCGCACTCGAAGAAGCGTATCGCCTAGTTGAGACAGAGCGCATTAAGAGCCCCAAAATTCATCATTTGGCAGAGAAGCATAATCTTGCCATAGCTAAAGCAATAGCTGCTGCAAGGCCAAAGGGTGGGCGCAAGAAGGCTAACAAGCGAGAAAATTTGTGGGCGCATTTGGCTCTTATAAGGAAAATGCGAGAAGAAGATGGATTGTCTTTCAGCATTATAACCGCTTATATAAATCAAAATATTCCAGAGTATCGGCGTTCAAAGAAACATAACATTACACCTCAATATTTGAGCAAGGTGTATCACCTGATGGTCATGGACGATGACTTTGGGATTCGTATGGGGGGCTCAATTCAAGCCAAAAAGGGCGATCGCCCAAATCAGGAATAGGAGCAGATCGTGTTCACCAAGAAAGCAGAGTTGGCCGCTGCCCAAGCTGAGTTGGAAGGGGCCAGGCGGTCGATTGAGCAGTTGACCGAGGATAACCGGCTGTTGTGCGAATGGGGGGGTGAGTTCAAGCGCGCGCACGATGAATTGGCGGATATACTTGGAGCTAAAGCGCGGGATCTTGACGAAGCGAAGGAGACAATCAGGCGGTTGACCGCTGAGCGTGTTACTTCGGCGCAGGCGGCCGAGGCAATCAGGACCGCTCAGGAAGAAAAGGATGCGTTTATCCAAGATGTTAGCGGCAAGTACGAAAAAGCGAAGGTCGAGATGGAGAGGGCCTTTACGGCAAAAGCTGCTGAACTGGATGCGGCAAAAGCTCAGATCGAGGCCCGGATTCAGGCGTTGGAAACTAAGCATCGAGCGAATGTGGTGGAGCTTGAAGCACTTCGACGAAAGCTGAATTCAAAGAAAGAGATCATCCGAGTGCTTAAGAGAAAACTAGATGAAGCGCACGGTCGGCGAATCGCGGGAATCCGAAGAGTCCGCGGAGAGCAGGCCGCTGAGAGGATGGCCAATCGTCTGAAACTGGACTGCGAGAAGCTCGACAATGCAATTCAAGATGCGCGCTCAT
The DNA here is from genome assembly GCA_040753075.1 of Thermodesulfobacteriota bacterium. Classification (GTDB taxonomy): domain Bacteria; phylum Desulfobacterota; class Desulfovibrionia; order Desulfovibrionales; family Desulfovibrionaceae; genus UBA6814. Next base: position 4,009 of record JBFMHA010000018.1, read on the forward strand.
AGCGGACAGGAAAAACATGGATCAGAATGAATTTATTACACTCAACTTGAACTGTTTGTTTAACGGCAAGAACTTTTCTCTCCATGGTCACCATGGGGTTCAGCGAGATCGAGGGAAACTACCTCGCTTGTGGTTCTGGACTGTGTTGGAAGTGCGTCTACAAGATGACAGCAGGCGTTACTTCCTACTGAATTCGGTGGATCCACTTGTTTGGATTTACCAGCAATGTGATTCGTTCAGGCATAGGGCTTTGCCCAATGTTGAAGTCTGCCACAAATTCAGCGCGCCCCGGATCACCCCAGCGGCGACCATAAAGTGGCCGACGCGTTGGCTAGTTAGCAGATCCGATGAGTGGTGGATCACTGCATTTTTTTGGTTTGAGCGAATCGCCAGAGGGAGGCGAAACTATCTCTGCAGCAGATTCGAGCTCAACCCACTTGCTGAACCTGTGCGTCTGATTTCGACCGAGAACGTACGGAACGCTGAGCGAAATGTTATCTCCAGGAGTGGACTCGATACCCTTCATTTTGGGCATAAAGAGGTAACCCTGGAACAGGCTGCCTTCGACTTGGCCAGGTTCAATCGGTACACTGACAAGGCGCGTGCTGCACGCCGCGATGCAGAATATCAGAGGAAAGTCGGGAAAGGACGGATCGAAAACGCAGCGCGGCAGTCAGTAGGCTGAACCGAAAAAGCGATACCTAGGTGGGTCTCGTGGATCAGGAGGTTGCCGCGTCCTACGGCCAATGCCAACCTCGCAGGATCACACTTAGATTGGAACGAGAGAAACGGGAACGGCGGGAAAATGGAAACGCCGAGCGGCTACCTTCGTGCAGCGTTTCCTTGAGGCAAAGAGCGCGGCCACATCCGGTATCACCCGGAATCTACGCCTCCCTCAAGGACCTGTGGTAGGTATGGAAGCTCTGTGTCTCCCGTGATAATGGTCGTTCATTATTCTAGGGAGGCGCCGCCATGCTCAAGCCGTTCGACCAGAAGACCGCCAAGTACAAAGGTCCAAGCAAGAGGGACAAGCAGCATAACCTGTGGTCCGTCCGCTCTCTGCCCAAGCCAAAGGGACCTGCCGAATCCCTGGAACGGCATAACCTGCGCGAGATCGCCGTTCAGTGGACTCCTGAGGCCAAGAAGATGGATCTCCCCCTGGTGGCCGTCCTGCGCGAACGCTGTGCGGCTCTGGCCGGGACCCTGGGCAATCGGCATGGGCACGTCTTTGCAGAGATGAGGAAGCGAGGCCTGAACTATCCGAGCGACGTGGCGGCTTATCTCGTGCTCAACGAGTTGGACAAGAAGGGGACCAGGGAGACGCCCGGCTATCGGCTCAAGGTGCTGGATTTCGGGATTGGGGCGCTGGTGGAGGGGAAGAACTGACCGCCATGCGTAAGGTTGGCAGGTACGGCGAGGTGAAGCCATGGGAGAAAATGCGCGTCACCCGCAGGGCGTACATGCGCATGCGCCCGTGGGAGGGAACCGGCCTGACGCGGGAGAAGTTCGAGCAAGTTGTGGTGGACCTGCCAGACGATGTATTCAGCATCATCCATGAGGACGTGCAGGCCGAGCTACTGACACAGGCCCTCTTCAAGCTGGACCGAGTGGATTGACACAGCCGCCATGCCCTCGACCACCTTGCTGATCATCTCCATTCTCGCCTTGGTAGTGGCCCTGGTGCTTTTACTCAAACGTGGGCCGCGCAGACGGGGCCGATACGGCCTCAAGTTGGATTTCCGCAAGGCCAAGGAACAGGAGAGTCGGAAAAGGTCCGACCTTCGAGCCTGATCCTTAACCAAGCCGTTGTCCAACATGGTAGACCTTGCTGGACAAAATTGGGCTGTCTGGTCCCAATAGGGGACTACGTCAGCCGAAAGGATGTGATCCTTGCCTTCATTCATCTCGTTTATGCCCCCCCTCCCTCAGGCCACGGAGCAAAAACCTCCTCCCACCCGAACTCCTCGCTGAACTTCTCTCCCTGGATCACCACGGTCCGGTGGAACGTGAGCCCGGGGGCCATGCGTCGGCAACTGGTCGCGAGCCCCTCCCGGTCAACGTGCTGGTCCACCCGGGCCAGCGACGGGCCAAGGAAGGTCAGCAGGCGCTGCCGGCCACCTGCCAGCGATACCGGCGAGCCGGACAGGACATGGAAGGAGCCCAGCCGGTAGCGCTCCATGAGGTCATGGACCAGGCCCCTCCAGGTGAGGCAGACGAGGGCCTGCCAGGCGGTCCTCCCGTGCAGGAGCAGCAAGCCCAGAAAGAGATTGTCTCCTGGGGAGTCGCCCAGGAGGGTCACCCCGTGCAGCATGCCCAGACACCGCATGACGATTCGCCCTGTGGTCCCGCCCGGGGCATAAACCCCTTCCAGCAGCCGCTCTTCCAGCAATCCGCTTCGCATCTTCCAGCCCCGCGCTCAGGCCGGCCGGCCCGCGCCGAACAGCAGGAGCGGCGTCTTCGCGTACCGATGGATGGCCTCTTCAAGGTGGTTGAGGACGGTATTTTCCCGTCCGTCATTGACCAAGGCTGCAATGCGCGCCTGCCTGGCGACCAGGGCGATCTGGGCCAGATGCATAGGATGACGCTCGGCCAGGGCGACCAGGGCCTCTTCCGGGCAGCGGACCGGGTGCAGGTGTTCCTCCCAACACCGCATCTGCACCTCCTCCGGCGGCAATCCCAGGTGCAGGGCGTAGTGGATGCCCGCGGGAAGCGGCGCCTTCCGGAAGCGAGGGGCCACGAGGAATACGATGTCCTTCGCCTCCTCGACCCGCTGCAGCAGTTCGGCCACGCTGCGGTCGTTCCCCGCCCCGGTAAGCTGCGCCTCGATCTTGCCCTCGGCGTCCGTGAGCAGCAGGATTGCCCGGCAGCCGGTGAAGGGCGCAAAGGCCAGATGCAGGGGATCAATCTTTTCCTGTGTGGCCGGGTCGAACTCGTGCCGGCGTGTGTTGCACAGATCAGTCAGGGTGAAGCGTCGCACCCGGAACCCCGCATCCGCGGCCACGGCCTCCGCAGCCAGGGTGCTGGTCGCCAAGTCCGAGCTGCAGAACAGGAGCCCTCCCCCCACCTCCGACTCCCATAGCCTCCCCACGTTGCGGACCAGGTTGCGCAGCCGCCTCTTGTCCTGGATGCGCAATGGAAGGCCCTCGACGCTCCCACGGGGAATCTCGGCCGCCCCCAGCCCGGCCTGGAGGTAGATATGGTTGGCCTGGTATTCCGCGGCGCGGGCTATGGCCTCGCGGCCCAGCACGGGCGCGCCGGCCGTGTCCGCGGCCAGGGCCTCGTTGATGGCCATGACCAGGGTGTTCTTGATCTGGCCGCCGGTGAAGACGAAGGCCCGGGCCAGGTCGTCCAGGTCCACGTCCTGGGCCAGGGCCACGGAGGGGGGCACCAGGGCCCGCCAGATCCTCGCGCGCTGCGTCTCGCCCGGGATGGGGAAGTGCAGCTTGAGGGAGATGCGCCGGTCCAGGGCCGGGTCCAGCCGGTTGGCCCGGTTGGTGGTCAGGATGGTGATGCAGGCGGCCTTCTCGATCTCGGTGAGGAGCAGCCGGCTGGACGGCGTGTTGCCGCTGAACAGGTCGTCGCATTCGTCGAAGAACACGATGCCGCCGGACAGCCGGGCCTCCTTGAACGCGTACCGGATGAGGTCCTCCATATCCACATCGTGCCGGTCGGCCGCGCCCACCCGCACGTTCAGCAGGCCCTTACCCAGGCGCCGGGCCAGGGCGTGGGCCAGCATGGTCTTGCCCGTGCCCGAGGCCCCGTGGAAGAAGAGGGTCAGCCCGGTGCCGTACCCGTAGAACGATTCCAGCTCCAACTCCCGGCGGCGGGCCTCTTGCATCGAATAGTTCACCACATGGCGGATCACTTCGGCCTTGAGACCCTCGGGAAGCACCACCTGCTCAAGGTTCACCGTGCCCTGCTCCCGGGTGACAAACTTGAGCGCCCCGGCGTAGGTGTTGTCGTCGCCCACCAGGAAGTCCACGATGCGCTGGTGCAGCCAGAACGTCTCGTCCAGGATGCCGCAGAACTCGTTGTAGCCGTTGAAGGGACGGTAGAGAATCTCGTACTGGACCAGCCGTGCGTCCATGCTGAAATACCGGCGCAGTTCGATCTGCTCCCGGAAGTCCCTGCCCAGGAGGGACAGGAGCAGCCCCACCTTCATCCCCCCGTGCCAGTGCTCGTCGTCCTCCAGGAAGGCGGATTGGATGAGCTCCCGGTGCTGCCGGGAGGTGCTGCTGGCGAACAGGAGCAGGACCACGTCCCGCTCGAAGGGCTCCAGGCCGTAGCTTTCGCAGAAGTCGAGGAAGTGCAGGGGGATGCCCGACCGGCGGCAGAGCTCTTCGCGCCGCTTGATGCACCAGCGCACGTCGGCCAGGTACTTCTCCACCTGCTCCAGGGTCATCAGCTCCAGGTGGCCGAAGTAGCGGGCCGCCTCCTCCCGCCGCACGGGGTTCGCGGCCGGAAGCCCGGCCAGGGCCCTCCGCCGCCAAGCCATCCCCAGCATCACCCGGGCCTCGTGCTCCAGGGCCTGGATGTGGTCCAGGTTGTCCAGAAAGGGCTTGTTCATGTGCTGGAACCCGCTCCAGACCGGTACAGCCGGCACGTTCTGCGCCGCGGGCTCCTCCGCCGCGCGCCCGGGCGCGTCCTTGACCGCGGTGGCCATGGCCCTCACCTCCCCAGCCCCGGCCGCTGCCGGTCCATGCGCTCCACGATGTCCGCGATGCCGAACTCAACCGCCTCCTCGGGCGTGAGCCAGGCGTCCACGTCCCGCAGCAGGCGCTGCTCCAACTCCTCCCGGGACTTGACCCGGGTGTAGCGCAGGTAGTGCTGCACGATGCGCTCGTGCATGAGATCCTCCTCCTTGCGGCCGGCCAGGAGCTGGGAATGGCTGCCCCAGTTCACGCCGAAGTAGCGGTGGGAGAGCAGCGCGGTGCGCGGGGTGATGACCCGGCGGCCCTTCTCCCCGGTCATGAGCAGGAGCAGGCCCATGGAGGCCACGATGCCCAGCCCGGTGGTGTAGACCGGGATGCGCGACCACTCCATGATGTCGATGATGGCGAACCCGGCCGTGCACGAGCCGCCCGGCGAGTTGATGACCATCTGGATGTGCTCCGCCTCGCCGGCCACGTTCATCTCGATGATCTCGCGGCACACCTGGGCCGAGGTCTCCTCGTCCAGGCCTCCCGCCACGTAGATGATGCCGTAGTCCTTCAGCCCCTTGCGATCCTTGTCCTTTTCATCCGCCATGGTGTATCCTCCAGTTGCCGCCCGGGGGCGTTTTCCCGGAGACTAGGGCCCGGGCGTGCCGAAAGCGGTCACACCGCAGGCAGATGTTTTCAGGAGGAGATACAGGGATGCGCGGACGAGAACTTGCCAAGCTGCTCAAGGCCGTGGACCTCATGGCCCGGCCGCAGGGCGTGTCAGTTTTGGAACTGGCCGAACACCTCGAAGTGTCCAAGCGCTCGGTGTACCGTGAGTTGGAATTGATGGAGGAACTGGGGTTCCCGATCTACCAGGACGAGTCCCTGCTGGGGACTGAGAAGCGCTGGAAGTTCCAGCGGGAGTACCTCAAGAAGCTCCCCAACCTCGACATCCCGGACATGAAGCTCCAGCTCTCCGAACTGGTGGCGCTCTGCCTGCTGCGCAGCGAGGCGGGGCTGTTCAAGGGCACGGGGATCGAGAAGGACATGGAGTCGGCCTTCGCCAAGCTCGGCGCCTTCCTGCCGGAAAAGCTCTTCAAGAACCTCGGGAAGGTCCGAGCCCTGTTCGTGGCTTCACGGAAGTTCGCGAAGGATTACAAGGGTAAGGAGCAGATAATCGACGACCTGACCCAGGCCATGCTGGAGCAGCGCACCTGCCTGGTGCGCTATAATTCGTTTTCCCAGGACCGGGTGACGGGCTTCAAGATTGACCCGCTCCATTTCTTCGAGCACGGCGGCGGCCTGTACCTCTTCGTCCGGGCCACCAGCTTCGGCGACATCCGCATGCTCGCGGTGGAGCGCATCCAGGAGATCACCCTGACCGACAGCCGGTTTGACTACCCCGAGGACTTCGACCCAGAAGCCCGCCTGGCCGAGGCCTTCGATCTCACCCTGGACGACCCCATCGCGGCCAGAATCCGGTTCTCGGCCGACCAGGCCAAGTACATCAAGGAGCGCCAGTTCGCCCAGGACCAGCAGATCACCGACCAGGACGACGGCTCCATCGTCCTGGCGATCACAACCTCGGGAGGCTGGGACCTGAAGCGCTGGGTCCTGTCCTTCGGCGCCGAGGCCGAGGTGCTGGAGCCGGCAGAGCTGCGGCGCGAGATCGCCGACACCCTGACGGCCATGCGGGAGCTGTACCCGGAAACCGCCTGAGTCCGGACCGCGCCGCTAGGAACTCCAACCGGCCGTGCCGGACCAGGCCTCGATGGTCGCGCCGACCACCGCGGCGAACTGCTCCTCCAGGTCTGCTTCCTTCTCGAACCTTTTCCAGAAGGAGACCTCCTTGTCTTTGGCGTCTCTGTATACAGCGAATCCCGGGTAGTTGTCCGCGAAAAGATCGCTTACTTTGTTGAATTTATTTAAATTTTGGCAGATATGGCAAAAATTTATGGAGGGGTCCTCCTCTTCCGAGAAATGCAGGATGAGGCACATGGTGATGCCTGGCCCGGGCAGCCAGATGCCCGCGCCCAGGCTGGTCCATGCGATGTTCTCCTCGCTCCCGGTGAGGCCCGGCACGCTGTGGAAATACGGTGCGATCTTGTCGTCATGCGGTATGCGCATGGCCGCGCAGATCCCTGGGATGTTTTCCCGCAACATCCGGGACGCAATCTCGTAGACATATTTCTGGAATCTGTTGACCGCGTTCAGTGCGTCGAAGTAGGCGTAGCGCCCCTCGGCGAGAAAGCGACGCTTGGCGTCCTGCTGCGAGCCGGTCGTGTCAGCCATATTAGTTACCTCCCTGGGCGATGAAGTTCCTCAGATGGTCTATGGTCCTTTGGTTGTGCCCGCGCAGACTGACGGACAGGCCGAGCAGGTTGGTTTCGATCGCGCCGACCAGGGCCAGGATCAGCGCCAGATTCACGTGGTTGCACGCCTTTCCCGCCCGCCACGCCGCGAGGCGCTTCCGGACGATGCCGCGCAGGTTTCGGCAGGCCGCGGAGAGGGGCAGGTACGTGAAGCAGTCGATGCACTCGCCCTGCCGGTCCTCCGAGGTCGCGAGCAGCACGTAGCGCCTCGCCTTGCCCGCGAACAGGGTGTGGGACTCCAGCGCCTTGAAATATTCCTGCTGCTTGGCCGTGTCGGCCTGCCCAACCGGGGTCGTCTTCATCTCGATGACCAGCATCAGCGTCCCCATCTTGACGGTGAGGTCTATCCGCCCTGATTTGTTCCCGTTGGTGTAGGGAAGATAGACCTCCCGTTCGACCTGGACGGGGAGGTCCTGCACCTCGTCCGCCAGGTCATCCGGGACCTGGAGGCAGAAGACCTCCATCACCTCCCGGGGGGAGAGCCGGCCGACGGCCCAGGCCAGCCAGTCCGAGTATGCCTCCTCCCGGGCCCCCGCCAGCCACCGGTTGAGCGGGAAGTCGATCCGGAACGGGTCGCCCAGGGGCTGCAACAGGTCGTCGGACCGGCGGAGCAGGGATTCGACCTCCTGGTGCGCGATGCGGACCAACTCGTTGCAGAGGCCCTGAAAGCCGTCCAGGTTGGCGGGCCAGACGTACTGGGGCCTGCGGGCAACGCCGAGTTGCCGGGCCTGCCTGATCCACTCCAGCGTCGCCGCGCGGACGAAACCCTCGTGCTGTTCCGTCGGTAACGCCGGTTCCCTTGCGACATTGCTTCCACTCATGCGGGTACCCTCGCAGGCGCCGACAGGTTGGCCAGGACTCGTACCATGGCCAGGGTGTCCATCTTGCAATATTCCAGCATGTTGCGCAGGAGTTGGTTTTTCCTCTCCCCGGACGTCGCGGGATCGATGGCCTCCAGGTACGCGGCCTGGGCCCCGGTGCCGTCCTGTACTTCCTCCAGTGCGCTGTAATCCAGCTCCGGGGCCACGGCGGGGAGCACGGCCTTGATGGACCAGCTGCCCTTCATGGCCGGGTGGTAGTAGTGCTCCCGCACAAGCGGGAGCAGGTCGTTGAGCCGAGCCAACACCCGGTCGATGGCGGGCGCAAGGTCAGGGTGCATGGCTCGCAGGGTGTTCAGCATGGTCTTCTCGTACGCCGAATAGTGGAGCACAGGGCCGGCATCCCCCAGGACCGCGAGAAGATTCTCCAGCAAGGGCCGGGACGGATTGTCGCCGCTCAGGTCCAGGAATTCCTCGTGGCGCATTTGCCCGGGCGCATCCTCGACGTGGCAGGACCACTGGAAGGGAATCTGCTGGTAGGGCCTGGTCCCGGCCCAGATGGGCACCGCAAAGGCGATGGTCTCGAAGTCGAAAGAGTACCGGGGATAGGGCAGGGCCGCCAGGATGTCCCCCAGTTCGGGATCCACGTGAACAAGGCCGCTCACCGTGGCCTCGCGTACCCGTTCGTGCAACGGATTGGAGAGACGCCCCGGGGGGATGTCCCGGATATCCTCGATCCCTTCGGCTAGGAGCGCATCCGCCACGGCCCTGCCCCGGGGCAGGCAATGCACCGGGTACTCGGGGCCGGGCACCGCGCAGTGCCCGAGGAAGGGACAGTCGAAGGGGTCATGGCACTGATTCCCGGGTTCGACCTCCGGCATGGGGCCGGCGAGCGCCGCCTGCAGGTCCGCCACCCAACCCGGGACCTGGTCCTGAAAATACCGGGCCTGCTCGGTCACGTCCGCGAACCTGAAGAGGCCCCGATAGTCCCCTCCCCCGAGATAAAGAAAAGAACTGTCGATGTGGGCCACCTCGACCCTGGGCACCGTGTGCCCGGCCGATTCGATGACCCAGAGCTGGATACCGCAGTCGAGCAGGTGATAGTCCTTGAGAGACGTGCTGGACTTCACCTCGATGAGTCGCAGGCCGTCCGGCCCGGGCGCCAGGACGTCCGCGCGCACCAGCACTCCGCCGTGGCTGAAGGTCCCCTCGAACACCGGGGGCATGGGCCGCCGCGTCAGGAGATCCCCGGTCTCCTGGATGGCCCGGGCGAAATCGCCGTCCTCCAGGTCCACGAGAACCCCGCCGGGGAACTGGTTACGAGCCACCTCCCCCACGTCGGTTCCGGCCGCCATGCGCTGCTCCGCCGCCGAGTCCGTCTCCGCGAGTTCGGGGTGATGGACCTCCAGGTACAGGCGCTTGCGGCACTGCAGGCCCGACAGCATCTTGGACTTGCTCAGGCGGTAGGGATTCGGCATCTTCCCGCACTCCTTGCTGATTGAGTGCGACTCTCTCCCTACACCACCCGAGTGTCAATTCCGGTCACACCTCCGGCCGAGCCAGATAGTTTTTTCCAAAACCTTCGTCTTCTCCCGCAGCGACCGGTTTCGTCACGCCCCGGGCATAACGAAGGCCGTGGCCCATGGCCGCGGCCGCGAAACCTCCAGCCCGGGAGCCCCCATGCGCATCACCGAACAGCACGTCTTCCGCCACCGCCTGGACCCGTTTTGCCTGCACCTCAAGACCGAGATGGGCGTGCACCGCATCACGCCCTGGGCCGAGGGGCTGTCCTGCCACCGGTGGGGTGGCGGCGAATGGCGCGAGGTGCCGCGCGATCCCGGGTTCATCCTGCTGTCCCGGGGGAACGACGTGAGCTTCCCCAAGACCCTGACGGCGTTCCTGGAGCCCATTCCTGCGAACCTCCGGGACGCGGCCTCCCGGTTCCGGTTCATGCAGCTCACCGCCCTGCGCCTTCTGCGCCTGTGCCCGGGCGGCGCGGACATGGCCGCGGACAACCCGGCCCTGTTCTGGCTCTGTTGCGGTCGGGTGGGCCGCGGCACCATGCCCCTCAAACACGCCGCGAAGCTGCTGGCCCTGCCCCGGAAGCAACTAATCGCCGAACTCCTAGGCCGGGACTGCGTGTACACCGATCATTTCCTCAGGAAGATCCGGCTGCGTGCCTTCGACGTCACGGAATACGATCGCCTGGAGCGAATGCTGAGCCTGGAGCGGACCAGCCGGAGCATCCTCCACCTGGAGATCGTGGACCCCGCCGTGGTATGTCTGGCCTACGAGGATGGCGTGCGCGTGTTGGGAGACGGTCTGGTCGAGGACCTTTCCTGGGGAAACAACCCGATCCGGGTCATCGAGACCAAGCGGACCATCCGGGACATGCGCGCCATGGGGCGGGAGATGGGGGTGGAAGCCATGCTCCTGCGCAAGATCCAGCGGTGCCGGCGCGACTTCGAACTGTTCTGGCTGCACCAGGACACCCTGACCGAATACACCGCCACGGTGCGCGACCTGAACTTCGTCTCCCTGGCTGCGGACTTCGGCGAGACCTTCCCTGCCCCGCCCCTGGAGGGGAATGCGGACATCGCGCCCATTGCCACCCTGTACGAGCTCGCCGAGGAGGGCGCCGCCATGCAGCACTGCGCCCTGCACTACGCCAGGCGCATCTTTGCCGGGGACTTCGCCGTGTATCAGGTCCTGCACCCGGAGCGCGCCACCTTGGCCATCCACGTGGACCAGTTCGGAGACGCCACCATCCTCGACCTAGCTCTCAAGCACAACATGCAGCCCAGCCAGGCCACGCAGGACGCCGTCGATGCCTGGATGCGCTCCGCAAGACGAAACAGTGCCAAATAGCCCTTTCATCATGCAGCATTATCCAAGCGCAGGTTATTCTCTCGGCCACGCACTCGGAGATAAAATCCTGGAAGCGGTCCCGGAAGCGGTTCCGCGTGGGTTGGATGGGGCAGGAGGGCTGAACTGCGCCCTAAAAGGCCAATGATTGCGTTGACTGGGTGGCCTTTCACGCCGGTAACAGGGGTTCAAATCCCCTTGGGGACGCCAGCATGCATAGGGCCTCGGGATTTCTCCCGAGGCCTTTTCTTTGCTGGGGAGTTGGGGCGCGCGCGGGGTCAGCCATCGGCAACGGCCACCTGGTTGCGGCCGGACTCCTTGGCCCGGTACAGCGCGGCGTCGGCCGCGGCCAGCAGGGTCTCCACGTCCTGACCGTGCTCCGGGTAGGCGGCCACGCCCAGGGACGCCGTGACCTTCAGCCGCTCCCCGGCGCAGGCGGCAGACACCTCCCGCTCGATGCCGCGGCGGATTCCCTCGGCCCGGGACAGGTGGTCCACGGCTGCGTCGTGGCGTTGCCGCAGACAGTAGAACAGCCCGGCGGAGGCCAGGATGAGGAGCCCCCATCGGGGCTGAAGGCGCTGGGGTGCGGCTCGCGCCTGCTCCGTTTCCGCTGGATCCCCCATGCGGCGCGGCCGGGAAGGGTCTCCGCAATCGGGTCAGGCGAGTTGCTGGCCCTGAACGCCCGTGCTACATCCCGAAAGGCGTCCCGGGCTCCCGTCTCCCGGGGACGCGAGCCGCGCCGCCGTTGTCTTGGGGCGGCGCGCGGCCGGCGAATGCACGAGTTTTTTTCGGGGAGGGCGCGCGGCGCACCATGAAACGGCACCTGGTCTTCCTGTTCCTGCCCCTGGCCCTGGCCGGCCTTGCCCTGGTCCTTCTGCTCCGGGCCGACCAGCAGGTCCGCGCCGAGGCCCTGCGCAGCCTCAACGCCCAGCAGATGACCCTGGCCCGGCAGGCGGCCCGGGGCATCGAGGACTTCTTCCAGGCCCAGAAGCGGCTCCTGCTGGTCATCGCCCAGAACGCCCACGTCGTCAGCATGGACGAGGAGGGCCGGGCGCGCTTGGCCATGCTCCAGACGAACAGCCGCGACATCCTGGCGTCCGTCACCCGGGTGGGGGCGGACGGCCGCATCCTGTACGCCTACCCCCGCCAGGACGTGGCGGGCATGGACATATCCGGCCAGAAGCACGTGGCCCGCATCCTGGCCGACCGCCAGCCGGTGGTCAGCGACGTGTTCGCCACGGTCCAGGGCTACCCCAGCGTCGCCCTGCACGTGCCGGTCTACGAGGGCGAGCGCTTCGCCGGCACCCTGGGGGTGCTCATCCCCTTCGCGGCCATCGCCCGCCACTACCTGGAGGACGTGCGCGTGGGCGACGGCGGCTACGCCTTCGTGATCAGCGAGGCCGGCGTCGAGCTCTTCTACCCGGCGCCCGGGCACACGGGCGGGAACGTCTTCGAGAACGTCAAGGCCTACCCCGAGCTGCTGGCGCTGGTCCGCCGCATGGCCCGGGGCGAGGAGGGCGAGGGCTCCTACGCCTACGACATGGCTGGGGCGGTCCGGACCGGCATGCAGCGCAAGCACGTGGCCTTCACCCCCGTGGACCTGGGCAACACCTTCTGGAGCATCTGCGTGGCCACCCCGGAAACCGAGGTGCTCAAGACCATCTCGGGCTTCCGCGGCACCTGGCTGGGGATGATGGCCACGCTGGGCGGGAGCGGCGTGGTGGCCTGCTTCATCCTGCTCCGGGCCTTCTTCGGCGCGCGGGAGGAGCGGCGGCGCCGGGCCGCGGACGAGGCGCTGCGGGCCAGCGAGGAGCGGCACCGCACCGTGCTCGGGGCCCTGGGCGAGGGAGTCATCCTGCAGGAGGCCTCGGGCCGGATCCTGTCCATCAACCAGGCCGCGGCCGAGGTGTTCGGCCTCAGTTCGGAGGCGGCCGTGGGCCACACCTCCTTCAGCCGGGACTGGGACACCGTGCGCGAGGACGGCGCGCCGTTCCCCGGGGCCGAGCACCCCTCCCTGCGCACCCTGCGCACCGGCAAGGCCGAGCGCGACGTGGTCATGGGCGTGCGGCGTCCCGGCCGGGACACGGCCTGGATCAACGTGAACACCCGTCCCCTGTTCGCTCCGGGCGCGGACACGCCCTACGCGGTGGTCATCTCCTTCTCGGACATCACCGCGCGCAAGCGGGCCGAGGACGCCCTGGCCGCGGCCACGCAGGATTTCGAACTCATCTTCGAGAACTCCCAGGCGGGCATCATGCTCCTGCGCGGGGGACGGGTCCTGGCCCGGGGCAACCAGCGCCTGGCCGACATCCTGGGCTATGCGGCTCCCGGGGAGATGGCCGGCCTGAGCATGCGCGTCCTGCACCTGGACGAGGAGAGGTTCCAGCGTTTCGGGGAGCGGCATTACTACCGGCTGGCCCAGGGGGAGCAGACCCAGATCGAGTACCAGCTGCGCCGCCGGGACGGCTCCCCCATCTGGTGCAGCCTCTCCGGCAAGGCCCTGAACCCTGCGGACCTGGACCAGGGCGTGATCTGGGTGGTGGACGACCTGTCCCTGCGCAAGGCCATGGAGGAGGACCTGCGCCGGGCCAAGGACGCGGCCGAGGACGCCAACCGCGCCAAGTCCGAGTTCCTGGCCACCATGAGCCACGAGATCCGCACCCCCCTGAACGGGGTGCTGGGCATGCTCCAGCTCGCCCTGGCCACGGACCTGGACCCGGAGCAGCGGGACGGCCTCCAGGTCGCCCTGCAGTCCGGCCGCAGCCTGCTGCGGGTGCTCTCGGACATCCTGGACATCTCCCGCATCGAGGCCGGGGCACTCTCCATCCTGGAGGAGGACTTCCGGCTGGAGGAGGTGCTCGAGCCCATTGTCCAGGCCTACGCGGACGAGGCCCGGAGCCGGGGCCTGGACTTCGTCTGCGCGGTGGACCCCCGGCTGCCCGCGGTGCTGCGCGGCGACGCGGGGCGTATCCGCCAGGTGGTCTACAACCTGGTGGGCAACGCGCTCAAGTACACCGAGTCCGGCGAGGTGCGGCTGGAGGCCTATCCCATGCCGGCGGGTCCCGGCGCGGTCCGGTTGCACCTGGCCGTGTCCGACACCGGCATCGGAGTGCCTGGGCACAAGCTCGGCGACATCTTCGAGGCCTTCACCCAGGCGGACGGCTCCTACACCCGCCAGTACGGGGGCACCGGGCTGGGCCTGGCCATCGTCAAGCGCCTGGTGCGGCTCATGGGCGGGGACATGGCCTTCTGCAGCGAGGTCGGCGTGGGCACCGAGGTCCACCTCACCCTGCCCCTGGGGCTCGGCCTGGAGGCCCGGCCTGACGAGCCGGCGGCCATTCCCGGACCGCCGGCGGAGGCCCCCCGCCTGGACGTGCTCCTGGCCGAGGACGATCCGGTGAACCGCCTGACCGTGAGCCACATGCTGGCCAAGGCCGGCCACCGGGTCCACGCGGTGGGCAACGGCGCGGAGGCGCTGGAGTTCCTGGCCGCGCAGGGCGCGGACTGCGTGCTCATGGACATCCAGATGCCGGTGATGGACGGCCTGGAGGCCACCCGCCGCATCCGGGCCGGGGAGGCCGGCGAGCGCGCCCGGAGCCTGCCCGTGGTGGCCCTCACCGCCCACGCCATGAAGGGCGACCGCGAGGACTTCCTGGCCCGGGGCATGGACGCCTACATCTCCAAGCCCGTGGACATGGACGAACTCGCCCGGGTCCTGGCCGCGGCCATGGCCGACCGGAACGAGGCCTAGTGTAGCGTACGCGAATCAGGGCGATACGTCTTCGTCTTGCAACGGTGCGGAATCAGACGTTTTTTATTCTCATAATGCCGACAGGCATTTTGAGGACCAGACACTGGCGGGCCGTTGGGCATTCCGCGCTGGCTGCGTCGCCATGAAAACGTCACACCGTCTTTTGATCAATGGAATCCCCGGCCTCAGGATTCCGCCCGTCGCTCCGCCCGCAGGGCCAGCGCCGCCAGGCCCGGTGGAACCAAAAAACATGTAATGTTTTTGAATGATGGAATCCCCGGCCTCAGGATTCCGCCCGGCGCTCCGCCCGCAGGGCCAGCGCCGCCAGGCCCGGTGGAACCAAAAAACATGTAATGTTTTTGATTGATAGACTCCTCTAACCTCCGGAGCCCGCCCGGCGCTCCGCCCGCAGGGCCAGGGCCGCCAGGCCCGGTGGAACCAAAAAACATGTAATGTTTTTTGATTGATAGACTCCTCTAACCTCCGGAGCCCGCCCTGCGCATAGCCCGCAGGGCCAGGGCCGTCAGGCCCGGTGGAACCAAAAAACATGTAATGTTTTTTGATTGATAGACCCCTCTAACCTCCGGAGCCCGCCCTGCGCATAGCCCGCAGGGCCAGGGCCGCCAGGCCCAGGAGCAGGGCCAGGGCCAGGTGCGCCCAGTCCGCGACCAGGGTGGGGCCGGGGCCCAGGGACCAGCCGGGCAGGTTCTTCACCACCCGGGCCAGGCCGGTGATCGCGACGCCCGCCCACAACCCGGCCATGAGCCAACGCCCCGCGGTCAGGCCGCGCCGCTCGGCCAGCCGGACCAGGGCCGACCGGGAGAGCAGGAAGAGCAGCGCCGCGGCCGCGGCGTAGTGCAGCAGGTGCGTGAAGAAGAAGTCCGCGGTCCAGGCCAGGCCGGGCAGGTCGGCCACGCCGTAGCGCTTGAAGATGGGCATCTGGGCCAGGCCGGACACGGCCAGCGCGGCCACGGCCAGGCCGAAGACCAGCCTCTCGGCGCGGGAGCGGTCAGTTATCGGCATGGGAATCCTCCTTCTTGGGCCGGGCCTCGGCCGCGGGCCGGGGCGAGTCGGCTCCGCTCCAGGCGCGCCAGGCCTTGCGCAGGCCGGCGGCCAGGCCGGCCACCGGGGCCAGGAGCACCGCGGCGGCCAGCTTGTTGGAGTCGGCCATGGCGTCCTCCACCCGGGCCAGGCCGGGCCGGCCCGGGCCGGCGGGCGCGGCCGCGGCCAGGGTCTCGAAGGGAGCGGGCGAGACGTAGATGGTGTTGGTCCCGCCGTTCTCGTCCAGGCCGTAGATGTGGCCGTTCATGGCCTTGGCCAGCTCCTGGGCCTTGGCGACGATCTCGTCCCGGGGGCCGATGCTCTGGACCCCGAAGGGGCAGGCCTCGATGCAGGCGGGCGTCTCCCCGCGGGCGCGGCGCGGGGCGCAGCGGTCGCACTTGTACATGACCCCGTTGCCGGCCAGGGAGGGCAGGAGGTCCAGGTAGAGCCCCACCCCGGTCTGGCGCTGCGGGATGCCCCAGGGGCACACGCTGCGGCACTTGGCCCCGCCCAGGCAGAGGTCCGCGTCGATGACCACCGCGCCGTCGTCCTCCTTGGCGCAGGCCCCCCAGGGGCAGAGGTTGGCGCAGGGCGGGTTGGTGCAGTGCATGCAGCGCCGCGGCATGTGCAGCTCCACGGACCGGCCCTCGCGCTCCGCGGCGAAGTGCTGCACGAAGAGCCAGTTGTAGGGGGTCAGGCGGTCGTCCGCGTCGCGCCTGTCCGACCAGTCCTCGGGCTTGACCCGGCCTTCGGGGAGCATCCTGGGGAAGGGCTTCTCCGGCTCGGGGAAGCGGCTGGCGTTGGCCTCGCGGCAGGCCTCCACGCAGGCCCCGCAGCCCACGCACTTGGACAGGTCGAACAGGGTGGCCTGGTCGCCGGGCCGCGGGTCGGGAGCGGAGGCCGCCGACGCCGCGGCGGCGGGGGCGCAGGCCGCGCCGGCGCCAGCCAGGCCCAGGGTCTTGAGAAAGGTCCGTCGGTTCATGGTCTCTCGTCAGTCCGGCCGGGGCCGGGTTCGGGGGTGGTTGGGGCAGGGGCGGGCTCAGCAGCCTTCGCCGTAGTGCTCCGAGCGGATGGCCAGGCCGTCCTCCCGGGCCTCGATGCAGACGTCCCCCACCTCGCGGGCCGTGTCAGCCCGGGGCGGCCGCCAGCCGCAGCCCGAAGGGGCCCTCGGCCCCCAGGTGGCCCAGGATGCTCCGCCTGGCCTCGTCGCTCACGTGAATCATGGGGTCCTCCTCTTGGTGTCCGTCCGGGGCCGTGGTAATGGCGGGAGCGGACAGCCCGCGGTTTCGCGCCCGCGGCGGCCGCGTCGCTCCCGCAGCCCGGAGCGCGCGGCGATTCGCCCTGGTGCGGACACTATCCGGCCGGGCGGTCTCGCGCATTGACGGACATCAACGCCGGAGGAAAAAGATGAGCCCCGGGGAAGCCGCCCTGACCCTGCGCGCCCTGCCCCTGTTCAAGGGCCTGCCCGAGAGGCGGCTCAAGCTCCTGGAGCAGGGCGCGACGGTCCGCGCCTACGCGGCAGGGGAGACCATCCTGGACGAGCGGCCCGCGGCCGGCGGCCTGTACGTGCTCCTGTCCGGCCGGGCCAAGCTCTTCCGGCTCTGGCCCGACGGCCGGGAGCAGATCCTCTATTTCTTCGGGCCGGGCGAGCCGTTCTGCCTGTGCTCCATGTACGAGGGCCGGCGCGCCCCGGCCAACGCCGCGGCGGTGGAGGCCAGCCGGGTGCTGGTGCTGGAGGGTCGCGCCTTCGAGGCCATGGCCCGGCAGGAGCCCGCCATCCTCTTCGACATCCTGCGGGTGGTGTCGCGGCGGCTCAAGGAGGCCATGGACCTGGTGGAGTCCCTGTCCTTCCGGGAGATACCCGGGCGGGTGGCCATGTACCTGACCCATGCCGAGGCCGCGGCCCGGGACCCGGACCGCATCAGGCTGCCCCTGACCCACCGCGAGCTGGCCAAGGTCGTGGGCGCGAGCCCCGAAGCCCTCTCCCGCGCCTTCCGCCGCCTGGCCGACGACGGCCTCCTGACAGTCAAGGGCCGCGACGTGAGAATCCTGGACCGGGCAAGATTGGAAGCGGTGGCCGCGGGGGAGTGAGGGGGATAGGTTGGTTGCTCACAACCCGACTAATCATAATCAGCTTGATCGAACTCGTTTCGAAGGGTTTCTTCTTGACTTTATCAGAATTTGGCATATTTTTAAATTGTTCTCTGCCAGTGGCAGTAGAATCTAAAAAGGCTTACCGCTGAGCCAGCCTGGCAAATCAGCGGTTTTTTTATTGCCAACGGGGGCCTTGCATAATTCGCGGAATAGTGTTCGGCGTATCTGCGACATATGCCGTAATGAACCGAGCGAGCCTGGACCCTCCCCTTAAATTTATAGATATTACAACGACATAGTTTGTCATCGCCACGGCTACTCGCCTTCCGTGGTCATATTTTTTTTTGATTCGGTCCCATCCTTCAAAAAGATCACATGTGCTGTCTTGAAGTGCGGATTTTATCCAATCTATCCTTTCAGCTCTTGTTGTTGAAAACGTATCATCTTTTGATGCAACGCTTTCGTAAAACGCGTGAAAAAAATCTTGTTTCTTAAAGCTAACTGGTATCGAATCAAACGTTAACATTAATCCTTGGCAATATTCTCGTTCAAAATGACTTTGATATGATGAAATGCTTGGATAATGAACTAGAGGGGGATATGCTGTCATTACCATCCCCCTTTCAGATTAATTTTAAAAATATTAAACTTCTTCTCGTGCAGTGAAGTTGATGATATTCTGTGGCCTATGTTTTTTTCTATGCTCTCAATGAGACGTAGCTTTGGCCTTGAATCAACGGTCTTTCTGTTAAACCGTGCGCTAACAGCCCCAATTAATACATCGGTCAATTGAATAAATACAGACTCTTCCGATCGAGTAGATTGTAATATGTCCACTGATGCTGATAGGTTGGAATAATGAAGGCATCGTTTTAATACATGCAGTCTGTCTCTCCTTCGGTTGCTTTTATAGTCGCAAAAAATTTTATATGTATTATTGTCGGTTATCCATTTGTGCAGCATTTGATAATAAAATTTATAGAAACCAAGTTCCTGGTCGTTTTCATGGAATTTGACGAGGTCGACTTGCTCTCTATCGATAACTACGCATCTAAACCTTATGTCATCCTTTTTCACAAAAAACCATGAAATGAGATTTAAATAAAAATCAATGCGAGATTGACTCACTTTCTGCCATTTAAATTCACCTCCAACAAAATGCTTATCACGTAATGCATGAATTTCTTTTTTTAAAGCTTCACGGTCATCGCTTTTTATCCAGATGCCACCTATGATAATGAATTGTGCCTTAGGATTTTTTGAAGATAAGAGATCAGGGTGTGATTCATCACAATATGCTTCTATATCCATAATCTCGCTCTTTATAGATCTGGTAGACAGTTAGTACTGGTAGTCTAGGTTTCGGTCAAAAGGCTTTTAAATAATTATTTATCATTTTTATATAAAAAACAAGACAGATTTTTTGTATGTAAAATATTATAGTTATAATGCGTTGTAAGCGGCGCAGATAAAAGCAGGTCAATTATTGGCCGTTATGTGTATAGCCGTGGCCTAGACCGGCAACCTGACCGTAAACGTCGCCCCTTCGCCGGGGGCGCTGGCGGCGGTGATTTCGCCGCCGAGGGAGTGGAAGACGCGCTGGGCGATGGCCAGGCCCAGGCCCACGCCCTGGCCGGTCTCCTTGGTGGAGTAGAAGGGCGCGAAGATGTTGGGCAGCACCTCCGGGGCCATGCCCCGGCCGGTGTCCGCCACCTCCACCCCCAGGCCGGCCACGCCGGAGCGCGCCGTGATGCGCAGGCGGCGGGGGCGGTCGGCCCCGTCCTTCCCGGGCCTCCGGGCCGGGGCGTCCTCCCCTGCGGGAGCGGCCGCGCCGCCGTCCGGGTCCATGGCGTCCAGGGCGTTGTCCACCAGGGCGGAGAAGGCCTCGTCCAGCTCGGCCGCGGCGGCGTGCACCGGGGGCAGGTCCGGGGCGCAGTCCAGCTCCACCCGCACTCCCAGCTTCTTGATGCGCTCGGCTCGGCGCTCCAGGATGGCGGCCAGCAGCACGTAGAGGTTCAGGTCCCGCGCCCGGGGGTCGCCGGCCCCGCAGTAGGTCAGCAGGCGCAGCACGATGCCCTTGCAGCGCATGCCGTTGTCGCGCACCACCGCGGCCGAGGAGACCAGTTCGTCCTTGTCGGCGCAGGCCGCGGGATCCAGGTCCTCCAGCAGGTCCAGCATCCACTCGGCGGCGGTGACCATGTTGTTCACCGGGTTGGAGATCTCGTGGGCCACGCCCCGGGCCAGGTGGCCCAGCACGAGCAGCCGGCCCGCCTCGATCATCCGCCGGCTCTCCGTCTGGGAGGCGCGGCGCTCGGCCGCGGAGCGCAGGGCCGCCTCCAGCACGTCGATGTCCACCGGCTTGACCAGGTAGTCCAGGGCCCCGCGCTTCATGCCGTCCACCGCGGCGGACAGGCTGCTGCGGCCGGTGAGCATGACCACCTGGGCCAGGGGCCGGGCGGCGCGGACCTCGGCGATGAGCTCCAGGCCGCTCCTGCCCGGGAGCTGGATGTCCAGCACCGCCACGTCCACGTCCTGCTCGGCCAGGCGGGCCAGGGCCTGGTCGCCGTCGTAGGCGACCAGGACCTCCATCCCGCGCAGGTCGAGCCTGGCCGCGAGCGCGTCCACGAAGTCGCGCTCGTCGTCCACCAGGAGGACGCGGAGCGCCATGCTACTTCTCGGTCTTGTCCGCCAGGCCGTCGTCGAGCAGGGTCTTCTCGGCGTCGTTGAAGTCCCCGGCCTGGGCGAAGGTGGCCGCCACCATCAAGCTCTCCACCTTCTTCTGGAAGGCGTTCTTGATGCTGAAGATGAGGGCGTCGATGTCCACCGGCTTCTTCAGGTACTCGAAGGCGCCGATGCGCATGGCCTCGGCCTGGTCCTTGTCCGTGCCGTGGCCGGTGAGGATGATGACCTGGATGTCGGGCTTCTGCTTCTTGACCCGGCGCAGGACCTCCATGCCGTCGATGCCGGGCATGCGCAGGTCGAGGACGATGACGTCGGGGACGCTCTTGTCCATGAAGTCCATGGCCTCCTCGCCGGACAGCACCACCTCCGGCTTGAGCCCGCGAATCTCCAGGCGTTCGGCCAGGGTCTTCACGAAGTTCTCTTCGTCGTCCACGAGCAGCAGCTTGATTCTCTTCATGTCCTCTCTCCTTGTGGGAAGGTCGTTGCCGTTGGTTATTTCGCTTGGGCGCAGGGGAAGCGCAGGCGCCACTCCCCGGCCCCGGAATCCTGTTGCACGGTGACCGCCGGGTCCAGCCCGGGGCAGGCCGCATCCAGCCCGGCCAGCGACGCCCGGGCCTCGGCCGGTTTCAGGCGCAGGCGGAAGACCCCGTGCCCGCCATCCCGGGCCAGGGCCAGGCGCAGCTCGGTCTGGGGGGGCAGGGCGGCGTAGCAGGCCTCCAGCACCGCGCCCAGGCCGCAGAGCAGGGCCAGCGGGTCGGCGGCCGGGCAGGCCCCGGTCTCCTCCACGTGCGCCGAAATCCTGCGCATCCGGGCCCGCCGGCTGGTGAGGTCCACCAGGAGCCGGGCCAGGGTGGCGGCGTCGGCCGGCCCCTCCGGGTCGGCCACCAGATGCCCCAGCCGGTTCAGGGACTCGGCCAGGATCACCCCCTTGCCCACCTGCTGCAGCATGGCCGGGGCCATGGTCTTGAACCGGGCCTGGAGCGTGGCCGGGTCCAGCTTGCAGCGGCACAGGAGGTCCTCCATGAGGCCCACGGTCTCCTTGATCCCGGCCAGCACGTTGAGCATGTCGTGCATGGCCGTGGCCGAAACCCTGCCCATGTGCTTGGCCGCGTCCATGGCGTCTCCTACCTGCCCCGCAGGGCCGTCTCCACGGCCTCGCCGATCTTGGTCACCAGGCCTTCGATGCTGAAGGGCTTCATCACGTAGTCGAAGGCCCCCTCGCGCATGCCCTCGATGCCGTCCTTGGTGGAGCCCTGCCCGGTGAGCAGGATGACCTGCACCGCGGGGTGGTCGCGCTTGACCGCGCGCAGCACGTCCAGGCCCCGCATGCCGGGCATCATCACGTCCAGGAGCAGCACGTGGGGCTCCTCCTCGGCCACCCGGCGCAGGCCGGCCTCCCCGTCCAGGGCGGTGCGGGTCTGGATGCCGCGGATGGCGAGCCGCTCGGCCAGGGTGGTGACGAACTCCTCCTCGTCGTCCACCAGGAGCACCTTCCATTGGTCCATGTTCAGGCTCATGTCTTGCTCGCTCCGTTCGGGGCGTTCTTGGGCAGGAAGATGGTGAACGCCGTGCCCTGCCCCGGCTTGCTTTGCACCGCGATGTCGCCTCCGAGGCGCTTGACGATGCCATAGGTGATGGACAGGCCAAGCCCGGTGCCCGAACCCTTCTTGGTGGTGAAGAACGGCTCGAAGATGTGCTTGAGGGTGTCGTCGTGCATGCCGCACCCGTTGTCCTTGATGGACACGCCCAGGGTCTCCGGGTCCTTGTCCCAGGTGGTCACGGAGATCTTGCCCTCGTTGTCGGCCACGGCCGCGAAGGCGTTGTTCACGATGTTCAGGAACACCTGCTGGAGCTGTCCCCGGTCCGAGGCGATGGGAGGCAGGGACTCGGCCAGGTCCATGGACAGCTCTATGTTGCGGTAGGAGGCCTCCTTCTCCAGGAAGGACACGGTCTCGGTGAGCACCTCGTTCACGTCGATGTTCTCGATCTTCACGTCCATCTGGCGGGCGAAGCCCAGCATGCGGTGGGTGATGCCGCGGCAGCGGTCCACCGAGCGGAGGATGGCGTCGATGAGCCCGGAGTAGCGCTCCCGGTCCGGGAACTCCTGGCGCATGGCCATGAGGTCCTTCATGAGCCCGGCCTTCTCGTTGATGATGGCCAGGGGGTTGTTGACCTCGTGGGCCACGCCAGCGGCCAGGCGGCCGATGGAGGAGAGCTTCTGGGTGTGCTCCATCTGGCGCAGGGCCAGCTCGCGGCGGTCGTCGGACTCCTGCAGCCGGCGGATGAGCATGCCCATGAGCTTGTAGGCCGCCACCAGGATGAAGAGCACCCCGGCCAGGAAGATGGCCGCCAGGTCGGTGCGCAGGGTGTACCAGGTCTTGAGCGCGCTGGTGCGGGGCTTCACCGCCAGGAGCGCGTACTCGGTGTCCGGGAAGAAGGTGTAGGCCATGAACAGGTCGCGGCCCTCGGGGTCCGTGAAGGTGCGCACGTTGGTCTCGTACGTGGCCGGGGGCAGCTCGAAGGGCAGCTGCTCCAGCACCCGTCCGTAGTTCAGGGAATTGGTCTGGAGCACCCCGGCGCGGTTGACCAGGAACATGTCCATGTCCGGCTCCAGTCCGGCCGAGGCGATGAGCCGGTCGAACTGCCGGGTGTCGATGGTGGCCCGCAGCACCCAGTAGGAGCCGTCCTCGGTGAGGTGCTGCACGGCGACGACCAGGTGCGGGAAGTGCCGGAAGCCCAGGAACACGTCGCTCACGTAGCGGCCCTTGAAGATGACCTCGTTGAACCAGGCCTGCTCGGAGTAGTCCTTGCCCTGGAGCTTGTAGGGGCCGGCGTAGGAGACCTGGGTGCCGTTGGCCGCGATGAGGCCCAGGTCCACGAAGCCCTCGAACTTCTGCTTGATGACCTGGAAGATGCGGTTGAGCTCGTGCTCCTCGGCCAGGTCCTCGAAGCTGTAGGCCGCGGCCACGAAGCTCACGCTGGCGGTGCGCTCGGCCAGGAAGAACTCGAAGGAGCTGCGGGTCTTGTTGAGCAGCACCCGCATGGGGTTCTGCAGCTCGCGGGACAGGGAGTGCTGGTACTGCTGGACGTTGATGACCGACATGGCGGCCAGGGGCAGCACCGCCACCGCCACCATGATGAGCACCAGCTTGCGGCGCAGCACGGCGTAGCGGTGAGGCGAGGCCGCGGCCTCCACCTTGCCGAGCAGCTCGTCGAAGTGGCGGGAGAGGTAGGCTCTAAGCGCCACAGTCCTCGCTCCTCTCGAAGAGGACGTCACCCGGGGCCAGCTCCCCCCGGGCGAAGCGCGCCAGGGCCAGGTCCGCCGGGCCCATGACCCCGTCCAGGATCTCCACCCGCTTCCAGCGCAGGTAGTGGAAATACTCCTCCTCGATGCCGCCCACGATGACCGCGGACACGCCCTGGCGCAGGATGAAGTCGCACAGTTCGTCGGCCGAGGAGTGGGCGAGCATCACGTGCTGGCGGCTGGTCTCGTTCCGGCCCTCGTCCAGGCCCACCACCAGGAGCTCCACCGCCAGGTCGAAGCGGGGGGCCACGTTCTCCCGCAGCAGGGGCACGAGCACGGTGCGGGCGGTCACGGCGCGCTCCTGCGGGGCCGGCCCGCCTTGGCCGGCCGGGCCTGGGCGTGCTGGGACACGTGCTGGGACACGTGCTGGGGCAGGTGCAGGGGAAGCACCAGTTGCCCGGAGCAGACCATGACCGCGTACTCCACCACGTTCTTGAGCTCGCGCACGTTGCCCGGCCAGGGGTAGTCGAGCAGGATGCGCAGGGCCTTGGGCGCGTAGCCCGTGACCTCCTTGCGCAGGGCCGCGGCGTAGGTGCCCAGGAAGTGGCGCAGGAGGTACTCCACGTCGCCGGAGCGCTCGCGCAGGGCGGGCAGGTGCAGGCGCATGGCGCCCAGCCGGCGCAGGAGGTCCTCCCGCAGCCGGCCCTGGCGGACCAGCTCCTCGGGGTCGCGGTTGGTGGCCACCATGAGCCGGGCCGCCGCCTTCACGCCCTCGGCCGCGCCCACCGGGAAGGTCAGGCCGTGGTCCAGGAGCTTGAGCAGCTTGGCCTGCTGCGGCGGGGGCAGGTCCCCGATCTCGGCCAGGTAGACCGTGCCCCGGCCCGCGGACTGGAAGACCCCGGGCTTGTCCGCCTCGGCCCAGGGGAATGCGCCCTGCTTGTGGCCGAAGAGCTCGGACTCGATGAGGGCCTCGGGCATGGGGCTCACGTTGACCCGCAGGAAGGGCTCGCGGGAGCGGGGCGAGGCCATGTGCAGGGCCTCGGCCACCAGGTCCTTGCCCGATCCGGTCTCGCCGGTGATGAGCACCGGCGCGTCGGACTGGGCGAGGACCGGGATGAGGCCCAGGAGGCGCTCCATCTCCCGGGAGCGGCCGAGCAGGGAGCCGGCCCCGAAGGGGGCGGCCAGGCGCTTCTCGGCCTCCTTGAGCCGGGAGACGTCCTCGATCAGCTCCATGTAGAAGCCCTGGCCCAGGCCGGCGTCCAGCTCCACCACGGACAGGCGCACCGGCACCTTGCGGCGGCCCCGGGTGACGATGTCGGTGTCCAGGCTGGGGGAGTCGCCGCCGGCGGCCACCGGGCAGCGGCGCACGCAGGCGGCGCTGCGCAGCACGTGGCCGCAGGGCAGGCCGCAGGCCTCGTGGCGGAGGATGCCGGTCATGGATTCCAGGCGGCGGTTCATGAACCGGACGCGGCGGGCCTTGTCCAGGACAAGCACTCCCACCGGGAACCGGTCCAGGGCGTCCAGGAAGGCGGCCCCGGGCAGCCCGGCCAGGTCCGCGGGCGCGGACTGGCCGAGGGCCTCCCGGGCCGTCAAGGGGGCGTTCTTGGCGGTCATGCGTGTTCGCTCCTCTGGCGACCCGTGTACACTGCCTGGAATCGGCTCACAACCGGAGGGGCCGGCGGCCTAGTGTCCGCCTCCGCCCACGATGCCGGAGGCGGCCAGGGTGAGCACCGCCACCTCGAGAATGGCGATGACCGTGAAGATGGTCTGCTTCTCCTTGAGGAAGGCCGGGATCAGGGTGAGGTAGCAGACGATGGTCATGCCGGCCAGGACCACCACGCCGGTGAAGTTCAGGAAGTCGCCCTGGCCGATGAGGGCCACCCAGCCCCAGCCGTTGGGCACGTTGGCCTTCTGCAGGTACACGCTCACGGGGTTGCCCCACAGGGAGGCGATCTGCTCCAGGGGCACGTGGGGGGCGAGGATGCCGGACACGTAGATGAGGAAGGTCAGGACCATGAGGGCCAGGGCGCCCCAGCAGCCGTAGAAGAGCAGGTTGGCGTAGGTGATCTGTTCCTGGGGGGTCTTGATGGCGGACATATCGTTGTCTCCTCTGTGGATGCGGTGGGTCGGGCTAGATTCCCAGGCCCTTGAGCAGGGCCTTGCCGCCGGCGAAGGCCAGCACGCCGATGACCATGTAGCGGATGAACTTGGGCTTGGCCTTGGCCAGGAGCCGCACGCCCACGAAGGAGCCCATCATCAGGCCGATGATGGAGGGGATGGCCATGAGCGGCAGCACGCAGCCCTGGTTCATGTAGACCCAGGCCGCGGAGGTGTCGGTGATGGACAGGAGGAACTTGGACGTGCCCACCGCCAGCTTGAGCGGGGCGCCCATGAGGATGTTGAGCACCGGCACGTTGGCCCAGCCGGCGCCCAGGCCGAACATGCCGGCCATGATGCCGATGACGATGAAGAGCAGCAGTCCGGGCAGGGTGCGGTGGGTCTTCCACTCGATGATCTCGCCGGTGCCCTCGTCGCGGAAGGTTCCGTTCATGCCCAGGGCCAGGCCCAGGGCGTCCTGCTTGGCCACCACCGGCCGGGTGACGTTCTTGGAGAGGAGCAGCAGCCCGGCGATGAAGAGGATGGTGCCGCCCAGGCAGAGCTGCACCACGTTGGTGGGCAGGGCCAGGCCCATGAGCGCGCCCACGATGGCGCAGGACGAGGCGATGAGGGCCACGGGCAGGGCCAGGCGCAGGGAGGCCAGGTTGCGGCGCAGGAGACCGGGGCCGGCGGCCAGAGCGCCGGCCAGGGCCACCATGAGGCCCGCGCCGCGCACGAAGTCCAGGTGGAAGGGGAAGAAGCCGCTGACGAGCGGCACGTAGAGCACGCCGCCGCCCACTCCGGCGAGCACCGCGATGATGCCCAGGACGAAGCAGAAGACGAGCAGGATGATGGGCCAGGCCCACCAGGGCAGGTTGGAGCCGTTGGTCACGGCCTGGGTGGCGGCCTCGGCGGCGGCGACCGTGGACGCGGCGTCCGAGGAGGCCCAGGCGGCCACGGCGAGCAGGAGGACGCAGGCCAGGGCGGCCAGGACCCCGATCCGAACGGTGTTGGATTTCCAGTTCATGGTCGACTTTCCCCTTTTTCACATGACGTTGTGGAATCCTGCGCCGCGGCGCAGGAGGACACCTCTTCCGCGACGGCGTGCCGGGCCGGCCGTCCGTCACGGCTGCCCACCCTTTCTAATCAAATGCTGTGCCAACACAGACTTGCACGAAATTATTGGATAAAATTGATCCGCCCGGCGCGCTTGCGGCAAGATATTGCCGCTTCATCCCCCGGGAGCTGGCCGGTCCCGGCTGCGCCCGAGGCCGGGACGGGGGCCGCAGGAGGCGGCTTCCGGCCTTGGGATATTGCCCTGGAATGCCTGGGCAGTGGGCCTCTTGACGAGGCCCCCGAAAAGCGGCAATATCTTGCCGGTAGAGGGGCGGCGCGGGGCGGGTCAGGCTCCGGGGCCGCCCGGGACGGCGGCTCTCGCCGGAGGGCGGGCGGCCCGGCCGGGCGGCGGCGGTCGCCGGCCCAGGGAGGCGGTATGGCGGGACTGACGGCAGGCGGCAATTTCTTGCCGGTCGAGGGCCGGGGGCACATGGTGGCGGCCCTGGGCGGCGGGGTGGAGTTCCACTTCCGCTCCGCGGTCATGCGCAACCTGCACCGGGTGGCGGCCCAGGTGGCCCCCTCGGACGCGCCGGTGCTCATCACCGGCGAGAGCGGCACCGGCAAGGAGCTCTTCGCCCGGCTCCTGCACACCCTCTCCGGCCGGGCGGACAAGGTCTACGTTCCGGTGAACTGCGGCGTGCTCAAGGGCGAGCTGTTCGCGGACAAGTTCTTCGGCCACGAGCCCGGGGCCTTCACCGGCGCGGTGCGCCTGCAGCGGGGCAGCTTCGAGCTGGCCGAGGACGGCACCCTGTTCCTGGACGAGGTGGGGGAGATCCCCGCGACCAACCAGGTGGATTTCCTGCGGGTGCTGGAGGAGAAGCGCTTCCGGCGCCTGGGCGGGACCAAGGACCTGCCCTTCCGGGCGCGCATCGTGGCCGCCACCAACCGGGTGCTCCAGGACATGGTGCGCGAGGGCGCGTTCCGCGCCGACCTTTTCTACCGCCTGAACGTCATCCCCATCGCCATCCCGCCCCTGCGGGAGCGGCGCGAGGACATCCCGCTCCTGGCCACCCATTTCCTGGACCACTACCGGCTGCGCTACCACCGGCCGGACATGGTCCTGTCCGCGGACACGGTGAAGGTGCTGGCCAGCTACTCCTGGCCGGGCAACGTGCGGGAGCTCAAGAACCTCATCGAGCGGCTGGTGCTCCTGCACGAGGGCGGGCTCATCACCCCCGCGGACCTGCCCCTGGAGATGGAGATGGAGGTGGCCTGCACCCCGGGCGGCGACGGGCCGGCCTGCCTGTCCCTGGACGCCGCGGTCAAGGAGGCCGAGATCCGGGCCATCCGCCGCGCCTTCAAGGCCGCCGGGGGCAGCAAGGCCGAGACCGCGCGCCTGCTCCAGGTCAGCCCCCGCACCCTGCGCTGGAAGCTGGCCCAGCTGCGGCTCAAGCTTTAGGCTTCTTCCGGCGGGCCGGCTTGTCCGGGGCCACGGGCAGGGTGAAGGAGAAGGTGCTGCCCCGGCCCGGCTCGCTCTCCACCCAGATGACCCCGCCGTGCTGCTCCACGATCTGGCGGCAGATGGCCAGCCCCAGGCCCGAGCCCTCGGGTCGGTCGGTGAGGGTGTCCCCGATCTGCTGGAACTTGTCGAAGATGCGGTGCTGGTCCTCGGGCGCGATGCCCCGGCCGGTGTCGCTCACGCTCACCCGGACCACGCCTTCCCCGGCCTGGGCCGTGCAGCGCACGCATCCGCTCTCCGTGAACTTCACCGCGTTGGACAGGAGGTTGATGAGCACCTGGAGCAGGCGGTTGCGGTCCCCCAGCACCGCGGGCAGGCTGTCCGGGGCGTCGCGCTCCAGGGCGAGCCCCTTCTGCTCGAACAGGGCGGCGGTGGCCTCGGTCGCGCGGTTCACCAGCATCCGCACCGGCAGGGCCTCCATGCAGAACACCACCTTGCCCGCCTCCAGCTTGGCGATGTCCAGCACGTCGTTGATCAGGTCCGTGAGCCGTTCGCCCTCGCTGATCATGATCTGCAGGTTGCCCTCCACCTGGCTCATGGCCCGGCCGGTGCGGTGGTCGCCCCGGTCGGTGTGGGGGAAGACGTGCTCGGCCAGGCGCTTGTGCACCATCTTGGCGAAGCCCACCACCGAGGTCAGGGGGGTGCGCAGCTCGTGGGAGACCATGGACAGGAAGTGGGTCTTGGTCCGGTTGGCGCGCTCCGCGGCCTCCTTGGCCTTCTTGTAGCGGGCCTCGACCCGCTTGCGCTCGGCGATCTCCTGGGTCAGCTCGGCGTTGGCCGCGGTCAGCGCCGCGGTGCGCTCCTCCACCCGCCGCTCCAGGTCCTCGCGGCTGCGGCGCAGGGCCTCCTCGGCCACCTTGCGCTTGGTGATGTTGCGCACGATGGCCAGGATGCGGCCGCGGACCAGGGGCAGGAGCCGGGCCTCGAAGTGCTCGGGCCGGCCGGCCAGCTCCACCGCGTATTCCAGCTCCGCCGGCTCCCGCTCCGCCTCCACCGTGCGCAGGGCCGCGGCGAAGAGCTCCGGCCGGCGGCAGATGGGGACCTTGGCGATGTCCCGCCCCAGGACCTCCGCGGGCGGGAGGTTGTAGCGCGGGTCGCGTCCGCCCTTGTAGTCCACCACCCGGCCCGCCGGGTCCAGCCAGAAGAAGGAGTCCGGGAAGGCCGTGAACACGGCCCGCAGTTCGTCGTTGCGCTGGAGCACCTCGTCCGAGACCAGCTCCAGGGACCGCTCCGCCAGCTCCCGGGCGTCGTCGTACTGGGCGTAGGTCTCGTCCACCACGCGGATGAAGTCCTCCAGGACCGGGGGCGGGCCGGGCTCCGGGAAGAGGCGGGCGAGCTGGCGCTTGAGCAGGCGGTGCAACCGGCTCACTCCTCGCCGAAGGTGGTCACGGTCATGGTCTGGTTGTGCAGCTCGCAGACCCCGTCGCTGAAGGGCGAGATCTCGCCGTAGGAGTAGAACCCGGTCAGGGCAGCGTCCGGGCCGCAGGCCCCGCGCACCGCCTCCAGCTCCTCCTCGGCGAGCTGCCTGAGGACCATGCGCCGGCCCACGCAGCTCACCAGCACGGCCAGGGCCGGGGAGGCCGGGCCCATGGCCAGGGCGGAGCGGGCCGCGCCCAGGGCGCCCTCCACCAGGCCGTTGGCGTTGGCCTTCATGAGCCGGGCGTAGGACCCCTGGGGGATGTCGCCGGCGAAGGTCATGCTCCGGCCGGCCTCGTCCACGGCCAGCACGGTGCGCACCACCCGGCGCCGCGAGCCCTCCTGGCGGATGCTCAGGGGGAAGAGCAGGCCGGTGGCGGGCAGGCCTTCGGCGTGCTTGCCCAGGTACTGCTTGTACAGGTCCAGGGCGCAGTGGCCGTCCATCTCGTGCAGCACGTTGCCCTCGGACGAGGTGACCACCCGCTCCGGGCCGAAGGGATCCCAGCCTCCCAGGGAGCCGTAGCCCACCCGCAGGCGTTCGCCGTAGAGCCCCACCGCGGTCACGGCCCCGGCCTGGGGCCGGCCGTCCGCCAGCACGAGGGTTTCCCGGAACCTGTCCGCGTCCCCGGCCAGGCCGCCGGTGAGCCCGACCCCGGGCGGCAACGACCCGGCCATGCCCCGGACCAGTTCGCTGCCGTTGACCGCCAGGCCGTCCGAGAGCACGAACACGTGGCGCAGGCCCGCGGGGTCGAGCCGGGCGGCCAGGGCCGCGCCCGCCTCCCGGCTGCCGGCGTGGTCGGCCACCCGCACCCAGGCGGCCTCCGCCCGGGTGTGGGCGAAGGCCACGGCGGTGGCCGCCAGGGAGTCGTCGCGCACCGTGGCGCCGTGGATCTCGCCGGCGGTGGTGCAGCCGGCCAGGCAGGCCGAGGGAAAGGTCCGGGACAGCCCGGCGAGGAGCTCCGGGCGGGCGAAGGCCGAGGCCGAGCCGAAGGCCAGGACGAGCTGAAAGGATGGGTCCGGGGCCGGCGGCAGGCCGGGGGACCAGCCTCCGGCCTCGGTCCAGACGAACTGGGCTGTTCGCATGGCGCGATCTCCGGGGAGATTTCGTTTTCCTACTATGCAGGAAAATAGGCCAATTCCAGAGGGATGTCCATGCGTTCGGACGGAACGGCCGACGGCTCCCCGCCCCCTCGCCGCGTCCGGCGGGACCTCCGCTCCCGGCGGCGCGGCTACTGCTCCCGGTCCACGTTGAAGAAGGCCGGGGCCTGCTGGGTGGGCCACAGCTCCAGCCGGGACACGTTCACGTGCCAGGGCAGGGAGGCGGTCCAGTAGATGGCCTCGGCCACGTCCTCGGCGGTGAGCGGGCTCATGCCCTCGTACACCTTGGCCGCCCGGGCGGAGTCGCCCTTGAACCGGGTGGGCGAGAAGTTGGTGTCGGCCATGCCCGGCTCGATGTCCGTGACCCGCACCCGGGTGTTGTACAGTTCGCAGCGCAGGTTCAGGGAGAGCTGCTTCACGAAGGCCTTGGTGGCCCCGTACACGTTGCCCCCGGGGTAGGGGTAGGACCCGGCGATGGAGCCCAGGTTGACCACGTGGCCGCGCTTGCGCTCCACCATGCCGGGCAGGAGCGCCCGGGTGCAGTAGAGCAGGCCCTTGATGTTGGTGTCCACCATCACCTCCCAGTCCTCCAGGGAGGCCTGGTAGGCGGGCTCCAGGCCCAGGGCCAGGCCGGCGTTGTTGATGAGCAGGTCCACCTCCCGGAAGGCCGGGGGCAGGCCGTCCACCACGGCCTGCACCGCCGCCTTGTCGCGCACGTCCAGCACCGCGGCGTGGACCGGGGCCGGGGCGATCTCCCCGGCGAGCTGGGCCAGCAGTTCGGGCTTGCGGCCGGTGGCCGCCACGGACCAGCCCTCCCGGGCGAAGCGGCGGGCGCAGGCTGCGCCGAAACCGGCGGTGGCGCCGGTGATGAAGACGACGGGCATGGGCAACTCCTTGTTTTGTCTCGATTTTCCGGCTGGTTGCGAAGAATGCGCCGACCTGCCGCCCAACGGTTGTACCCGGCCGCATCGTCGGATACCATACCTTTCTTTGCAGGAAGAACTGCCGACGTGCGGACATTTCGCGAACTCTTCATCAGCTCCCGGGCCATGCCCGAGGCCCAGGTCTACGGCTCCCTGCGCCGGTTCGCCCTGGCCTCGGCCAAGTGGTTCTTCATCCACGCCAAGAGCTGCGAATACACTCTCTACACCCGCAACCTGTCGTGCATACTGAACTATGTGCACGGCCGGGGCAAGGCGTACAGCCTGGCCTTCACCGCCGAGCAGGGAGTCTTCAGGCTGGTCAACGTCATCCGCTACGGCAAGCCGCGCATCGACATCGACGAGTACAACATCGTCGCCAGCATCTTCTCCAGCCAGTACAAGCGGTTCATCCTGGCCGGCGGGCTCCCGGTGGAGGTCAGCCTGAGCAAGCCCGAGCTGGACCTCAAGGACATCGTGCCCGGCCGCAAGGCGCGGGAGCTCTTCGAGGACTACCTGGCCCACGCCCCGCTGAGCGGCCTCGCCGCGGACGTGCGCCGGCTGGACCTGTTCATCTGCTTCCTGGGCCGGCACGCCAGGCGGCCGGTGGCCACCTCCCACATCAAGCACTACCTGGTCCGCAAGCTCAGGTGGAGCGAGGAGGCCGCGGAGTGGTGCCGGATGCGCATCGAAACCGGCCTGGCCGTGCTCCGGGTGAACCGCGAGCTCAGGGACTGACTCCTCACAGCTCCACCAGCCGGTAGTCCGTGCCGCCCAGGCCCAGCTCCTGGCCGTAGTCGAGCTGGATGCGGCCCTGGGTGTGGCCCCACAGGCCGGAGAACTTGTCCGCCCCGGGCTCCAGGTTGCGGGTCAGGTGCGTGCCGGCGTGCGCCGCGGCCCGGTTCACCAGGTCCAGGCAGGCGGCGTCCAGGGCCACCGGGTCCTTGGAGGCCAGGATCCCGATGTCCGGGACCAGGGGCGCGTCGCTCCAGGGCAGGCAGTCGCAGTCCGGGGTCACGTCGAGCAGGAAGTTGAAGAAGCCCAGCCGGCCCTGCTTGCCCTGCACCGCGGCCAGGGCGTACTCGGTCATGCGCTCCATGAACACGGGGATCTCGGTGCGCCAGTCGATCTCCAGCGCCTTTTCCGGGCAGTGGATGTAGCACTCGCCGCAGCCGACGCACCGCTCCTTGTCGATGGAGGCCCGGCCCTCGGCCACCGCGATGGCGGCTGCGGGGCACACCGCCGCGCACTCGCCGCAGCCCGCGCACCGGTCCGGGTCCACGTCGAAGCGGGGGGAGTGCTGGTCCCGCTTGCCCGCGCCCGTGGCGCAGCCCATGGCCAGGTTCTTCACCGCCCCGCCGAACCCGGCCAGTTCGTGCCCCTTGAAATGGGAGAGCACGAGCATGGCCTCGGCCCGGACGATGGCCCCGGCCATCCGGGCCCGGGCGATGCGCCGGCCGGGGATGGCCACCTCCGTCTCGTTCTCGCCCAGCAGGCCGTCGGCGATGAGGACCGGCGCGCCCGTGACCTCGTAGCCGAAGCCGTGGCGCAGGGCGGTGGCCAGGTGGTCCGCCGCGTTGTGCCGGGACCCGGCGTACAGGGTGTTGGTGTCGGTGAGGAAGGGCCTGGCCCCGGCCTTCTTGATCTCGGCCACCACCGCGGCGGCCAGGACCGGGGAGAGGAAGGTGTCGTTGCCCATCTCCCCGAAGTGGACCTTGACCGCGGTGAGCCGGCCCGGGGCCAGGCACGCGCCGAAGCCCGCCGCGGCGAAGAGCCGGGCGATCTTGGCGGCCTTGTTGTCCGCGGCCGAGCGGCAGCGCAGGTTGGCGAAGAAGACCTGGGAGGCCATGGGTTCCCCCTGTGTTGGCGATGGGTTGCGGCAAGACAGCATAGACCCTGCCGGGCCGGGATGCAATTCCCCGCGCCGGGGGAGGCCTTGCGTCCCCCGGCCCCCATGCCGTAGAAGAACCGGGCCCGGGCCGACCCGGGACGCTCGACTCCGGAAACGCCCCATGCGCCTGCTTCCCCTGCTCCTCGCGGTCCTGCTCGCCTCCTGTCTCGCCGCCTGCCTCCGGCGGCAGCCGGCCCCGGCCCCGGCCGCCCCGGCTGCGGCCAACGCCACGGCCGCCGCCCCGGCCGCGCCCGCGCCCGCACCAGCGCCGGCGGCGGAGCCCGAGCCGCCCCGGGGCGTCCTGGAGAGCGACCTCGACGAACCCAACCCGCCGGGGACCAAGCAGAAGTTCGGGAAGCGCGACGCCGGCAAGGCCGCGGCCAAGGCCCCGGCGGGCAAGTCCTCGGCCCAGTGCTACACGCTCAGCCCCAAGGCCAAGAAGAAGCGCTGCGAGCCCCAGTGCATCCCCTACGCCCGCTGCCGCACCGGCATCTCCTCCTGCCGCCTGGGGCCGGAGAACAACTCCCTGACCTGGTACGCCTGCGAGCAGAAGCGCAAGAACACCACCGACGCGCCGGACGCGGGCATGATCATGGTCCTCAAGGCCAACGCCCGGCGCAACATGCCCACCGGCCACGCCCTGGTGGTGGAGAGCGCCCGGCCCCAGGGCCAGGACGCCTGGCTCCTGGTGGTGAGCCACGCCAACTGGGACACCGAGTGCAGCCTGGAGACCGAGGCCCGGGTCCTCTTCAACCGCAAGACCATGCGCGCGGCCTTCCTGTCCGGCGAGTGGAAGGACTGGGCCTCGGACCTGGTCGTGGCCGGGTTCATCCGGAGCTAGCGCCGCGTCCGGACAGCGCGGCTCCTCGGCGTCTCCAGGAACCATGAGGTAGGCTGGGCCGCCGCGGCGGCGCAGCCCCGGGCAGGGCGCGCCGGCCGTCACCGGATCGTCACGATATCCGGGTAAAAGGCTCGGAAAAGCATCCCGGAGCTTGCCCCCATGGAGTATCTCGCCGTCTGCCTCGCCGCCCTGGCCGCCTCGGGCCTCACCCTGTTCTCGGGCTTCGGCCTGGGCACGCTGCTCATGCCGGTGTTCGCGGTGTTCTTCCCGGTGGAGGTGGCCGTGGCCCAGACCGCGGCCGTGCATTTCGCCAACAACCTGTTCAAGCTGGCCCTGTTCGGCCGCAGGGCCGACCGGGGGGTGCTGCTGCGCTTCGGCCTGCCCGCGATCCTGGCCAGCTTCGCCGGGGCGGCGCTGCTCCTGTGGCTGTCGCACCTGCCGCCCCTCGCCGTCTGGGACCTGGGCGGCCGCGCCTGCGCCGTGCACCCGGTGAAGCTCACCGTGGCCGCGCTCATGCTCCTGTTCTCCCTGGTCGAGTTGTGGCCCGGCCGCAAGGAACTGGCCTTCGCGCGCAAGTGGCTGCCCCTGGGCGGGCTGCTTTCCGGGTTCTTCGGCGGCCTGTCCGGGCACCAGGGCGCGTTCCGCAGCGCCTTCCTGGTGCGGGCCGGGCTCGCCAAGGAGGCGTTCATCGGCTCCGGCGTGGCCATCGCCTGCCTGGTGGACATGACCCGGCTGGCGGCCTACGCCGACCTGCTGGACTCCCCGGGCCTGCGCGCCTCGCTGCCTTTGGTCGGGGCCGCCGCCCTGGCCGCCTTCCTGGGGGCCTTCATCGGCTCCCGCCTGGTCAGGAAGATCACCATCCGCGCCCTGCAGCTCGCCGTGGCGGCCATGCTGCTCGGCCTCTCCCTGCTGCTCGGCGCTGGCGTCATCTAGCAGTCCGTTGAAAAACGGCGATCTGCTGCGTCAGCGAAAAGAAACCAGACCGCAGTCATCGAGAGGACCCGCCCCGCCCCAATGAAAGGGCCGCCGGCGGCGCCGCCGGCGGCCTGCGCAGGGCCCGGGTGTGGGCCGTCAGATCTTGATCTTGGCCTTCCGGATGAAGATGTCCACCACGATGCCGATCCCGAAGGCCCAGGCCATGTTCGGCACGGCCAGGGAGATGCCGCTGATCAGGAGCGCCACAAAGTACTCCTCGTTGGCCTTGAGGCTCCGGATGAGCGGGCAGAGCTCCAGGCCCGCGAAGATCAGGAGCACGCCCAGCACCGAGTTGGGAAGAAGCGTCAGGAACGTGAACCCGGCCTCGCCGAAGACCAGGGCGATGGCCACGAAGATGGCCCCGATCATCAGGGGCGCCCCGCCGGTCCTCGCCCCGAACCGGAAATGCGCGGCCAGGCCGCCGGTCCCGTGGCACATGGGCACGGCCCCGAAGAACCCTGCGGGCAGGTTGGCCAGCCCCATGCTGAACGCGAAGTTGCCGGCGGTCGTCTTGGCCAGCCGGGGGTCGCTGGGAAACAGCGTGGCGCAGGTGTCCGCAGTGCCCACGCAGGCGTTGCCGATGGTGAGCGGGATCTGGGGCAGGATCAGCATGATGAACGCGATCCAGAGGTCCTGGAGCGAAAACGACATGAACCTGACTTCCGTGGGACCGAGAGTCAGCTTCTGATCCCCCAGCCCGCCGAGCAGGAACCCCGCGACGATTCCTATCCCCACCGCGGCGATGGCGGCGGGCAGCTTCTTGTTGTCCAGCAGGAGCAGCACCAGCCCGAACACCGCCACGCCCAGGACCAGGTTGATGTATGAGTCCGGGAAGTAGCCGGGCACGCCGGACAAAAACATCTTCTTGCTGACGATGAGCTCGAGCCCCTTCCGCAGGAACACCAGGCCGAGCGCGAGCTGGATGCCCCGCACCACCGGCGGCGTGAACAGCTTGGCCAGCCGGTCCACGATTCCGGTCAGGGAAAACACCAGGAGCAGGCACCCGAAGATGACCCCCGCGGCCCCGATGACGGACTCGGTGATCTGGTTCGGAAACGCGATGGCGATGGCGCCCACCGCCTTGAGCGGCTGCACCGGCACGGGCAGGCGGTACATGAAGGCGGTGAGCAGGTAGAACAGGCCGAAGGAGAGGAACACCGTGGTCGGGCTCAGCTTGTTGATGAGGATCATGCCCACCACGATGGGCAGCAGGGTGCCCAGGTCGCCGAAGGACCCCGCCAGCTCGACCCGGTCAAAGCTGAAACCGCGCAACAGCCCGCGCCGCCCGCCGCGCTCCGCCTCCGGGGGGGAGCCCGCGGGTCCGGCCGCGCCGGCTTTCGCATCCCTTTCGCTGGTCATACGCCACCTCGCGCAATGCATGCTTGGGGTTGTCCTGGGCCCAGCAACTGGCACGCTTAATGATTTTTACGTGTCAGTATGACTGCTATTTAATCTCTTGGACCTCCTGTGTCAATGAAAAATTTATTCCAGGAATTCAGAAAGATAAGGCCACGCCCGCGCCGAACCCCGGCCCAAGCCCTCCGGGGCCGCCCCGGCCGAGGCCCGGGGAGCGATGCCGGCCGGTGGCGTTGCCAGGGCGGAAAAGCCGCGGCTGCCACGCGGCGGGTGCGGGATGTGGAGCAGGCCCGGCTGACGCTCCCCAACTGCCCGGCCAGCTCCAGCACGCTCAGGCGCCACCTGGCAGCCTTCCCTTCCGCCTTCACCGGGGCCTCCTCCTGGAGGCTCTTTGCACCCCGAATTCCGTCCAGTGACAAGCCTGGCAGCACATCCCAGTCTTTTGCAGGTTGCACAGGGAAAGGGGGGCGGTTATCCTCCGGGATATGCCGGACCACAAAATAACCTCGCACGCGCGCAACTTCCTGAGCGCTCTCTGGGACATTTTCCGGAAAAGCCCGCTTCTTTTCCTGGCCATGCTGCTGTTCGCCCAGACCATGCCGGCGCTCGGCGAGCGCTCCCTGTGGTTCTCCGACGAGGTGCGTTACGCCGCGGCCTTCAAGAATGTTTTGAACGGGCATTGGCTCGTTCTGCATCTCAATGATGCGATGTACCCAGACAAGCCTCCTGTATATTTCTGGTTGCTATGGATCATATCCCTGTTCACAGGAGGAGCGTTGCCCGAGACATTCTTTGCCGGAGCGATGATATCAGCCATGCTGTATCTGCATGCTGTCTGCAGATTGGCGCGGTGCGCCGCGGAAGCCAGTGCAGATTCGGTCCTTCTCTCCGGATTCATCCTGCTCTCCACTTTCTATTTTGCGGGGCTGGCGCAGTATTCTCGCATGGATCTCCTGTTCGCGGCTTTGATACTTGAATCGCAAACCTGTTTTTATCTCGGGACCCG
This sequence comes from Thermodesulfobacteriota bacterium, assembly GCA_040753075.1. Taxonomy (GTDB): domain Bacteria; phylum Desulfobacterota; class Desulfovibrionia; order Desulfovibrionales; family Desulfovibrionaceae; genus UBA6814. Next base: position 41,691 of record JBFMHA010000018.1, read on the forward strand.
CGAGGACAACCCCAACGCCCAGGTAATTGTTGGCTTCTTGCTCTCCGCCCTGGCCACTCTCACCAAGGGGCCGCTGGGGCTGGCATTCCCTGCGCTTGCCATTGGTCTTTTCCTCGCCTGGCGGGGCCGGCTGCGGCGAATGCTCGGCCTGGATTTCCACGCTGGCGGGCTGCTGCTCTTGTCCATCCTCGGGGCTTGGGCCCTGGGGGCCTATCTGACCGAAGGGCCGGCATACCTCGACAATATTTTCGACAAGCAAATATACCAGCGGGCGTTGCGCTCTTGGCACCACGATCAACCTTGGTGGCACTACTTCGCAACCCTGCCTCTAGTCTGGCTGCCCTACACCCTGTTGCTCGCTTTTGCGCCGTGGAAGCGTATCCTGCGCATCCAATACCTCAATGAGATGCGGTCCATTCGGCAGGCGCCGAACGGCAAGGCTTTCTTGTGGGTTGCCCTCGTTTCGCAGTTCGCACTGCTCTCTTCAATCCAGACCAAAATAGTCATATATGCCCTGCCGCTGTTCGCCCCGGCGGCGATCCTCGCCGCGCTCGCCCTGGGCAGCTTGCCTCCGGCCTCCTCCCGCCGCTTTTTCGGCATCGCGGCAGGAGTCATGATCATACCGGCCTTGGCCGTGCCGGCGTTCGCGGTCTTCTCGCCGTGGCCTGTCCCGATCAGGGGCGCATGGCTCGTCTCTGCTTGTCTCGCTCTCACCGCCATGACCGCCTGGCTCCTGCGCGGAGAGGGGCCGCGCATTGTGGTGCTGGCCTTGGCCTTAGGCGTCACCTTGACCCTGTTGCCCCTGGGCCGGCTCACCCTCCCGTCCCTCGATGCGGTGATGAGCCCCAAGGCCCAGGCCTTGGCCATGAAAGATTACGTGACGCGCGGCTACGCGCCGGCGGCCTTCGATATCTACGCGGGAATCTACGAGTACTACGCAGGGTCTGCCTACATGGAGTCAGACGACGAGAAAAAGCTGGAACAGTTCCTTGCCTCGAACAGCAAGGCCGTCGTGGCTTTCAAGAAGAAAATTTTTGTCAAGATGCAAGACCGGCTTCCACGCATGCGCGTGGTCCACGAACAGTGGATTGTCGATCAGCCCTATGTCCTGGCCATCAAGGACTAGAGGCCGAGCGGATCACCTTGCGGGAATCCGGATCGACGCGGCCGGGGAGGATTGCAATGCGCGTTCTGCTGGTCGAGGATGAAGTGAAAGTTGCCCGAGCCTTGAAGGAGGGGCTTGATCGCGAAGGATTTGCCGTGACTCTCGCCCATTCCGGGGAGGAAGGCTTCTTCCTGGTCCAAGCGGAGGAATTTGACTTGGCAATCCTGGACCTCATGCTGCCGGACAGGGATGGGATCGAGGTGCTGCGGACACTGCGCAGGCGTGGGGTTCAGATCCCGGTTCTCATCCTTACCGCCCGGGATGGCGTCGGTGATCGAGTAGCCGGCCTGGACAGCGGGGCGGACGACTACCTGACCAAACCCTTCGCCTTTTCCGAGTTGTTGGCCCGCATTCGCGCCTTGCTGCGCCGAGGACGGCCCGAACTGGCCCAACGTCTCCAGGTGGGCGACCTGGACCTGGATATCCTGTCCCGACAGGTCAGCCGCGGCGGGCGGCCCATCGATCTGACCGCGCGGGAGTTTGATCTTCTGGCATATCTTATGCGGCACCAGGGCCGGGTCGTCTCCCGCGAGATGCTCGCGCGCGATGTCTGGAAGGAAACCGCCAGGGCCACCCCCCTGGACAATGTCATCGACGTGCACATGGCCCGGTTGCGTCGCAAGGTGGACCATGATGTCTCCAAAAAACTGATCCATACCATCAGAGGCATAGGGTTCATCCTCAAGGAAGGGCGGCCGTGAAGCTTTGCCTGTCCATCCGGAGCATCCGGGTCCGGGTGGCCCTGTGGTTTTCCGCCACCCTTGCCCTGGTCCTTTTGGTCTATGCGGGTCTGACCTGGGTTTTTCTCCGCCATACGTTAATGAACGAGTTGGATGAACGCCTGACTTTGGACCTTGGCTCCATCCAGGAGATTTTAACCCATCCAGGCCTTGGAGACGGCGAATGCGCCGAGGCTGTCCGCGACCTGGCAGGCCGCGAGGACGATCTCTGGGTGGAGGTCCGGTTGTCCGGCGGCGGACTGCTCTGCGAGTACTCCCCCCCCGGGCAGGACAGTTTCAAAAGGTACGACGCCATGTACGGCCCGCGCGAGGAGGGCTACAGGAGCCTGGAGTGGCCGCACGCCATGTCCTTGCGCGTCCTCCGGGCAAGGCGGAGCCTGCATGACGGGCGCACGGCGTATTTCCAGGTTGGCCGCTCGGAACGGCAGGTGCGCCATGAACAGCAGACCTTCTTCCTGGCCCACGGCATAGGCCTGCCCCTGGCCATCATCATTGCCGGCTTCGGCGGGTATTCGGTGGCCCGCCGGGTGCTGACTCCCGTGGAGCGCATGGCCCGGCAAGCCAAGACCATCAGTGCGGAACGCCTTGGCGATCGCTTGCCGGTGGACAATCCCGACGACGAGCTCGGCCATCTTGCCACGGCCTTCAATGCGACGTTTTCTCGGCTGGAGGGCTCGTTCGATCAACTCAACCGGTTCACGGCCGACGCCTCCCATGAGTTGCGCACCCCCCTGACCGCCATCCGGAGCGTCGGCGAGGTGGGGCTGCAAGGCAGCCATTCCCGGAGGGAATTGCGGGACATTATCGGCAGCATGCTGGAGGAGGCCGACCGGATGACCGGAATGGTGGATGGGCTTCTCTCCTTTTCGCGGGCCGAAAGCGGAGCTGCAGGACTGGACAGGGGGCCTGTGGATATTTCGGCCCTGGCCGGAGAGGTGGCCGACTGTCTCGGCGTTCTCGCCGAAGAAAAGGAGCAGACCCTGAAGGCAGAGGCCCCGGCTCCGGTGGTGGCCGTAGCGGATCGCCTCGTCCTCCGCCAGGCTCTCATGAACATCCTGGACAACGCCATCAAGTACACCCCGGCGGGAGGGAACATCAGCGTCAGGGTCGCCCGGCAAGATGCCTGGGCCGAGGTGGTCATCGAGGACACCGGCCCTGGAATATCCCCGGAACACCATGACCGCATTTTCGAGCGTTTTTCCCGCATTGACAGGGGACGGGCCAGAATGCACGGCGGCTGCGGACTCGGCCTTTCCATTGCGAAAAGGGCGGTGGAAATCCATGGCGGCGCAATCGAACTGGCCAGCGCTCCGGGCCAGGGAAGTCGCTTCCGGATACTGATTCCTCGCCAACCCCCGTCCTTATCCTGACGCTGGCGTAAGAAAATCTTCAGTCGATCGCGGGCGCGTCCCGGTATATCATCTCATTCCAACCAAGTTGGGATGACTTGGAGTTGCTTTGTCCGGGGAGCCTGTCGCGCACCGGCGCGCCTGGGTTGCTCGACAATGCCAACAGTCCTCTGGCCGCGACGGTGTCTCCAGGAGCTGAAGTGAAATGCCAGGACGCTTCTGGAGGCGCAACCCTCTGGCCGGAATGCGACAGTCAGGGGGCTCCAGGCGGCATTCGGCGGTTTGGCTGCAAGCGGTTTCCTGCACTCATGATCGAGGCGTCGTCATGGCTAAATATTTTATGCCCGGCCAAGGCTCCACATATATAGGCAACTTGTATACATGGCTGCGCACCGGGAAGCGTTTTAGGCCCAGCTTCCCGAGAGCAATCCAGCTTCAGACTCAATCCACGTGCAATGCAAGATGCATATTCTGCCCGCACTGCCAGTACCCCTCAGATATCATCCACGGCAAGATGGATATATGGTTGTTCAGAAAAATTGTTGATGAGTGCGCCAAGCACTATGTATCCAGAATAAGCCCATATTTGACCAATGAGCCTTTAATGGATAAGCGCATTTCGGATATGATATCATATATTACGCACAAGAAAAAAATATGTACAAGAACAAAAATTAATACCAACGGCAGCTTGCTTGCTGCGGAAATGAGCCATGCCCTGCTTGATGCGGGGCTGGATCAACTATGGATTAGCGTTAATGGCTACACTCCGGAATCATATAACAAGGCAATGCAGCTGGATATAAGCACTGTACTGAATAACATTGACCATTTTTTATTCTTAAAAGAGAAGTTAAAGAAAAAGTGCAAAGTAGTTATTACAACAATCAATACTAGTATTGTAGCAAGCGAGCTGGATTATGCCAAAGCATACTGGAGCAAGCGAGACGTTAAGTTTAACATACACAGCCTTGACAACAGGGCAGGAGGAAACATCGAAAACCTTTTGCCAGAAAATATTCGGCCCATTCCTAAGCGTAACTGTGATTTATTTTTGAAACAGGCATACATTGTGGAAAACGGCGATATGATCTTGTGCTGTCATGACTGGAGGCAAAGTGTTAAGATCGGCAATGTTGCAGAGACATCAATATATGATGTATGGAACTCGCAACGATTCAAGGAATTGATATGGGAGTATTACGAAGGCAGATACGAGAATTTGAAAATTTGCGAGACTTGTGCATGAGCGCTTGAATTTTTCAATTTCCCGAGTCATGAGCACATTGCTGTGGCAAGCGTATGAAATGTTCGAAAATTATATTTGATCTTGTGGCTGTTCTTGTTCATAAATATACGGCCAGGAGTGCTTACATGAAATGCCCCAAATGTAATGCCGTTTTGTTGATCGCGGAAAGGCATGGCGTTGAAATCGATTATTGCCCTGATTGTCGCGGACTCTGGCTTGACCGAGGGGAGCTGGACAAGATTCTGGATAGATCTGCCCCATTCCGACAAGATGCCGCGCCATCCGCGCCCCAGCCGCACCCCGAAGGAGCAGGGCATCATCATCCTAAAAGGATATCTCATGAAAATCATCATGATAGCCATAACCATACTTTCGAGAGTCACGGCAGCGAACACCATCGTCGGAAAAAGAAGATCTCTTTGTTAGACCTGCTCGACTTTTAATGGGATTTCGCAGCGCCGGCATGCTCTGGGGGATAGCTTGATGCAAAGATGGAACATCCCACGGAAGTATTCCATTACGCTCGTCGCAATTGTCGCAATCTTCATGATTGTGGCGACAGTCAATATAACCTACTGTGAAAACAGTGCCCGCAAGGTTTCCCGGAAAGTCTACACCGAAGGATGCGGAGGATGCCACATGCCGTATCCTCCCCAGTTGCTCCCGGCGAGATCCTGGGAACGCATCCTTGACGGGCTCGCTGACCATTTTGGGACGCCTGTGGAGCTTACAGCTTCTCAACGCGATGACATCAGGAAGCACCTCGTGGCTGGAGCGGGAACGGGTAAGATGAAAAAGGAAAACTCCCTCCGCATCACGGAGACGGGTTGGTTCAAATATGAGCACAATGAACTGAGAAACCGCAACTCTTCGCCAAACATGGCTGACTGCCAGTCCTGCCACCCCGATGCCATTAAAGGCAAGTTTGAAGACGATTGATATTACTGGGAGCATAAAGTTGTTCATTATGCTCACGCGGCTTCGCCGCTGGCCCCGTTGTTGGCGGGGCCGTCCTTATAACTCGGAGCACGAAAATGTTAACCATTTTCTGCTCCGAGTTATATCCATGAATCCGGTCCAATGACTTGCCTAGCAGTCCGCTTTATTCCCCGGAGCCCTCTCCCCCGCCGCCGCGGGGCTTGCGCCGGCGGCGGCGCGTGGCCGAGGGCCGGGGTCCGGCCTCCGGGCCCGGCTGTTGCGGGGCCGCGCCTTCGGCCGGCGCGGAGGCCTGGTGCTGGGAGGCGTGGTAGGCGTCGTCCAGGAGCATGGCCAAGAGCTCCCGGCCCTCGTCGCTCCCGGCCAGCTCCCCGGCCAGGGGCACGAAGCGCTGCATGCGTTCGGCCTGGAGCTTGTCCCGCCCGCGCCGGGCCGCCTCCAGGATGACCTGGGCCCGCTGCCCGGCCACCCGGGCCACGTCCTGGTCCGTGGGCGCGGGACGCTTCTCCAGGTCGATCTGGTAGAAGCGGCCGATGCGCTGGATCTTCAACTCCTCCATGAGGTCCACCAGGGTGATCACGGTGCCCCCGGCCCCGGCCCGGCCGGTGCGGCCGGCGCGGTGGATGTAGGACTCGGAGTCCTCGGGCGGCTCGTAGAGGAACACGTGGGACAGGTCGGACACGTCGATGCCCCGGGCGGCCACGTCGGTGGCCACCAGGAAGCGCAGGGTCTTGCTGCGGGTTCCCTCCAGCACCTGTTCGCGCCGGGCCTGGGTCAGGTCGCCGGACAGCTCGTCCGCGTCGTAGCCGAAGCGCTGCAGCACCGCGGTCACGTAGTGGGTGCGGGCCTTGGTGTTGCAGAAGATGAAGGCCGAGGAGGGGTTCTCCATCTCGATGAGCCGCACCAGGGCGCGGTCCTTGTCCATGCCCGACACCACGCAGTAGGCGTGGGTGATCTCGGCCACGTGCACCTTGCCCCGGGACAGGGAGAGGATCTGCGGCTCGCGCAGGAACTCCCCGGCCAGGCGCATGACGTAGGGCGGATAGGTGGCCGAGGTCATGAGGGTCAGGATCGGGTGTTTGGGCAGGTGGCGCTGCACCGCCTTCATGTCCGGGTAGAAGCCGATGGAGAGCATGCGGTCGGCCTCGTCCAGCACCAGCACGCGCAGGGACTCCAGGGACAGGGTGCGGCGGATGAGGTGGTCCAGCACCCGGCCCGGGGTGCCCACCACCAGGTGCGCGCCCGCGGCGAAGGCGTCGAGCTGCTCCCGGAAGCTGGCCCCGCCCACCACGGCCACGGCCTTGAGCCCGGTGTCGCCGAACAGGGTGGTCGCCTCGCGGGCCACCTGCTGCGCCAGCTCCCGGGTGGGCACCAGGACCAGGGCCTGGGTGGCGCGCTCGTAGGGGTCCAGGTGCTCGAGCAGGGGGAGCACGAAGGACCCGGTCTTGCCCGATCCGGTGCGGGACTGGACCATGATCTCGCGGCCGGCCAGGAGGTAGGGCAGGGCGCGGGCCTGCACCGGCATGAGCTTGTCCCAGCCGGCCCGGGCGCAGGCGTCCTGGAGGCTCCGGGGCAGGTCGTCCAGGGAAATTTCGGGCAGCGCGTCCGCGGGCTCGGTCACGGTCAGGGACGCCGGGTCGTTCCCGGCGGGGGGCGTCTTGTCTTCGTCGGTCATGGGATTCCTCGGCAAAAGGTGCTGCCGCAAGCCGCGGCGTCCGCCAGCATAGCCGAGATCGCCGGACATGGCAAAGGGCGCGCCCGGCCGGGCGCAGCCCCCCCCGGCAGTCGCCCCCGTCCGCTCCGGGCGGGTCGGACGGGGGCGCGGCGGGTCGGAGCGGGCGGGCCTACTTGAGCAGGCCGGCCTGGTCGGGATGGGCTCCCATCCACTCGATGGCTCCGCTGCCCAGGTCGTAGACCGCGCCCACGACCTTGAGCTTGCCCGCGGACACCAGGCGGCGGATCTCCTCGCTGCGCGTGAACGCGTCGGCGATGGACTGCCACACGTTCTCCTGCACGGCCTTCTCCACCAGTTCGCCCTGGGGCAGGCCGGCGGCCTTGGTCTTGGCCCGCGCCACGGCCGGCGCGATGTTGTCCACCAGCTGCGGGATGGAGCCGCCCACCTTGGCGTCGGTGGCCACCGCGGTCACCGCGCCGCACTGGGTGTGGCCCAGGACCACGAGCAGCGGGGCGCCCAGGTGGCCCACGCCGTACTCGATGGAGCCGACCTCGTCCACGTCGGACACGTTGCCGGCCACCCGGATCACGAACACGTCGCCCACGCCCTGGTCAAAGAGCAGCTCCACCGGCTCGCGGGAGTCGGAGCAGGCCAGGACCGTGGCGAAGGGTTTCTGCCCCTTGGCCGCGGTTTCCTGGAGCCGCTGCAGGGTCAGGTTGGGGTGGGCGGCCTTGCCCGCCACGAAGCGGGCGTTGCCCTGCTTGAGCATGTCCAGGGCCTGGTCGGGGCTCACGCCCGGTCCCCCGGAGCCGGCCAGGGCCGGGACGGCGAAGCACAGCACGACGAGAAGAGCGGAAAGGATGCGACTGCAGGACATGGGAACCTCCAAAGCGAGTAGAGGCCGCCCGAGAACACGGCCGGTTCGTTCCGCACCCCGTCGGCGGAACCGGGGCGGATGCGCACCGGAACCGCCGCGCGGCGGCTCACCTCTTCTCGGAGAAAACCCCACCACGCCTGCAGGAAAAAGGGCGTCCGCCGGGGACGCCACGACACGGGGGCATGGCATATCGGCCGGCGGATGTCAAAGCCGGATCGCGGGGTTCGCCGCGCCGGACGGGCGGGCTACTGCACCGGGGGCTCCGGCGCTTCGGCGGCGGGCGCGTCCCCGGCCTGCTCGGCCTTGGCCCGCTCCAGGTCGGCGCTCATGGCCGCGCGCACGGCCGCGGTGTAGGCCTCCAGATCCTTGGGCCGCATGGCCGCGAAGATGGCTTCGGCGTCGGGAATGCGGGAGAAGGGCGTGGACAGGGTGCAGAGCAGGAACACCCCGGTGGCCTTGCCGCCCTCGATGACGGCGGCCAGGATGTTGAAATTCTTGAGGTTCTGGCTGAACGTGCGGGTCATGCCCGCGGCGTTCACGAGGTTCTGCTTGGTCTGGAAGATGTAGACCACCCGCAGGGAGGGGGTGTCCACGGGTCGGTTCTCGAAGCCCAAGTCCACCTTGATCCCCTGCTTCCCTGCGGCCTCGATGAGCCCGAAGAGGTCCTCGGCCATGAGCCGGGCGTACGAATCGTCCATGTCGTCCTCACATCGCTGGAATGTGCGCCGCACATGGCATATCGCGGCACGGGCGTCAACGGCGGGGAGCCGGCCCCGTCCTTCCCTTCGTCCGCGGCGCGCCGCCCCCTCCCCGCCCTGGCGAAGCCTTCCTGCCCGGTCCGGAAAAGCTTGCCCCCGGGAGTGAAAATGCGCTAGGTTCCGTTATACCCCAAGCCTCTTGACGCAACACGGGAGGGGCCTTGAATGCCTGGCGCGAAAGCTGGCGCCTGACCGCCGCGGCATGGGCGCGCCCGATCCTCATCGGGCTTCTCCTCGGGCCGGCGCTCCTCCTGGCGCTGCCCCGGGCCTTTGCTGCGGATTCCGCGCGGATCTCCGTGCGCGGCGACTTCGACTATCCCCCCTACGAATACCTCGACAAGGACGGGCTGCCCGCCGGCTTCAACGTCGAGCTGTTCCAGGCCGTGGCCCGGACCATGGGCCTGGATCCGGACATCCGCCTCGGGCCCTGGAACAAGGTGCGCGCCGCCCTCGAGTCGGGCGAGACGGACGCCCTCACGGGCATGTACCATTCCGAGGAGCGCGCCCGCGAGGTCGAGTTCTCCGCGCCCTTCATCCTGGTGTACCAGACGGTCTTCGCCCGGGAGAGCTCCCCCGTCGAGTCCATCGACGACTGCCGGGACAAGTCCGTCCTGGTGCAGCAGGGCGACATCATGCACGATTTCGCGCGGGACAACCTCAAGGACGCGACCATCGTCCCGGTGGAGAGCCAGATCGACGCCCTGCGGCTCCTGGCCTCGGGCAACCATGATTGCGCCCTGCTCGCCCAGCTGCAGGGGCAGTATCTCATCCAGAAGTACGGGCTGAGCAACGTCAAGGTCGCCGGGGTCCCCCTCGAGCCGAGGAAGTACTGCTTCGCGGTCAAGAAGGGCGACACGGCGCTGGTGGAGAAGCTCAACGAAGGACTGCGGATCGTCAGGTTCACCGGCCAGTACGACGCGATCTACGACAGGTGGTTCGGGGCCTACAAGCAGAAGACCTTCATGGAGCGGTACTACAAGCATGTCCTCTGGATGATCGGCATCGTGTTGTGCAGCTTCTGCGCCATGCTGTTGTGGAACATCTCCCTGGCCAGGCAGGTGGCGCTGCGCACCGGCGATCTGCAGGACGAGCTGCGCCAGCGCTTCCAGGCCGAGAGCGCCCTGTCCGAGCTGAACCGGAGCCTGGAGCGGCTCGTGGACGAACGCACCCTCGATCTGCGCCGCAAGACCGACGAGCTGGAGTCGGCCAACAAGCGCCTTCTGGACCTGGACGAGCTGAAGTCCGACTTCCTCTCCTCCGTGTCCCACGAACTGCGCACGCCGCTCACCTCGGTCCTGGGCTTCGCCAAGCTGATCAACCGGGACTTCACCGCATCCTTCCGCCCTCTGGCCCGGGGAGACGGCAGGCTGGAGATGAGGGGCGACCGGATCCGCGAGAACCTGGAGATCATCGAGCACGAGGGCGAGCGGCTGATGCGGATGATCAACGATTTCCTGGACCTGACCAAGATCGAGTCGGGGCGGGTCGAATGGCGCGACAGCCGGGTCTCGCTGGCCGGCGTCATCGGCAGGGCCGCGGACGCCGTGCGCGGCCTGTTCCTCCGGAAGCCGGAGGTGCGGCTTTCCGTGGTCGCGCCCCAGGACCTCCCGCTGGTGACGGCGGACCCGGACAAGATGGAGCAGGTGTTCGTCAACCTGCTCAACAACGCGATCAAGTTCACCGAGCAAGGGGAGGTGCGCGTGGAGGCGCGCCTTGCCCGGAGCGGGATCCTCGAGGCGCGGGTGACGGATTCGGGCGTGGGAATCCCCGAGGGGGAACTGCGGAGGATCTTCGACAAGTTCCACCAGGTCCGGCGGGACGACACCCTGCGGGAGAAGCCCCTGGGCACCGGCCTGGGCCTGGCCATCTGCCGCCAGATCGTCGAGCACTACCACGGGAGGATCTGGGCCGAATCCGAGCCGGGGCGGGGCAGCGCCTTCGTGTTCGAGCTCCCGGCCGCGCCCGCCCTCCCGGACGAGGCGGGAATCCCGGCGGCGGAAGCCGCTGCGCCGGAGCGCGAAGGCCTTCCGGAATCCGGCATCCCCCGGATCCTGGTGGTGGACGACGATCCGGCGACCCGCTCCTATCTCGCCCAGCTGCTGGAGGGCGAAGGCTACCGGGTGGATGCGGCGCCCGACGGCGAGTCGGCCCTGGAGATGGCCCGGGCGCTGCATCCGGACCTCGTCACCATGGACATCCTCATGCCGGGCCTGGACGGAAGGGCCGTGATCGGCAGGCTCCGCCGCGTCCCGGAGCTCATGCGGATACCGATACTGGTCATCTCGGTCCTCCAGGAGGACGTCTTCGGCGGAGAAGACGCGGCGCTGCGGAAGCCCATCGACCATGAGGCGCTCCTCGACACCGTGCGCAGCCTGCTCGCCCGGAGCCGCAGCCAGAAGCCCGTCATGGTCTTGCACCGCGACGTCTCGGAGCAGGCGGACCCCTTTTACACGCTCTTCGCAGGGCAGATCCGCCACTGCGGCGAAGAGGAGTTCTGGCGCCGCCTCAATGCCGGTTTCGAAGGGACCGTGGTCCTCCCCGCCTGGGCGGCCCGGGAATTGGACCTCGCCGCCCTGACCGCCCGGAAGAGAATCCAGGTGCTGCTTCTGCCGGACCGCGAGCCGCCTGGCTCGTCCTGAGCCGGCCCGGGCCGGGGACTGCGGCTTCGCGCCGGAGCGTCGGCCTCCTATGGGGCGGACGACCTTTCCGCCGGCCGCCGGAGCCGGATTCGCGGCAGGCGTCGCCGGGGAGGCGTCCCGCTCCGGCTGCGCAGGCGCGTTCCCCGCGGTCTTGACGTCCGTCCGCTCCGGGCGTACTGGTCCGACCAAATCAACTGGCAGGACCGATCATGCACCGTTCCCAGGAGATCGTGGAGGACCTGATCCGCCGCATGGCCGCAGGCGAACTGGCCCCGGGCGACCGGCTGCCGGCGGAGCGCCGCCTGGCCGCCGGCTACGGGGTTTCCCGCGGCTGCGTGCGCGAGGCCCTGCGCCACCTGGCGGCCCAGGGCGCGGTGGAGAGCCGCCGCGGCGACGGGGCCTACGTGCGGGAGGCCCCGGGTGCAAGCCTGGGCCGCGTCCTGGCGGAGGGCCTGGGCGAGAAACGCCAGCGCCTGGCCCACCTCTTCGCCTTCCGCCGGGTCCTGGAGAGCGGCGTGGCAGAACTGGCCGCGCGCAACGCCACGGCCCGCGACCTGGAGGCGCTCAAGGCCCTGGTCGCGGACCAGCACCTCCGCCTGCTGCCCGGATCCGGGGCCGGGGACGACGCGGACCTGGACGCTGCCTTCCACCTGGCCCTGGCCCAGGCCACCGGCAACCCGGTCTTCGTGCAGGCCATGCGCGCCCTGACTCCCATCCTGGCCGAGACCAGGGCCGCGGACCTGCGCACGTCCCGGCGGCGCGCCGCCTCGGCCGAGCACCACCTGTACATCCTGGACGCGGTGACCCGCCGCGACCCGGAACGAGCCCGCCAGGCCATGGACCGGCACCTGCGCGACGCCGAACTGGCCGCCGCGGCCGAAGCAAACCCCAACCACTGAACCCGGAGACCCCCATGCTTTCCATCCTCCTGGCCTACGCCGCGGTGGGCGGCGTGGCCGGCATCCTGGCCGGGCTGTTCGGCATCGGCGGCGGCCTGGTCATCGTGCCCATGCTCGTCTTCGCCTTCACCCGCCAGGGCGTGCCCCAGGACATCATGATGCAGGCGGCCCTGGCCACCTCCATGGCCTCCATCATGTTCACGGCCGTCTCCAGCTTCCTGGCCCACCACCGCCGCGGCGCGGTGCGCTGGGACATCGTGCGCCGCATCGCCGCGGGCATCCTCCTGGGCGCCTTCCTGGGCTCCGCCGTGGCCTCCCGCCTGCCCACCGCCTTCCTCAAGGGCTTCTTCGTCCTTTTCCTCTACTACGTGGCCTACAGCCTGCTCCTGGGCAGGAAGCCCAAGCCCTCCCGCCAGCTCCCGGGCAACGCGGGCATGTTCGGCATGGGCAACCTCATCGGCGTGGTGTCCAGCTGGGTGGGCATCGGCGGCGGCACGCTCTCGGTCCCCTTCATGCTCTGGTGCAACGTGCCTCCCCATACCGCGGTGGGCACCTCCGCGGCCATCGGCTTCCCCATCGCCGTGGCCGGAACCGTGGGCTACGTGGTGAACGGCCTGCACGCCGCCGGCCTGCCCGACTGGTCCCTGGGCTTCGTCTACCTCCCGGCCCTGGCCGGCATCGTGGCCGCCTCGGTGCTCACCGCCCCCCTGGGGGTGCGCCTGGCCCACGCCCTGCCCGTGGACCGCCTGAAGAAGGCCTTCGCCGTGCTCCTGCTGGTGGTCGCCACCCGCATGGCCTGGGGCCTGTTCTAGCCCTCGCTTCGTCCCCCCTCTTGACGATTAGGCTAAAAACGCCTAATCATCCGCCCATGAACAGGCTAAATTTACCTAGTGACGTTCCCGGGGTCATGTCGCATGCCTTGGCCCACCTGGCTGTCGCCGAGATGCTGCGCCAGGCTCTGGGCCGAAACCGCCTGGAGCGCCTGTCCGATCTGCCGGCCGGGCCGGTGCGGGGGGGAGGCCGGGACGCTGCCCCGGACTCCGGCGGGGGCGGCTCCCCGCTCCTCCCGGCGCCGTGAGCGAGCGCCTGCGCGCCTGCGCCCTGCGGGAGTGGGAGGGAGAATGGACGTGCGGCGCGGACGGATGGCCGTGCGCCGCGGTGTGGCCGCGGGACCCGGGGGCCTGCCCGCGGTTCGCGGCGGGGCCGGAGCCCTGTCCCGAATGCCTGGGGGCCGGGGCGCGGGTGTTCCTGGCGCGGGACCGGGAGGCGGGGTGGTCCTGGTGCCCGGAGTGCGGGGCCTGGTACGCCGCGGCGGAGTTGCGGGCCTAGCAGGCCGTTGAAAATCCCGCGATGGCTGCGTTGCTGCGAAAAAGCCAAACCCTCACGTATGTCGAATACGCTTCGGCCTTGACGTTTTCTCGCGCCTTGCCCTCGCGGTTTTTGAACGGCCTGC
>JBFMHA010000019.1:0-47338 GCA_040753075.1 Thermodesulfobacteriota bacterium
CCGCGCCGCCCACCGCGCCGGCCAGGAGCGGGGCCAGGACCAGGGAGCCCAGCCCCCACTCCAGGAGCCGCTGCGGGGCCTCGTAGCCGAGGGTGCGCAGGGAGAACTCGGCGAGGGGCCGGCCGTGCCGCAGCCAGTGGCCGGCCAGCACGCACAGGGCCGGAACCGCCGGCGGCATGCACAGCTGCCCCGCGGCCAGGGCCGCGATGCGGTTGAGCCCGAGCCAGGACGCGGCCAGAACGATGCTGATGGTCTGCACGAAGAACAGGGGCAGGCAGCCGATGAACACACCGAGGAAGGCGGACAGGGCCAGTTCGCGCGGAGTGGCGTCCCGGGACAGCAGGATGCGCAGGGAGCGCAGCGGTCGCAACGGGCTCACCCGGCCCTCCCCGTCCCCGGCGTACTGGCGGTGCGGCACGGGCAGGAAGGAGCGCACCGTGAGCCGGGTGTTGAGCAGGGCTATCTCCAGGTTGTCGCCCAGGACCCGGAAGTGCGACACCCGCTCCCGGCGCGGGGGATAGTGGACGGACACCGGCACGTCGCGCACCGGAAACCCGGCCCAGGCGGCCTTGACCAGCGCCTCCACCTCGAAGGCGTAGCGCCGCTCGCGCAGGGACAGGGCCAGGAGCGCGTCCACCGGATAGGCCCGGAACCCGCACTGCATGTCCGACACCACCCGGCCGGTCTGCACCCGCATCCAGAAGTTGGAGAAGGACCGTCCGAAGCGCGAGGCCCCGGGCACGTCCGGGGAGGAGAAATCCCGCGCCCCCACCAGGAAGGCTGTAGGGTCCCCGGCCAGGGCGGCCAGGAACCTGGCGATGTCCGCGGGGTCGTGCTGGCCGTCCGCGTCCAGGGTCACGATGTGGGTCAGGCCCCGGTCCCGGGCCGCGCGCGCCGCGGTGAGGATGGCCGCGCCCTTGCCCTGGTTGGTCCCGTGGCGCAGCACCTGCACCGGCAGGCCGGCCAGGGCCTCGACGCCGCCGTCGCTGCTCCCGTCGTCCACCACCAGGACCTCGGGCAGCACGGCCAGCGCCCCCTCCGCCACCCGGCGCAGGGTCGCGCCGTGGTTGTAGACCGGGATCACCGCGGCCGCCCGCAGGGCGCGGGGCTGCCGGCCCGCGCTCACGAGGGCGCCCCTGCCGCGGCCGGCGCAGGCAGCCGGATGAGGGTGTCCCAGAGCACCCCCCGGAAGCCCAGGCGGTGCAGCACGGCCATGCGTTCATACCCTCTCTCCGGAGGGAAGATGCGGTCGCGGCGACGGGCGAAGGCCTGCGCGAGCCGCGCGTTCAGGGCCTCGGGGTCCAGGCCCGGGGCGTGGTAGAACACCGGGCGCAGCAGATCCGCGTCGGGACGCAGCACGCCCTGCGCCAGGGCCAGTTCGTGCAGCCGGGTGCGCGGATGCACCCGGATGCCGGAGAAGGCGAAGACCACCGCCGGATCCAGGCGGTCCAGGTTGCGCAGGCCCTCCTCCACCGTGTCCGGGGTTTCGCCCGGGCCGCCGAAGATGACGAAGTGGGCGCAGGGCAGGCCCTCGGACACGCACAGGGCGTTGAAGTCCGCCACCTGGGCGAAGGAGAAGCCCTTGCCCAGGCCGGCCAGGGTGGCGTCGCTGGCCGCGTCCGCGCCCACCTCCAGGCCCATGAGCCCGGAGCGCCTGAGCAGGCGCAGGGTCCGGCGGTCCATGCCCCGGGGCTGGAAATAGGCCAGCCAGCGCACGCCCGCGGGGTTGCGGGCGAGCTCCTCGGCCAGCTCCAGGTAGCGGCCCCCGGCGTCGTTGAACACCGCGTCCGTGAAGAACACCGTGTCCACCCCGTGCTCGCGGCGCAGGCGGACCAGCTCCCCGGCCACCTCGCGCGGGTCGCGGCAGCGCACCGTGCGGCCCTCGATGAGGGGGTAGGCGCAGTAGGCGCAGGCGTTGGGACAGCCGCGCTTGGTCTGCACCCCCATGAGCCCGCTCTCGCCCTGGTAGAAGCGCACGTAGTCCGGGATGAACCGGGCCGGGGGCATGGCCGCGCCCGGGCCGCAGGGCTTTCCGCCCCCCGATATCCGCGGCGGGGTCCCGCCCTGCTCCAGGGTCGCGAGCAGGGCCGGGAAGGCCTCCTCGCCCTCGCCCGCTATGCCGTAGTCCGCGCCCAGGTGGTCCAGCACCAGGTCCGGCATGAGGGAGAAGCCCGCCCCGCCGACCACCACGGGGGCCGCAGTCGCGGCCCGCACCGCGCGCACCGCCTCCCGGGCCTGGTCCGCGAACCAGCCCCGGCCGGCGCTCAGGGAGTCCACGTTGTCCAGGTTGCGCACCGACAGGCCCACGCACTGGGGGTCGAAGTCCCGCACCCGGCCGCGCAGGGCGTCCAGGTCCCAGCCCTCGGCCAGCAGATCGTACTGGGCCACCCGGCGCCCGGCCGCCTCCAGGGCCGCGGCCAGCACCGCCATGCCCAGGGGGTAGACCGGGTACGGCTCCCGGCAGGAGTTGCAGGCGACCAGGAGCACCCTCATGGCCGGGACAGCTCCCCCTCCCGCCAGCGGCGCAGGAAGTCCAGGTAGAAGTCCGGACAGGTCACCAGCAGGTTCTGGGACTCGTCCACGAAGACCTGCACCGTATAGCCGGTGGTGGCCACATTGCCGGCCTCGTCCCGGATCACGAACTCGTAGTTCATGCGCGCGGCCTCGGTGTAGTGCAGCAGGGCCTGCACCGTGAACCGGGCCGGGTAGCGCAGGGGCGACAGGTAGTCGGCGTGCATCACCCGGATGGGCGTGGCGATGCGGCGGCGGTAGAAGTCCAGGTAGCCCACCCCATGGGCCGAACCCAGGGCCTCGCGGGCGTCCTCGAAATAGCTGGCGTAGCGGCCGTGCCACACGATGGCCAGGGGGTCGGCCTCCTCGAACCGCACCCTGCGCTCCACGGTGAGGGTCAGGGGGGCTGGACCGCCGTTGGCCGGGAAATACGGTTTTCTCATGGCTCCTTTCCTGCTTCTTCCAGCGCCAGGACCAGGCTGGCCGCGACCTCGATCCCGACCTGCACCGAGGCCCGGGCCGTCCAGCACCCGCGGTCCTCGGTCAGGCTGCACGCCACCCGCACCGCCTGGCCCGGCCCCACCGGGGCCGTGAACTTGGCCCGCTTCACCGCGGCCAGGCGCAACGGGCGCGGTCCGCCGGGCAGGGCGTCGCCCGCGGCCAGCCGGACCATCGCCAACTGGGCGATGGCCGGCAGCACCGGGTTGCCCGGGAAGTGCCCGGCGAACCCCACGAACTCCCCGGGCAGCACGAACTCCCACTCGGCCTCGCCCGCCCCCTGCCTCACGAGCCGGCCGCAGGCGCGCAGGCCGCGCTCCAGGCTATCCATGCCGCGCCTCCTCCGGCCCGAGCAGCCGGGGCGTGACCAGCAGGGCCGTGGGCAGGGCCGCGCCGATGCCCAGGAGGATGGACAGGCCCAGGGAGCGCAACGCCGGGTGCTGGGCCACGGCCAGGCTGCCGAACCCGGCCAGGGTGGTCAAACCGCAGACCAGCACCGGCCGGCCCGCGGACGCCTCCAGCCCCCGGGTGCGGCAGACCATGAAGATGCCGTAGTCCGCGGCCAGGCCCAGCACCAGGGGCAGGGCCGCCACGTTGAAAATCCCCAGCCCGCCCTGCGCCAGCCTCGCGCCCGCGGCCGCCGCCAGCAGGCCCGTGGCCGCCGGGGCCAGGGCCGCGGCCGCCCTGACCGGTCGTCGGAACAGGGCCAGGACCAGGCCGCAGACCAGGGCCAGGGACAGGCCCACGAACACCAGGCAGTCCCGGCGCAGGGCTGCGCCCAGCTCCCGGCCGAAACCCGCGCCGGACACCACCCGCACCCCGGGCAGGGCCTCCAGGGCCCGGCCTGTGCCGCCGGCCAGCTCCGGGCCGTCGGGCGCCAGGGTGAGCAGCGAGACCCCGTCGCCGGACTCGCTGGCCAGGAGCCCCGCAACCTGGCCCAGGCCCAGGCCCCGCAGCGCCGCCAGGTCCGCGGACGCCGCCCGGCCCGCGGCCCACCCCGAGGCCAGGTCCAGGAAGGGCGAGAAGGCCTGCGCCGCGAAGCCCAACTCCCGGGCCGCGTCTTCCAACTCCCGGAGCAGGGCCTGCCCGGCCGGGCCGGCCCAGGCCTCGCGCCAGGCCGCGCGATTGCGCTCCTGCTGCGCGGGCGGGGGCAGGAGCGGGGCCAGGCTCAGGGCCTCGCCGTCCATCCCGGCCCGGCGCAGTTCGGCCAGGACCGCGGCGTTGGCCGCGGCGGCCCGCCCCAGGTCCGGACCCTCGGCAAAGACCATGGCCCGCTCCCGCAGCCCGCCCAGGGCCTCCCGCAGCCGGGCCTCGTCGGCCTTCACCGCGGGGTCGGCCACGCCCAGGGAGGCCAGGTCCGGATTCACGGCGACCCCCACGGCGAGCCAGGCCAGGCCGCCCAGCGCAACCGCCCAGGCGGCCAGCACCCATCCCCGCGCCCGGGGCCGCGCCGGCGGCGCAGGGCACGAGCTGGGGGAGCGCCAGCCAGGACAGGGCCAGGGCCGCGGCCAGGCCGAGCATGGAGAACACCGCCATCTGGCGGATGGCCGGGATCTCGGAGAGCAGCAGGGCGCTGAAGGCGGCCAAGGAAGTCAGGGCCCCGAAGGCCAGGGGCCGCGCCACCCGGGCCAGGGCCTCGCCCGGGCCGGGACTGCGGCGCAGGGCGTGGTGCACGTGCACCGGGTAGTCCACGGCCAGGCCCATGAGCACCCCGCCGAAGCCCAGCACGATGCCGTGCAGGCCGCCGAAGAGCAGGCCCGTGGCCGCGCCCGCCAGGCAGAGCACCGCGGGCGGCGCGAGCAGCACCCATGCCGCGCCGCGGTCGCGCAGGAACCCGAACACCACCGCGGCCAGCCCCAGCAGGGACAGAGGCAGCACCCGCCCCAGGTCGGCCTTGATGGTGCGGGCGTTGGCCAGGGAATGGCGGTGCCCGCTCACCAGGGTGGCCTCCACCCCGGCGGGCAGGGCCTCGGCCGCCTGCCCGAACCCGGCCAGGAGCCGTTCGGCCCCGGCCGCGTCGGTGAAGGGGATGTCCGTGGCCGCGGCCAGGACCAGGCTGTTCCCATCCGCGGAGCGCAGGCGGCCGCGCGGGTCCGGGCCGGCCATGCCGGACCCGGGCCGGGGCAGCAGCGGCATGACCAGGGAGCGCGCATCCAGCGGATCCAGGCGCAGCAGGGGCTTGAGCGCCGGGGCCGCGGGCGAGGCCAGGGCCTGGCGCACGGCCGCGAGCCGCTCGCGCACCGCGGCGCGGTCCAGGCCGGCCAGCCAGGCCCGGAGGTTCTCCGGGTCCACCAGGGCCGGGGCCAGATCCAGCAGGCCGGCCGCCAGGGCCGTCCCGTCGGGGCGGGGGCCGGCCGGGGCGAACAGGGGCGGGCCCAGCCGGGCCTCCAGGGCGTCGGCGGCCCGGTCCAGGAGCCCGGCGGGCGCGCCGGTTTCCGTGCTGAGCAGGATGAAGGCCCGGCTGGCCAGGGGCGACCGGGACAGGAGCGAGAAGTCCTCGGCCAGGCGGGCCGGCCGGTCCGGAACCAGGACCTTGGCGTCCTCGCCGGTGAGCAGCCCGGGCAGGGCCGCCGCGCCCGCGGCCACCAGGAGCGCGGCCAGGGCCAGCACCAGCCGGCCGTGGCCGCAGCGCAGCCGCTCCAGCGCGGCCAGCGCCCCGGCGAACCCGTTCTCCCGGCTCACGCCCGCCCCCGCCTCAGAACAGCCCGTCCCCGAGCGGGGCGTCCAGGACCATGTGGTGGAAGGTGATGGCGGTGGCGTCGCCGTCGGGCTCGCGGTACTCCACCCGCACCACCGAGCGCAGGTCCGGGGCGAAGGCCAGGTCCAGGCGGTCCAGCACCCGGCCGAGCAGGGGGGCCTGCGGCCGCAGGCGCAGCACCGGCGGGTCCTCGGCCAGGACCTCCACCGCGTAGGCCGCGCGGATGTGGGCCAGGTCGAACTTCACCCAGGCCAGGAGCTCCCCGGCCAGGGGGCCCAGCACCGGGTCCCGGGCCAGGTCCACGCCGCGCGCCTCGCCCGCGGGGTCCCAGCGCCGGCCCGCGCTGCCGCGCATGCTGAAGCCCTGGGCCTCGGGCGCGGTGTACTCCCAGCGCAGCCGGTCCGGGGCCGCGTAGCAGAGCCGGCCTTCGGCGCGCAGGGGCTCGCGCAGCATGGCCAGGGTCTTTTCCTGCACGAACTCCGCCTGCACGGTGCGCACCCCGGCCATGGACCGCTCCAGGCGGTCCAGCAGGCCGGGCGGCTCCCCGGCCCGGGCCGCCGCGGCAGCCAGGACCGCCAGGACCGGCAGGGTCAGGAGGGCGATCCGCCTCATGCCCCGGCCTCGGGCGTCCAGACCTTGAGGCGGCCCCGGGCCAGCTCGTCCGGCCCGCGCCGCAGCACGGCCTCCACCACGGCGAAGCCCGCGAACTCGCCCACGGTGGACACCTCCACCCGCAGGTCGTCGCCCACCCGGACGCGGCCGACGATGCGGAAATCCTGCACCCCCACCAGGTAGCCCAGGGACGGGGACGGCGCGCCGGGCGCCAGGGCCGCGCCCCGCACCGCGGCGTAGGCCTGGGCCGCCATCTCCACCCCGGCCTCGGCCGCCACCTCCCCGTCCGGGCCGGCCAGGGGCCAGTCCGGGGCGGGACAGGCGCGGACCACGCCCCCGCCGTCGCGCAGGGCGAGCACCTCGTCCACCAGGAGCATGGGGGCCGCGTGGGGGATGATCCCGGCCGCGGGCAAGGGAAGGCGCGGGCTCGCAGCGGCCATGCTCAGTCTCCGTTCCGGCTCGCGGCGGCCCGCGCCGTCCGGCGGCAGAGCGGGTCCGCGGCCAGGTAGTCGCCGGTGGCCTGGTAGGCCATGCCCCGGCAGCCGTAGCACTCGGCGGCCAGGTCGCAGTCCCGGCAGGCCCCCTTGATGCGGGCGCGCACGTTGCGCAGGTCGCGGATCACCGGGCTGGCGGCCAGGATCTCCCCCAGCGGGGCCCGGCGCACGTTGCCCACCTCGATGTCCACCCCCGGGCAGGGCAGCACGCCCCCGGCGGCGGTCACGGTGCAGGAGTATTCGTGCCGGTCGCAGTTGAAGGCCGCCACCGGCGGGTGGGGCTCCCAGGCGATGCCGAACTCCCGGGCGTCCAGCCCGGCCAGACCCTCCAGGGCGGCGTGCAGCTCCTCGGGCGCCACCAGCAGTTCGGGATGGGCGCGGGCCCGGCCCTGCAGGGTGATGGACTCGAAGTACGGGATGATGCCCCGGCTGCGCAGCCAGCGCCACATGGCGGGCAGCTCCGCCAGGTTGTGGCGGCAGATGACGGTCTGCGCGCCCAGCTTGCGGCCCGGGCCGGGGTAGCCGGCCTCGCGCAGGCAGTCGAGCCCGGCCCGGATGGCCCGGAACGCTCCGGCCTTGCCGGCCAGCAGGTCCTGCACCTCCGGGCGCAGGCTGTTCATCTTGACCACCACGGACGCGCCGAGCCCGGCCAGGAGCTCCGCCATGGCGCGGTCCAGCCGGACCCCGTTGGTGAAGAGCTCGATATCCACCCCCAGGCCGCGCAGGTGGTCCAGGAGCGGGACCAGGTGCGGCGAGTTCAGGGGCTCGCCGCCGCCCAGCACGACGATCTTTCGCGCGCCCAGGCCGCGGGCCTCATCCGCCACCCGGCGCAGCTCATCCAGTCCCAGCTCTTCATCCAGGGCGAGGCCGGACCCGGCGTAGCAGTAGATGCAGCGCAGGTCGCAGGAGCGGCTGAGCTCCAGCTCCATGGTCAGGAGCCGGCCCGCGCCCAGCCCGGACTTGTCCGCGGGGCTGAACGCCCCGCCCCACCCGGGGGAGCGGGATGTGCGGCGCAAATGGTTCACCCTTCCCTGCCTCCGTCGCTCCGCCGCGCCGGCCCGGCGCTACTTCGCCGCCAGGGCGGCGGAAAGCTCCTTGCCGATGGCCTGGTCCAGGTTGCGCACCCAGCGGTTGTAGTTGCTCTTGATCTCCCCGTCGCCTTCCTTGAGGTTCTTGCTGCCCACGTAGGTGATGTTGTAGCTCGTGGCGGTGTAGGTGATGTCCACCACCGCCTGGTGGTTGCGGATGTCGAGCTGCGCCTGGGCCAGGCCCGGGGCCTGGGTCTGCATCTTCCAGCCCAGCTTCTCGCAAGCCTTGAGCATGGCCAGGCTGATCTCCTCCAGGGTCAGGGACTTGGTTTGGTCGGCGATCGAGGGCACCGGGGCATCCACCACGTTGTGGACCGGGGCCGTGCGGCACGCCGTGGCCAGGACGAGGATGCAGGACAGCAGGAGCGTCGCGCGCAGGATGCGGCTGCCTCTTTTCACTGGAAACCTCCTAGGGTTGTGCTTGCCTCGGCCCGGGCCGCCTGGCCCGGCGCCGCCAGTTTCTCGGCCAGGGCGGCCCGCACCGCGCGGCGCAGGACGCCGTGCCCGGCGGGCGCGTCGCGATAGGGCGCGGGGTCCACGGAGGGCAGGGCCTCCACCGCGATGGAGGATTCGCCCAGCAGAAACCTCCCGGGGGGCAACAGCCGCCCCACCCCGGACAGACAGACCGGCGCCAGCGGCCGGCCGGTGTCCACCGCCAGCTTGAACGCCCCGGAGCGGAACCGGCCCAGCCGACCGTCCCGGCTGCGCGCGCCCTCGGGGAAGAAGATGATGCTCGCGCCCGAGGCCAGGGCCTCGCCGCCCAGGCGCAGCAGGGTCTCCTGGCCCAGTTCGTCGCTGTTCAGGTAGCCGGCCCGGCGCATGAACCACCCGTAGAGCGGAATGCGGAAGGGCCAGCCCTTGACCACCATGACCAGGTTGGGGGTGGGCATGGCCCCCAGGATGTGCAGGTCCAGGAAGGACTGGTGATTGGCCACGATGATGCAGGGGGCCGCCTCGCCGATGCGCTCCAGGCGGCTGGTGCGCAGGGGCACGAAGCGGCTCACCAGCCACACGCAGGCCCGGCCGTAGCGCCAGACCAGCCAGCGGGTGGTGAGGGGCGCCGGCCGGCCGGCCAGCACCCGCGCCGCCCCCACGGCCAGCGGCGCAAGCAGCGCGCCCGCCACGGTCAGGGCCGCCAGTGCCGGAAGCAGCACCAGGTTGAGCGCCAACCCGGCCCTATGACGGTGCGGCTGTCCCATGGAAGGCTAGCAGAAGCTCCCCGCCAGGGCGGACAGCGGTTCATCGACCCTCGCCACGGGCCGGTCGTTCTTCAGGACGCCCGAGGCCGAGGCAACAGTCCCGCAGGCGCAGGACATGACGCAGAGGCGGAGCAGCGCCCCGACGACCAGATTCTTCACGACATTCTCCTTGGTTGTTTCTCCCGCCCCAGGTCCCGCGCCGCACCCGGCGCGGGCTTCACTGCTTCTGCTTCTCCTGGACGCCCGCGATGAAGGCGTAGAGGTCGCCAAGGGAGCGGATGTCGCCGATGGCGCTCTCCTTGCTGATCTTGACCCCGAACTCCTGCTCCAGGACGATGACCATGTCCACGGCGTCCAGGCTGTCCAGGCCCAGGTCCTCCCGCAGGTCGGCGGCGGGGACCATGGCTTCCGGGTCGAGTTCGAATTCCTGCGCGAGCGCCGCGTTGGTGCGGCTGATGATCTCCGTCTCAGTCACGTGGGTAACTCCGTAGGATGATGACAGCGTTCATTCCGCCCAGGGCGAAACTGTTCTTGGCGATGACGCGCATGGGCAGGGGCAGGGCCTCCGTGAGCAGCCGCACGCAGCGGCAGTCCGGATCCGGGTCCCGCAGGTTCCGGGTGGGCAGCGCCAGCCCCCGGCCAAGGCTCCGCACCACGGCCGCCAGCTCCAGGGCCCCGCTGGCGGCCATGGTGTGGCCCAGATGCCCCTTGAAGCTGCTCACCGGCGCGTCCGGCCCCAGCACCGCGGCGATGGCCGCGCACTCCGCCGGGTCGCCCAGGGCCGTGCCCGTGGCGTGGGCGTTGACGTAGTCCACCTCGGCCGGATCCACGCCCGCGTCCGCGAGCGCCCGCCGCAGGCAGGCGGCCATGGCGTCCACCCCCGGGGTGGCCAGGTTCTGCGGGTCCGCCAGGCCGGCCCAGCCGGCCACCTCGGCCAGCACCGCGGCCCCCCGCGCCCGGGCGCGCTCCAGGTCCTCCAGCACCAGGGCCCCCGCGCCCTCGGCGCACACCACCCCGTCCCTGCCCGCGTCGAACGGGCCGGGCATGCCGGCCGGGTCGTCGTTGTACCGGAACGAGGCCGCCTGGATGATGTCGAAGGTGGCCGCGGTCAGGGGATGGAACTCGTCGCACCCTCCGCACAGGACCGCTGGTTGCCTGCCCGAGGCCACCATGTCAAATGCCGCGCCCACGGCCATGCATCCCGTGGCGCAGGCGGCCGCCGGGGCCAGGGTGTGGCCGGACAGGCCGAGGGCCTGGGCCACGTTGGCCGCGGCCGAGTGCCCCATGACCCGGAAGAAGAGCATGGACTTCACCTGTTCGATGCTCCTGCCGGGCAGGTACTGCCGGAAGAAGTCCTCCATGGTCTGGGGGCTGCCCAGGGTGGAGCCGTACACCAGCCCCAGGTCGCCGCCCGTGACCTCGCGCTCCGTGAGCCCGGCCTGGGCGATGGCCTCCCGGCAGGCGGCGAGCGCGTACACCGACATGGCGGACATGGACCTACGCAGCTTGCGGGGGATGGCCGTGGCGTCCACGGGCGGCGCCAGGCCGGCGATGCGCGGCCGCAGGCCCTCCACCCCGTCCAGCTGCGGGCAGGGCGCGATGCCGGTGCGCCCCTCGCGCAGGCCGGCGAACAGGGCGTCCACGCCGTGGCCCAGGGGCGACACCGCGCCCAGGCCGGTGACGGCTACGCGGCGGCGCGGCATGCCGCCACCCCCTGCCGCAGGGTCTCGTGCCCGAGCACGAACCCGCAGGCCAGAAAAGCCGAGACCATGGCCCCCAGGAGGCCCGGGGCCACAATGGCCTGGCCGGCCAGGAACAGCCCCGGCGCCCGGGTCACGGGCAGGGGGGAGTCCTGGCCCACCCCATGCAGCGCGCCGTACAGGCCGCCGCGCGGGGCCCCGAGCCGGTGCGCGAAGGTCAGGGGAGTGGCGCTGGCCGTGAACCGGACCTTGCCCGCCAGCTCCGGGCAGGCGGCCAGCACCTGGGCCTGGATGGCCCGGGCCGCGGCCTCCTTGTGCTCGCGGTACGCGGCCGGCCGCGCCCCGGGGCTGCTGTCCGCCCAGGCCTCGACCTCGGAGTAGTCGCCTGCGGCCAGCGCCACCACCCCGCGAGGCCCCGGGCGCTCGCGGCTCTGGTCCATGGACAGGAACAACGGCCGGTCCTCGCCTGCCGCGTAGCGGCGGAACAGCCGCTCCCCGTTGCTGCGGGGCAGGAGGATGACGTTGCGGCGGTCCAGGAGGTCCAGACGCTGGTCGGCCTGGCCGAAGAGCATGTAGGCCGAGGGCGTGTCCCTGAGCCGCTCCAGCCGCTTGCGGTAGGCCGGCCGCAGCGCGCCCTGGGGCAGCATGGCGGGCAGGGCGCGGGGCGGCCCGGTGTAGACGACCGCATCGGCGGGCAGGCCGCGGCCGTCGGCCAGCCGGACCTCCCGCAGGACTCCGTCCGCGCCCAGGCCCAGGGACTCCGCTTCGGCCCTGAGCAGCACGTCCACGCCCTCCCGGTCCAGGGCCGCCTCGAAGGCCCGGGCCAGGGCCTCGCCGCCGCCATCCGCGGCGTGCGCCGAGGCGTGGAAGGACCCGGCCACCCGGGCGAAGTCCGCGAACAGGGAGTCGGCGGGCTCGCACCCGATGCGCAGGCAGGGGATGGACAGGAGGGTGCGCAGCCGGGGCGAGAGCCCGAGTTCGTCCATCACCTCGCCCAGGCCCTGCCGCCAGGCCGAATCCAGGAACTGCTCCGGGGTGAAGCGCACCTCGGGGTTGAGCAGGGGCGACGCCGCGCAGGCCGCGGCCACCCGTTCCAGCAAATCCCGGATGGCGGCGCGCTCCGCCGGAAATGCCGCCGCGTAGGCCTCCTCCACCCGCTCCCGGCCACAGGGCAGGTCGAAGGCCAGGTCCGCGTCGCCGCACAGCACCCGATCACAGCCCGCAGGATCAAAGGGCAGGCGCACCATGTCCCGATCCATGCCCAGGTAACGGAGAAAGGTGTCCAGGGGCTCGCCGTCGCCCCAGTAGCCGGTGTAGTGCAGGCCGGTATCGTAGCGCACCCCGTCCCGAACGAACCCGCGCAACAGGCTGCCCAGCCGGGCGGATCGCTCCACCAGGCGCACCTCGCGGCCGTTGCGGGCCAGGACCAGGGCCGCGGCCATGCCCGACACCCCGCCGCCCACCACCACGGCGCGGCGGCTCACGTCGCGAATCCCAAGAGCAGGCACGCGTTGGTCCCGCCGAAGCCTGCGGCGTTGCACATGGCCAGGCGCGGCGGATGCGGCAGGGTTTCGCGCGCCAGGTTGAGCCCGGCCGCGGCCGGATCCGGCGCCTCGAGGTTCAGGTTGGGCGCGATGAACCCGTCCCGGGCCATGAGCGCGCAACTGACCGCCTGGGAGGCCCCGGACATCCACAGTTCGTGGCCGCTCATGGACTTGAGGGAGGAGACCGCCGGGGCATGGCCCGCGAAGACCTGGGCGATGGCCTCGGCCTCCGCCGCGTCGCCGGCAGGGGTGGAGGTGGCGTGGGCGCACACGTAGTCCACGTCGCCCGGGGCGAGCCCGGCCCGGGCGAGGGCCCCGGCCATGGCCCGGGCCAGCCCCTCCCGGCTGGGCAGGGACAGGGAGGCCCCGTCCGAGGAGAAGTCGTAGGCCAGGACCTCGCCGAAGACCCGCGCGCCCCGGTCCCGGGCCAGGTCCAGGCGCTCCAGCACCAGGGCCGCCGCCCCGCCGCTGGGCACCAGGCCGTCGCGCCCCGCGTCGAAGGGCCGGCTGGCCTTGGCCGGCGCGTCCATGCGGGAGCTGAAGGCCCCGATGCCGTCGAATCCGGCCATGGACTGCCAGGTGATCTCCTGGGCCCCGCCGCAGATGACCCGGTCCTGCCGGCCCAGGGCGATGAGGTCCGCGGCCTGGCCCAGGGCGTGGGCGCTGCTGGCGCAGGCCGCGCTCACGGTCCAGCTCGCCCCGCGCACCCCGAGCACCGCGTTCAGGTTGAGGGTGACGGTGGAGGTCATGCCCTGGAACACCATGCCGCTGGGAATGCGCTGGGTCAGGCCCCGCGCCCGCACGGTCTCCACCAGCTCCAGGGGAGCCAGGCAACTGGAGTCCGATCCGAAGACCAGCCCGGTCCGCTCGTTGGCCACGTCGGCCGGGGCCAGGCCGGCCATCTCCAGGGCCTCCGCCACCGCGGCGTGGGCCCACAGGGCGAATTCCGGCATGGTCTTGCGCTGCTTGCGGGTGAGCAGGGGCGAGGGGGTGAAATCGCGGATCACGCCGGTGAGGGCGCTGGAGAAGCCCAGGTCCAGCCGCTGCGGGTCCAGGGCCACGCCCGAGCGGCCCCGGCGCAGGGAGCCGGCCACGGCGTCGCAGCCCAGGCCCAGGGACGAGACGATGCCCATGCCGCTCATGGCCACGCGGTGCAGTCCTGGCATCGGGTCGCCGCTCCCTAGGTGTGGATGCCGCCGTTGACGGGGATGACCTGGCCGGTGATGTACGAGGCCCGGTCCGAGCACAGGAAGGCCACCACCTCGGCCACCTCCTCCGGGCGGCCCAGGCGGCCCAGGGGGATGCGGGGCAGGATGTCCTTGACCGGAGCTCCGGCCGCCATGTCCGTCTCGACGAGCCCGGGGGACACGGCGTTGACCAGGATGTTGCGCCGCCCCACCTCCACGGCCAGGGCGCGGGTGGCGCCGATGAGCCCGGCCTTGGCCGCTCCGTAGCTGGTCTGGCCCGCCACCCCGGTCTCCCCGGAGGTGGAGGCCACGTTCACGATGCGGCCCGAGCGACGCCGAATCATGCCGGGCAGCACCGCCCGGGTGACCAGGAAGAAACCGTCCAGGTGCACGCCCGTGACCGCCCGCCAGTCGGCGTACCCGGCCATGGCCATGACCCCGTCCCGGGTGAAGCCGGCGTTGTTCACCAGCACGTCGGGCGCGGCCTCGGCCAGGAGCGTGTCCAGGGCGGCCGGGACCGCCTCCGGGTCGGCCACGTCAAAGGGCGCGAGCCGGCAGGCGCGGCCGGCCGCCTCCACGCTCCGAGCCACGGCCGCGGCCGCCTCATGGTCGGAGCGGTAGTTGAGCCAGATGTCGAAGCCGTCGCGGGCGAGCGCCCGGGCCACGGCGGCGCCGATGCCCCTGCTCGCCCCGGTGACCAAGGCGATTCGTGCGGATCCCATCACTCCCTGCCGTTAGGATTCAGAAGTACGAGCCGAACTGGAAGGCCAGAGATTTCAGGCCGCTGGCGGGATCGACGATATTTGCGTTTGGAGCATGATGCAAGCGCTAAGTATCGGAAAATACCCGACCCCGCCCGGGGCCGCCCCCCCCTGCGTCTGGCTTGGGGTGGGAGTTCAGGCGAGAGACCTGCTCTGCATCCCGTCCCGCCCTTTCATCATTAGGAGAGAAACGCCGCCGGCAGGCGCAGGTGCTTGCCAAACAAGGCGAAACTGTACTACAGTTTAAAGCTAGGCAAAGCCCGCGGGAGCCGCGTTCCCCGGCCGCCATTGAGGGCATCTGTCCTGGATTTCACGGTGTCGCGAACTCTTCTGACGCAGGAAGGAGTTCGAAGCGACGAAACGTCCTGGCCCTGACCAGGCCTGGGCAAAGGATTCCGGCGACACGCGCCCGGCGCGCGATTTGCCCGGGGCCCGCGCCCGAGCCTGACGGTTAGCAACCCATGCAGAGAATTCATCTCCGGTCCATACTCCTCCTGCTGGCCCTGCTGTGCCTGGCCGCCGGCTCGCGCCCGGTCCGCGCCGCGGACCAGCCCGAGCGGTATTCGGTCCAGATCGCCAGCATGGCCGACGCGGGCCGGGCGCAGAGGCTCTATGCCGCGCTGCGCGAGGACCTGGGGCCGGAGCTGCACTCCCTGCTGCGGGTGGAGCGCGTCGGCGCCCTGCACGCCTTCCGGATCGGGGCCTTCGCCGACCGGGCCGAAGCCCGGCAGGTGCTGGAGGAGCTGCGCGCCCGCCATCCCGACGCGTCCATCGTCCTCGCGCCGGTGCGACCGGAGCGCATCGTCCTGCCGGAGCTTCCCGCCCTGCCCGAGGTTGTCACGGCCCAGCCGGATGTCGCGCCCGCGCCCTCCGCGCCGGAGACCGCAGCATCCCGGCCTGTCCCGGCAGAGCCGCCCTCCCCGCCCGCAGTCGAGCCCGCACCAGAGGTTGGAACGCAGCCCCCTGCGCCTCCCAAATCAGCACCCGCAATCCGGGAGCCGGAGCAGACGACTTCCGCGCCGGCCCGCCCCGCGCCCCAGGCCAAAACCGGGACAACGGCGCTGGCCACGTCCTGGGACAGGCTGGTCGAATCCCTGACCAGCTCCCGGCCGCTGCTGGCCGCCGCCCTGGCCAGCGCCCTGCTCCTGCCCCTGGCCCTGTTCGCGCTCCTGCGCGCCGTGCGCCGCCGCCCGGCCCAGCCCGCCGCCCCGGCCGCGGCAGGACCGGAACAGTTCGAATCCACGCCCGCCCCGGACTCGGAGGGCGAGGAGGGGAAACCTGGGGCAGACGCCATCGCGGCCCCCGGCCCGGAGGATCTCGCCTTCCCCGCCCCGGAGCCTTCCGAGCCGGAGCCTTTCGCGGAGGAGCCCGGCTCCGGAGCCCCGGAGGAGGCCGGACCGCCAGACGAGGACGAGGCTCCGGCCCCCGGTCCGGAGAGTTTCCCAGCCCCCTCCCCCGCGCCGCCCCAACCGGAGCCTTCCGCGGCGGAGCCTGACGCCGGAGCCCTGAAGATGACCGGACCTCCCCGCCAGGAACCGACTCCGGCCACCGGCCCGGAAGGTCTCGCCTGTCCCGCCCCGGAGTTTCTGGAACTGGAGCCCTTCGCGGCGGGACCTGACGCCGTAGCCCCGGAGGAAACCGGGCCTCCCCGCGAGGACGCGGTCCCGGCCCTGGGCACGGAGTTCCTGCGCCGCATGGCCCGCAACCTGCGCGAGCTGTCCCAGGTGCAGGGCAACCTCCTGTCCGCGGCCAGGGAGGGCAGGACCTTCTACGTCACCAGCTGCTTCAACGGCGAGGGCAAAACCACCGCCGCGGTGGAGATGGCCTACGCCCTGTCCCACAGCGCCGGGGCCAAGGTCCTGCTGGTGGACTGGAACCCCGGCGCGGCCCGGCTGCACGAGCTGTTCGGCGTTCCCATCGGGCCGGGGTTCGGCGACTACCTGGCCTCCGGCGACGCCAACGGCTGCATCCGGGCCACGACCCACCCCAATCTGAGCCTGCTGACCTCCGGCGCCGACGGGGACGCCTGTTCCGGCGGAGGCAACGGGACGATCCGGCGGCGGCTGCGCGAACGGCTGACCGCGCTGCGGGACCGCTTCGACTACGTGGTCTACGACGGCCACTCCCTCATCGGCACCTCGGCGGCCATCCTGGCCCGGGAGTTCGACGGCATCGTCCTGGTGGTGGAGGCCGAGAAGACCAAGTGGGAGGTGGTGCAGTCGGCCCGGGAAAAGATCGAAAGCATCGACGGCAGACTGGTGGGCGTGGTACTCAACAAGCGGAAGTTCTACATCCCGAGGTTCCTCTATGGGAAGATCTAGGCTGGCGGCGCTCCTGCTCGCC
This sequence comes from Thermodesulfobacteriota bacterium, assembly GCA_040753075.1. GTDB lineage: Bacteria > Desulfobacterota > Desulfovibrionia > Desulfovibrionales > Desulfovibrionaceae > UBA6814. The sequence goes on from JBFMHA010000019.1 coordinate 16,636, forward strand.
GCGGCGCTCCTGGCCGCGGCGGCCGGCTGCTCGCGCAAGGCGGACCTGGCCGTGCGCGAGGAGCGGGAGCTGTCCGGCGCCACCTTCAGCCAGGAGGAGGGAGCCTACCCCGCGGCCCTCAATCTCTTCCCCAAGTACCTCCTGCAGCCCGGCGACGTGCTCGACGTGCTCTACCAGATCCGCACCTGGGAGGAGGACCCGGACTTCGCCCTGGCCGTGGACCACACCGTCAGCGTCAAGTTCGTGCACGCCCCGGAGCTGAACGAGACCCAGATCGTGCAGCCCAACGGCATGATCTCCCTGCCCTACCTGGGCGAGGTCAAGGTCTCGGGCCTGACCGTGGCCGGACTCGCCACGCTGCTCAGGGAGAAGTACGCCGCCATCCTCAAGGACCCCGAACTCTACGTCACGGTCCCGGACTTCCGGCAGCGCATCAAGGAGCTCAAGGCCGACCTGCACACCGCGCCGCGCGGCCTGTCCCGGCTCGTCACCGTGCGGCCCGACGGCTACTGCACCTTCTTCCTGGCCGGAGACATCTACGTGGCCGGCCGGAGCATCCCGGAGGTGAAGAAGGAGCTGGACGAGGTCTACAACCGCCAGCTCGCCGGCCTGTACGTGGACCTGTTCCTCGAGAAGCACTCCGGGTCCGTGATCTACGTCCTGGGCCAGGTCAAGACCTCGGGCGTGTACTCCATCGCCAAGCCCGTGACCGTGACCCAGTCGCTGGCCATGGCCGGCGGCCTGGCCAGCGACGCCGACCTCTCCCGGACCCTGGTGTTCCGCCTGCGCGGCAAGAAGCTCACCGCCACCAGGCTGGATCTGGCATCCCACCTGGCCGTGAACCAGGACAGCCAGTTCTTCTTCCTCATGCCCGACGACATCGTCTTCGTGCCGCGAACCGGGCTGTCCGAGACCGCGGAGGCCATGCGCTACGTGGGGGACATCATCTTCTTCAGGGGCTGGGGCTCGTCCTTCGACGGCCCGCTCTTCGAGGAGCCCGTCGTCCGCCGCCGGGACAGCAGGCCATAGGGGACGCGCATGATCAAGACCGAAGACTACCTGCGCGACATCGTCACCACCTTCTTCGCCCAGAAGCGGATCATCCTGCCCACGGCCGCGGCGATCCTGGCCTTCGCCGTGTTCGTGGCCTTCTTCTGGCCGCCCACCTACGCGGCCCAGGGCGCCATCCTGGTCAAGGGCAAGAAGCTGGAGAAGAGCCCCGAGGCCCTGGAGCGGACCGAGATCAAGATGTTCGAGATCACCAAGCGGGACCTCATCTCGGAGACCAACATCATCGCCTCCCACGACGTGGTCAGCCAGACCATCGCGGCCCTGCGCGGGGAGGGCAAGCCCTACCAGCGCGAGCCCGACGACCCCGAGAGCAACCTGAAGCTCATCCAGGACCTGCAGAAGCGCCTGACCACCGAGATCGTCACCGACTCCAACGTCATCGACCTGACCCTGGCGGACAAGGACCCGGAGCGGGCGGTGGCGGTGCTGGACGAACTCATGCGCCAGTACGTGGCCCACCGCTCCTCGGTGCTCAACCCGGACCAGGCCGTGGCCTTCTACGAGCAGCAGGTGGACAAGTTCAACCAGGGGCTCAAGGAGATGGAGGACCAGCTGATGGCCCTGGCCCAGCGCTTCCAGTCCCCGGACCCGGCCAAGGAGATCGAGAACAACCTGGTGCTCAAGAAGGACCTGGAGCAGCAACTGGACCTGGTGCGCTCCCAGCTCATCGAGAAGGACCTCTACCTGGAGTACCTGCAGGACGCCATGGACTCCAAGGAGGTGCGCTTCTTCTCCTCCATCGCCAACCCGTCCATCAACTTCCTGAGCGAGAAGCTCCAGGGCCTGGTCCTGGAGCGCGGCAACGTCCTGCGGGTCTACCACCCCGACAGCGAGAAGGTCCGGGCCATGGACCAGCAGATCGCGGCCACGTTCGCCTCCCTGCGGGCCGAGGTGGAGTCCTACGCGGACAACGTGCGCAACGAGGCCCGCATCCTCGATGACAAGGCCGCCTCCCTGGAGGAGCGGCTGCGCTCCATGGCCGCCCGCAACATCCAGCTCCACGCCTCCCTGGTGCAGACCCGGCGCATCGAGCGCGAACTGGAGCTGCGCAAGAACTCCTACGAGACCTTCGCCAAGCGGCTGGAGGAGGCCCGCATCAACACCAGCTCCGACGCCAACTCCCTGTTCGCCATCAGCGTCATCAGCGCCCCGCACTTCACCGGCGAGCCGGTCTTCCCCAAGAAGCGCACGGTGATCCCCCTGGGCCTGCTGATCGGCCTCATCACCGGCCTGTCCCTGGGCTACCTCAAGGAATACTTCGACCACACCTTCAAGAAGCCCGAGGACGTGGCCAAGTTCGCCGGACTGCCGACCCTGTTCTCCATACCCAGCTGGGAGAAGCCATGAGCCTGCGGGACCAGTTCATCGAGACCGTGGACCCGGAGTGCACCGAGTGCCCCGAGTACGGGTTCCTGCGGGCCGGCTACTTCAACTATTCCAGCTGGTCCTTCGTGACCATCACCATCTTCAACGCGGCGGTCTCGTCCCTGCTCATCCTGCTGGGCGCCCCCGTCTTCCTGCTCCTGGGCCTGGCCATCAAGCTCCAGGACGGGGGGCCGTTCCTCTACAAGGGACTGCGCCTGGGCCTGGGCAAGCGGCCCTTCTACATGTACAAGTTCCGCACCCTGCCGGTAGGCTCCCAGCGCCGCATCGGCCCCGAGCTGCTCGCCCCGACCCACGGGCTGGTCACGCCCTTCGGCAAGTTCCTCCGCGACACTCGCCTGGACGAGCTGCCCCAGCTCTTCAACATCCTCAAGGGCGACATGGACTTCGTGGGCCCCCGGCCCATGCGGCCCGAGGTCTACGAGGCCAAGGCCAAGCACATCAAGAACATCGACCTGCGCTTCTCGGTGCGGCCCGGACTCATCGGCTACGCCCAGCTCTTCACCCCGCACAGCGCGCCCAAGCGCATCCGGGCCCTCATCGACTACAAGTTCCTCTACCGCAGGCGCAGCCGGCTCTGGGACATCATCGTCATCGGCTACACCATGCTGGTGGTGGCCAAGGACGTGGCGGTCAAGGGCTCCAAGCTGCTCTGGACCCACGTGGTCAAGCGCCTCATCCTGCGCACCTACCGCGACCTGCGCAAGCTGGAGCGGGTGCAGCCGGGCCAGGCCCGGGTCTACCTGGCCCTGCCCGGCCAGCCCGGGCCGGACATGTCCCGGCCGGCCCGGCTCGAGGACATCAACGACCTCTACCTGCGCCTGGCCACCGACCTGGACCTGGCCCGCGAGAACGGCGGGATATCCTTCCTCCTGGAGCGGGAGGTGCGCCGCGGCGGCCGCTGGAAGCGCAAGCGGGCGCGCTGCTCCGGGACCGTGTTCCGCCGGCTGGAGCCCCGGGAGCCGGGCGGCCCGGCCAGCTACATCATCCAGTACGAGCCCCTGTCGCCCCTCAACAAGTACGCCATCGACCAGTATTTCTTCGACCGGAGCATCGTCTAGGCCCCTCGGACACTCCCATGCCCTCCGCCAAGGCCCCATCCGCCCCCACGCTGTTCACGGTCCTGGCCGTGCTGGCGGCGCTGGCCGCGGGGCTGGCGCTGGCCACGCCCACGCCCTGGCTGGGCCTGGCCCCCGGGCTGGCCCTGGCCATGGCCATGCTCCTGGCCCGGCGGCCCGGCTGGGCCTTCCTGGCCTTCGTGTTCGTGATCCCCTTCGGGTCCTTCCGCACCCTGTCCCCGGAAATGGAGTACCTGCGCATCCACTGGCTGCTCGCCGGCGGCCTGCTGCTCTACGCGTTCTTCCGCCACCTGCCGCAGAAGACCTTCCCGCACCAGATCCGCAGCGGCCTCTGGATCCCGGTCCTTATCTACCTGGCGGCCAACGCCGTGGCCACGTCCCTGAGCCCCTACCCCGAGACCACGCTCAAGGAGCTCTCCCTGCTCTGCGCGGGCTTCTCCTTCGTGGCCCTGGCCATGTACTTCATCGACGCCGGCGCCCTGCGCAGCGGACTGCCCAACGCGGTGATCTGGAGCAACACCCTGAGCTCCCTGCTGGCCATGGCCGGGTATTTCCTCAGCATCCCCCTGTTCGCCATGAAGACCTACGAGGGCGGCTTCAAGCGGGGCCTGGGCGGGGCCCCGGATCCCAACAACATGGCCCTCATGATCAACTTCACCATGCCCTTCCTGGCCGCCTGGCTCTTCCGCGGCCGAAGCCCGAAGCAGCGGGTCCTGGCCGTGGGGCTCATGATCGTGAACTGCCTGGGCCTGGTGACCACCTTCTCCCGCGGCGGCACCCTGGTCCTCGCCCTCACCGGCCTGCTCGTCCTGTTCGAACACCGCCGGCGGTTCAACTCCCGGCTCATGGGCCTGTTCCTGGCCGGCGGCATGGCCGCCGCGGCCGTCACCCTGGCCCTGGTCCCCCCGGAGTTCTGGGAGCGCCAGGCCAGCCTGGTGACCGACGAGGACGACCAGTCCCTGGGCCGCCGCGCCTCCTACCTGGCGGTGGCCAAGGACTCGTTCCTGGAGAAGCCGTTCCTGGGCTGGGGCACGGGGGCCTTCCGGGACATCTACGAGGGATCGGAGATCGCCCAGCGCTTCGCCCGGGAAGGCCGCTCCAACCGCCGCCACGCCCACAACACCTACGCCGAGGTCCTGGTGGGCGCGGGCCTGCTCGGCCTGGCCCTGTTCCTGGGCATCCTCCGCCGGGCCCTGCGCAGCCTGGGCCGGGGCATCGCCGGCCTGCGGGCGGCCGGCGACCAGGCCACCGCGGACGCGGTGGCCACCCTGCGCACGTCCTTCCTGTCCCTGCTCCTCTACATGCTCATCTTCAGCGACATCTACCACAAGTACCTGCTCATCGCCCTGGGCGCGGCCGAGGCCGCCCGGCGCATCGGGGAGCGGGCCGCGGCGGAGGCCGGACATGGCGGCTAGCTGGGCCGCGGCCGCGGCGTCGCTCCTGGGCATCCTGGCGGTGCTCGCCCTGTACCCGGCCCTGCTGGCCCTGCTTGCGGCCGCGGGCCGGGGGGCGCGGCCGCGCTCCGGCCCGGCCCTGCCCGCGGTGAGCGTCATCGTGGCCGCGCGCAACGCCGAGGCGCTCATGGCGGACAAGCTCCGCAACACCCTGGCCCTGGACTACCCCCCGGAGCGGCTGGAGGTGGTGGTCTGCTCCGACGGCTCCACCGACGGCACGGCGGACCAGTCGCGCAGCCTGGGCGATCCCCGCGTCAGGGTCCTGGAGCTTCCCGACCACCAGGGCAAGATCGCGGCCCTGAACCGGGCCGCGGCCGAGGCCGGAGGCGAGGTGCTGCTCTTCACCGACGCCGACGCCCGCCTGGAGCCGGACGCCCTGCGCCTGCTCACCCGCTGGTTCACGGACCCGGAGGTGGGGGGGGGTGTGCGGCCAGCGGGTCATCGCCGGCCCGGACCGGCCCCTGGCCTCGGCCCAGCGCGGCTACGTGGGCTTCGACAGCGCCATCAAGGCCCTGGAGAGCCGCCTGGGCAGCATCACCTCCAACGACGGCAAGATCTACGCGGTGCGCCGCGCCCTCTTCGCCTCCCTGCCCGGGGACGTGACCGACGACCTCTTCGCCGCGCTCCAGGTGGTGGCCGCGGGCCGGCGCTTCGTGTTCGAGCCCGCGGCCCGGGCGGCCATCCCCGCGCCCGCGCGCAACCCGGGGCACGAGGTGGCCCGCCGCCGCCGCATCGTGTGCCAGAGCCTGCGCGGCATCTGGCTCCTGCGCCGGCTGCTCGACCCCCGCCGCTTCGGCCCCTTCGCCCTGGGCCTGGCGGTGAACAAGGTCCTGCGGCGGCTGCTCCCGCTCTTCCTGCTGGTCTTCTTCCTGGCCAGCCTGAACCTGGCGCCGCACAGCAGCCTCATGGCCCTGGCCCTGGCCGGCCAGGCGGGGCTGGTCCTGCTGGCCCTGCTCCATCCCGTGCTGGAGCGGCTCCCGGCCGCGCCCCGGGCGGCGCGCAAGGCCGCCTCCCTGGCCGCCTACTTCCTGCTCGGCAACCTGGGCGCCCTCCTGGGGACGGCGGATTTCCTGACCGGCCGCCGGGCCGGCCGCTGGGACCCGCGCAAGGACGACGCCGCGCCGCCGGACGGCCCGCCCCGCATCGCCTGCCTCATGTCCCGCTTCCCCAAGCTCACCGAAACCTTCGTGCTTCTGGAGATCGTCCAGCTCCTGGACCGGGGGGCGCGGATGACGGTCTGGCCCCTGATCCGCATGGAGGAGCCCGCGGCCCATCCCGAGGTGGAGCGGGTGCGCCCCCTGGTGCGCCACCTCCCGTTCCTGTCCTGGGCCGTGCTGCGGGCCGGCCTGGGGGTGTTCCTGGCCAGGCCCGGCCGCTTCCTGGGGACCGTGGCCCGGGTCCTGGCCGGCACGGCGCGCAGCCGCGACCATTTCCTCAAGACCCTGGCCCTGCTGCCCAAGGCCGCGGCCTGGGCCGCACAGGCCCGGGCCGAGGGCATCGAGCACCTGCACGCCCACTTCGCCACCCACCCGGCCATGGCCGCGTACATCGTCCACCGCCTGGCGGGCGCGCCCTTCAGCTTCACGGCCCACGCCCACGACATCCAGATGGACCGGACCATGCTCGCGGCCAAGATGGAGGCCGCCGCCTTCGTGGTCGCCATCTCCGACTACAACCGCCGCTTCCTTGCGGCCCTGGCCCCGCACCTGGCGGACAAGATCCGGGTGGTGCGCTGCGGGGTGGACCCGGCCTATTTCACCCCGGCCCCGGAGCCCCCGGCCGAACGGCCCTTCCGGATGCTCTGCGTGGCGTCCTTCAAGGACATGAAGGGGCACGGGGTGCTGGTGGAGGCCTGCCGCCTGCTCAAGGCCCGGGGAGTGGACCTGGCCCTGGACCTGGCGGGCGACGGCCCCCTGCGGGAGGAGGTGGCCGCGCGCATCGCCGCCGCGGGCCTGTCCCGCGAAGTCCGCATCCTGGGCCCCCTGCCCCGGCCGGAGGTGGCCGAACTCCTGCGCCGGTCCCACGCCGCGGTGCTGGCCAGCGTGGTGGGACGCCGCGGGGACCACGACGGCATCCCGGTGTTCCTCATGGAGGCCATGGCCTGCGGCCTGCCGGTGGCGTCCACCCGCCTGTCGGGCATCCCCGAACTGGTGGAGCACGGGGTTTCCGGCCTGCTCGTCCCGCCCGGCGACGCGCCGGCCCTGGCCGCAGCCCTGGAGAGCCTGGCCGCGGACCCGGAACTGCGGCGGCGCATGGGCCGGGAGGGCCGGCGCAAGGTGGAGGCCGAATACGACCAGGCGGCCAACGCCGCCAAGCTGGCCGGACTCGTCGAGGAGGTCGTGGCGGCGCGCCGGGCCGCGCGGGGGGGGCGGCCGTGACCCGGGCGAAGGATACCGTCCTGGCCAGCCTGGCCCGCTATTCCCTGAGCAACTTCTACCGCCAGGCCATGAGCGTGGCGGCCCTGCTCATCCAGCCCAAGCTCCTGCCCCCGGAGCTGTACGGCCTGTGGAGCCTGCTCAAGATGATCCCGGCCTACGCCACCTACGCCCACCTGGGCGCCCGGGACATGGCCCGCTACGCCATCCCCTTCCACGCCTCCCGGGGCGAGGAGGAGCGCAACGCCGCGGTGCGGGGCGCGGTGATGAAGGGCTCCCTGGCCGCCAACCTGGGCGTGGCCGCCCTCACCCTGCCCCTGGCCCTGCTGCCCGGCCTGGCCCCGCACGAGCGGGCGGGCGTGGCGGCCGCCGCGGCGGTGGTCCTGCTCACCTGGCGCTTCGAGTACCAGCTCATGCTGCTCAAGGCCGACCAGGACTTCCGGCTCATCGCCCGCCTGAACTACCTCAAGTCCACGGCGTCGGTGGCCCTCAGCCTGGGGCTCATCTGGTTCTTCGGCATCTGGGGCCTGTACGCCGCCGCGGCCCTCACCCTGGCGATCCCGCTCGTCTACATGCGCAACCGCCACGACTGGGGGCCGCACGGGGACTTCTCCTTCCAAGTCTACAAGGACCTGGCGCGCAAGGGCCTGCCCATCACCCTGTTCGAGGTCATCTCCGTGCTGCTCATGACCTCGGGCCGGGCCCTGGTCTCCTGGCGGCTGGGCAACGAACAGCTCGGCTACTTCGCCCTCTCGGCCATGGTCCTGTCCGGGCTCATGCAGGTCCCGGGCGCGGCCCGGGAGATCATCGAGCCGCGGCTCATGGAGCGCATGGGCCAGGGCGGCGGGGTGGCCTACGCGGACTTCTTCCTCAAGCCCCTGGTGAACACCGCCTTCTACATGCCCTTCCTGGTCACCGGGGTGGTGGCGGTGTTCCCCTCGTTCTGCGCGCTCTACCTGCCCCGCTACGCCAGCGGCGTCCCGGCGGTGCAGGTCATGGCCCTGGCCGCGTACTGCATGGCCCTGGTCTTCGTGTTCCGCGGCCTCCTGGTGGCCCTGGACTGGCAGGCCGGAGCCATCAAGCTCATGGTCCTGCTCCTGGGGGTGAACCTGGCCGCGGGGCTGGCGGCGCTGGAGGCGGGCCTGGGCATCACCGGCATGGCCGCCGTCACCGCGGCCTGCTGCGGCCTGCTGGCCCTCCTGCTCACCGCCTACCTGGCCCGGCGCATGGGCGGGCTGCCCCGGGAATGGCGCGGCCCCCTGGCCGCGTCGGCCCTGGCCGGCCTGGCCCTCCTGGTCCTGGCCGCCGGGTCCGAGGCCCTGGGCCGGGCCCTGGCCCTGCCCGCCTGGGCGGACTGGGCCCCCCGGCTGGCCCTGTGCTGGCTGGGGATGTACCTGGCGGTGCGGCTGGCCGCGCCCCGGGTGCCGCTGCTCGACGCCTTCAGCCTGAAGAGCCTGCGCCGGGGAGGACTACAGTGAACCGCCTGGCCAAGAAGATGCGCATCTTCGCGGACTCGCTCCGCTTCTACGGCCCGCGGCGCACCGTGCTCCACGTGCTGCGCTCCCTCGCCTTCGACCTGCTGCGCGCCACGGGCCGCCGCTACGCGACCGGCCGGGTCCTGGGCCATCCCATGCTCCTGGACCTGCGCCGCGGCGGCATCTCGCGCACCCTGTACATCTACGGCGAACGGGAGACGGACCTGGTCCTGCTCCTCACGGAGGTCCTCCGGCCCGGCGACCTGGTGGTGGACGTGGGCGCCAACATCGGCGCCTACGTGCTCCTGGAGTCCCGGCTGACGGCCCCGGGCGGCCGGGTCGCGGCCCTGGAGCCCGACCCCCGCAACCTGGACCTGCTGCGCCGCAACGTGGCCATGGCCGGGCTGGAGGGCCGGGTGGAGGTGCGGCAGGAGGCCGTGTCCCGGGCCTCCGGGCCCATGCGCCTGGGCCTGCACGCCAAGTCCAACCTCAACACGCTGCTGGACGGCGAAACCCCGGTGGAGCACGACCTGGCCGAGAGCATCCCGGTGCAGGCCGTGGGCCTGGCCGAACTCCTGGCCCGAACCGGCCCGCCGGCGCTGGTGCGCATGGACATCGAGGGCCACGAGACGCCGGTCCTGGAGGGCCTGGCGGACATGCTCGGCCGGACTGGCGCGCCCCTGCCCCGGCGGGTGGCGCTCGAAGTCCACCCCGCGCTGTACGGGCCCGGGGGCGGCCGCATGCGGTCCGCGCTGGAGCGGCTTCTGGAATCGGCCTACGCGGTCGAGGCGCTGACCGTGTTCATGGACCAGGGCGACCCCCTGGCCCATCTCGGCCTCGCGCCGCAGGCCACGGCCCGGAGCGAATACCACGTCTGGGGCATCCACCGGAACCTGCGGCCCGAGCACGCCCTGGAGGCCATCTGCGGCCTGGGCGCGGCCCGCCACGTGATGCTGGCGGCCAGGGAGACGGGAGCATGAGCAACCTGCCCAGCGTGAGCGCGGTCATCGTCACCTACAACCGGCCGGACGAGCTTTCCGTGGCCATCCGCTCCATCCTGACCCAGACCGTCCGCCCCGTGGAGGTGCTGGTGCTCGACGACGGGGCCACCCTGCCCGGAATGCCCCACGCCGAGGAGCTCGCGGCCGCGGGCATCCGTCCGGTCTTCCACCGGAACACCGCGGGCCCGGACCTGACCGCCATGCGCAACCTGGGCGCGGAGCTCTCCACGGGCGAGATCGTGGCCTACCTGGACGACGACGTGGAGCTCTTCCCGGACTACTTCGAGCGGCTGCTGGAGGTCTACGCCCGGGACCCCGGACGCCGCATCGGCGGGGTGGGCGGGTTCGTGGTCAACCCCAAGCCCATGACCTGGCGCCGCCGCCTGCGCTGGTGGATCAACGTCCTGTTCCTCAACGCCGGGTTCCGGGAGGGCCGGGTCCTGCCCAGCGGCTTCTGCACCGACCTCTTCGCCACCCCGCGGCCCATCACCGCGGAGACCGAGGTGGACTTCTTCATGGGGGCCACCAGCTCCTTCCGCCGCGAGGTCTTCGACCACGAGCGGTTCACCCCGGGCTACCACGCCTACGCCCTGGACGAAGACAAGGACTTCAGCCGCCGGGTGTCCCTGCGCCGGCCCCTGGTCACCACGCCCCTGGCCCGGCTGTACCATTTCGAGTCGCCGCGGATGCGGCCCGACCGGGAGAACTACTCGCGCCGGTTCATCATCGGCCGCTACCTGTTCTTCATCAACTACGAGCGCAAGAGTCCCTGGCAATGGCCCCTGTTCTGGTGGGCGGCGTTCGGCTACTTCCTGTGCCGCGCCGCCTACGCCCTGGCCAAGCCGGACGCGAACGAGGCCGCCCGCCTGCGGGGCATCCTCGGCGCGGTCCGCGACATCCTGGCCGGCCGCGACCTGCGCCGGCCCCTGCCCCCGCGAGGTACGCCATGAAAACGTTCCGCCACGCCCTCCTGGCCCTGTCCGCCCTGGCCCTGCTGCTCGCCGCGGCCCCGCCGGCCCCGGCCGCCGGCCCGGGGGCCAAGCGGCCCTACGCCCCGGACAGCCCGTGGAACCTGCCCATCGGCCCCAGCCCCGAATACGACATGAACAGCGACGTCTACATGGAGGTGTTCGCGGCCAAGGGCCAGATGGGCGCGGACCCCACCCAGTACACCCTGCCGGTGTACGAGGTGTCGGAGTCCACGCCCCTGCGCGCGGTGCGGGTGACCGGGTCCTTCTCCCGGGTGGACCGGGAGGGCCGCATGGTCCGGGTGGAGAAGAACGTGGAGGTCCGGGTCCCCATCCCGGACAACGCGGTCCAGGCCGCGGGGCTGGACGCCCAGATCGTGCTCTGGAACCCCCGCACCGGCGAGGAGTGGGGCTTCTGGAAGGCGGGCCGGACCGGGGACCGCTGGGAGGCGGTCAACGGCTACCTCTACAACACCGCCTGGAGCGGAGTGCCGCCCATGGGCTTCATGAGCCGCGGCGCGGGCGTGCCCTACCTGGCCGGGCTCATCCGGCCCTGGGAGATCGCGGCGGGGCGGATCGAGCACGCCATCGCCTTCGCCTTCAACACCCCCAGCCTGCTCTTCGTCTACCCGGCCACCAAGAGCGACGGCAAGGGCATGGAGGACCTGCCCGAGGGGGCCCGCATCCAACTCGACCCGGCCCTGACCGAGGCCGACTTCGACGCCTGGGGCCTGGATCCCGTGGAGAAGGTCATCGCCCGCGCCCTGCAGGAGTACGGCATGATCGTCATCGACAAGGCGGGCCACCCCAAGATCTACGCCGAGTACGACGGCACCGCGGGCTGGGGCGGCCGCATCCACGGCAAGACCCTGCGCAAGGTTCCCTACCGCGCCTACAAGGTCCTGTCCCTGACCGCGCCGGAGCGGCCCGACCGGCCGCGCAGGCTGGAGGCCGCGGCCCGGGGCGGCAAGGCGGTGCTGGCCTGGGAGCCCGCGGCCGGGGCCACCCGCTACCAGGTCAGCCGCCGCGCCGCGGACGAACGCGACCCCGCGGTCATCGCCCCCTGGGTGGAGGGGACCGGCTACGCCGACGCCACGGCCAGGCCCGGGGTCAGGTACGAATACGCGGTGCAGGGCGTGAACCACAACGGCGCGAGCCGCCACTCCCAGTGGGTCCGGCTGACGCCTCCCTAGCGGCGCGTCCGCGTCTTCGGACCGCCGCAATTCACGCGGGTCAGCCCGCAAAGACGTCCGCGGGCAGATAGGGGTGGGCTCCCTCGATGACCGGGATGCCGGCCTTGGCCCTGATCTTGCGGATGACGGCCTCGGCGTGCGGGCAGTGGTCCGTGAGGCAGGGGCCCAGGTGGATGGCCGTGGGGCGCTCGCCCAGGGGCGCGTTCCAGAGCTTGACCTGGGCCAGCCGGGTCACGATGGACGCGCCCGGACAGTCGCCGCAGTTGACGAGGCCCATGACCTGGGCCTCGCAGTCCTGGTAGATCTCGAAGGCCCCCTCCCGCCGGTTGAAGCCCACCAGGCACCGGGAGCAGCCGATGCACACGTCGTCCATGGTCTTCTTGCAGCCAACGATGAGTATCTTCTCCATCGGGAATCTCCGGTTTCTACGGGGTGGAGGCCCGCTGCGGAAGTCTGCCGCAGCAGGTTGGCCAACCATGGCCGTGCGCCCGGGACATCGCCGCGGCGCGGGGCTCAACTCCCGTCCAGGCCGCGCAGGGCCGCGAGCAGGGCCGCGGCGTCCTCCCGGCCGGGAGATGGGGGGACCCGGGCCAGGATGCCCAGCCCCTCGGTCCGCTCGTGGAACTCCTCCCCGGAAAGGACGCTCAGTATCGCGGTTGAGATCGTGGCGTCGATCAGGAGCAGCGCCACGACCAGCCGTCCCGGCTCCAGGTCGGGCAGGTTCTCGTCGATGACCGCCAGGTCGGGCCGCACGGTCCGGGCCGACTCCAGGGCGGCCGCCCCGGTGGCGCAGGCTTCGACCTCGGCCCCGCCCGCCACCAGTCCGGCCACGAACTCCGCCAGGCCCCCGGCCCGCGGACTGGCCAAGACGATCCGCATGGTCAGAACCCTCCCTTGCCGCAGCACGACCCCGGCCCGGCGCATCCCGCATGACCCGGCGCACTCCCGCAGCAGGCCGTGTCCCCCGGCCCGGGCAGTCCCCTGGCCGCCCGGCCGGTGAGGGAGCTGGGCGCGGACATGAGCTTCTCGGTGGCCGGGCTGCCGCAGGCCGGGCAGGCCGGCAGGGCGTCCCCGGGCCTGACGATGGCCTCGCTCTCGGCCCCGCAGGCCGTGCAGCTCAGTTCATAGATGGGCATGGCTCCTCCCGGCTAGAACGCGGCGTGCTGTTGTCCGCCGCCGCAGGTGTGGTCCATGCTGAAGGCGGGCAGGTTGCCGGCCAGGAAGGCGTCCACGGCCTGGCCCACGCTGGTCGCCGCGCCGCAGTGGAACACCGCGATGCCCACCTGGTTGAAGCCCAGCAGCGGCCGCATGCCCATGCCGCCGGCCAGCAGCACGTTCACCCCGTTGCCCGCCAGGTGGTTGACCGGGGCCATGCACCCGCCCTGCTGGTGGGGCACGTTGGGCAGGGCGCCCACGCTCACCACCTTGCCGCCCTTGGCCATGACCACGGTGTACAGGGCGCAGTGCCCGAAGTGCTGGCCCAGGGGGGCGTCGAGCCCGCCGGGCAGTTCCGAGGGAATGGCGATGCAGATGGAATCCATGGATCAACTCCTCATGTCGGTTTCAGGCGGTCATTGCCCCAGGCCGGCCAGTTGCCCGATGCGCTTCCAGGCCCGGAGCAGGAAATGGGTGAATCCGTCGTCCGCCAGCTCGGTGACCGCCTTGCGCTGGACCATGGCCGTGGTCACCAGGGGGTCGTGGGGCAGCCGGGCCACCAGATCGTAGCCGCGCTGGCGACAGAAGGCCTCGATGCGGGCGTCCTCGGCCGGGTTCAGGTCGTGCTTGTTCACGATGACCGCCACCGGCACCCGGAAGTGGTCGCAGACCCCGCAGACCCGCTCCAGGTCGTGCCGGCCCGAAGGGGTGGGCTCGGTCACGGCCACCGCCAGGTCGGTCCCGGCCAGGGAGCTGATGACCGGGCAGCCGATGCCCGGGGCTCCGTCGCAGAGGATGAGGGACGCGCCCTGCTCCTCCGCGACCTTGCGGGCCTCCTGCTTGAGCAGGGACACCAGCCGGCCGGAGTTCTCCTCCCCGGGGAAGAGCTGGGCGTGGGCCATGACGCCGAACCGGGTGGCGCTCACCCACCACTCGCCGCAGCGCTTGGGCAGGAACCGCACCGCCCCGGCCGGACACAGCGCCACGCAGACCTTGCAGCCCTCGCAGCGCAGCGGATCCACGGCCGGGACGCCCGCCGCCCCGCGGATGGCGGCGAAGCGGCAGGCGTCCCGGCACAGGCCACAGGAGGTGCAGGCTTCCGGGTCGATGCGCGCCGTATGCCCGGAAACGAAGTCCTCCCGGCGCAGGGGCCGGGGGGCGAGCAGGATGTGCAGGTCCGGGGCGTCCACGTCCAGGTCGCAGAGGACCTTGTCATGGGCCAGGTGGGCGAAGGCCGCGGTCAGGGAGGTCTTGCCCGTGCCGCCCTTGCCCGAGAGCACCACGATCTCACGCATGGACGGCCTCCTGGCGCAGGCGGCGCAGGCTGTCGCGCAGGCCCGCGAAGAGTCCGGCCTGCTCCGGGCCCAGGGCGGCCACCACCCGGCCCCGGGCGTAGGCCTCGGCCACGGCCCGGGAATAGGGGATCTCGGCCAGCACCGGCAGGTCGTGCTTGCGGCAGTAGCCCTGCACCGAGTCGTCCCCGATGCCGGCCCGGTTCACCACCACCCCCAGGGGCTTGCCCAGGGGCGCGAAGGCCCGGTGGGCCAGGGTGAAGTCGTAGAAGCCGAAGGGCGTGGGCTCCGTGACCAGCAGGATCACGTCGCTGTCCAGGACCGCGTTCATGGCCGGGCAGCTCACCCCGGGAGGCGCGTCCAGGATCGCGTCCGCGGGCGCGGCCTCCAGCATGCGGTCCAGGCGGGCCTTGACCGCGCGCATGAGGGGCGGGCTCATGGCCTCGCCCACCCGCAGCCGGCCCGTGAGGAACCGGGCCGGGCCGCAGCGGCCCTGCTCCAGCACGCCCAGGACCCGGGAGCCCGGGGACAGCGCGCCCTCCGGGCAGACCGCCAGGCAGCCGCCGCAGCCGTGGCACATCTCCGGGAAGGTGAGCAGGTGGTCGCCCAGCACCGCGATGGCCTTGTACTGGCACAGGTCGGCGCAGGCCCGGCAGAAGGTGCAGCGGGACTCGTCCGCCACCGGCACCTCCAGGCCGACCTCCTCCGCCTCCTCCAACTCGGGCCGCAGGAACAGGTGCAGGTTGGGCTCCTCCACGTCCAGGTCCACGGCCACCAGGGGCCGGTCCCAGACCGCAGTCAGGGAGGCGGCCACCGTGGTCTTGCCCGTGCCGCCCTTGCCGCTGGCCACCGCGACGATCATGGCCGGCCTACTTGTTGGGCCCGTCGGCCATGCGGACCTGGCCGGCCCGGTAGCGCGCCACGGCCTCGGCCACGGTCAGGCCGTCCAGGTCCTGGCCCACCTTGATGCCGGCCGCGTTCAGGGCGGCGAAGGCCTTGGGTCCCACGAACCCGGTGAGCACCACCCGGGCCCCTGCGGCGGCCACCCGCTCGGCGGCCGAGATCCCGGCCCCGCGGGCCATGGCCTGGGAGCCCCCGTTGTCCACGTACTGGGTCTGCATGGTGTCCAGGTCCACCACCACGAACCCGGCGGCCCGGCCGAAGCGGGGGTCCACCTGGTCCTGCAGGGTGGGGCCGTTGCTGCTCACGGCGATCTTGGTCATGATCCCTCCTTGCGGCATTGCGCCGACGTCGCCGGCCTCGGCCCGCACCGCATAGCTCCCGCCGGCGATGCGAAGGGCGCGGCCGCGGACCAGGGCCTCGGCCACGGCCCGGCGGCCGTCCGCCAGGATGCGGCCGAAGGTGTGCCGGGACACGCCCATGCGGGCCGCGGCCTCCTCCGTGGCCATCCCCTCCAGGTCGGCCAGGCGGAGGGCTTCGAAGCTGTCCACGGCCAGACAGACCTCGGCAAGGTCACGCAAGGGGATGCCCTGGGGCTTGAAGTAGGTCACGGGCGGGGCCCCCTGGACCAGTCGGCAGCGGCGAGGCCGAGGCATGGCGACTCCTTGTTTTGCTCAAAAGAGCAATATATCCGCCAATCCCCTGTGTCAATATATTACTATAAAAAAATATCAGTATAAAACGAAAGGACAAAAAAAAGAGCGAAAACGCTCTGTTGAATGAAGACGGCCGCCGGCAGGATCTCCCGCGCTCCCCCGGAAAGGCGCAACCGGGCCGGGAGCCGCCTCAAAGAGCCTGACCAGCCCCCGCCCGCCAGGCGGCCGGGCGCAACGCCCCGCTCCGCCCGGCAGGCGGGGTGCGCAGGACCTCATCTCCCGTGCAAGAGCGTCACTCGCATCTGCGGCCCAGGCAGGATCCGTCCCGGCGACGCACCCGAGCCGGACGCCGCCAGGCTCCGGCGTCCCGGGAAGGAGTCCCGGGGCCGGCGCCGCTCCCCTGGCCCCGGCCTGCTCCACCGCGGCCACTACCGCCGCCGCCCCTGCGCCGGCCCTGGTCCTGGCCCTGGCCACCATCCTGGCCCATCCCGCCTCCACCTCCGCGGCCACAGCGACCCTGACCCTGATCCTGGCCCCGCCCGCGGCCGCAACGCCCGCCGCCACGGCCTCCGCCCTGTCCCTGGCCGTCATCCGGCCCGAACATCCGGCCGCCACGGCCACGCCCATTCCATCGCAGGATTCCGTTCATGGCGCACTCCTCCTCGGCTTGGGACGCCTCAGTCCCGCCCGCGCCCTGCCGCATCAACGACATCGGCCGAGCCGGCCAAAACCCAGTCTCCGCCCTCGATGCGCAGGCCCAACCCCGGGAAAGGGCGCGAGCCGCCACGACCCGGGCCTGGCCCAGGATGCGGTTGAGGGTGAGCCGGGACACGCCCATGCGGGCCGCGGCCTCCTCCGTGGCCCTCCCCTCCAGGTCGGCCATGCGGAGGGCTTCGAACCCGTCCACTCCCAGGCAGACTTCGGCAAGGTCACGCAAGGGGATGCCCTGGGGCTTGAAGTAGGTCACGGGCGGGGCCCCCTGGACCAGTCGGCAGCGGCGAGGCCGGGGCATGGCGACTCCTTGTTTTGCTCAAAAGAGCAATATATCCGCCAATCCCCTGTGTCAATATATTACTATAAAAAAATATCAGTATAGTTCGAGAATGCGCCTTTCCCCCGCACCGACGCCGGCCGTGTCGACGGAGGTTGCGCCCGGAGGAAGATGCCCACAAGACGACTGCCCGGCCTGAAACGAAATGCGCACCATCGGGGTTGACATGTCCCGAACATGAGATTAAACAGTGTTTGAATCTGTGATTGAATCCATGTTTGGAGGATAGCCGTGCTTAACGACGCCGCCACCCCCGCCCGCCTTCTGGAAGCAGGCCGCCGGATCTTCGCCCGGGACGGCCTGGTCGGCGCCCGCACCCGGGACATCTGCGCCCTGGCCCAAGCCAACGTGGCCGCGGTGAACTACCACTTCGGCAGCAAGGAGCATCTCTACATCCAGGTCCTGACCGAACACGTCCGCCGGATCCGAGACCGCTTCCCCCTGGATGAAGGCCTCACCCCCGGCGCCCCTCCGGAAGACCGGCTGCGGGCCTTCGTGCGGGGGCTGCTCCAGCAGCTCCTGGCCGACGACAACGACGAACACGCGCAGTTGGGCAAGCTGATCCTCCTGGAGATGGTCCAACCCTCCCAGCACGTGGACGTGCTCATCGCGGAGCTCCTCCGGCCGGTCAACGAAATGCTGCGCACCATCGTCCGGGACCTGATGCACGGGGCTCCGGACGCGGCGGTCACCCGCGGAGCGGCCGGAGTCGTGAGCCAGTTCACCCTGTTCCGCTACGACCCGCGGGTCCTGGACACCCTTGGCCCGGACTTCCTGCCCAGCGAGGAGAACCTGCTCGCAGTGGCCGAGGACATGGTGGAGTTCTCCCTGGGCGGCATCGAGCGGCTCCGCTCCAAGTACGCGTCCTGCGGAAAGCATCGCGGTCTTCCCGCACATCCCCAGGCGGAGGCGCCCCATGCCTAGACAATTCGCATCCCCCGTTTTCGCCCTGTCCCTTGCCCTGCTCCTGGCCCTGGCCCCGGGCTGCGACCGCGCGCCCCAGGCCCAGGCCCGGCAGGCCCCGGCCGCCCCGCCAGAAGTGGGCGTGATAACCTTGGCCCCGCAGCGGGCGCCCCTCGCCACGGTCCTGGCCGGCCGGACCTCGGCGCACCTGGCGGCCGAGCCCGCGGGCCCCCCCCCCCCGCCTGGGGCGGGGCCCCCGCCGCGCCCCCCCCCCCCCCCCCCCCCCCCCCGCCCCAGGTGGGCGGCATCCTCCAGCAGCGGCTGTTCAAGGAGGGCTCGGAGGTCAAGGCCGGCCAGCCCCTCTACAGGATCGATCCGGCCAGTTTCCAGGCCGCGTTCGACAACGCCCGGGCCGCCCTGTCCCGGGCCGAGGCCAACGCTGTTCCGGCGCGCCTCAGAGCCCGCCGTTATGCGGAGCTGGTCAAGACCGGCTCGGTCAGCACCCAGGAGAACGACGACGCCCAGGCCGCCTGCCTCCAGGCCGATGCGGCGACCCAGGCGGCCCGGGCCGCGCTCCAGTCCGCGCGCATCGACCTGGACCGCACCACCGTGGTCTCGCCCATCTCCGGCCGTATCGGCGCGTCCGCGGTCACTCCCGGAGCCCTGGTCACGGCCAACCAGCCTTCGGCCCTGGCCACGGTGCAGCAGATCGACCCAATCTACGTGGACGCGACCCAGTCCAGCAGCGAACTGCTGCGCCTGCGCCGGGCCCTGGCCGAGGGCCGGCTGGCGCGCTCGGACGAGGGCCGGGCCAGGGTGAGGCTCCTGTACGAGGACGGCTCCCCGTATCCCCTGGAGGGCGCGCTGGAGTTCGAGGACATCACCGTGGACCCGGACACCGGGGCCTACACCCTGCGCGCCCTGTTCCCCAATCCGGACCGCGGCCTCCTGCCCGGCATGTACGTGCGCGCGGTGCTGGAGGAGGGCGCGGCCGAGGCCGCCCTCCTGGTCCCGCAGCAGGCCGTGTCCCGCGACCCCAAGGGCAGGCCCTTCGCCCTGGTGGCGCTGCCCGACGGAACCCTGGAGCGCCGCGACCTGGAGGTGGACCGGGTGGTGGGCGACGCCTGGCTGGTGACGTCCGGCCTGGCCGCCGGAGACCGGGTGGTGGTGGAGGGCCTGCAGAAGGTCCGGCCCGGCATGAAGGCCACGGTCGCGCCCGCCGCCGGCCCGGCCGGGAGCTGAGCCGACGTCGCGGCCTCCGCCTACCGGGAGGTCCCTCGCGACGAAACCGCACGCGCTCCTCCCCGGACCGCCGGAAGGCCTCCGGGGGTGGGGCGCCAAGGAGATTTCCCCATGTCCCGCTTCTTCATCGATCGCCCGGTGTTCGCCTGGGTCATCGCCATCCTCGTCATGCTGGCCGGCGGCCTGTCCATCCTGAACCTGCCGGTGGCCCAGTACCCGCGCATCGCGCCCACCTCCATCAGCATCGTCGCCCGGTATCCCGGGGCCTCGCCCCGGACCCTGGAGGACACCGTCACCCAGGTCATCGAGCAGAAGATGAAGGGCCTGGACGACCTGCGCTACATGACCGCCACCAGCGAGTCCACGGGCGAGGTGAACATCACCCTGACCTTCGACGCGGACACCGATCCGGACATCGCCCAGGTCCAGGTGCAGAACAAGCTGGCCCTGGCCACCCCGCTGCTGCCCCAGGAAGTGCAGCGCCAGGGCATCCAGGTGAACAAGGCTGTCAAGAACTACCTGATGGTGATCGGCTTCGTGTCCAAGGACGGCGACATGACCGCCGCGGACCTCAACGACTACGTGGGCACCTACGTGGCCGACCCCCTCAGCCGCGCCGACGGGGTGGGCGAGATCACCCAGTTCGGTGCGCAGTACGCCATGCGCGTCTGGCTGGACCCGGGCAAGCTGCAGAGCTACGCCCTCACCCCGGCCGACGTGAAGGCCGCCATCGCGGCCCAGAACGCCCAGATATCCGCCGGCGAGGTGGGCGGCGCCCCCGCGCTTCCCGGCCAGAAGATGAGCTTCACCATCAACGCCCAGACCCGGCTGGAGACCCCGGAACAGTTCGAGAGGATCCTGCTGCGGGTGAATCCCGACGGCTCGGCCGTGCGCCTGGCCGACGTGGCCCGCTGCGAGATCGGCAGCGAGCGGTACAACACCGAGGTGCGCTTCAACGGCAAGCCCGCCTGCGGCCTGGGCGTCAAGCTGGCCGCCGGGGCCAACGCCCTGGACACCGTCGAGGCCCTGCGCAGGGACCTGGCCAGGCTGTCCGCCACCTTCCCCGCGGACCTCGAATATGTCTTCCCCTACGACACCACCCCCTTTGTCCGCATCTCCATGCACGAGGTGGTGCAGACCCTGCTGGAGGCCATCGCCCTGGTGGTGCTGGTCATGTTCCTGTTCCTCCAGAACCTGCGGGCCACGGTCATCCCGGCCATCGCCGTGCCGGTGGTGCTCCTGGGAACCTTCGGGGCCATGGCCGCCTTCGGCTTCTCCATCAACACCCTGACCATGTTCGGCATCGTGCTGGCCATCGGGCTCCTGGTGGACGACGCCATCGTGGTGGTGGAGAACGTGGAGCGTATCATGCGGGAGGAGGGCCTCTCCCCCCGGGAGGCCACCCGCAAGTCCATGGGCCAGATCACCGGGGCCCTGGTGGGCATCGCCATGGTGATCTCGGCGGTGTTCGTGCCCATGGCCTTCATGGGCGGCTCCACCGGGGTCATCTACCGCCAGTTCGCCCTGACCATCGTGGCCGCCATGACCCTGTCCGTGATGGTGGCCATCGTGCTCACCCCGGCCCTGTGCGCCACCATGCTCAAACCGGTCCGGGAAGGACACGGCCAAGGCCGCAAGGGCTTCTTCGGCCTGTTCAACCGGGCCTACGACGCGGCCGGCCTGGCCTACGCGTCCACGGTGCGCACTCTTGTCCATCGGGTCGGCCGGGTGATGCTGGTCTACGTCCTGCTGGGAATCGCCCTGGTCCTGGTGTTCCCCCGCCTGCCCACCGGCTTCCTGCCCGAGGAGGACCAGGGCTTCCTGTTCGGCCTGGTGCAGCTCCCCCCCGGGGCCACCATGGAGAGCACCCGGGAGGTGCTGCTCCAGGTGGAGCGCCATTTCATCGAGGAGGAGAAGGAGGCCGTGGGCTCCATCTTCACCGCCACCGGCTTCAGCTTCGCCGGGAGCGGCCAGAACACCGGCATCGCCTTTGTCCAGCTCAGGGACTGGGGCCAGCGCAAGGATGCGGCCCTGCGCGCCCAGGCCGTGGCCGACCGGGCCAACCGGGCCCTGGCCGGCATCAGGACTGCGGTGGTCTACACCTTCCCCCCGCCGGCGGTGGTGGAGCTGGGCAACGCCTCGGGCTTCGACCTGTACCTGCAGGACCGGGCCGGGCTGGGGCACGAGAAGCTCATGGCCGCGCGCAACCAGTTCCTGGGCCTGGCCGCCAAGGATCCCCGGCTGCGTGCGGTGCGGCCCAACGGCATGGAGGACACCCCCCAGTACCGGATCGACATCGACCAGGCCAAGGCCGGGGCCCTGAGCCTCAACCTGGCCGAGGTGAACGACACCCTGTCCACGGCCCTGGGCGGGGCCTACGTCAACGACTTCATCGACCGGGGCCGGGTGAAGAAGGTCATGGTCCAGGGCGACGCGCCGTTCCGCATGATGCCCGAGGACTTCAGCCGCTGGTACGCCCGCAACAGGCTGGGCGACATGGTGCCCTTCTCGGCCATCGCCGCCGGGCGCTGGACCTGGGGCTCCCCCCGCCTGGAGCGCTACAACGGCCTGCCCGCGGTGCAGATCCAGGGCATGCCCGCCCCCGGCCGCAGCACCGGCGAGGCCATGCTGGCGGCGGAGGAGATCGCGGCCCAACTGCCCGAGGGCGCGGGCCTGGAATGGACCGGCCTGTCCTACCAGGAGCGCCTGTCCGGAGCCCAGGCCCCGGCCCTGTACGCCCTGTCCGTCCTGGTGGTGTTCCTCTGCCTGGCCGCGCTCTACGAGAGCTGGTCCGTGCCCACCGCGGTGATGCTGGTGGTGCCTCTGGGCGTGCTGGGAGCGGCCCTGGCCACCCTGGGACGGGGCATGTCCAACGACGTGTACTTCCAGGTGGGCCTGCTCACCACCATGGGCCTGGCGGCCAAGAACGCCATCCTCATCGTGGAGTTCGCCCGGGAGCAGCTCTTCCTGGGGAAGAGCCTGACCGAAGCGGCCATCGAGGCGGCCCGCATGCGGCTGCGGCCCATCCTCATGACCTCCCTGGCCTTCATGCTCGGGGTGCTGCCACTGGCCGTCAGTTCCGGGGCCGGGTCGGGAAGCCAGAACGCCATCGGCGTCTGCGTCCTGGGCGGGACCTTCGCCGCCACCCTGCTGGCCATCCTCTTCGTGCCGGTGTTCTTCGTGGTGGTGCTGGGCCTGTCCCGCAAGGGAATCAGGCGATAGCGGCCCTCCCGCGGCCGGCGCGGCTGGACTCCGGCCGGGCATCGGTCTATACCCGGCGAAACGGCCGGCAAGACGGCGCGCGTTGCGCCGCCTGCGGCAGCGAACCGGAGGCTCCATGCCCCATCGGCCCCTGCTCCCGGGCCTCGTCATCCTGCTGTCCGCGACATCCCCGGACCCGGCCGCCCCGCCGGCCCGGTCCGGATTCGCGGCCGTCCGCGCCGGCAAGGCGACCCTCCCCGCCCCCGCCCTGTTCACCGCGGCCCGCCCGGCGGCGGCCAGGCGGATCGAACCCTGAGCCACCCCACCCGGCAACGCGCCATGCCCAGACTGTACCCGCATTCCCTCCGGCTCAAGCTGGTCGGGGCCGTGCTGATCACCTACCTGGCCATCGCCGCGGTGTTCTCCGCGGTGCTCCTGCCCTTCGGCGACCAGATCGTGGAGTCGGGACAGCACAAGACCGAACTGCTCCTGGCCGTGGCGGCGCAGAGCCAGGCCGAACGCCTGGCCAACGACATCTCCGGGAAGCGCCTGGACGCAGTGGAGCGCCGGCTGGGCGACATGGTCCGGGCCGCGGGCCTGGAGAGGGCCGCGGCCTACGGCCGGGACGGCCGCTTCCTGCGCGGAGCCGGCCGCAGGTTCACCCCGCCGGTCCTGGACCCGGCGCACACGGCCCGGGCCGCGGACGGCGACCTGATCTGGCAGGAGCGGCGGGACGGGGACGCCTCCCTGCTCCACCTGAGCCGGATCACGGGCAAGGAGGAACCGGCGGGCTACCTCCTGCTGGCCACCTCACTGGCCGACGTGGAGCAGGCCAAGGCCGCCTCGTCCGCCATCTTCCTGGGCCTTCTGGGCGGCATCTTCCTGCTCCTGGCCCTGCTCTTCAGCCTGATCCTGGAGCGCACGGTCATCCGGCCCGTGACCGGCCTGGAGAGCGCCATGGCCGCCTTCGCCCGGGGGAAGACCCAGGCCCGGGTGCCTCCCGCGGGCCAGGACGAACTGGGCCGGCTGGGCGCCAGCTTCAACGCCATGGCCGAGCGCATCCAGGAGTCCCAGGCCTCCCTGCGCCAGGCCGAGGAGAACTACCGGAGCATCTTCGAGAACGCGGTGGAGGGCATCTTCCAGGCCGCGGCCGACGGCCGGCTCATCAACGCCAATCCCTCCCTGGCCCGGACCATGGGCTACTCCTCGCCCGGCGCATTCCTGGCCGGGAGCCCGGACCTCTTCGCCATGATCCCGGTGCTGCAGGCCGACCCGGAGCGCCTTCTGGACGCCCTGACCGCGGACGGCGCGGTGGCCGACTTCGAGATGCAGATCACCCGCCGCGACCGGTCCACCTTCTGGGCCCGGATTTCCCTGCGCATGGTCCCCGATCCCGAGGGGCTGCCCCTGCGCTACGAGGGCTCGGTCATGGACGTGACCGCGCGCAAGGAAAAGGAGCGGGCGGAGGAGGCCCGGCGCGCCGCGGAGCAGGCCAGCAAGGAGAAGAGCGCCTTCCTGGCGCGCATGAGCCACGAGATCCGCACCCCCATGAACGCGCTGCTGGGCATGTGCCAGCTCCTGGGCGACACCGAGCTGAACCCGGGGCAGCAGCGCCTGCTGAACACCATCGGCTCCTCGGGCGAACTGCTCATGGCCCTGCTCGGCGACATCCTGGACCTGTCCCGGATCGAGGCCGGCCGCGTCGACCTGGAGACCATCTCCTTCGATCCCCGGACCCTGGCCGAGGAGGTCTGCGCCCTGTTCGCCCAGTCCGCCCGGGACAAGGGCCTGGATCTGAACTGCCGGGTGGACGCCGGCCTGCCCCCCGCCCTGCGGGGCGACCCCACCCGGATCAAGCAGGTGCTGCTCAACCTGGTGGGCAACGCGGTGAAGTTCACCGAGAGCGGGGAGGTGTCCCTGCGCCTGGCCGCCGCCCCGGAACCGGACAGCGTCCGCTTCACGGTGCGGGACACCGGGCCGGGCATCCCGACGGACAAGCAGGAGGCGGTCTTCGAGAGCTTCGCCCAGGCCGACACCTCCACCACCCGGCGGTACGGCGGGGCCGGCCTGGGTCTGGCCATCTGCAAGGGCCTGGTGGAGCGCATGGGCGGACGCATCGAACTGGACAGCGGGCCGGGCCGGGGCTGCGCCTTCTCCTTCACCCTGCCCCTGCCCGCGGCGGCCCCGGCCCCGCCGCCCGCGGCGCCGTGCGCCCCGGACCGGACGGACTCCCGCGGCCTGCGGGTCCTGGTGGCCGACGACTCGGCCCTGAACCGTGAAATAGCCCGCCAGTTCCTCCAGGGCGTGGCCGACCTGGTGGACGAGGCCCGGGACGGACTGGAGGCGGTGGGGATGACCGCCCGCGGGGGCTACCACCTGGTGCTCATGGACGTGGAGATGCCCGGCCTGGACGGGCTGGCCGCGGCCCGACGCATCCGGACCCTGCCCGGCCTCCCCTCCCGCACGCCCATCGTGGGGCTCACCGCGCGGGCCGGGATCGAGGACCGGCAGCGCATCCTGGACGCGGGCATGGAGGATGTCCTGACCAAGCCGGTGCGCCGCGAAGAACTGGCGGCCCTGGCCGCCCGGTTCGCCCCGGGCGCAGACCGGTCCGCGGGCCAGGTGGACTGGGCCTACGTGCTGGACCTGGTGGGCGGGGACCCCGCGGACCTGGACGCCTTCTGTCGCACCGCCCGGGACCTGCTGCCCGGCGAGGCCCGGGACCTGGAGAAGGCGGCGCGCTCCGGGGACCTGGAGTCATTCACCTGCCGGGCGCATGCGCTCAAGTCCACCGCGGCGAGCTTCGGGGCCGCCGAACTCGCCGACCTGGCCCGCCGGGCCGAACAGGCGGGCCGGACCCGGGACGCGGCCCGTATCCGGGAGCTCCTCCCCCGGCTCAAGGAACTCCTGGCCGGCCTGCTGGCCGAAGTCCGCGCCCGCGTGTCGCAGGACAAGCCGCCGGCATAGCCGCTTCTGGGGCGCGCGACAGAGGCCTGCTCCAACCCGGCCGGAGTCGCCGGCCTCGCCTCCGGCCAGGCCATTGCCTTCCCTCTCGGGAACGGTGTAGTGATGGGAGGATCGGAGTTCCGCCCACGTCCACCCTTGCAACGGAGCGCCCTCATGAAACGGATTCTCACGGTCCTCTCGGTCGGCCTGCTGGCCGCGGCCATCTTCGCGGCCCAGGGCCTGGCCGCGGACGGCAAGACCCTGTTCGCCCGCTGCGCCGGTTGCCACGGAGCGGACGGCGGCAAGAAGGCCCTGGGCGCCGGCGCCCCCCTGAAGGGCATGAAGGCCGCCGACGTGGCCAGGGCACTGGAAGGCTACAAGGCCGGGACCTACGGCGGCGGGAAGAAGGCCATGATGGAAGGCCTGGCCAAGGGACTGTCCGCCGAGGACATCAAAGCCCTGGCCGACTACATCGCCACGCTCTAGTGTTGCGCCCGCATGATGCCTCCAGACGTTTTTCGAAAAAAATCCGCAATGCCGACGTGTTGAGTCGGCTAGGCATATCGCGGATCAGGCGGACGCGACACGAGGACAGGGACATGCCCGGCCTCAGCCCCTGAGTCGGGCCCCGGGCCCTGGCCTGGCCGAAGCCTGGACGGGAACGGCGGCGGCCGCCTGCGCTGCGGCCGCGCCTCCCGTTCAAGAGACGCTCCGCCCCGCCGATCCGGCCTGGTTCAAGGCCCTTGCCCGCCTTTGCCGCAGCTGCCGGAAGCCCCCGTCCCGGCAGCCGCCGGGCGCCTGGGCGAGCCTGCCTTCGTCCAGGCGTTCAACCTGCCGGCCGCGGTCCTGGCCGCGGGGTCGAGTCGCATCCTGGCCCTCCGCGGGCCGGACCTGACGTTGGCCAACGCCACCATGCCCCTCTCCATCTCCGGACTGCCCGGGCGCTCCAGGCTCCCGGCCAGTCCAATCTGATTGTTCGTTCAAAAACTCTTCAAATTTTCCCGGGAATGTCGTAGGATCGGCTCAAGACTCCGTGAGGCCCCCCATGCTCAGGCCATCATCCCCGGAACGCCGCCCCGGCCCGGCCGACCTGGCCAACGCCCTGTCCATCCTCGACGCCATGGACGCCCTGGTCTACGTGGCGGACATGGACACCCACGAAATCCTCTTCGCCAACCGCGGCGCCTGCCGGGACATGGGGCAGGACCTGGTGGGCAAGATATGCTGGCAGGCCATCCAGAAGGACCAGAACGGGCCCTGCCCCTTCTGCACCAACCACCTGCTCCGCGACGCCGACGGAAAACCGACCCCTGCCCACACCTGGGAGTTCCGGAACACCAGGAACGGCCGCTGGTACCACCTCGTGGACCAGGCCATGACCTGGACCGACGGCCGCCTGGTGCGCCTGGAGATCGCCACGGACATCACCGCGCGAAAGCAGGCCGAAGAGGAGATCAAAGCCAAAAACAAGTTTCTGAACTCCATTTTCCAAACCGCCCCCTGCCCCATGGTCCTGGTCAATCGGGACGCCCGGGTGGCGGACGCCAATTACGCGGCGGAAACCCTGGCCGGCAGAAAGCGCGCGAGCATCCTCGGCCTGCTCGGCGGCGAGGTGCTGCGCTGCCTGAACGCCTCCCTGCCGGAAGGGTGCGGCCGCACCCCGGCCTGCTCCAACTGCCCGGTGCGCACCCAGGTCATGCGCACCTTCGCTTCCGGCGAGTGGGTGCACCACGCCGAGGCCAGCCTGGACGCGCTCCGGGAGGGCGCTCCCCAAAGAGTCCACTTCCTGCTCTCCACCGGGCTGGTCCGCCTGGCGGGCGAGGACCTGGTCCTGCTCTCCCTGGTCGACATCACGGAGCGCAAGACCGCCGAGGAGCGGATCGCCCGGTCCGAGCGCAAGTTCCGCCAGGTGCTGGAGCGCGTCCCGCTCATCGGCATCTCCCTGGACGCCCGGGGCCGGCTGGTCTTCGCCAACGACCATTTCCTGAGCCTCGCCGGCTGGAGCCGGGAGGAGGCCCTGGGCCGGGACTGGTTCGAGACCTTCATCCCGCCGGAGCTGCGCGACGAGATACGCGGTATATTCTCGGCCGCCATGGCCAGCCGCGGCGCCGGGGAGTATTCGGCCCACGAGTACGACATCCTGACCCGGGACGGCCGCCGCCTGGCCATCGCCTGGGCCAACGCGCTCACCACGGACTCCGCCGGCCGGGTCCTGGACGTCACCTGCCTGGGCGTGGACACCACCGAGCGCCGCCGCGCCGAGGAGGCGCTGCGGGACAGCGAGGAGCGGTTCCGCTCGGTGGCCCAGGCCACCCCCCTGGGCATCCATTTCTACGAACTGGCCCCGGACGCCTCCCTGGTGTTCACCGGGGCCAACCCGGCCGCGGACAAGATCCTGCGCATCCGGCACGCCGACCTGGTGGGCCTGACCATGGAGCAGGCCTTCCCGGCCCACCGCGACTCCGACCTGCCGGTCATCTACCGCCGGGTGGCGGCGCACGGCGACCGCTTCGCGGCCGCGGGCTACGCCTACGAGGACCGGCGCGTCTTCGGGGACTTCGACGTGTGGGCCTTCCAGACCTCGCCCGGCCGCATGGCGGCCATGTTCATGGACGTGTCCGAGCGCAAGCGCTCCGGCGAGGAGCTGCTGGCGGCCAAGCTGGCGGCCGAGGAGGCCAGCCGGGCCAAGTCCGAGTTCCTGGCCACCATGAGCCACGAGATCCGCACCCCCCTGAACGGGGTCATGGGCATGCTCCAACTGGCCGCAGGAGAGGACCTGCCGCCCGAGGTGAGGGGCTACCTGGACACCGCCCTGCACTCCAGCCGCAACCTGCTGCGGGTGCTCTCCGACATCCTGGACCTCTCCCGCATCGAGGCCGGGGCCATGGCCATCGAGGCCGCGGAGTTCGACCTGGAGTCGGTGCTGACCCCGGTGCTGGAGGCGTTCCGGCCCGAGTCCCAGGCCCGGGGCCTGAGCATGGAGATGGCCGTGGATCCCGCCACGCCGCGCCGGCTGGTGGGAGACGCCGGCCGCATCCGCCAGGTGCTCTTCAACCTGGTGGGCAACGCCGTGAAGTACACCGAGGACGGACACATCCGGCTGGAGGCCTACTCCCTGGCCAGGTTCTCCCGGCCGGGAGTTGCGGCCCTGCACCTGGTGGTGGCGGATACCGGCATAGGCATCTCCGACGAGCAGCTCAGCCGAGCCTTCGAGCCCTTTTCCCAGGTCGACGGCTCATCCACCCGCCGACACGGCGGCTCAGGCCTGGGCCTGGCCATCGTGCGCCGGCTGGTGGGCCTCATGCACGGCGCCCTGGCCTTCTGCAGCGAACTCGGGAAAGGCACCGAGGCCCATCTCACCCTGTGGCTGCCCCTGGCCGCAGACCGGCCGCAGCCGGCCGCCCCCGCCCCAGCCGCCCCCCCTGCCCCGACCTCGACAGCGGGCGTCCGGGTGCTGGTGGTGGAGGACGAGCCCGTGAACCGCCTGGCCGTCACCCGCATGCTCCAGAAGCTCGACATGGTCCCCGTCGCGGCGGAAGGCGGCGGCGCCGCCTTGGAGTTGCTCTCCCTGCAGCCCTTCGACTGCGTGCTCATGGACATCCAGATGCCGGAGATGGACGGGCTGGAGACCACCCAACACATCCGCGAAGCCAAGCCCGGGACGTGGGACCCGGGCATCCCGGTGCTGGCCCTGACCGCCCACGCCATGAAGGGAGACCGGGAGCGCTTCCTCGCCGCCGGGATGGACGGCTACCTTTCCAAGCCCGTGGACCTGGACGAGTTGCGCCAGGCCATCGACCAGGCCCTGGCGGAGCGCCGGGCCGGAAGCTGAGGCGCCCGCACCGGCCACATCCCCCCTTCGCCGCCATCCCGGGACGCCATGTCGGCATCCTGCATTTTCCCCTGGCAAATGCCCCGGGATTGCAGTAGGATTTATCCATGGCGTCCTGCGCCGACGCCAACGCAGCAGACCAAGCTATGCGAGGCATCGCCATGAGCATCAAGAGCCGCATCTACCTCTCCATCCTGCTCCTCTTCCTCATCGCCGCCGGCATGTTCGCCGCCACCTGGGTCATGTCCTCCAAGCAGGAGAGCGACGGGCTGTGCATCAACCTGGCCGGCCGGCAGCGCATGCTGCTGCAGAAGATGACCAAGGAGCTGTGGGAGCTCGAACTGGCCCGCTCCTCTTCGGGCGAAAGCACGCTCGCTGATCCCTCGACCACCGCCAAGGCGGTGCGCGCCAGCATCCAGGTCTTCGAGCAGACCCATGCGGCCCTGGCCGATGGAGGCCTCGCGCCCGCGACACTCGACCTGGCCGGCCCCAAGGCCGAGCTCCCGGCCGCCTCGGCGGAGGCCGCCAGCCTGCTGGGCCAGGCCCGCGCCCAATGGCGGCCTTTCAAGGCCGACGTGGAGTCCGTCCTGGCCAAGTCGGACGCCGCGGTCATGGCCAAGCTCCAGAGGGACAACGCCGGTCTGGCCAAGGCCCTGAACGCGGTCGTGGACCGGATGCAGGAAGAAGCCGCGGGCAAGGTCGCCACACTCCACGCGATACAGGCCGTCTGCGTGCTCCTGGCCCTGGCCGGCGCGCTCCTGGTGTTCCTCATCATGCGCCACCAGGTCATCGCGCCCATGGAATCCCTGCGCGCCTACGCCCGCAGGGTGGCGGGCGGGGACCTGGCCTGCCAGATCACCGGCCGCTTCGCCCACGAGCTGGCCATGCTCAAGGAGGATGTCTGCTCCATGGTGACAGACCTGCGCCGGAGCATGGACGAATCCCGGACCAAGACCGCCCAGGCCGAGTCGGCCATGGCCGAGACCGGCCTCGCCCTGGAGGAGGCCCGGCGGCAGGAGGCCAAGGTGCAGGGCCTGCTCTCCTCCATCTCCGACGCGGCCGTCCGGGCCGGGGACATCTCCAAGCGCGTGTTCGTGGCCATCGAGGAGCTCACGTCACAGGTGGACATGGTGAACTCCGGGGTTGAGGTGCAGCGCGACCGCATGACCGAAACCGCCACGGCCATGGAGGAGATGAACTCCACCGTGCTGGAGGTGGCGCGCAACGCCGGCGACGCCGCGGCCAGCGCGGGCCGGTCCAAGGAATACGCCACCACCGGCGCTGCCGGGGTGCGCCGGGCGGTGGACTCCATCCAGCACATCGAGGCGCGCATCCTGAAGCTCAAGGAGACCATGGCCCGCCTGGGCCAGGAGGCGGACAACATCGGCCGGATCATCACCGTGATCACCGACATCGCGGACCAGACCAACCTGCTGGCGCTCAACGCGGCCATCGAGGCGGCCCGGGCCGGCGACGCCGGCCGCGGCTTCGCCGTGGTGGCCGACGAGGTGCGCAAGCTGGCCGAG
>JBFMHA010000020.1:0-45822 GCA_040753075.1 Thermodesulfobacteriota bacterium
GGGGCCCTGTTATGTTTCTGCCTGGGGCCCCGTCGTCCTAGAGGCATGTGGGCGATGCCCAACATAGGACTCAATGAATTTGTTCTTTCCTGATCCTAGCGTGATGCATGTTCAAGCATGTCATTCACGGAAGTCGCCACGATATACTTCGCGGGTGACTCGCCCACTGCTAGCGCCTGGAAATGCGCCTTGCCGCAGGCGATCTTCCCCGTTTCGCGGCTACGCAGCTCATCCGCGAAGAGGCTGCTCTTGGTTTCCACTACGAAATACAGCCTTTCCTCCCCATCCTTGTCCACTAGGACCGCCCAGTCTGGGTTGTAGCTCCCGAGTGGAGTTGGCACGGTGAACCAGCCTGGCAGCTTGGCGTACACCTTGATTGCGTTGTTCTTTTCAAGCTGGTCAGCGAACTGGCGCTCGGTGTCCATGTCGTAGACAACGTGCTCGTAGACTGACTTCTCAGAGGGGAGAAGGTTCTTCAGGTATCCCGTCAGTTCCTCCTGCTCGAATAGCTCCTGTGCGAAGTAGTGCTCATCCCCGAGGCGCTGGTACTTGATCCCGTCCACCAGGGCCAGGCGCTTGCAGCGATTGATGATCTCGGCAGCCAGTTCGATGAACTGCTGGGGATTAGTCTTGAACTCGTCCAGCCGGCCACTTTCAGCCAGGATTCGCTGGATGGAGCGCCGGGTGAGTTGGGTGCGGTCCTGAAGGTCAGTAAGCAGATCAGGAAGTTCGATGTCCGTCTCATCCAGGGCGACAGTCGCAGCCCCGATCTTTTCAGTCGCCTCTACCCCAGCCTTGCCAATGGCGATGTCGGCCTTTCTCCATTGCAACCGCGCCTTGGGAATCCGGGGGGCCTCAAGAAGGGCTTTAATGCAGCTTTCCAGAAGTGTCTCATTGTCAAACTGCACGCGATAGGTGGTCTTGTGCTTGATCCTGTCCCAAAGGGCCTTGAAATCTCCGCTATGGAGCACAGCCTCTCGGGTCCGTATAACCTTGCGTTCATCCGCGTTCTTGATCTCCAGCTTGCCGGAGAGCTTGCGAAGGACCTCGGTGATCTGAACCTGCTGGGCTGCGAACTCTGCCGGGACGGTGAACGTCCCATCCTTCAGCGCCTTTTTCAGGGAGTCCTGGACCTTGCCGCGCGAGTCGATGTAACCCCGGGCCTTGAGATCCTCCCACACTGCCTTGGACTGCTCGACTCCAAGGGGCGTTACCTTGCCATCGGCGCCAGTCACGGCGACTGCCGCGAACTGGTGGGCTTCCACGATGCCGAAGCGGATGCCCGTGTCCGCCTCGATTTCCCGTTGGAGGTTTTCTGCGAACTCCTCATAGCGCTCCGTGGCGATCACCGTGAGCGTGTTCACATCGAAGCCCCGCAGCCGCTCCCCCTTCTGATTGACGCACAAGCGCAGGCCACGGCCGATGGTCTGACGCCGTTCGCGCTCCGTCTGGATGTCACGCAGCGTGCAAATCTGGAAGACGTTGGGGTTGTCCCATCCCTCCTTGAGCGCGGAGTGGGAGAAGATGAACTTGAGCGGGGTCTCGAAGCTCAGAAGCTTCTCCTTGTGCTTCATGATCAGGTTGTAGGCGCGTTCTGCATTGTCGCGGTTGGTCTGGTTGTTTTCCGCGGTGTCTGACCAGCCGCCCTTCTTGTCGATGGAGAAGTACCCATCGTGGACCTCTTCGGCCGCGCGCGAGAGGTCAACGCCCTGGAACAGGTCGTTGTAGTCCGGGTGCTTGGCTAGCTTGCGGTACTCTTCCTCGAAGATTTTGGCGTACTCGCCTTTGACCTGGTTGCCCTCAGCGTCATATTGGCGATACTTGTCCACTCGCTCGATGAAAAAGAGCGAGAGTACCTTGATGCCTTGAGGGCGCAGCCGTTTTTCCTTGTCGAGATGCTCCTGGATGGTCCGGCGGATCATCTGACGCTGCACTGCAAGTGGGTCTATGTCGCCGTGGGCTTCCCCTAGACGGAGATACTTCTCGTCACCTGGGATTCGAAGCTCCATGAACTCATCGCCCTTGGCCGCGCGAATTTCACCAATGCGGCAATCGTGGTAGACCGCACGCTTGGTGGTCTGCTCCAGGTCATCCCCGTCCAGGACCGGCACTTCCCTTCGACGCACGCCCTGCGGCGTCTGGACATCCAGCTCTACCCGGGCGGTGACAGGCCCCTTCTTGTTGCTGACGCCAACCAGGCGCACGTAGGGCCGGTTGTGGGCATCCTCCACCGTTGCCGCCGCCACCTCGATCTGCTTGACCAGCTTCCGCTGGTAAGCGTCTACCGCGTGAAGCCGATAGACCATGTGGTGCTTGTCCACGTGGGTGGCGGAATAGCGCAGCGTGCAGAGCGGATTCATGGCGTCGAGCGCCTGCTTGCCCCGGCCTTCGAGGCCGCCGTCAACGCTTTGGGGCTCGTCCACGATGACGATGGGCCGGGTGGCCTTGATCAGGTCGATCGGCTTCTCGCCCCCGGTCTTCTCGCTGTCCTTGTAGAGGTTGTTGACATCCTTCTTGTTGATGGCCCCGACCGTCACCACCATGATCTGAATCTGCGGGCTCGTAGCGAAATTGCGCACCTGGCCGAGCTTGGCAGAGTCGTAAAGGAAGTAGTCGTAGGGAACCCCCGCGTAGAGCCCCTTGAAATGCTCCTCGGTAATCTGGAGGGTCTTGTAGACGCCCTCCTTGATGGCCACCGAAGGGACCACGATCACGAACTTGGTGAACCCGAAGCGCTTGTTCAGCTCAAAGATCGTGCGCAGGTAGACGTAGGTCTTGCCAGTCCCAGTCTCCATCTCCACGGTGAAGTCGCCCGAAGCGAGCGAGCCAGAGGGGGCCAGGCCATGACGGAGCTGGATGTCACCCAAGTTGCTGAGCACATCTTCGTCCAAGAGGGTGAGCCGGTTGCCAATGCCGAGGTCGCTCTCCATCCCAGGCAGGTGGGCACCGTCCAGGGCGCTCTTGGTGACGGTGAATTCCGTCCGGCAGGTTTCCTGGCCCCTGAACAGGTCGCAGACTGCCTCGATGGCTTCCAACTGGAAGTCGAGGTTGGGTTCGAAATGCAGTTTCATCGGTAAGACCCCTCGATCAATCGCATCTTTTTGGTGTGGCGCGCGCGGTCCGGGTCCTCAATGCTCTCCACAGCCTCCAGCATGGCGATATATACCTCGGGTAGCCGGTGTTCGCGTGCGCCTGCCAGGACCAGCGCGGTGTACCACGAGTAGGGCCGCAAGCTGGTGTCAGTGTCGGTCGCCCGGTAGGTCATCGCCGTATGAGGGGTGCCGTCGAGCAGGGCGACAATGTCCCTTTGCTCATAGCCGTGACCGCGGCCTTCGGCCTGATCGAGTGCGTCGAGTTCCGACGCATCGATCTGATAGAGCACGCCGTGAGCGACCGCGCCCTGCACGTCCACACGGAAGAGATCGCATTTCCCGGAGCCGTCCTTGCTTGGCTTGTGCCAGCGCAGTTCGTGCCCGGTTACCACCGCGCAACCCAGCGGCCGTGCCGAGGGGCAGCGGTCCCGCAGGCGCGCAGACAGCATGTTCGAGCCATAGGCAAAATAGGTCAGCATGGCCGGCGCCATCACAGGCTCCGGACTTTCTCGATACCGTGCTGCTGAAGGATGGCGGCGAGGTTGGTCTTGGCCACGTCGTTTTCAAAGGCGCTGTCCCGGAACACGCAGGTGGTGTCCCCTGCCGGATCGAGTTCCTTGCGCCAAGCCACGATGCCCTGGGCCAGGGGCTCAACCTCCGCGCGGCCGATCTCCGGAGCCAAGCAGGCCAGGAGCACCCCTCCGCCGATGGCATGGACCTCCTTGCCGGCGATGCTGCGCTTCTCCATGGGCACACAGAGGTCCAGCCCGAGCTTGATGAGCACCTCATAGAGCACGTCCGCCTCGGAGCGCCCGGCCTTGAGGTGCTCCACGGACTCCAGCAACGTCTTCGGCAGGTCTTCGCGGTCCGGCTCCCAGGCCCGGATGTTGGAGGAGTCGAGTTTGAAGACGCGGAAACCAAGGTCCCCGGCGAACAGTGGATTTTCTTTCTTGATCTTTTTAGAGGCGCGGCGAAGGCGCTCCTTGGTCAGCTCGGCGATGTTCCGGGGCTTCTTCAATTTGTCACAAAACTCTGCGGCAACCTTCTGGTCCCTGTTCTCCACATTAAGCGGCTCGGGGAGTTGGACGAGAACGTAGCGACGGAATCCAGAGTCTGTCACATTATATTCCATCACAGCGTGAGCAGTGGTGCCACTACCGGCAAAGAAGTCGAGAACAATGGAAGATTTCTCAGCAGCTGCCATCTGCAAGATGTGTCGAAGCAGCCCAACGGGCTTTGGAAAACTGAAGACCTTCTCCCCGTCGAAGAGGGCTTTGAGCGCCCTAGTCGCCTTCTTGTTTCCCTCCAGTTCATCCCACAGGTTCGACGGCTGCTTTAGTCGCCCCTCTAAATAGAACTTCTGGTACACTTGCCAGCTTGTTGCTCCGTCCCTTTTGACTTCCTGCCACTCGATTAGACCTTCCGCTGCCATTTCCTCATATCGGTCCCTGCCACATATCCACCGACTCTCGTAGCCTGTAGGGCCTGTCGGATAGACTACCGCTCCATTCGGAGCGGCAATGCCGTAGTACATGCTCGGTCTATCCTCCCGCCGGTCCTCCCCGCCTGTACGGCGCAGCGATCGAATTAGGTACTTACCGTTTGCATCCTCCTTATCGTAGATAGCGGCATCATCTTCGGTAAAGGTAATTCCAGATATCTCAACGTCAGGCTGCTTCAAGTAGATAAGGACATTGTCTGTTTCGTTCACCAGCGCTCTAAAACCACCGCCAGTTGGAGTTCCTGTCACTCGCGCAACACACCCTGCATAGCATTCCGGGCCAAATATGTCATTGCAGATGGCCTTGAGATTCGAAAGCTCATTATCATCAATCGAAATGAATATGGCCCCGAGTGGAGAAAGCAGTGTTCTGGCAACTCTTAACCGTGGATACATCATATTCAACCAGTCAGTATGAAACCTCCCACTGGCCTCGGTGTTGCTGCTAATCTTCCGGCCCCCTTCCACTTGGCCAGTCAGTTCCAGATAGTTCTTGATGTTGTCCTGGAAGTTGTCGGGGTACACAAAGTCCTTCCCCGTATTGTAAGGCGGATCAATGTAGATGAGCTTCACCTTGCCGGCGTAGCTCTTCTGGAGCAGCTTGAGCACTTCGAGGTTGTCGCCCTCGATCATGAGGTTCTGGGTGGTGTCCCAGTCCATGCTGTCTTCGGGACAGGGACGCAAGGTGCCCGTGGAAGGCGTCAGGGCAAGCTGTCGGGCTTGCCGCTTGCCGTGCCAGTTGAGGCCGTATTTCTCCTCGCGTTCGTCCACCACGCCGCCGAGGAGCTGCTTCAGCACCTCGAAGTCAACTTTGCCTTCAGGGAAGGCTTCGGGGAACAGCACCTTTAACTGGCCGACGTTCTCCGCGAGCATGTCCGCGCTCTTGGTCTCGGGGGCATCTGCGGTGAGCTTCTGCATGGTCATCTCGATTCTCCGTTATCACAGCTTGGTCTGCGCGGCGGCCAACTGGGCTTGTACGCGCTTGAGTTCAAGGTTCAGTTCCACCTGTCGGGGCAGTTGCTTTTCTTTGGCGGCTGCCGAACGTAGGCGTGCGATCTCCATTTCCAATCGAGCGCATTCCTGAAGGGCTTCTCGCCGTGCCGTGGAATGCTCAACCGAGTCCGGGGTGGCGAATCCACCGGTCACACGCGCTGCTTCCAGCGCCAGTACCGCGTCGATCCAGCCCTGGTATACTGTGAAAAGGTTGGCCCGCGGTTGTCGCCCAAGGGCTAGAGCCTTCCCGAACGCGCCCCAATGTTCAGAGTCCATGGACTCATCCCAGGAGACCGCAACCACGTCCCCGTCGAGCACGGCTTTGCCCGCCTCGCCTTGTGACCAACGTTTATGCGCGAGGGACAAAGTCAGGTCAACGCCTTGGAAAACGACAAGAAATACAGGGTAGGGCACGGCGCGGTGCGCAAGTTCCAGCAGCCGTCCTACCTTGGCCTTGGGCCGCAGGTCCAGGCTGAGCACCGCGATCTCCAGGTACTCACGAACCTCGTCGCGATACTCCGGCACGCCAGCGGTCGTCGGCTTGAGCGCAGCGACCCAGTGAATCTCTTCGATGCCCTCGTTGATTTGCCGTTTGTCCGCCGCAGTCGGCGCACCGTTCTCAACCAGAAGCTTCTTAGGCACCCGCTGGCCTACCAGGGCACTGGCGGGCAGGTCCAAGGCAGCTATGATGCCCGCAGCGTTCACGCTGTCGCCTCCGGCTGGATCACGAGATACGTGACCACCTCGAAGTCGTTGATCCCTGCGAACTCACCCTTGAGCGCGTGTGTCCCTCCTGGGCTGAAGAGGCTGGCCACGGCTCGCTCTTCGCTCTTCCCGACCACCGAGGCCACTGCCGAAGAGAGCAGGCGCTGGGCATGGCGCATGTCCTCCCCCTGCTTGGTAGCCTTGTCGAAGAGGGCGCAGACGTCCACGTCGGGGAGATCACGCCCATGGCAAGAGCGCTTCATGATGTCGAGTATCAGCTTGGCTTGGGGGAACGCCAGGAGCGTCGCACCGTCCTCGCCCACATGCACCAGGTAGTGCGGGGCCAGGGGATACCCCGGCTCGAAGGCGCGGCTCACAGCTTCACCTTCAGCACGCAGGCAGAAGATGATCCCGGGGGGGATTTCCGATTCGGTCGTGGTAACGATAGCGCAAGCGCCCAGGTGCAGGGACTCCAGCTTGCCTGGGTGGGCCTTGAGGTACTCGGCGAGATCGATGCGGAAGTCCGTGAGCGTGAGGTCGGCGATGGACACGCCGGTCGAAAGGTCCTCCAGGTCAATGACGGTGTCCTGGAGCTTGAGGAGTTGCTTGCGCCGGTACTCCAGGTCGTTCATCTGGTTGCCGGACTGCTGCTCGATCAGGTTCTCCTCACCGGTGGCGGAAATGTCGAGCAGCACCATGCGACCGCTCACCCGCTGCTCCAGGTTGATGTACTCCTCCAACTCCATGTTGGGCCAAAAATTTACAAGCTGGATGCAGGTGTTGGGGGAGCCAATCCGGTCAATTCGCCCGAATCGCTGGATGATACGCACCGGGTTCCAGTGGATGTCGTAGTTGATGAGCCAGTCGCAGTCCTGGAGGTTCTGGCCTTCGGAAATGCAGTCGGTGGCGATAAGCAGGTTGAGTTCACCCTCGCCAGCAAATTCCTCGGGGCGCTCCTTCGACCTTGGGGAGAAGGAGGTAAGTATCGAGGCAAGGTCCTTGCGTAACTTAGGGACGGT
Organism: Thermodesulfobacteriota bacterium; assembly: GCA_040753075.1. GTDB lineage: Bacteria > Desulfobacterota > Desulfovibrionia > Desulfovibrionales > Desulfovibrionaceae > UBA6814. Next base: position 7,311 of record JBFMHA010000020.1, read on the forward strand.
AGTCTGATTGCGCCCAGTGCCGGTCACGAGGGCGGTATCGATGCCCAGCTTCGTCTTGGCCCACGGGGCGAGTTGTTCGTAGAGATAGTGCGCAGTATCAGCAAAAGCTGTGAACACGAGAACCTTGCGGTTTCCGGGGTTGATCGGATTCCGGCATTTTTCTTCGATCACCGCGCGCAGGGCCGCGAGCTTCGCGTCGCGTTTGGCGTTGACTTGGCGGGCAGCGGCGACGAGAGCCGCCAGGCGCTTCCTGTCCTCATTCAGATCCTGCTTCCAGCGGATGAGGTCCACGTCCTTGAGCAGCACCTTCACCTTGCGCCCGACGAGCAGGCTTTCGAAGGCGGGGTCCTCGATGTCCACGTCCTCGATTTCGAGTTCCTCTACTTCTTCGGCGTGCTCCTCGATCCTGGCCAGAATGGCTTCCACGTCTCTGAGCTGGCGCTCCACGGTGAGCGCGAAAGAAGTCACCGCGCTCTCCATGCGCTTGAGCACGTTGACTCGCAGCAGGTGAATCAGGCTCTCCTCGCGGTCTACCTGACGGAAGAAGCTTTCGCCTCCGCGAATCTCGGTGCTGTACTTCTTGTCATAGGCGTCCTGCTTGTTGGGCAGGATGTATCGAAGGGGGGCGTAGGCGGAAAGGTTGAGTTTGCGAATCTCCCGGTTGATGTCCCGAATGGAGGGGAATTCGCCGGCTAGATCCACTTCGGCCTTGATGTTGATGGGCTTGAGCCGGTCCGGGAAACGTCCGGTCTCGCTCGTGCCGTAGTATTTCTCAACGTGCTTGCGGGATCGGGCGATGGTCAGCACGTCGAGCAGGGTGAAGTAGTCGAAGCCCAGCATTTCAACCAAGCGCGCGGGGGTTCGCTCGGACTCGCCCAACTCCAGCCAGCGATTGAACTGCCGTTGCGCCATCCGCGTGGTGCCGTCTATGCTCACGATGCCTTGCTCAGCAAATGCCGCGTCGTACCCCTCGGTGGCGAAGGCGATCTGGTTGCGCAGGTCAGACAGGCGGTTGTTGACCGGGGTGGCCGAGAGCATGAGCACCCGGGTCTTGACTCCTTCCTTGATGATCTTGCGCATCAGGCGGTCATAGCGGGTCTCGTTACCTTGCTTTGGGGTCTTCTTGTTGCGGAAGTTGTGCGACTCATCGATGACGACGAGATCGTAGTTCCCCCAGTTCACATGCGAAAGATTGATGTCCCCGGAGGAACCGCTATCCCGGGAGAGATCGGTATGGTTGAGGACGTCGTAGTTGAACCTGTCCGAGGCGAGGACATTCCGGCGGTCATTTGCCCGGTAAAGGGTCCAGTTGTCGCGGAGCCGTTTCGGGCAGAGAACCAGGACTCTGTCGTTGCGCAGCTCATGGTACTTGATGATCGCTAGGGCCTCGAAGGTTTTTCCGAGGCCGACGCTGTCCGCGATGATACAGCCGCCGAAGCGGTTCAGCTTGTCAATCGCGCCAACCACGCCGTCCCGCTGGAACTTGAAGAGCTTTTTCCAGACCACGGTGTTGCGGATGCCCGTGGCGGACTTGACGACGTGTTCCTCATCCAGGTGCCCGTCGCCAGTCGAAAACAGATGGTGCAGGGTCAGCGCGTAGATGAGCGCGGGGGAGTGGTGCTCCGACAGGGACCGAAGCTCCTCGATCAATTTTATCTTAGAACTGGGCTGGCGCTGGAGGGTTGACCATTGCCCTTCAAACCACTGGCTGAGTAGGGCGCTTTCGATATCGTTCTCGGATGATTGGATCAGATTGAGTGGGTTGCTGGGAGTGATTCCCAGCCCATCCGTGCTGAATGAAAAAGAACCCAAAACGGCCTGTCTGGGCTTCCCCTTATCGTCGCGCACAGAAAGAGCGCCTTGGGGGATTTGTCCGCTTGCCCGGCGCACCTCTGCCCGCCTTTCCATCCACTCTATGCAGCGATTGGCTAGCCAGCGCGTGTGAAGCTTGTTGCGGGAAGCGCGATCAGCCGAGGTGCCCAGCAGGGATAGGTCGGTACCCTCTGGAGGCAAGAGGATTCGTGTCCCTGCCAGTTTAATCAATCCGCTCAGGATTTCAGAAAATGCGAAAAGGGAAAAACCGGGCGTCACCATGTCGAGCTGGTTGCCAGGCTTGAGCCAAGTCCGAACCAGGTCGATGACTCGTTCTGTTCCAATGTTGCTGATGAGCTTCATGCGGCCGGCCCTGGCAACCTTCGATTATGGATGTTTCCCTTGAACGCTTCGGGCGTGTACGCACACCCGCCCTCTTTCCCAGAGACGATTATCTAATCGTCGCCATGATGAAAAGCATCAATCTTTCCCTTCAGTTCTAGCTATCCGAGTCATCCGCTCCCAGGCCGCTGCGCGGTTGGGACGCACGCGGAGTCCGAGGGTGTTTGGGGAACTCGGGCGATGTGCTTACCGCGCTAAAACCCCTGCGGGATCGGGCGGTTGGGCTGAAAGTCATTAATTTGCTGCTTGCTCCACCACCAGCATTGAGTCGTGTGTGGGCGGAGAGCTTTAAGTTATCCCACTAAAATAAAGACGTTTTTTTAGCATAGACCTGACAAGCACCTCCCTCTTTCTTTTCATCTCTCCTCCATTCACCCCGAGCTTGTCCCAAGGTAACTTCCCCCTTTTCATATAGCCGCCCCAAAGGCCAATCAATTAAAATCAGAATGATATCATATAGTTTTAAAGATTCGCAGGGCACCTCTGTTGCCATTAAAAACCAGGGCGAAAATGCATTTTGTGCACGTTTTACAAAAAAAAATCTTACGCGTTATGATGACATCCAAGACAACAACGGACCATAAAAATGGCGACACCCAACATACCACCTGATCATGAGACTGGAGGAAACCAATAAATGATATTTTTAGCCACGAAATTGCCTTCATATTCCAGGGCGAAAATGCAGAGAAAAATCGTGCAAAGATTTTTAAATGCGCGCAGCTGTTATGTTTAGCGCAAACATCTTCCAGGGCGAATTTATAAAGTGAAATTTTTTGTCAGCATATGTATTATTTGCAAGCAGTCACTTTGGGTCCATATTTTTTGTTAGTTTTTAAACCACAAACGACTACTGGAGGCTTCTAAGATGATTAATGAACCTGCCAATGAGCGCGTTTATTTAAGCGAGAAAGAGGTAGCATTGATGACTGGCATCTCGGTGCACACTCTCCGCATGCACAGATTCAAGGGAATCGGGATTAGATACATAAAATTTGGGTCAAGAGTTTTGTACGATGTAAATGATGTAATCGATTATATGAATTCCAAAAAAATACCCCCTAGAGATTCGTTCGATGGAAATACTTCAGCTCCTATCTGAGGAACAAAATGCTGCCTATCAACTACTCTGAGTTCCGTTCTGAATTGGAAAGTGGCGGCCTGTGCCCTGATGAAATTTTTGCAGATGGAAAAATCCACCGTTGCGGGACTGCGGGGAAAGAACTTGCAAAAGATGGAGCATACACTCTCCATGAGGAAGGTTTCGGCTGGTGGAAAAACTACCGCACCGGCCAGTCTGGGACATGGAAGCAAAAAGGTGGCAACGGCTTTTCACTTGAGCAAAAAAAAGACATTCAACTAAAGATGAAGCAACGAAAAATGGAAGCACACGAGCGAGCTGAACTGGCTGCTGGCAAGGCACAATCCATATGGACTAAAGCCCCAGATTGCACAGAACATCCTTATCTGAATGCAAAGGGGGTCAAGCCATGCTCAGGCCTGAAAGTGATAAATAGCGACAGACTTGTCGTCCCTGTCCAAAACTGGGATGGCAAGATCATATCCCTTCAGTTCATCTCCGCTGAAGGGGAAAAAAGATTTTTGGGCGGTGCCAAGGTAGCAGGTGGATTCTTTCACATCCACGGGACAGGAGACCTTGCCTACATTGTCGAGGGCTTGGCCACGGGCTTGTCTGTGTCGGAAGCCACTGGGGCAAACGTCTTTTGCGCTTTCGACTGTGGCAACCTCAAATCAGTTGCACAAGATGTCCACTCACGGCACCCAGAATGTAGAATAGTCCTCGCAGGGGACAACGACTGCCGCACCAAGGGCAACCCTGGCCTGACCAAGGGGCGTGAAGCGGCCCATGCAGCGGGAGGAAAATTGGCCCTCCCCTCCTTCCCCCTAGGTTCTGTTGGCACTGATTTCAATGATCTCGCTATGATAGCTGGACTTGATGAGGTTCGACGGCAACTCGCCGAAGCCCAGGTAGTGATCGCGACATCGCCCCAGGCTTCGCAGACCGAGGCTGAAATTATTGATGAAGAACTTGCAAAGCTGACCTCACCTTGGCCCACCCTGCCCCCCCAAGCACTCATCGGCCTTGCTGGCGAATTTGTCCGCCTGGCCACCGAGAATAGTGAAGCGGACCCTGCCGCAGTGTTAGCGACCTTTTTGGTGCGTTTTGGAATTGAATGCGGCCCTGCTTCATATTTTGCTGTCGGCGACACAAGGCATTACCCCCGCTTGTTCGTCGTGGTTATTGGCAATTCATCAAAGGCAAGAAAGGGCACTTCCTCCACCCCCGTCAACCGGTTATTTGAACGAGTGTTAGATGACTATCTTCCTGCCATGACAAGCCCGGGACCACTTTCCACTGGAGAAGGTCTTATCTGCAAGGTCCGCGACCCCCGCCAGGAGTGGCATGTTGATCGGAAATCCGGTGAAGGCGCGTGGGTAGTAATAGATCCAGGGGAAAACAACAAGCGACTCTTTGTAATCGATGAAGAATTTGCAAGCGCCCTCAAGTGCATTAGGCGCGAGGGGAACACTTTATCTACAATTTTACGTTGCTTTTGGGATTCTGGTAATTGTGAGCCTCTGACGAAGCAGAACAAAACAAAATGTACAAATGCTCATGTTGGCATTGTCACTCATATAACTGAGGCTGAACTTTTAAAGCTTTTGAGTGAAACTGAAACATTGAGCGGCTTTGCCAATCGTTTTTTATGGGTATGCGCCAGACGCACAAGATTTGTCCCTATCCCGCATCCACTCGACAATAAAGAATTACTCAGATTGCAGGAAACACTCTTCTCGTCAATACAACTCGCCAATGAAGGAGGCGAGGTCATCATGGACAAAGAAACTAGAGAGTTGTGGGTGCGGGAATACAGCGACCTGACACAGGACAGTCCTGGACTGTCAGGGTGTGTGGTGAACAGAGGCGAAGCGCAGGTAACTCGGTTGGCCTTGATCTATGCCCTTCTGGACGGGCAGCGTGTAATCCAGGCCCATCATCTCACCGCAGCACTAGCCATGTGGAAGTATGCCCATGACTCCGCACTCAAAATCTTCGGCCGCGGTGGGGACGATCCCATCCAGGCTCAAATCCTCAACCTTCTCAAGAAAAGCCCTTTGTCCACCACAGAACTGCACCGAAGACTTGGCAATCACTCCAAGGGGCTCAAGAATGCCCTCGCCGCCCTTCTGAATTCAGGAAGAATCCTGAAGACCGAGAAACCCACCGGTGGCGCGAGGCCGCAACTTATTTACTCAGCGGCGAACTTTGCGAACTTTGCGAACTCACCCTGCTCCGACTCCCAATCTTCGCAAACTTCGCAAGATTCGCACGACAAAAATCCCACCGACGGCAGTCCGCGTGACTCTGGGGACCTCCCTGATCAAGTGGAAATATGAACGCCCTAGAGCACATCCAGACGCATGGGGTTTCAGTATCCTTGGCACAGGAGGGGAAGCTCCTGTTGTCGGGGATGTCAACACTCTCCCCCGTTCAGCATAAAAAGTTGATAGAATTCGCGAATCGTAACAGAAATCAGCTCCTAGTTGAGTTGAGCCAGCTCTCAACGAGCTCTCAAAACAACCTCGCTATAGACTCGACCGCGGCCTTGTCACGCCTGTTGGACATGTTCAAGAACCATCCAGGACTTTACCTTTCCTTTGGCTATCCCCAGAATTGCGGTCCTGCTTTTACGTTGCAACCTGGCGAGCACCCCGCCTACTCTGATGCATTCTTAATCTTCCTTCGAGCCGTACCTGCGATGGTACCCGGGGCAGCTGAACTGCGGCGCGAATTCGGTGGACCGCGGGACTAGCACTCACGGGTCATTCCCCTTCGCTCCGGCCATGCGGTCGCCATTGGCCAAGGATCACATTCCAGCAGAGGGGAGTGGCCGTCGTCCTGAGCAAAACGCGGGAAAGTGGTCGCAGAGAGGAGGCGATGGCCAGCGAACATCGGCCATTTCTGTCGCCCAGGTTGGAAATACGGTTGGAAATAATCCTGGCCAAATAAAAGGGCGGCCAGGAATTATTCCTAACCGCCTGTAATTACTTGGCGTCCCCAAGGGGATTTGAACCCCTGTTACCGGCGTGAAAGGCCGATGTCCTGGACCGGGCTAGACGATGGGGACGTATGAAAAATTGGCTGGGGGACGAGGATTTGAACCTCGGTTAACGGGGCCAGAACCCGTCGTCCTGCCGCTAGACGATCCCCCAGCACGAGCGGACTCGTTTATATGCTCCCGGGCCGGCTGTCAAGGGCCGATCCGGGGTCGCCGCATCCTTAGACTGCCTTGGCCAGGCGGCGGGTGCGCTTCTTCAGCTTGTTGATCTTGCGGCGCAGGATCTCCTTGGCCTTGCGGGAGCCGGCCTCGGCCTTCTGGCCGCGCATCTCGCGGATGGTCCGCTTGGTGGTCAGGATCTGCTCCTTGTAGGGATTCACCCCGCCCTCCTCCTCCTTGATGCCCAGGACTTCCTTGATGGCCGGGAGCAGTTCCTCCTTGACCATGCCCGAAGCGCCGGTGATCTGCGGAATCTTGGCCATCACCAGCTCGCGCAGCTCCTTGGCGGTCATCTTGTCCAGGGGCTTCTTGAGGCCCAGGCTCTCGAGGGTCAGTTCCACGCTCATGACGTTCTCCTCTCTTTTCTGGTCGCTCCGGGGGATCACTCGGTCCCGCGCCGGGCGAAAAATTCAACGTAGGCCCGATACGCCCTGCCTACCGGGTTGTCCGGCGGCAAGTCGGCGAGCAGCCCGCCCAGGGACCCGGGCCGCACCGGCTCAGGCCTGTGCACGGGGCTGGGCTCGCCCTTCCCGTCCAGGGGAACTTGCCCTCCTAGCAGATGCAGCTCCACCTTGTCAAAGAAATTTCTGCCCAGGAACTCGTTGGCCTGGGCCAGCACCACCGGGCTGTAGTGCACCATCTCCTGCATGACCATGCCGTCCTCCACGCCCAGGAGCAGCTTGGTCCGGCGGTGGCCCAGGGGCCGGGCCAGGGCCGCGATGTCCGGCCCCACCACCTCGGGCCAGGCCTTCCACAGCCGGGCCAGGAACAGGGACTCCTCCCCGCCCAGGCGCGAGAGCACCGAGGAGAGGGCCTGGTCCGCCCGCCGCATCTCCGCCACCCGCGGGCCGCCCCAGTTCCGTCGCGCCGCCATGCCCCAGATGAGCACACCCGGCGCGCCTTGGCAAGCGGCTTGCCCCGGCCGGCGATTTCCGCAAGAACGGTCAAGCGCGCCTGGCCGCAGGCGCGTACACCCCTTCCGGAGAGGCGCACATGGCCAAGGGAACCGTCGAGAGCTACCGCGAACGCCTGAACCGGGCGCTGGTCCTGCTGGAGTCCCGGCTGGACGAGCCGGCGTCCCTGGAGGACCTGGCCCGGGCCGCGCACCTGTCGCCCTACCACTTCCACCGGGTTTTCGCCGGCATGGTGGGCGAGCCGGTGGCGGCCTACCAGCGGCGGCTGCGGCTGGAGCGGGCCGTGGGCCAGCTTTCCGCCTCGGCGCGGCCGGTCACGGACATCGCCCTGGACGCCGGGTACGAGAGCCACGAGGCCTTCACCCGGGCCTTCAAGGCGGCCTTCGGCGAGTCGCCCTCGGCCTACCGCAAGCGGGCCGCGGCCGGGGACCGGTCCCTGGCCGGAGCGCTGCGCCCGGTGTTTCCATCCAACCACGGGAGGAACGACATGGAAGCGAAGATCGTGCAGGTCCCGGCCCGGCGCGTGGCCTACGTGCGCCACGTGGGCCCCTACCAGAACTGCGGCGCGGCCTGGGGGACGCTCTGCGCCTGGGCCGGGCCCAAGGGCCTCCTGGGGCCGCAGACCCAGTTCATCGGCATGTGCCACGACGACCCGGAGATCACCCCGCCGGACAAGGTGCGCTACGACGCCTGCATCGCCGCGCCCGAGACCGCGGTCCCGGAAGGCGCGGTGGGGGTGCAGGAGCTGCCCGGCGGCGAGTACGCCTCGACCGTGCACAAGGGCCCCTACGCCAACCTGGCCGCCACCTACAACGCGCTCTGCGGCCAGTGGATTCCGGCCCAGGGCCGGGAGATGCGCCACGCCCCCAGCCTGGAGATCTACCTGAACTGCCCCGACACCACCCCGCCCCAGGACCTGCGCACCGAAGTCCTGGTCCCCCTGGAGCCCGCGGCCTGACCGCGGCAATCCCCCCCAACCGGAGCGCCCCGGACCTCGCGGCCCGGGGCGCTTCCTTTTCCATCGCGGAACGGCCCTACCCCCCCTCCTCCGCCGGCTTGAGCCTGTGGCCCACGAAGCTGGCCAGGAGGACCAGGCTGGTGGAGATGCCGATCATCATGAGCCCCAGGGCCGAGAGCTTGCCCCACAGGCCGTCCTCGGCGAAGCGCAGGATCTGCACGGCCAGGACCTCGGTGCCCGGCCGGGAGAGCACCACGGACAGGGTCAGCTCGCGCACGAACATCGTCGCCATCAGGATCCAGGCCGAGACCATGCCCGGCACCAGCAGCGGGATCACGATGCGGCGCATGGTGGCGGCCGGCCCGGCCCCGCAGACCAGGGAGGACTCCTCCAGGTGGGCGTGCACCTGCACGAAGGCGCTGGACAGGGGCCGCACCCCGTAGGGCAGGTAGGTGGCGATGTAGCCGATGAGCAGGGCCCAGATGGTGGCGTACAGCGGGGTGCGCACGAAGAACCACATGAACCCCACGCCGATGACGATGCCCGGGAAGGAGAAGGACAGGAAGGTGAGGGTCTCCAGCACGCCCGCGGCCACGGTGCGCACCTTGACCACCACGTAGGCCGCCAGCACGGACAGCCCCACCCCCAGGGTCGCCCCGCCCACCCCCAGGAACAGGCTGTTCTTGAGGGAGAGCAGGGAGATGGGGTCGTGCAGCACCTCGCGCCAGTGCTTGAGGCCCATCATGGCGAAGGCCCGGGCGCTGGGGGCCATGGAGTACGGGGTCAGCGAGGTGTAGACCAGCACCAGCACCGGCAGCACGATGAGGATGAACGACAGGAGCCCCACCGCGCCGAACAGGGGCAGGCGGGCCCGGCCCAGGCCGACCACCGCGGGCTTCCAGCCCCGGCTGGAGATGGTCACGAACCGCCCGCTCTCGGCGGTGAGGGCGCGGTACACGAAGATGAGGGTCACCGAGGCGGCCAGCACGCTCATGCCGATGGCCGCGGCCGCGCCGTAGTCCGCGGCGAAGCCGGTGGAGATGGTGCGGTAGATGTGGGTGGCCAGCACGTAGATGCGGCCGGGCATGCCGATGACCGACGGCACCGCGAAGGAGGCCAGGCCGCGCACCACGGACAGGATGAACGCGGCCAGGATGGCCGGCCGCAGCACCGGCAGCGTGACCCGGGTCAGGGTGCGCCAGACCCCGGCCCCGCACACCTTGGAGGACTCCTCCAGGCTCACGTCGAAGGAGGCCAGGGCCGGGGCCAGGATGAGGTAGGCGATGGGCAGCTCCAGCAGCCCCTCCACCAGGATCATGCCCCACAGGGAGTAGATGTTGAAGGGCGAGGACTCGAACCCCAGCACCTGGCGGCAGAAGAGGTTGAGGATGCCGTTGGAGGGGTTGAGCAGCAGCGCCCAGCTCACCGCGAACAGGATGTGGGGCACCATCATGGGGATGATGGAGATGATGCGGAACAGGACCTTGAACGGGATGTCGGTGCGGGTGTTCAGGTAGGCCAGGAACAGGGCCAGGAGCGTGGACAGGCTGGCGGAGCCCAGCACGAACGCCAGGGTGTTGCCCGCGATGACGGCCAGGTCCGGGTCGCCGTAGGCCGCGGCGTACTTGTCCAGGGTGAAGGTCCCGAAGGCCCCCAGGCCCTCGGAGAAGCTGCCCAGCACCAGCATGGCCACCGGGCAGACCGTGAGCAGGCCCACCACGGCGATGAGGCTGGAGGTGAGGACCGGGCGGTTGGGGGAAGCCATGGCGTTTCTCGTTCCCGTATCCGTCAGGGGGAATGGTTCTCGATCACGCCGCCAGCAGCAGGCAGTGCTGCGGGTCCACGGCCACGCGCACCGCGTCGCCCCGGCGCAGGCCGGCGTCGGGCTCCACCTTGACGTGCAGCAGGGCCTCGCCCGCGCGCACCTCGCCCTCGAAGGCCTCGCCGATGAACACCAGGCTCTCCACCCGGCCGGCGAAGCGGTTGCCGCCCTCCCCGTCCGCGCCCGCGCCCTCCCCCTTCTCCAGGCGGATGAACTCCGGCCGGAAACAGAGGGTGGCCTCGTCGCCTGGCCGCAGTTGCGGCCGCGGCCGGCAGGCCACCCGGCCCAGGGCCGAGTCCACCAGGGTGCGGCCGGGCTCCTGGGCCGCCACCCGGGCCGGGAGCAGGTTGGCCCGGCCGAGGAAGTCGGCCACGAAGCGGTGGTCGGCGTCGAAGTAGATCTTCTCGGGCGGGCCGATCTCGATGATCCGGCCCTGGTGCATGACCGCGATGGAGTCGGACAGGGCCAGGGCCTCGATGCGGTCGTGGGTCACGTAGACCGCGGTGATGGCCAGTTCGGTGAGGAAGGCGCGCAGCTCCTTGCGGGTCTCCTCCCGGAGCTTGGCGTCCAGGTTGGACAGGGGCTCGTCGAAGAGGATGACCTTGGGCTCGGCCACCAGGGCGCGGGCCAGGGCCACCCGCTGCTGCTGGCCGCCGGAGAGCCGGGTGGCGGGCCGGCTCTCGAAGCCCTCCAGCTGCACGAAGCGCAGGGTGCGGGCCACCCGCTCCCGTATCTCGGCCCGGGGGACCTTGCGCACGGCCAGGGGGTAGGCCACGTTGTCGAACACGGTCATGTGCGGCCAGATGGCGTAGGTCTGGAACACCATGCCCAGGCCGCGGCGCTCGGTGGGCACGTAGATGTTCTTCTCCCGGGACCAGACCACCTCGCCGCCGATGGCGATCTCCCCCCGGTCCGGGGACTCCAGGCCCACGATGGACCGGAGCAGCGTGGTCTTGCCGCACCCGCTGGGCCCGAGCAGGGTGAAGATGCCCCGGGCCGGGATGGCGAGGTCCACCTCGTCCAGGGCCTTGATGGTCTTGCCCCCGGACCGGTAGTGCTTGGACAGGCCGGTGATGCGGATTTCCATGGGCGGGCTCCCTGCCGCGGGCGGGAAAGGGTCCCGCCGGCCCCGCCCCCTCGCGGAGGGCGGGCCGGCGGGCCGTTGCGATCCAGGCCGGGCGCGGCCCCGGCGTCGCGCCCGGGATGCGCCGCCATGCCCGGCCTTCCCGGCGCGGCGGCTCCTTCACCCGCAGGACGCCGGGCGGCGTTGCGGACGCGGGGCTAGTTCGCGGCGAAGATGTCCTTGAACTTGTCGCCCCAGGTCTTGGTCTCCTCGTCGGACAGCTCGCGGATGGGCAGGACCTTGGCCTTGTCCATGCCGTCGATGGGCGGGAACACGCCCGGGGCCAGCACGTACTCGCCCACGTCCTTGGCCAGCATGCCCATGGCCTCCTGGGAGAGCCACCAGTCCATGAAGAGCTTGGCCGCGTTGGGGTGCTTGGCCTTGGCCACCAGGGCCATGGCCCGCGGGGTGCCGAGCAGGGGCTGCTCCACCCGGGCCCAGTCCAGGGGGGCCGGGGCCTTGGTGATGATGTACTTGGGCATGGAGATGCCGATGAGCTTCTCCCCGCTCTCGATGGGCGCGGGCGTGGGGCCGAACGAGGCCACGAACATGGGCTTGTTGGCGGCCAGGCCCTTGACGAACTTCATCCAGTCCTCTTCGCTCTTGAACACCTTCTCCTTGAGGCCCACGAGCCAGGCGATGGTGGTGGCGTGGGTGGAGGGGTCGGCCATGACGATCTTGTCCCTCCACTTGGGATCGGCCAGGTCCTCGTAGCGCTTGGGCGCGTCCGCGGCCTTCACCAGCTCCTTGTTGTAGATGAGGCCCACGTACTCGATGCCGAAGAGCTGGATGGTCCCGTCCTTGCGGGTCCAGTCCGGGTACTTGGCCGCGGCCGGGGAGGCGTAGGGGGCCAGCACGCCCTTGTCCTTGAGGAACTCCAGCACCGGCAGCGGGGCCTGGAGCACGTCGGCCTGGAGCTTGCCCGCCTCGAACTCGGTGAGCACCGTGGCCAGGAACTTGGAGGTGGAGACGCGGGTGTACTCGCCGGCGACGCCGTGGGCCTTGGTGAAGGCCTCCATGAGGGGCTCGATGGCGGTGATGTTGGCGTAGAACGCGGCCTTGCCCTCGGCCTTGGCCTTGTCCAGGAGGGCCTTGTCCGCGGCCAGGGCCGAGCCCGCCAGGCCCAGGACCAGCAAGAGAACCAGGAAACGTTTCATGGTCGATCTCCTTTGGGCTTCCGCCCGGGATTGTCCGATGAAAAACGCCTGGCCCGGCGCAGACCCCTGGAGGGTCCCGGTCGGCCGGGGGATGTCCTATACTCCCTCCTTCCTACCTTCGTAACAAGCGGCCTGTCCAGGAAAAACCGGAGCGCCCGGCCCGGAGCGGGCGAAACGGGAAAGGCCGGCGGACAGGGCCGGGAGGCTTGCAGGGAAGGAGGGGGCCGGCCGTGCGCCATGAAAAAGCCCCCCTTCCCGGAGGAAAGGGGGCTTCATCGTCTCGGGCGCAGGCTAGTAGCGGTAGTGGTCCGGCTTGTAGGGGCCTTCCTGGGGCACGCCGAGGTAGGCGGCCTGCTCCTTGGAGAGCTTGTCCAGGGTCACGCCCAGGCGCTCCAGGTGCAGGCGGGCGACCTCCTCGTCGAGCTTCTTGGGCAGGACCATGACCTTGGGCTCGTAGGTGTTGGCCGCCAGGTCGAGCTGGGCCAGGACCTGGTTGGTGAAGGAGTTGGACATGACGAAGGAGGGATGTCCCGTGGCGCAGCCCAGGTTCACCAGCCGGCCCTCGGCCAGCACGATGATGGACTTCCTGGTCTTGGCGTTGGTCCACTTGTCCACCTGGGGCTTGACCGTGTCCTTGGTCCAGGTCTTGCCCGTCTCCAGGGCGCTCATCTCGATCTCCGAGTCGAAGTGCCCGATGTTGCAGAGGATGGCCTCGTTCTTCATGCGCTCCATGTGCTTGCCGGTGATGACGTGCCAGCAGCCGGTGGCGGTGACGAAGATGTCCGCCTCCTCCACGGCCTTGTCCATGGTGGTGACTTCGTAGCCCTCCATGGCCGCCTGCAGGGCGCAGATGGGGTCGATCTCGGTGACCAGCACCCGGGCGCCGAAGCCGCGCATGGACTGGGCGCAGCCCTTGCCCACGTCGCCGTAGCCGCACACCGCCACCACCTTGCCCGCCACCATCACGTCGGTGGCGCGCTTGATGCCGTCGGCCAGGGACTCGCGGCAGCCGTAGAGGTTGTCGAACTTGGACTTGGTCACCGAGTCGTTGACGTTGATGGCCGGGAAGAGCAGCTCGCCCTTCTCCTGCATCTGGTAGAGGCGGTGCACGCCGGTGGTGGTCTCCTCGGACACGCCGCGGATCCTCTTGGCGATGCCGGCCCACTTCTCGGGCGTGAGCTTGTGGGCCAGGGCCAGGCGGTCCATGACGATGGCGAACTCCTTGTTGTCCGCCTTCTTCTTGAGGATGGCCGGGTCCTGCTCCACCTTCACGCCCTGATGGACCATGAGGGTGGCGTCGCCGCCGTCGTCCACGATGAGGTCCGGGCCGCCGCCGTCGGGCCAGGTCAGCGCCATCTCGGTGCACCACCAGTAGTCCTCCAGGGTTTCGCCCTTCCAGGCGAAGACCGCGGCGGCGCCGGCCTCGGCGATGGCCGCGGCGGCGTGGTCCTGGGTGGAGAAGATGTTGCACGAGGCCCAGCGCAGGTCCGCGCCCAGGGCGTGCAGGGTCTCGATGAGCATGGCGGTCTGGATGGTCATGTGCAGGCTTCCGGCCACGCGCAGGCCCTTGAGGGGCTTCTTCTTGCCGTACTTGGCGCGCAGGGCCATGAGGCCGGGCATCTCGTTCTCGGAGAGCTGCATCTCCTTGCGGCCCCACTCGGCCAGGGAGATGTCCGCCACCTTGTAGGGCAGGGACAGGTCCAGCTCCTGCGGGCCGGCGGGCTTGGCGCAGGCGCCGCACTTCTTGGCGGGAGCGGCCTTCTTGGCGGGGGCGGCCTTCTTGGCCGGGGTCTTGGGCATGGGGTCCTCCGGAAGTTGGGGGGTTGGCGTCAGGATTTGCGGGCCGTCATGAGGAGGAGGGTGAGGCCCGAGAGCAGGGTGATGCGCGTGGATTCGGCCTCGCCGAGCCCGGCGGCCTCCATCCAGGTGCGCAGCTCCTCGGGGTCGAAGCCCAGCCAGCGGTCGCCGTACTGCTCGCGCAGCTCCTCGCGGGCGTGCCGGGTGAAGTCCAGGACGAGCAGGGTTCCGCCCGGGGCCAGGATGCGGCCGGCCTCGGCCAGGGCCTGGGCCGGGTCCGGGGCGTGGTGCAGGGACAGGCTGAACACCGCGGCCTGCACCTCGGCCTCGCGCAGGGGCAGGTGCATGAGGTCGCCCAGGCGCAGGCTCACCCGGTCGGCGTCGGGCAGGCGGCGGCGGGCCAGGTCCAGCATGCTCGGGGAATTGTCCACGCCCACCACGGTGCGGGCCCGGGAGAGCAGGGCCTTGAGCAGGTCCCCGGCTCCGCAGCCCAGGTCCGCGGCCGCGGCGCAGGTGGGCATCCGGGCCAGCAGCTCCGGGGCCGGGTCGAAGCCGCCCAGCAGTTCGTGGCGCAGGCGGTCCCAGTCCTGGGCGATGGCGTTGAAGAACCGGGCGGATTCGGCCGAGCGTCCGGCCATGACCTCGCGGGCCGCGTCCAGGTCCGCGGCCAGGGCGGGGTCGGCGTCGGCGTCCGCGTCCAGGAACGGGCGCAGGGCGGCCACGAAGTCCCGGCCCGGCCCCTGCGCCGCGGCGCGGTAGAACACCCACTGCCCGTCCCGCCGGGCGTCCAGCAGCCCGGCCTCGGCCAGGATGCGCAGGTGCCGCGAGGCCCCGGACTGGGCCAGGCGCAGGGCCGCCACCAGCTCGTTCACCGACAGCTCGTGCCGGCAGAGCACGTTCAACAGCCGCAGCCGCGTCGGGTCGGCCAGGGCCTTGGAGAATTGGAGGAGTTGCATGGCGTTCCGTGTATATCCGGATATGTTGATGTGTCCATCTACGCATATGCCGGGCCGGCGTCAAGCACACGGAAAGGAGAAAAGAGGCTCCCCAGCGCGGAAGAACGCGCCGCATGGCGCAATGGGGCCGAAGAGCGCGCCTGCGCGCGGGGTGAGCCCCGGCCGGAATCGGGCGGAACCCGGCCGGCGGGGGCGGAATCCGGCGGAATCCGGGATTGGCTCGGGGGCCGGGCGGGCATAGAAGGCGCAGCATCGGCGACCCTGCAGCCACGCCCGCAACCCGGGCCAGGAGAAGACCATGGGCGACCTCTTCGCACCCGCGCACCTCGCGGTGATCCTCGTCATCGTGCTGTTCATTTTCGGCCCGTCCAAGCTGCCCAGCATCGGCAAGGACCTGGGCAAGAGCATCCGGGAATTCAAGAAGGCGGTGAGCGAGCCCGAGGCTCCATCCCCGACGGCCGCGCCCGCCGTCCGCCAGGCCGCTCCCGCGCCGGAGCAGGTCCGGGCCGAGGCCGGGGCCGGCATGGGGGCGGGCCGGGAGTAAGGACGGCCCGGCTACTCCTCCCCGGCCTCCCGCTGCTCCGAATACCAGCGCCGGAGCCGGCCCAGGACGTGCTCGTAGCCGCCCGGGGCGTGGGGCTTCACGCAGCCGGCGCAGTCCTTGATCTTGCCGCGCAGCACGAAATCCCCCCCGCAGTCGGGCAGCATGTAGAGCGGGCAGAAGCAGAACAGGCAGTTGAACTCCGAGTCGTCCTCCGCCGCGTGGCAGGGGAAGTAGCGGCAGGCCGCGTTGCGGAAGAACGTGTGGCTGTTCTCCATCGCCTACTCCTTGCCCGCCATGTGGACCGTGACCTGGCTGAAGGGGATGCCCCAGCCGCGACGGGTGCAGGAGTCCGTGGCCAGGGCGGCCAGCAGGCGCTCGACCTGCTTGTACCTGGGCGCGGCCTCGCCCGCGAAGTCGGCCAGGATCGCCAGGTCCAGCGACGAGGCCCCGGCCTGGGCGAACTCCACCTTGAGGCTCGCGAGCTGCCTGGACAGGCCCGCGGCGGCCAGCCCCTCCTGGAGGTCCCGCTGCAGGGTTTCGGGAATGGCCTGCGTGGCCTCGGCCTGGTGCGCGTAGTCCACGCCGATGACGGCGTGCACCCGGAATCCTGTGGACAGGTTGGCCGGGCAGGCGGCCAGGAAGTCCAGGGTGGGCCAGGTGACGCGCGCGCCGCCCAGCAGGGTCAGGACCACGCTCTGGGGCGTCTGCGCCGTCACCCGGCCGAAGGTCCCTTCCGACAGCAGCACCCAGTCGCCCTGCCGGCAGGGGAAGAAGGGCTCGCCCTCTCCCGAGGGCCGGGAGGCGCGGTCCATGAGGTCGCGGTAGGGAAGGTGCAGTTCGCCGCCGGTGAGCTCCGGGTTCACCAGCCGGGAGGTGAAGCCCAGGGAGCGCACCTCGTAGGGCAGGCCGTCCACCACCAGACGCTCTCCCTCGCGCACCGCGCCCAGGTTCATGAGCAGGCGGAACTGGCCGAAGAAGCTGGGCAGGGCGTTGCGCGCGGCCCAGGCCAGGCCCAGGAGCAGGAGCGCGGCCACGGACAGGAGCAGCCAGTCCCCGGCCAGGTAGAGCGTGAACAGGGCGGCCAGCACCGCCAGCGCGTGGGACAGGACCTCCAGGGCCAGGTCCGCGAAGCGGGCCAGGGAGCGGGTCCCGGCCTTGCTCCGGAAGAAGCCGCTGGTGCGGCGCAGGCGGCGGTGCAGGAGCCGCATCCCGGTCAGCGTCGCCAGGAAGGCCAGGCCGGCCAGGAACAGGTTCTTGCCCCGGGTGGCGAAGAACCGCCGGCCAGCGTCGGACACTGAGTCCCACAGGGGCCTCTCCTCCCGGGCCAGCTCGGCGAACTGGAACCGGGCCGCGGACAGCCGGCCCTCCAACTCCCGGGCCCGCGCCTCCCATTCCCGGGCCAGGGCCTCCAGCTCCCGGCGGAGGGGACCCTCGGCGGCCCCGGCCAGGCCGGCCACGTTGGCCGCGGCCTGGGCGGCCAGGGCCAGGCGCTCCTCCAGGGCGGCCTGCTCGGTGCGCAGGCGATCCATCTCCCGGGGCCGGGCGGTGAGGGACTTGAGCTCCCGCACCAGGGGGGCCAGGATCTCCCGCACCTCCGCCGCCAGATCGAAGGCCTGGGCGGGCCGGGGGGCGAAGACCTCCAGGTCAACGCCCGCGGCGATCTGGGCGAAGGTGCGCTCCACCGCGGCCAGGCGGGAGGCCAGGGCCTCCCGGTCCGTTTTGAGCGAGGCGCGCTGGGTGTCGGTGCGGGCCAGGCCCAGGGCCTTTTCCGCGGCGGCCAGCTGCTCGTGCAGCAGGCGGCGCGACTCTGCGGCCGCGGCCAGGGTGGCCAGGGTGGCGTTGGCGTCGGCGGCCGGGGCCTCCTGGGCCGGGGCGGCGCAGGGCGGGAGCAGAACCCCCAGCAGGACTCCCAGCAGGGAGAGGACCAGGGCGAACCGCGCGGCGCGCGACTTCATGCGCTCCCCTTGCCGCGACGCCCCGGCGGTCCTGGCCGGACGCGACCTCACGGCTTGCCCTCCCCGCCCGTCGGGGCGTCCGGCGCGCCGGCCTCGGCCTCGGCCTGCTCCTGCCGGCGGGCGAACTCGGCCATGTCCAGGTTGGCCAGACCGCCCGCGGCGTCGGCGCGCAGGCCCTCGAACAGTTCGCCCACGAACCCGAAGCGGCCGTGGATGTCCAGGGTCTCGGCCGACTCCTTGAACCGGGACAGGGCGGAGAGCACGTCCAGCAGGCGCACCGCCTGGGGCGGCCGGGCCAGGGTGAAGGCCTCTGCGCCCGGGGCGTCCAGCTTGGCCGCGACGCCCGCGGCCGCCAGCATGTAGAGCACCTCGTTGACCAGCTTCACCGGCGCGCCCAGGCGCTGGGCCAGCTCGTCGTTGGACAGGGCCGGCCCGCCCGCGACGAAGCTGCGGGTCATGAGCCCCAGGGCCAGGGCCGCCAGCTTGTGCCGGTCCTCGAAGCTGTAGGCCGCGGCCCGCGCCTCCTGGGCGAAGGTCTCCCGGTGCTGCGCCGAGAAGCTCACCTCGGCCCCGAAAAGGATGATGGCCCAGGACAGGTACATCCATACCAGGAACAGCGGCACCTGGGCCAGGGAGCCGTAGATGGCGTTGTAGTTCACGGCGAAGAAGGTCTGGTAGCGGATGAGCGCGGCCAGGGAGAGCTGCCACAGGAGCCCGGCCGCCACCGCCCCGGCCAGGGCCGCGCCGGGCCGCACCTTGGTGTTGGGGATGAAGGCGTAGATGAAGAACAGGCCGGTCAGGGTGGCCAGCCAGGGCAGGGCCTTGAGCAGGGAGATGTAGAGGGCGGAGACCAGCTCCACCTCGCGCACCGTCTGCATGACCGCGCTGCTCTGCAGGGTGGCGGTGAGGCTCACGGCCACGATGAACAGGAGCGGGCAGGCCAGGATCACCGCCATGAAGTCCGAGAGCCGCCGCCAGGCGCCGCGGCCGGCCTTGACCCCCCAGATGGTGTTGAAGGTCTTCTCGATGACCGCCAGGAGCGAGACCACCGTGACGAAGAGGAAGAGCAGGCCCACCGCGCCCAGGGTCTTGACGCTGGTGTTGTTGATGTAGCCCACGATGGCCGACACCGCGTCCTTGTTGCCCGCGGTGAGCTGGAAGAGCAGGCCGCGGGTGAAGGCGCTGTTCTGGAACCCGAAGCCCTTGGCGATGGAGAAGGCCACGGCCAGGAAGGGCACCACCGCCAGGGTGGTGGAGAAGGCCAGGGCCGCGGCCCGCACCAGGCACTGGTCCTGGGCGAACCCGGCCAGCACCAGGCGCAGCCAGGCCACGAACTCGCCGGGCCGGAACCGGCCGGCGCGGGCCAGGAGGTCGCGGGGGTCGGGCATGGCCTAGTCCTTGGCCTGCGAAGCGCCGCCGGGCCGGGCGGGGCCGTGGTCCGGCCGGGAGCCGGCGGCGGCCCGGCGGGAAGAGTTGTCGCCGGCAAGCCGGCGGGGGGGCAGGGAGGCATGCCCCCCGGTCCCCGCCGTTCCGCCCCGGGGCCGGGCCGGCAGCTTGCCCGGGATGCGGCGGCCGGGGCGGGAGCCTGTTGACGCAACGAGCGTGGACCACGCCTCGCGCCGCAGCGGGGCGGCATCCGGGATGCGGCCGGAGCGAGGTCCGGCCGGGCGGGCTTTTCCGGAAGCGGCGCTCGCGCCAAGCCTGGCATGGGCCGGCCGGCATGAAAGGGCGGCATCCGGGAGGCGGCCGGAGCGAGGCCCGGCCGGGCCGCTGCTGGATCGCCCGCGCCCGGCGCGCCGGGACCGAACCCCATCCGGGGATGTTCCCTGAAACCCGCCCCGGCCGCCGCAGCGCGGCCGGGGCGCAGGCTCCGCCCCGGGGCGGAGCGGCGCGGGCGGCGGGCGGCGGCGCATATCAGACTATCCCGGTCTCGGCCGCGATGGGGGCCATGGCCGCGATGGACAGGGCGAGGAAATCGTCCAGGGACAGGCCCAGCCTCTCGCACTCCTTGATGCGCTCCCGGTCCACCGCCGCGGCGAAGGACTTGTCCTTCATCTTCTTCTTGAGGCTCTTGGGCTCCATGCCCTCCATGCGGGTGGGCCGCACCAGGGCCGCGGCCATGACCAGGCCGGTGACGCTCTCGGCCGCGCGCAGGGCGAAGTCGAAGTCCCCGGCCGCGGCCACCCCGGTGCACTCCTCGTTGTGGGCCGCGATGGCGTACAGGGCCTCCTCGGGCAGCCTTCCGGCCAGCTCCTCCCGGGCCGCCAGGCCGTGCCGCTCCGGAGTGTGCCGGGTGAAGGGGAAGTCCAGGTCGTGCAGCAGCCCGGCCAGGCCCCAGAGCTCCGGGTCGCGGCCCAGGCGTCCGGCCAGGGCGCGCATGACGGCCTCGGACTGGACCGCGTGGTTCAGCATGTGGGTTTCAGGATTCTTGGACCTCACCAGGGTCAGGGCTTCGTCTCGCGTGAGCATCGGTACTCCTTACGGTTTTCCGGACCATACCCGAAAGCCGGCGCACAGGGCAATGATCTGGCCGGGCACGGGACTTGCTATCCTCCCCGCGGGATACCCCAGGACGACAAAAAACCGACGCTACCATGGCAGCCATCCCGCATTTCTCCATCGAGCCCTTCAAGGCCCTGGCCCCGGCCGCGCGCTCCCTGCCCGTGGGCCCCTCCGCCATGGCCGGGGCGGCCGGATTCGCCGGCAGCCTGGGCCAGGCCCTGAACCCGAAGAACCTCGCCGCGGCCTCGGAGCTCATGCTCAACCAGAGCCTCATGGACATCCTGGGCGAGGGCGGGGCCGTGGAGGGCGGCGGGGGCGGCGACATGAACGCCCTGATGCTCACCTCGCTCCTGGGGACCCAGGCCGGGCCGGGCGCGAACCTGGCCGCGGAGCTGACGGCCCTGGCCGGGAAGTTCCCGGGCGGCGCCGAGGGCCTGATGTCGGCCCTGCGCCAGGTGGCGGAGTCCCAGGCCGTCCGGCCCGGGGCGGCCCCGGATGCCGCAGCGCTCCCCGCCGCGCCGCCCGCCGTGCCGGCGGCCCCCACCCTGCCCGCGGCCCTGGCGCCCGCGTCTCCGGCCCAGGACGAACTGGCGGACCCGGGCCTCAACCTGGCCCGCAGCGCCGGGTTCAAGGCCTACGGCCGCGCCGCCCGGCACGGGAGCCAGGGCGATGCCGGCGCGCAGCCCGCGGCGACCGCCCCGCCCGACGCGTTCTCCAGCCTGCTGGGCCGGCTCTCGGCCCGGTTCGAGTCCGGGGACGACCCCGCGGCCGTGGGCCACGACCGGGTGGGCGGCACCTCCTACGGCATCTACCAGATCTCCTCCCGGGCCGGGACCATGGACCAGTTCATCGGCTTCCTGCAGGCCCGCCGGCCGGACTGGGCCGCGGCCCTGGAGGCCGCCGGCCCGACGGACACCGGCGGGACCGCCGGGGCCATGCCCGCCACCTGGCGGGCCCTGGCCGCGCAGGACCCGGAGGGCTTCGCCAAGCTGCAGCACGAGTTCATCGGCAAGCACCACTTCCTGCCCGCGGCCGAACGCATCCGGGAGATCACCGGCCTGGACCTGGCCGGCAACCCGGCCCTGGCCGAGGTGCTCTGGAGCACCGCGGTGCAGCACGGCCCCTCGGGCGCGGCCGGGATCGTGCGCAGCGCCGCCGAGGCCGTGGGCCCGTCCGGCTCGCCGAACTTCGCCGCCAGCCTGGTGGGCGAGATCTACAAGCGCCGCGCCGGCCAGTTCGGCTCCTCGGACGCGCCAGTGCAGGAGGCGGTGCGCTCCCGCCTGGAGCAGGAGCGGGACCTGGCCCTGTCGCTGCTGCGGGTGGGCGGGATGCTCGACTCCGAAGTATAAGCTTCCGTAGCACCGCGCGTATTGACCATTCCCATCGATTGGCCTACCCCTGGCCCCTGCAGACCTTTTCCGGAATGAACCTGACGCAGCGCGCGTTGCGGCGGGCAGCCCCAGGGCCGCAGACGGCCGCGCGGGGCGCGGCGTTTCCGGCGGTCGGCCGGCGACGCCGCAGCGTCTCTCTCCACACAACGCCCCGCGGTGTTTGGTGGACGTGCAGCCCCGTCCGAGGAGGACGACATGACCCGATCCCAGAAAGTGGTGCTGGCGGTGCTGGCGGCGGCGGTGGCCATGGCCGCCGCGGTCGCCTTTCTTCTGCTGCGCGGCCCCGGCGAGGTCGCGGCCCCCGGGACCCCGGCCCCGGCCGAGCGGACCTACCAGAGCGACCTGCCTGCGCCCGCGCCCCTGGACAACGCCACGGCCGCGGCCCCGGACAACGCCACCGCGTCGGCCGAGCCCGCGGGGCCTCCCCCCCTGGTGGAGGACGCGGTGGTCAAGCTGGGCTTCGTGACCGACCTGGCCCAGACCCTGGCCGAGGCCTACCACCCGGCCGGAACCCGGCACAATCCCTCGGCCAAGCCCCTCATCGCCACCTCCTTCCGCAAGCTGAACATGCGCTACGGCACGGAGTTCACCGGTCTGGCCCACGAGAACCCGGATCCGGACAAGACCCGGCCGGCCCTGTTCGACTACCTCATGAACCCCATCGTGCTGCGGGCCCTGGCCGACCTCTACGCCGAGCCCTTCATCCAGGCCCTGGCCGAGGCCGGGCGCAGCTCCGAGCGGGAGTTCGGCAGCGAGGCCAAGGGCTACGAGACCAGGCCGCTGGGCCCGGACCAGGTGGCCGAGGTGCTGCGGCTCTACGCCCGGCAGGCCCGGGACCTGGGCGCGTGCTTCCGGGTGTTCGCCGAGCGCCGCGACCTGACCACCGCCGTGGCCCGGCTGGTGGAGGCGTCCCAGCGGGTGAACACCGCCTACGCCGCCTACAAGGAGATGGAGGCCGACCGCGCCCCGCGCCAGGCCATGGACGCCCAGGGCGAGGAGATCAAGCGCTCCATCGCCGAGCGGGAGCGCCTGCGCCAGGGCCTGCTGGCCGGGGTCGCGCCCCAGGGCGGCGCGGCCAAGAGCTTCACCCTGACCGAAGGCGACGTGCTGGACGTGGCCGGCTGGGTCTACCGCCGGCTGCGGGCGAACCCGGACCGCATCAACGCCGTGGGAGCCCTGGCCCAGCTCCTGCCCGAACTGGCCGCCGGGCTGGAGGCCGCAGCCGACAACCCGCCGGTGTCCCCGGCCCCGGCCGCGGATCCGGCCCAGGTCCAGGCCCCGCCCCCGGCCGACTGAGCCGCAGCCCCCTCCGCCCTGCTGTTTCCGGCCTCCCGGGCGCCCCGCCCGGGAGGCTTTTTGATTCATCGGACTCCATGCAGGGGTCGGCCCGCGCCCCGCGTCCCGCGCCTCCAAATGCCCAGATGATCTTTTTTGACCCGCCCGGCGCAGCCGCGGAAAGCAGGGTCCGCGCCCGGGGCCTGCGCCCCGCCTCCTGGGAAGGAAAATATCCTGGGGCGGCAGCCCGTTTCATACGACCCCGGCGCGGGGGCATGCAACGAATCGCCTTTTATTAGGACATATACGCTGAATGATTATACAGTGAATTCTCCGTGAGGCGAACTCCCAATTCCTTTTATTCCGGGTTATAGATGGATACAGGAAATACGGAGCCGCGTGTAAGACTGTCAAGCCATGCAGGAACGCACCACGTACAAGAGACTTTTGGGAAAGCGGACCCGAGAGTTGCGCAAGGCCCGCGGCCTGACCCAGGCCGTCCTGGCGGAACGCCTCGGGGTCACCCAGGAATACCTGGGCAAGATCGAACGCGGCCTGGCCGCGCCGTCCTTCCCCCTGCTCGTGGACCTGGCCCGGACCCTGGAAACCGAGCCGGCCGACCTGCTCCGGACCCCGCCGCTCCCGGAGAAGCGTCCCGCGCCCGACTCCGCCGGCCTGGCCCTGCGCGAAACCCGCCACCGCATGCGCAACTGCTTCCAGTTGCTCGGCAACCTGGTGACCCTGGAGTTGGAAAGGGCCCCGAACGAGAATGTGCGCCGGGTGCTCCGCGACCTGGCCGCGCGCATCCGGTGCCTGACCCTGCTGGACAACGCCCTGGCCGGGGATGAGTCGTGGCGGCGGCTGGGCCGTGGGGAAAGGCTCCGGCAGGTCCGGGAGTCGGTCTCCAGCCTGTACCCGTCCCCCCGCGTCCTCGCCGAGCACAACGCCATGCCGGTCCTGGTCCCGCCGCACACGGTCCAGGCCTGTTCCCTGGTGCTCACCGAGTTCCTGACCAACATGTACAAGCACGCCTTTCCCGGCCGGGACTCGGGAGTCTTCCGCCTGGAGCTCTCCCGGCAAGGCGGATCGGTGCGACTGGTGCTGGCCGACGACGGGGTGGGCCTGTCCCCGGACCCGGCGGCCCACCCGACCGGGTCCATGGGCCTCAATCTCATGCGCAGCTACGTGGAGGACTCCCTGGGAGGGGCCATGCGCCTGGAGAACCGAGGCGGGACCACCCTGACCGTGGACTTCCCCCTGCCCGCAGCCTGAGCCTCCCGCGGCAACCGCCCGCGCCCCCCGTCTCCGCCGCCGTTCTCCGCCTCAAGCCTCCCGCGGCCGGGCCGCGTCCCGGCGCTCTCCCCCGCCCAGGCGGAAGCGGTAGTCCGCCCGCTCCTGGCGCGCGCCCGGCGCGGCGCGGGGGCGGGTGAGGGCGCGGCCCTCGCCCGCGCCGAGCAGGGCGTAGCCCGCCGCGTCCAGGACGTGGGAGAAGCGGTTCTTGTCCGGCTTGTCCGCGAACCGCTCGGTCCCGGCCAGGGCCAGGCGGCGCAGGCTGTAGCCGCCGGCCAGGCCGCGGCGGGCCGTGGCGCAGCGCGGGGACACCAGGAGCCCGGGCTTGCCGTCCACCAGCCGGGAGAGGGGCGCGGCGATGGCCTCCCGGCGCAGGGTGAAGTCGTTGGACGGCGCGGGCCGGGCGTCGACGCCCAGGGCGTGGAGCACCTGGAAGGCGGTCCTCTCGTCGGTCTGGGACCGCGCCGCGCCCGCGGGGTCGCCCCAGACATCCACCGAGAATCCGCTGTAGCGGCCGTGCAGCAGGTCCAGGAGCAGCCGGCCGAAGCGGGCCACGCCCATGTCCTCGGCCACCAGCTCGTCCAGCCACAGCCAGCGGCCGTTGGGCGCGCGCTGGGCCACGAGCGCGGCCGGGGTCAGACCGAAGTCCAGGCCCACCACCAGGGGGACGCCGCCGACGGGCTCCAGGGGCTCCGGGGCGCAGTGCACCGCGTCCGCGTATTCCGGGAATACCGGCCGGCCGTCGCAGGTGAAGCCGTACTGGGCGCAGTGGTAGACCCGCACGTGGTCCGGGGAGCGGCCCGAGGCCGCGCGCGCGTAGTAGCCCGGCGGCAGGTTGGCCAGGTTCTCGGCCGCGGGGTTGGGCGCGAAGGTCCCCTTGCTCTCCAGCAGGCCGCCCGGCTGGCGGAGGAACTCCCAGCCCCGGGGCCGTTCGATCTCGGCCAGGCGGTACCACCAGTGGTCGGTGTCCGGCGGGTTGGTGTCCAGGATGAGGCCGGCCCAGGTCGCCCCGCCCTCGCGGCGCGAGGGGAAGCGGCCCACCCGGTCGGCCAGGGCGTCGACCACCGCCTTGGGCAGCTCCCTCGCCTCGTTGACCCAGGCCCCGGTAAGCTCCAGGGACAGGAGCTTCTTCACGTCGGCCGGGGAGTCCAGGGCGCGGAAGAGCACGTCGCACTCCACGCCGTCCTGCCGCACCCGGTGGATCATCTCGGTCTTGAGGAAGGGTCCGAACAGGTCGGGCGGGAACCAGTCCAGCCAGGTGCGCAGCGCGGTGTCCCTGAGCTCGCGCACGGTGTTGCGGATCACCGCGAAGCGGGTGCGGCGCACCCCGTCCGGCCCCGGGGCCTGCTCCCGGGCGCGGCGCATGAGCTCCATGCACATGGCCGTGGACTTGCCCGACCCCACCGGCCCCATGACCCCGCGCACGAAGGCGTCCGAGGCGTGGAAGCGGGCCAGGGTGGGCAGGGCGGTGTACTCCACGCGTCTAGTCTTCCGCACGGCCGTCCTCCCCGGGGCCTTCGTCCCCGTCCGTCCCGTCGCCGCCGAGGTTGAGCACGAAGGTCACGGCCTCGGCCGCGTCCTCCGGGTCCGCCCCCGGGTCCGGCCCGGCCAGGCCCATGTGCCGGGCCAGGCGGTCCAGGGCCGCGCGCTTGTCCCAGAACTTGTACTTGTAGCGCACCGTGGTCTCGCCGGACTTGCTGGTGGTCTCGGTGACCTCCATGGCCGCCAGGGAGCGGGCGGTGTCCTCGTCCAGGAGGTGCGGGGGCAGGGGCTCGCCGTCCGGGCCGTAGACCGCGCGCGGATCGGAGAAGGCGATGCGCGCCTCCTCGGCCAGCACCCGCTCCGGGGTTATCTCGCCGCCGCTCACGGCAGGTCCTCCCGCGCCTCCAGCCGGGCCAGGCGCTCGGCGTGCTGCCCGGTGCGCCTCCACAGCTCGTCCACCTCGGTCCGGGTGGCGTAGTCCTTGGCGATGGAGAGCTGGCAGGCCTGGTGCGCCTTCTCGAACTGGTCCAGCCGCGCCTCGTAGCGGTCGAAGCGGCGGTGGATGAACCGGGCCGTGAGCCCGAAGGCCAAAAACACCGCCGCCGGCGTGGCCAGGGATGCCCAGTCCATCAGGAGCCCCTCCGGTTCCGCCTGCGCCTGCGCCGCCAGTCCCGCAGGTCCAGGAGCGCGAACCAGGCCGCGGCCAGGAGCAGGGCGCCGGCTGCGGCCATGCCGCACTTGGCCAGTTCGGCGGTCTCGCGCAGGTTCACGGCCGGCTCCAGTCGAGCTTCACGTTGCCCTTGTCGAAGGCCGAGCGGCCCACGAAGTAGTAGCCGTAGACCCACACCGCCATCTCGGTCAGGGCCTTGAAGCGGTCCGCGGACACGCAGGAGTCGGGCAGCCACACACCCAGGGTCACGGCCAGGGTGAGGAAGAGCAGGCACAGGGGCCGGATGTTCTTGGAGAGCCTCGAGTCGCTGGCCGTGTCCGCCTGGTGGCGGGCGGTGAGCTGGGAGTCGAAGTCGCGCTCCGCGGCCAGGGTCATCTCGCGGATGCGCTCCTGGTGCGGCAGCATGAGGGCCGCGAGCTTCTCCTGCTGCTCCGGGGTGGCCTGGCCGCCGGCCAGGATCCGGCCCACGTCGCGGGCCAGTTCGCCCGCGGCCTTCACGCCCGAGGGCGTCTGCCTGCCGAAGATGCGGGCCACGCCGTCCCAGAGGTCGGGCAGGGCAGCGAGCAGGCCGAGGCCTGCGCCGATGACGGGGATCATGGTTCCTCCTTTCCGGGCCGGGCCCGGAGCGCCCCTCCCGCCGCGCCGCCGGGCCGGCCCATCCGGCGCGGCGGCCCGGCCGGGGCGCGCGCGGCCCCACCCTACCCCCGGAAAACCGGGCCGGTCGAAAAGTGCCTACAAAAGGCCTAAAAAGAGACGAAAAGAGACGCGAAATGGGGGTTGACGGGATTCCGGGAGCGAGTCAGAGACAGGACAGGGAGGGCAGGGAGCGGCGCCGCGGCGGAGGCCGGACCGCCCGGGCCGTCTCCGGACGCGCCGCACCCGGGGCGGGGTGCGGGCAAGACTGCGGCCCGGGCCGCGCGAGGCTGGAGGATGAGGCGCATGACCGGCTGGCTGCTGCTCCTGGGACTGGCCCTGGCCGCGGGCGCGGGCCTGCACGCGCTGCGCTGGCTCACGGCCATGCCCGGAGCCTCGCACCGGGGACCGGGGCCGGAGTTCTCGGCCCAGGAGCGGGACCTGGCCCTGCGCCTGGAGGCCCACGTGCGCGCCCTGTGCGGCCTGGGGCCGCGCACCTACGCCCGGCCCGGCTCCCTGGAGTCGGCCGCGGACTGGCTCGCCGCCGGGCTGGAGGAGCTGGGCCTCGCCGTGGAGCGGGACGCCTTCACGCTGCTGGACCGGGAGTACGCCAACCTGGTGGCCGAGGTGCGGGGCCACGAGCGGCCGGAGGAGATCGTGCTGGTGGGCGCGCACTACGACACGGTGCGGGCCTCCCCAGGCGCGGACGACAACGCCTCGGGCTGCGCCGCGCTCCTGGAGATGGCCCGGGAGATGGCCGCCGCGCCGCACCCCCGCACCCTGCGCCTGGTGTTCTTCGTGAACGAGGAGCCGCCCTTCTTCATGACCCCGGACCAGGGCAGCCTGCGCTACGCCTACGACTGCCGCCGCCGGGGCGACGACATCCGGGCCATGCTCTGCCTGGAGTCCCTGGGCTACTATCGGGACGAGCCCGGCTCCCAGAGCTATCCCTTCCCCCTGTCCCTCTACTACCCGGACCGGGGGGACTTCGTGGCCTTCGTGGGCAACGTGGCCTCGCGGGACCTGGCCCGGCGCATGACCGCGCTGTTCCGGGCCGCCTGCCCGTTCCCCAGCGAAGGCGCGGCCCTGCCCGGCGTCTTCCCCGGGGTGAGCTGGTCCGACCACCGCTCCTTCTGGCGCGCCGGCTACCAGGCGGTCATGGCCACCGACACCGTCCCCTACCGCAACCCCCACTACCACCGCCCCACCGACACCCCCGAGACCCTGGACTACCTCCGTCTGGCGAGGGTGACGCGAGGGCTCGCGGCGGTGGTGCGGGAGCTGGCAAGGGAGCGGTGAGCGCAGCCGCGGCGATCGCCTCCGGATTCGCCTCGCTCCCGCCGTTCCGGCGTTCCGTGCCGTTCGCCCTTCGCCGGACAAGGCGGCCTGCCGCTTTCTCCATCTTTTTTCTTGCAGTTGGCGCAGGCAACGGAGTATACTTAAAGAAACAGTCGCATCGTTCAAAGCAGGAGGTTTTCATGAAACGTTTCGCAGCGGCCGTCACGCTGGGCGTCTCCCTGGCCTTTCTGGGGGCCGCCGGGGCTCAGGCCCAGACCCAGCTCCAAACCGAGACCCAGGAACAGGTCCGGCAGCAGACCCAGACCCAGCTCCAAACGGAAACCCAGGACCAGGTCCGGCAGCAGACCCAGGAGCGGTCAAGCATCTCCACTGAAACCCAGGAGCAAATCCAAACCCGCACCCAGCAGCAGACGCAAGAGCGGACCCTAAGCCGGACCTCCACAAGCTCCGGGCCAGGGGCTCGCGGTTCAGGCGGCGGCAAGGGCGGCGGCAAGGGCGGTAGCGGCAAGGGCGGTAGCGGCGGTGGCGGCGGTGGCGGCGGAGGCGGTGGTGGCGGAGGCGGCGGCGGTGGCGGCGGTGGCGGCGGCGGTGGCGGCGGCGGCGGTGGCGGCGGCGGTGGCGGTGGCGGTGGCCGCAAGTAACCCCGCATTCCCTGCCGGATCCAGCGCCGACAGAGGTTCGTTTCCAGGGGGGCCGCACGGCCCCCTTTCCGTTACCCCGCCCCGCCTGCCGAAACGGTTTTCAACAGCCTCGCAAGCCGGACCGGGCCTTGCGCCCCACGGCGAGCCGGGGGCTCCCGGGCATGGCCGGGCGCGCCTGGAGAGGCGGGCCGTCCCCGCCGCGGGACGCGTTCAGCGGGCGAAGAATCCCACGACGTACCCGGCCGCGGTGATGGTGATGACGGCGGCCAGCATCCAGCGGATGTATCGCGCCGGGACCAGCTTCTGGCAGCGCGCGCCCAGGTACATGCCGGCCATGCCGCCCAGGCCGAAGAGGATGCCCAGGCCCCAGTCCGGGGCCACGGACAGCCCCGGGTACAGGGGGGCGATGGCCGTATAGAAGGCCACCCCGGCCACCGAGGTGATGAAGGTGCCCATGAGCGCGGCGCCGGCCACGGTGTACACGGGCAGGCCGAAGAAGGTCACGAAGAACGGGGCCATGATGGCTCCCCCGCCGATGCCGTACACCCCGCCCACGATGCCCACGATGAGGCTCAGGGCCAGGACCCCCGGGGTGGAGAAGTCGTAGCTCTCGCCGTAGAACTCGTAGCGGATGCGGGCGAGGGTGAAGGCCTGCACGCTGACCCCGGGCAGGGCCTCCCCCCGCTCCCGGCGGGCGCGGTGCTGCCGGACCAGCTCCTGGAAGCGCTCCTCGGCCCCGGCCTTGCTCATGACCTTGGCCCTGGAGAGCAGTTCGCGCGCCATGCGCAGGCCGATGTACAGGAGCACCAGCCCGGCGAAGAACTTGAAGTTCCTGGGATCGGGCAGCCAGGCCACGCGCATGACCGCGCCGATGAGCACCCCGGGCAGGGCGCCGATGATGACCACCCAGGTGAGCGGCCAGACCATGCGGCCTTCCCGGATGTAGCGGTACACGCCGCTGGGGATGGCCACGATGTTGAAGAGCTGGTTGGTGCCCGAGACCGAGGGCGCGGTGTAGCCGAGCGCCGACATCTGGAAGGGCAGCAGCAGGAAGGCCCCGGACACCCCGCCCATGGAGGTGAAGAAGGACACCCCGAGGGCCACCAGGGGCGGAATCCACCAGGACACCTCGATGCCAGCGGTAGGGAAATGCATGCGCCTCCCCTTTCTGCCGGGTCGGCTGACGACACAGGCACGATCAATGGTCTTTTCGTGCCAATAAAGGTATTCCGTCCGCCGCCCCCGTGTCAAGGCCGGGAGCAGCCGGCCGCGGCCCTGCCCCCGCGGCCCGCCTCCCCCGCTCCCCTCGCAGGCGCCGAGCGGCTTCCGCCGCGAAAGAGAAAGGGGGCCTCGCGGCCCCCTTCGCGTTCGCTTTCGCGCTTGCCTAGCACACGTCCGAGAACGTGAGCCGGTCGGCGTACTCGGCCTTCTTGCCGGCGTTCCAGCGGGAGACCGGGCGGTAGTAGCCCACGATGCGGGTGTAGACCTCGGAGTCGCTGCCGCAGGTGGGGCACTCGAAGTGCTCGCCCTGGATGTAGCCGTGCTCCTTGCACACCGAGAAGGTCGGGGTGATGGAGAGGAACGGGATCTTGGTCTTGCTGAAGGCCTTGACGATGAAGCTCTTGATCGCCCCGGGGTCGGCCACGGACTCGCCCAGGAAGGTGTGGAACACCGTGCCGCCGGTGTAGAGCGGCTGGAGCTGGTCCTGGTGCTCCAGGGCGGCCACCACGTCCTCGGTGAGGCCCACGGGCAGGGCCGTGGAGTTGGTGTAGTAGGGGATGCCGTTGCCCGAGGCCCGGATGTCCGCGTAGAGCGCCTTGTCGATCTTGGCCAGGCGGTAGCTGGTGCCCTCGGCCGGGGTGGCCTCCAGGTTGTAGAGGTGGCCGGTCTCCTCCTGGAAGCGGACGGTGAGGTCGCGCAGGTGGTTCAGGGTGCGGCGCATGAAGCGCACGCCCGCCTCGGAGTCGATGCCCTTGCCCAGGAGGTTCTGGCAGGCCTCGTGCCCGCCCACCAGGCCGATGGTGGAGAAGTGGCCGTTGAAGCCGTTCTTCAGGTAGCGTTTGGACCAGGGGAACATGCCCCGGTCCAGGTTCTCGTTCACGATCTTGCGCTTGAACTCCAGGGAGTCGCGGGCCAGCTCGGAGTACTCGGTGAGCAGGTCCATGAAGTCTTCCTCGCCCTGGGACAGGTAGGCCAGCTTGGGCAGGTTGAGCGTGACCACGCCGATGGAGCCGGTGAGGTCGCCCGCGCCGAAGAGCCCGCCCACCTTGTTGCGCAGCTCGCGCAGGTCCATCTTGAGGCGGCAGCACATGGAGCGCACGTCCTCGGGCGAGAGATCGGAATTGATGAAGTTCTGGAAGTAGGGGACCCCGTACTTGGCGGTGAGCTTGAGCAGGAGATCGCCGATCTCCGAGTCCCAGGGGAAGTCCGCGGTCACGTTGTAGGTGGGGATGGGGAAGGAGAAGATCTGGCCGGTGTGGTCGCCGCCCAGCATGACCTCCAGGAAGGCGCGGTTGATCATCTCCATCTCCGGCCCGTACTCGCCGTAGGTGGAGTCCAGCATCTTCCCGCCCAGGATCACCGCCTCGTTGGCCAGGTGCCGGGGCGGGGTGAGGTCGAAGGTCAGGTTGGTGAAGGGGCTCTGCCCGCCCCAGCGCGAGGTGGTGTTCAGGTTGAACACGAACTTCTGCATGGCCTGGCGCACCTGCTTGTAGTCGAGCCGGTCGGCGCGCACGAAGGGGGCCAGGTAGGTGTCCACGTTGTTGAAGGCCTGGGCCCCGGCCCACTCGTTCTGCAGGGTGCCCAGGAAGTTGTTCATCTGGCCGAGCACGGTGTCGAAGTGCTTGGCCGGGCCCGCCGAGGACCGCCCCTCCAGGTTGAAGCCCTCCAGGATCAGGTCGCGCAGGCTCCAGCCCGCGCAGTAGCCGGCCAGGCCGAAGGACAGGTCGTGGATGTGGAAGTACCCGTGCTCGTGGGCCAGGCGGACCTCCTCCGGGTACTTCTCCAGGGCGTACCGGGCCTGGATGGTGCCCGAGAGGTGGAGCATGAGGCCCTGGAACGAGTGGGTCATGTTGGCGTTCTCGCTCACCCGCCAGTCGGCCTTGGACAGGTAGGTGTCGATGGTCTCGGAGATGTCCAGGTAGGCGGCGTGCTGCTCGCGCAGGCGGCGGCGGCTCTCGCGGTAGATGATGTACCGCTTGGCCACGGCGTAGAGCCGCGACTCCATGAGCACCTGCTCCACCAGGTCCTGGACGTGCTCCTGCTCGGGCACGTCGATGCCCGCCAGCTTCTGCTCGACCTTACGCGCAACCCGCTTGGAGAGCAGGGGATCCTTGATGTCCGAGGCCTTGAGCGCCTTGAGGATGGCGTTCGCGATGCGGTCCAGGGACCAGGTCTCCAGACATCCGTCCCGTTTCAGAATCTGTTTGGGCATGTCCCCTCCCCGGAGGCACGAACTGTTGCAGCACATGGACTTCGCCGGCCGGGACCAGCTCCCGGATGGCGGCGAGGTCCGAATCGTCGAGCGCGGGCGCCATGGTGGTGCGGAAATAGAAGCGGCCCGGGTGCATCCGGGCCAGGTCGAAAATCCATTCCAGGTTGTGGCGGGCGGTCTCGGCCGTGGCCAGGCCGCCGCTCACCAGGGGATATTTGGCGTAGGGGGCCTTCACGTCCACCGCGAACACGTCGGCCAGGCCGGCGTAGAGCAACTCCTCCACCACCCCGGGCCGCATCCCGTTGGTGTCCAGCTTGACCGGCAGGCCCGTGGCGCGCCGGATATCGGCCAGGAAAGGCGCCAGGCCCGAGGACTCGGTGGGTTCGCCGCCGGTCACGGTCAGCCCGTCCAGCCAGCGGGCGCGGCCCTTCAGCCAGGCCAGCACCTGCCCCCGGTCCAGGGCGGGGTGGCGCTCCGGACGCCAGGCCAGGCCCGCGTTGTGGCACGTGGGACAGGCCAGGTTGCACCCGCCCAGGAAGAGCACCGCGCACACCCGGCCCGGCCAGTCGCAGAAGCTCGACCGGGTGAGGCCCCTCAGGTTGGTCCAGGCAGAAAACGGAGTGAACATGCGCTGCGGCCTGGCCGCGTCCCCTTCCCGTTGCGCGGAGGCCGCATCCGGCCCCGCCGCCCAGCCGGGCCACACCCCGGCGACATGGCGGCCCCCCGGCCGCCCCTCCCCGCCCCGGTTGCGAACCGGAACAGGCCCCCTCACGCACGAGGGCGAGCCCACCCCGGGGGCCTCGCCCAAAACAAATTCAATGATTAGTTATTCTTAAATAATTTCTAGAGAATAATAGCCCAAGTGGGGCAGGAGGTAAAGGGGGGGAGCAAAACCGTCCCGGAAGAAAAAACCATGGCATTCCGCCGGACTCGTCGCCCGGCTGGCGAGAGCGACTTTTTTTGCACGGTTCTGTCCACATGGGCAGAGCGGGAAACCCCTTGGCCGGGGCCGCGCGCCCGGCCTTCCTGTGAAGAAAAATTTTTTTCGGGGCGGCCCTGCGGAGGAAATCGCGACCCGTCCACAGGCCGCTCCCGATCCGTCGGCCCCGCATCCGTCGCGCGATTTCGCCGCCCCGATTGACCTTAGAAAACCCGTTATGTAACACGGGGCAGCGCCCCCCCCCGCGACTCTGGCGTCTCCGGCGTTCCTTCCGGCCGCACGATCCGGCCTCCACCCCGAGCGAGGTCCCGCCTCAGGAATCCGGCTGGCGGCATGGCGCAAGACAAACCCCAGGACACGCACCCCGGGCCTCCGCCCGGAGAACGCCCGGACCGGGACATGGGGCCGGCCGCGGGGCTTGCGGCCGAGAACCGGGAGCTGCGCCGGTCCCTGGCCGGGCTGGAGGCGACCCTGCGCCAGGCGGCCGAACTCCACTCCCGCACCGCGGAGGAGCTGCAGGAGAACCGCAACCGGCTGCAGCTGGTGGCGGACGCCATGCGCGAGTCCCTGGCCGTGTTCGACGCCGGAGGCCGCGTCCTCTTCGCCAACGCCCGGGCCGCGAAGACCCTCTTCGGCTGCCCCCCGGACCAGGCCCCGGGCCGCAACATCGCCGAATGCATCCCGCCGGGCCAGGTGGCCCGGCTGCTGGCCGACTACCGCCGGGTCATGGACTCGGACCAGCCCCAATCCAGCGAGATCATGACCACCGTGGGCGGCCAGGACCGCTGGTTCCTCAACCGGCTGTTCCCCATCCGCTTCGGGCCGGACGGCGCGGCCGCGGTCCTCTCCATCTCCCTGGAGATCACCGTGCGCAAGGGCGCCGAGGCCGCCCTGGCGGAGAGCGAGGAGCGGCTGCGCGCCATCCTGGGCTCCATCCAGGCCGGGGTCCTGGTGGTGGACCCCCGGGACCGGAGCATCGTCAACGCCAACCCCGCGGCCTGCCGGCTCATGGGCCGGGCCCGGGAGGAGGTGCTGGGCCGGCTCTGCCACCAGTTCATCTGTCCCCACGAAGCGGGCCGCTGCCCGGTGCTGGACCTGGGCCAGAAGGTGGACGCCTCGGAGCGGCAGCTGCTCCACGCCTCGGGACGCTCGATCCCGGTGCTCAAGACCGTGACCCGGATGCACCTGGACGGCCGGGAGCACCTGCTGGAATGCTTCATGGACCTGTCCGAGCGCAAGCGCATCGAGGCCGCGTTCCAGGGCGTGGCCGAGAGCGCCAGCGACGCCATCTACCTGAACGTCCTGGGTCCGGACCACTCCCCCGGCCACTTCCTGGACGCCAACCCCGCGGCCAGCCGCATGCTCGGCTATTCCCGGGACGAGTTCCTGGCCCTCGCCCTCCAGGACATCGTCGCCGCGGACGTCCCGCCCGAACGCGGCCGCAGGATCGCGAGCGAGTTGCAGGAGCAGGGCGAGTCCCTGTTCGAGACGGTCCACGTGGCCCGCGACGGCCGCCGCATCCCGGTGGAGATCCACGCCCGCGTGCTGGGCCAGGGGGATTCGCCCATGGTCCTGTCCGTGGCCCGGGACGTGTCCGAGCGCAAGGCCGCCGAGGCCGCGGCCAGCCGGGCCCGGGAGGAGGCCGAGGCGGCCAGCCGGGCCAAGAGCGAATTCCTGGCCAACATGAGCCACGAACTGCGCACCCCCCTGAACGGGGTCATGGGCATGCTCCAGCTCCTGGAGGACACCCCCCTGGACGAAGAGCAGCGCCAGTACGCGGGCATCGCCATGCAGTCGGCCCGGGGCATGCTGGCCCTGGTCAACGACCTGCTGGACCTCTCCCGCATCGAGGCCGGCCGGATGCCCATCGAATGCGAGACCCTGGACCTGCGCGACCTCCTGGAGTCGGTCTGCCAGGTCTTCACCCCCCCCGCCCGGGCCAAGGGAGTGGCCCTGCGCGGAACGATCTATCCCGGGGTGCCCGCCGGGGTGCTGGGCGACCCGGTGCGGCTGCGTCAGGTGCTCTTCAACCTGGTGGGGAACGCGGTGAAGTTCACCGACTCGGGCGAGGTGCGCATCGCGGTGGCGTCCATGCCCGGCCCCGGCGGATGCGGCCCGCCCCGGCTGTTCTTCAGCGTTGCGGACAGCGGGGTGGGCATGTCCGACGAGCAGCTCTCCAAGGTGTTCCAGCCCTTTGTCCAGGTGGACGGCAGCGCGTCGCGCCGCTTCGGCGGGGCGGGCCTGGGCCTGGCCATCACCCGCCGGCTGCTCGGGCTCATGGGCGGCCGCCTGGCCGTGGACACCGAGCCGGGCCGCGGCGCGGAGTTCGCCTTCACCCTGCCGCTGCTCCCAGCCCCCCCGGGCGCCCTGCCCTGCGAAGCCCCGGCCGCCCCGGGCGAAGCCCGCCCCCTGCGCCTGCTCCTGGCCGAAGACGAGCCGGTCAACCGCCTGGCCGCCAGGCTCATGCTGGAGCGGCTGGGGCACAGCGTGGTCCTGGCCGCCGACGGCGAGGAGGCCCTGGCCGCCCTGGCCCGGGAACGCTTCGACTGCGTGATCCTGGACATCTCCATGCCGGTGCTGGACGGGATCGCGGTGCTGCGCCGCCTGCGCCGCCTGGAACGGGAGACCGGCCGGGCGCGCACCCCGGTGGTGGCCATGACCGCCCACGCCATGGCCGGGGACCGGGAGCGCTTCCTGGACCAGGGCTGCGACGGCTACCTGGCCAAGCCCGTTGACCTGGAGGAGCTGACCCGGGTCCTGGCCGCGGCGGCGAAGACCTGACGCGCGGGCCGGGAGCGGACCGGGGCTCCGCCCCGCCGCCGCGCCCGACGCGACCCGGCTCCGGCGACATGGCGGACTGTTGCCGAAAAGACCGCAAGGCGCGCCGCGGGCGCGGCTAGTCGCCCGTGTAGTCGGCCACGCTGTCCACGTAGCGCTCGATGAGGCCCGCGGTGTAGTCGGGCGTGTCGTCGTCGAACTTGAGGCCCAGGAAGAGGCGGCGCTCCGAGAGGTTCACGCTCTTGGTCAGGCCGCCCAGCATGATGTTCTGGTCCGAACCCGCCAGGCGGAACTCCAGCATGACCTCGTCGTCCACCCCCACCGGGGGCAGGGGCTGGCCCACCCGCTCCTCCACCACCGCCTGGCAGCCGCCGCAGGAGATGTTCAGGATCACCCCCTGCAGCCAGTCCTCCTTGAACTTGATGGCCGCGGGCAGGAAGCAGTCCACCCGCTGGCAGCCGCGCAGGTTGAGGATCTCCACCTCGTCGGGGTAGCGCAGGAAGAGCAGCTTGAACGGCGCGTTCATGAGCCACAACACCTCGGAGGAGAACCCGAAGATGTGGCCCTCGTTCACGAACTTCAGGGTGACGGCCTTTTCCGGGTAGAGGTGCTCGGTGACTCCGGGGATGCGCGGGATGCGCAGGATGAGGTAGCGGCCGCGCTCCATGCCCAGGAATTCGGTCTTGAACCGCTGGCCCAGGCCCGCGGGCTCCACCACCACCACCGTGCCCAGGGGCAGGGACAGGGCCGCGCCGGTGCGGCGGTCTATGCGCTTCGGCTGCTGCTGCGGGGGCACCGTTTCCTTCCTCCGCGTTCGGTCCCCGGGCGCCTGGCCCGGGGGGTGACGCATTATACCGCATCCGTCCCGGTTGACAACCGGGAACCAAAGGCCGGCGCGACGCTAGTTGCCGAACAGCCCGCGCACCACGCCGCCCACGCCCTGGCGCACGCCGTCGATGACCCCCTGCTTGGCCTCGTCCCGGGCCGCGTCGCCCACGTCCTTGGCGTCCTGGCCCACGCCGCCGGACTCCCCCTCCCCGGCCCGGGCCGCGTCCACGTCCAGCGCGGCCGCGCCCTCGGGCAGGGCGTAGAAGGCATCGCTCAGGGAGGACTTCTCCAGGCTCACCAGCACCAGGTCCCGGCCGTAGCGCAGCATCCCTCCGGACGTCTCGGCCTGGGCCGCGGCGTCCTGCACGCCCTGCACCGCGCCCGCGCCCAGCACCTGGGACATCCGGGCGGCCACGGCCGCCCACCCGCGGCCCGCCCGGACCACGTCGGCGTCGGCGCACAGCACCACCTCGTCGCGGCCCTCGCCCGCGGACTCCACCTCGTACACCTGGCCCGCATACCCGGCCACGGTCTCGGCCCGGCCGGTCTTGCGGAACGCCGCCTTGCCCGCGGCCGGAGCCGCGGGGGCCTTGCCGAACATCTTCTGCATCCCGGCCACCTGGTCCATGTCCAGCGCGGTCCACTGGCCCTCGTCCTTCTGCACCGCGTACACCTTCTTGCCGGAAACCAGCATGTAGCTCTCGGGCCCGGTGTCCAGGCGAACGTGGGCGTCGTCGCGGTAGCTCAGACGCAGGATGCCGCCGTCCTGGGCCTTCCAGGTGGTCACCAGGTCCTTGGCCAGGGCCGGGGAAGCGAGCAGGGACACAAGAAACAGGGCAAGAACGGTACGACGCATGGGGTCCTCCGAAAGCGGGATGTCGCGGCCGCGGGCCGCGCAGCCTGGAATATACCCGCCAACCCATCGGGATGACAACGGGAATCTGCGCAGGCGCAACCATCTTCAGGAGCATCGACAGACCACACGATGGTCCGCCCCGGATGCCGGACGACCGGAAACCCAAGGCCCCATGCATTGACATGAGCCGCAATCCTGGCGATGTTGCATAGGAAATCTCGATGCGGGAGGCGAACATGGCGCAGGTCATCATCTACGGCAAGGCGGGCTGACCCTACACCGACCGGGCCCGTGAGGCCCACCCCGGGTGCGAGTACCACGACGTGAAGAAGGACGCCGGCCGCATGGCCGAGATGCTCCGCCACTCCCAGGGCGAACGCCGGGTGCCGGTCATCGTCTCCGGCAACCAGGTCCAGGTGGGCTTCGGCGGTTCCTGAGGCGTCTAGAGGCCGGCGGTCCGCCGGCCTTCATCCCTGCGCGCAGAGCCGCCTCGGCGCGTAAATCCCCTTGCCCTCCGGGGGCCCAAGGGCCGTCGGCCCGTGGGAATCTCCATCGGTGGCGACCCCGTCCCCACCGCCCTGCCCGCGGCCCCCGTCCCCGCGCCGTTCCCGCGGCCGTTCTCCCCATCAGGCCTCCCGGCCATGCCCGGCGCGTCCGGGCAAGATGTTTCCCTCCGGGGGCTCAAGGGCTAGCGCCCTTGAGAATCCCGATAGGGGGCGTCGCCTCCGTCCCCGCCCGCGGCCCCCTCCCGCC
>JBFMHA010000021.1:0-44744 GCA_040753075.1 Thermodesulfobacteriota bacterium
GCCTCATCGCGTCGGAATCCCGTGCGCGCAGGGCCGCGCGGCCGGGGCGGGGCCGTGCTGCGCCATAACGGGGCCCGGGGCCGATGGCCCCGGCGGGTGGGGCGCCGGGGAGGCGAGGAGCCTCCCCTGCCGCAGGGCGTGGGGGTAGCGCCGCAGACCGGGGTCCGGGCGGCGTCCCGGCCGGGACTGCGGGGACCCTGTCCCCGCCCCTTTCCTAGGCCGGGAAGACCTGGGCCAGCTTGGTCAGGACAAAGGCGTCGGGGGCCAGGTCCGGGTTGACGTGCCGGACCAGGGCCAGGGGGCTGGCGTAGTCCGCGGTCCAGTCCAGGGTGAGCCGAACGATGTCCGGCTCCCGGATCTCCGCCCGGGCCAGGAAGGGCCGGGCGTCGGCGTGCTTCATGCCGCGCTTGGTCATGCGGAGCCAGGGCAGGGTCTCGGCCTCGACCGCGGCCCGCCACTGGGCCAGGCGCTCGGCCGCGGCGTCGGGCGGCAGCAGGAGCTTGAGTTCGAACTCCTCGGCGCAGGCCTGGGGCATCTTGCCGGTGGGGGGCAATTCCTCCACCCGCACCAGGGCCAGTCCCTCGGGCAGCACGGGCCGCAGGGCGTCGGCCGCCTGCCCGGCGGTCCAGGGCCGGCGCAGGAACAGGTCGAACCATTCCTCGCGGCTCTCGATGCCCACGGACAGGGCGCGGCCGAAGCTCATGCGGGGCAGGGGGTGGTAGCCCGCGGAGTAGGACAGGGGCAGTTTGGCGCGGCGCAGCACGCGGCCCAGGACGCGCTGCAGCTCCACGCCCGAGAGGAACCGTTCCGGCCCGGCCTTCCGGTGCCAGACGCGCAGGCGCACGGCCTTGTCCGTGAGTTCGCCCAGGTCGGGCGGGGCGTCGGGGGCCGCGCCGGCAGCGGCCGGGGCCGGGGGCTCGTCGCCGGCGTCCTCCTGGTCGCGCGCCGCCTGCACCACCCGGGGGCGGATCTCGTTCCGCGCGGCCGCGGCCTCCAGGAGCGAGCGCCGGCCCTCGTGGCTGCACACCCCGCAGCCCGCGCAGTCGCCGAAGCGGCAGTCCGCGGTTTCCCGGCCCTCCAGCGCCTTTCTGCGCTCGGCCAGGAGGAAGGGCTTGGACACGCCGCAGGAGAGGTGGTCCCAGGGCAGTTCTCCCTGCGGGTCGCGGGCGGCCAGGTAGGCCTCGGGATCGACGCCGCAGGCCGCGAAGGCCTCCCGCCAGACGGGCAGGGCCAGCTTGTCGGTCCAGGAGGAGAACAGCGCTCCGCGGCGGTAGGCCTCCTCCACCGCCGGGGCCAGGGCGCGGTCCCCGCGGGAGAAGACCCCCTCCAGCCAGCTCATCTCCGGGGCGTGCCAGCGCAGGGTCAGGCGCTTGAACGGGGCGAACTGGGAGCGGAGCCGGGCCACGGCATCGCGCACCTCGTCCTGGGAGAGCTGGCGCTCCCACTGGAAGGGGGTGTGCGGCTTGGGCACGAAGGGCGACACTGCGGCCGTGACCTGCACCCGCCGCAGGCGCGGGTCGGCCGCGGCCAGGACCTTGCGGCACAGCTCCACGATGGCGTCGCGGTCCTCCTCGGTCTCGGTGGGCAGGCCGATCATGAAATAGAGCTTCACCTGCTGCCAGCCGTGGCCGAACAGGGTGCGCACGTGGGCCAGGAGCCCCTCCTCGGTCACGCCCTTGTTGATCACGTCGCGCAGGCGCTGGGTGGCGGCCTCGGGCGCGATGGTGACTCCGGTGCGCCGGATGCTGGCCATGGCCCGCATGACCCGGGGCGACACCGAGCCCACCCGCAGCGAGGGCAGGGCCAGGCTCACCAGCTCGGCCCGGCAGGGCGGGGTCAGGGTCTCGAAGATGCGGCCCAGGGCCGAATGGTCGCCCGAGGACAGGGAGAGCAGGGACACCTCCTCGAACCCGGTGGCGGCCAGGGCCCGGCGGGCCGCCTCCAGCAGGGTTTCGGGGGAGCGCTCGCGCACCGGGCGGTAGAGCATTCCGGCCTGGCAGAAGCGGCAGCCGCGGGTGCAGCCCCGGGCGATCTCCAGGGCCAGGCGGTCATGCACCGCGTCGGCGTAGGCCGTGACCTGCTCCGCGGGTTGGGCGAAGGCCTCCAGGTCCGCCACCAGGCGCTTGTCCACCCGATCGTATCCGGGCCGGAGCGGCGCGGGCGGCAGGCCCGGCCCCCGGTCCGCGAAGAGGGACGGGACGTACGCCCCGGGTATCCCGGCCAGGCCGGCCAGGAGCGCCTCCCGCGGGGTCCCGGCCCGGCGCAGGTCCGCGATGCGGTCCAGCGCCTCGGGCAGGGCCTCCTCGCCGTCGCCCAGGACCATGGCGTCCACGAAGGGGGCCAGGGGCTCGGCCGCGAAGGCGCAGCCGCCGCCGGCCAGCACCACCGGGTGCTCGGGTCCGCGGTCGGCGCTGCGCAGGGGGATGCCCGCCAGGTCGAGCATGTAGAGCACGTTGGTGTAGCACAGCTCGTGGGTGACGTGGAACGCGATGGCGTCCATGGCCGCCAGCGGGGTGTCCGACTCCAGTGTGGCCAACGGGGCCCCGCGTTCGCGCAGGATGGCCGCCACCTCTTCGGTGGGCGCGTAGACCCGCTCGGCCCACATGTGGGCGCGGGAGTTCACTGCGGCGTAGAGGATGCGCTGGCCGAGGTAGGACATGCCCACCTCGTAGAGGTCGGGAAAGGCCAGGGCCGCCCGGACCCGGACCAGGGCCGGGTCCTTGCGCACGCTCCCGGGCTCGGTGCCCAGGTAGCGCGACGGCCCGGTGAACAGCGGCAGCAGTTCGCGCATGGTCTCTCCAAAAAGAGCCGGGAGGGAAGGGGAACCCCCGCCTTTTCCTGGCGGTGAAAGGGGGGGCTCCCCTTCCCTCCCGGATCCTCCCTTCCCCTCTCCCCCAAAAGCCGCTGTCCTGGGGTCTGGGGCAGAGGCGGCAGGTCGGTCGTTACTTCTTGAGCAGCTTGGACAGGTCGGGCACGCCCTTGGCCTTGCCGCCGGCCAGGGTCTGGAGGCTGCGCAGGTCGCCGGGGCCGGACAGGGTGAGGTTGGTGATGGCCTCCATGTACTTGGTCTTCAGCTCCTCGGGGCACTTCTTGTACTCGTAGAGCACGTGCCCCAGGCTGATCTCGGCATCCATGGCCGTGTCGAAGGGATAGCCGAAGGGCAGCAGCAGCATCTGCACCCCCTGCTGGGTGGGGATGGTCTGGATCGCGGCCGCGTCCTTGATCTTGCCCTCGTCGGCGCTCCACTTGCCGATCACGATGTCGCCGTTGACGAGCTTGGCCATTCTGATGTCGTACGCCATGGGGCGGTCTCCTTCTGGGTCTGATGTGAGGCAAGGAACGTAGGGACCCGCCCTGCGCTTGTCAAGCGCGGCCGGGCCGCGCCGGGGAGGGCCGCGGGAGGATGTATACCCCGTTACCGTATGCGAAAAGGCGGCGTCGTGGCGAGGTTAGCCGCCTCTCCTGCCATAATTTTCCGGTACTGTTCTTGACAGGACTGTTCAGCGGTCCTATCCTTCAGATACCATGCCAGGGTATAGTATGATCCACAGGAGGAGCGCCATGACCCAGCCCGACCGGGCGGACCCCGCCAGCAAGAACGTGCTCGCCCGCCTGCGCCGCATCGAGGGCCAGATCCGCGGCATCCAGAAGATGGTCGAGGAGGGCCAGGACTGCGAAAAGGTGCTCGTCCAGGTCAAGGCCGCCCAATCCGCGCTGCGCGCGGCCTCCGGCCTCATCCTCAAGGCCTCCCTGGCCAAGTGCTACGCCCGGGGCGGATCCGAGACCCCGGACGAGGTCCTGGAGCGCCTGAACCGCACCGCGGACATCATCACCAGGTACATCGAATAGCGGCGCGCAACGCGCCAAGGAGAACGCCATGTCAGCCAACGAAACCACGGAAAAGCAGAAGTACACCTTCATCTGCTCCCGCGACACCCTGGACGGGGCCTACCCCTCCCTGATCCTGGCCCTCAACGCCGTGCGCCTGGGCCACGAGGCCACCGTCTTCTACACCTTCATGGGCGTGAACATCGTGCGCAAGGGCTACCTGGCCAAGCTCAAGTTCCATCCCCCCGGCTTCATGGGCGCCATCCCCGGCATGTCCGCCCTGGCCACCTCCATGATGAAGAAGCAGATCGAGAAGGCCAACATCCCGGACCTGGAGGCCCTCCTGGAGATGGCCCAGATCGAGGGCGTCAAGCTGGTGGCCTGCCGCATGACCATGGAGATGATGCAGATCCCCGAATCCGACCTCCTGGAGGATGTGGAGATCATGAACGCCGAGCAGTACCTCAAGCTCGCCGGCCAGTGCGCCATCAACATGTTCACCTAGCAGGCCCGCGAAACCCCTGACGACCTGAAACGCGAGACAAGGAGACCCGCCATGACCGATTCCCTGTGCAGCCTGCACTGCGGGCGCTTAGCCGGCGTGGACCCCGCCGCCGTGGCCGCGGCCCTGCCCGGCCTGCAGACCGCCTTCACCCACGTGGACTATTCTCCGGAACGGCGCACCCTGGACCTCACCGGAGCGCACGGCCTCCCGGACGACCCCGAGGCCCTCACCAGGCTCCTGGACTCCCTCTCCAGGCTGCTCGGCGAGGACGGCCGCGGCTCCATCATCCTGCGCTGCGAGAACACCGAGATCTGCTACTTCCGCAGGAACATGTGGGCGCTGCTCGCCATGCACATCCCGCCCGACCCCTTCGACCGCATCCGCCACGCCGGCTGACCCCGGCCGGCGCGCTCCCCGCGAGGGCGGCCCCGCCCCGGCCGCCCTCGCTGCGTTTTTCGTCTCCCTTTGACGCATATCAAAGCCGAATCCTCCCCGCCGCCTTACCACGGAGTCGAAAACGTGCTACAGGGCCGGCAGGGCCCTGGACGAGGAGGATTCCCATGCAGACGTTCAGGCTTTCCGAAACCCGCGAGTTCCGCGACGCCGGACTCAAGAAGTTCCTGGTCCACGACTCCTACAACTTCCGCATCATCAACTTCAATCTCAAGGCCGGGCAGGAGTTGCCCGTGCACAGCCACGACCTGGACGGCGAACTCTCCATCCTCGTGCTGGAGGGCGAGGGCGAGTTCCTGGGCGGCGGGCTGGACACCATCACGGCCAGCCCCGGCGACGTGCTCCTCTCCGAGGTGCGCGAGCCCCACGGCGTGCGCGCCAGGACGGACATGCGGATACTCGTGACGATCGCGCCCCCTGTCTGATCCGCAACACATTGAAATAAAAGAAGGAGAACAGCCCGTGGACGACGCCAAACGCTGGGACGAGTACCTGATCGCGGAGCACGAGCTCATCGAGCGCAGCATGGCCGTGCTCAAGATCAGCCTGGAGGACCTGGGCCGGACCGCCCGCCATCCGGCCCGACTCATGCGCGCCCTGGACTTCCTCCTGGAGTTCGGGGACAAGCTGCACAACCAGAAGGAGGAACAGCACCTCTTCCCCCGCATGGAGCAGCGCGGCGTCCCCCGTGACGCCGGCCCCATCGGGGTCATGCTCATGGAGCACCAGGCCGAGCGCGACCTGCTGCGCCAGCTCCTGGCCGAGGCCCCCAAGCTCGCCGCCGCGTCGCCCGCGGACCGCGAGGCCTTCCGGGCCCGCGCCCTGGACTACCTGAAGATCCGCGCCGAGCACATCTGGAAGGAGAACGACATCCTCTACAAGATGGCCCTGCAGGTGCTCGCGGCCCAGGACCAGGCCGAGCTGCTCGCCGCCTTCCGCCGGCTCGACCTGGAGACCTACGGCCCCAAGGCCCGCGAGCACTTCGAGCACATGGTGGCGGAGCAGGAGCAGGCCGGCGGCGTCCGCACCCGCCTGGTGGAGAACCTCTCCTACGAGCAGCTCCACGGCATCCTGGAGGCCCTGCCCGTGGAAGTCACCTTCGTGGACGCCGACGACACGGTAGCCTACTTCAACCGGCTGGACAAAAAGAAGGTCTTCACCCGCTCCCGCTCGGTCATCGGCCGCAAGGTGGAGAAATGCCACCCGGCCAAGAGCGTGGACACGGTCAAGGCCATCGTGGAGGGGTTCAAGAACAGAACCCGCGACAAGGCCGAGTTCTGGATCGACTTCGCCGGCGACACCATCCACATCCGCTACTTCCCGGTCTACTCCGACGACGGCCAGTA
This sequence comes from Thermodesulfobacteriota bacterium, assembly GCA_040753075.1. GTDB lineage: Bacteria > Desulfobacterota > Desulfovibrionia > Desulfovibrionales > Desulfovibrionaceae > UBA6814. Next base: position 6,133 of record JBFMHA010000021.1, read on the forward strand.
CCTCGGCGTGCTCGAAGTCACCCAGGAGATCGGCGCCATCAGGAAGCTAACCGGCCAGAAACGGCTGCTGGACTAGGCGGGGCCGGGGCGTCGTCACCGCCCCTCTCGGTTTCCTACACGTCCCCGTTCTCCAGGATCTTCTTGTCCTCGTATGGCGCGGTGCGGCGGCGGTACCATTCGAGCTTGGCGTGCTCCATGGCCGAGGCGCACAGCGCCAGGTTGGCGTAGTTCGTGCCGACGCGCTCCAGGAACAGGGCGGCGAGCTTGGTGATGCAGTAGTTCAGGTCGCCCTCGGTCTCGATCTGGGCTGCGGCCTGTTCCAGGTGCGGGTCGAAGCGCGGCCGCCGGTCGGCGGGGATGTAGGGCATGGGGCCTCCTCGGGGTTCGGCCTAGCAGGCCGTTGAAAAACGGCGATCTGCTGCGTCAGCGAAAAAATCCAGACCGCTTATGTATGCGCAATACATTGCGCGTCCTGGATTTTTCCGCCTCCTTGCATCTCACCATTTTTGAACGGCCTGCGAATTTCGATTTTTCTACAGTCAGCTAGAGGTTCTGGATGAAGAGGGCGTCCGCCGGCAGGGTGTCCGCAGCCAGGTCCGCCAGGTGGCGGTGGTGGGTGAAGAGGACCACCTGGGTGCGGCCGGCCAGGCGGGCCAGCTCCCCCAGGGCCGCGGCCGCGCGCTCGTTGTCGAAGTTCACCAGCACGTCGTCCAGGATCACCGGCTGCGGCGGGTTGGTCCCCAGGTAGTGGTGCAGGTAGGCCAGGCGCAGGGCCAGGTAGAGCTGGTCCGCGGTGCCGTCGGACAGGGCGGCGAGGGCCACGGGGGAATTCTTTCCGTCGGGGCCAGGGCGCATGGGCAGGATGAGCGGCTGGTCCTTGTCGTCGTATCCCAGGTCCAGCCCGGCGTAGCGGCCCAGGGTCAGCGCGGCGAAGGCTCGGGAGGCCTCGGCCAGAACCGGCCCCTGGCGCTCCTGGCGGAAGCGCTCGATCTGGGTGGCCAGGATGGCCCGGGCCAGGCGCAGGGCGGCGTAGCGCTCCACGTCCGGGGCCAGGGCGTCCAGCACGGCCTGGGCTTCCTGGGCCAGGTCCGCGGCCCGGGCCGAGCCGTCCATGCGTGAGAACTGTTCGCGCAGCGCCCCGACCTGCTGGTTGGCCGCGTCGCGGCGGGCGGCGAGGCCGGACAGGGCGGCCTCCAGGGCGGCGATGTCCCTGTCCAGGGCGGCGCGGTCCCGGGCCAGGGCCGCGGCGGCGAAGGCGTCCAGGGGCTGGCCCGCGGCCAGGGGCAGGAGCTGCTCGGTGAGCAGCCGGAGGTCGTTCTCCAGGCGGGCGCGCCGGTCCGAGGCGCGCTCGGCCGCGTCCAGGCCCGCGGGGTCCGGGCAGCGGGCGTCGGCGCAGAGCAGGTCCAGCACCTCCTGGTGGCCCCGGGCGTCCGCCTGGGCGGCGGAGAACTCCTCCTGGGCCTCGTGGAGCCGGGCCTGCAGGGCCTGGCGCTTGAGGCTGCGCTCCTTGGCCGCGTCCAGCCGGTCGGCCAGGGCCTCGGCGGCCTCGGCGGGCGCGGTCCGGGCCATGTCCGCCATATCCGGCGCAAGCTCCTCCACCAGGCGGCCGACCTTCTCCGCGAATTCGCGGGCGTCGCGGTCGATGCCCGCCATGCGGCGTTCGGCGCCGCTCATGTCGTGCAGGGTCCGGGCCAGGCCGGCCAGGCCGGAGAGCAGGGCTGCGGCCGCCTCGGGCGCGGCGTCGCCGGGCAGGCCCAGGGGAGCCACGGCCGAGGCCCAGCGGCCGGACCAGGCCGTGAGCCCCTTGCGGGCCGCGTCGGCCTCGTCACTGGCTTCGGCCGCGCGGCGGGCCAGGTCCGCGCGCCTGGCCTCCAGGTCGCGGCGGCGGGCGGCCAGATCGGCCAGCCGGGAGAGCACGGCCGCGCCGCGGCGGATGGCCGGGTCCAGGCCCGGGGCGGTCGGGCGCTGTTCGCCCAGGGCTTGCAGCGTCTGGGCGAGGCCGGCGGCCAGGCGGGTCCCGGTGGCCTCCAGAGCCTCCAGGGTCGCGGCCTGGGTGCGCAGGTCCCGCACCAGGATGCAGAGGTTTCTGTGTTCGGCGAGCCAGGAGCGCATGTCGCGCGGGGGCAGGGGAGCGATGCCCGCGGCCCGCCAGAGCGCGGCCCATTCGGCCTGGAGCGCGGCGCTGCGTTCCTCCAGCCCGGCGCGGCGCGTGGCCAGGGCGCGGGTTTCCTCCTCAAGCCGGAGCGCGGCCGCGTCCAGGGACGCGGCGCGGGCCGCCCGGTCGGCCTGGAGCCGGAGCCGGTCTGCGGCCTGATCCGCGGCGGACTGGGCGGCCTCGAACGCGGCGGGAAGGCTGGGAGCCGGGGCGGCGTCGGCCAGGAAGGCGGCCTCCGCCCGGGGATCGGGATGCTCCTCCAGCCGGGCGCGGACCAGGGTCCAGCCCGCATCGCGACGCTGCCGCGCAGCGGTGAGCGCGGCTTCGGACGGGACTCCGCCTGCGGCCTCCAGGCCGGCGCGGTCTGCGCGGGCCTGGTTCAGCTCCCGGTCTGCGTCCGCGGCGCGGCGGTCCAGGTCGCGAAGGTCCGCGGCCAGGGCGTCGAACTCGCGTTCGCAGCGGGCCACGGCCTCGTCCGGCGGCACGGGCAGGGCCACGGCCGCGTCCAGGCCGCCGGTCCAGCAGGCGCCCAGGCGGGAGAGCCCGGTGGCGGCGCGGGAGCGGGACGCGGCCAGGGCGGCTCGCTCCTGGTCCAGGCGCTGGTCCAGGCCGCCCTGTTCCTGGGCGGCCTCCAGGGCTGCGGCCAGGTCGGCCGCCCCCGGCGGGGCGGGCGGCGCGGGCAGGGCGGCCAGTTCGGCATCCGCGGCGGCCAGGTCCCGGGCGAGCCGGGACGCCTCCGAGTTGGCCCGGTCCAGGCGCTCGCCCAGGCTGCGGCGCTCGGCCACCAGGGCGCTTATGCCCTGCTGCTCGGCTTCGGGCAGGAAGAGTTCCGGGGCCCGGTCCAGGGTGCGGCCCGGGGCCAGCCGGGACAGGATCTCCTCGGCCCGGCCGCGCAGGGTGGCGGCCTCGCGCTCCAGCCCGGCGCGGTCCTTGTGGGCCTTGCGGTGCGCGCCCAGGTCCTCCTGCAGCGCGGCGATGCGCCGGGCGTGCTCCAGCCAGGGGCCGGGCTCGGGCAACCCGTCCAGTCCGGCGCGGGCGCGGTCCCGGGCTTGGGCGGCGGCCTCCATGCGGCCGCGGGCCTGCTCCAGGCCGGCCATGGCCGCAAAGCGGCGCTCCCGGAAGTCCGGGGGCAGGAGCGGCGCGTCGCCCAGCCGGACCAACTCCTCCAGGATCAAGGCGCGGCGGTCCAGGGGGTCCAGGGCCGCGCGCACCCGCGTCAGCTCCGCCAACTCCCGGGCGCGGGCGTCGTGCTCAGCGGCCAGGGCGTCGCGGGCCGTCTCGGCCTGGGTCAGCTCCCGGCTCAGGCGCTCGTGCTCGGCCGGGGGCGCGGCCAGGGCCGCGGCCTCGGCGTTCAGGCGCTTGTGGTCGGCCAGGGCGGCGTTGATGCGCTGCACCTGGCCGCGGGATTTGAAGAGGGTGTCGGCCTCCTCGGCCAGCCGGGCGTCGGCGGCGCGCAGCCGGGCCAGGCCCGCGGCCGCGGCGAACAGGGACTGGCCCAGCCCGCCGTGGGCCTCGGCCAGCTCCTGGCCGCCCTGGCGCAGCCGGGCGTGGTCCAGGCCGAACAGGGCTTCGAACACGGGCTGGGGCAGGCCCGCCAGTTCGGCCCGGAGCAGGGACTCGTCCAGCGGCTGGCCATCCGGCCCGAGCAGGGTGTTCTTGCGCCCCTTGCGCCGGGTGGCGGCCAGGGAAGCCCCGGCGGCCGTGCGCAGGAGCGCGGCCACGCGCAGCTCCTTGTGCCCCAGGAAATTGTCGGCGCTGCGCTCGGGGATGCCGTAGAGGAAGCCCAGAAGCCCGCGCAGGGCGCTGGACTTGCCCGCCTCGTTGGCTCCCAGCACCAGGTGCAGCCCCCCGGGCGAGCCGGCGCTGAAATCCAGGCCCGCGTCCGTGAACGGCCCGAACGCCGTCAACTCCAGGCGCTCGATCCTCACGGTTGTCCCTCGTCCGCCTGCTCCAGCAGCAGGGGCAACAGCAGGTCGCGGACCCGGGGCAGGAGCGCGGCCAGGGCCGCGGAGTCCTCCATGGCCAGGGCCGCGGCCGGGCCGCGCTGCTCCTTGAGCTTGCGCCACAGGTCGTCCAGGCCCGGGTCCAGGCCGGCCAGGAGCGCCGGGTCGGCCTCCAGCCGGTCCAGGAAGCGCAGGAGGTCGCCCTGGGGCGTGTCGCTGGCGGCCAGGGCGGCGAGGTCCTGGGCCGGGGCGGTGTCCAGCGCGATCTTCTCCACCCAGGCCCTGCCGCCGGACAGGTCCAGGGCCTCGGCCCGCAGCTCCGCGTCCAGGGCCGCGGGATCGGCGGCCAGGCGGGCGTGGGCCGGGCAGGGGCCGGCCAGGCGGAAGCGGACCGCCAGGGTGCGGCCGTCGGCCTGGTCCAGGGCCGCGGCCAGGGCCGCGGAGGCCCGGGACAGCACCTCGGCCCGGTCCGCCGCGCCGGTGGCGTCCACGTCCAGCACGGCCCAGCGCAGCACGTCCAGGTGGACCAGCTCCCAGGAGACGTTTCCGGCCTCGGCCTCCACCCAGACGCAGCCGTGGGGGCCGGGCTCGCCGGCGTCGCGGCCCTGGGTGGTCCCGCAGAACAGGATGGGCGGGGCCTCGGAGAACGCCTGGAGGTTGTGGCGGTGGCCCAGTGCCCAGTAGTCGTAGCCCTTGGCCGCCAGGTCCGCGGGGGAGCAGGGGGCGTACCGCTTGTCCGCGCCCGGAGTCTCCAGGGAGGTGTGCAGGAGCCCGATGTTGAAGAACCCGGGGATCGGCGCGGGGTAGTTCGCCCCCAGGTTTTCCGTGACCTGACGGCGCATGTAGCTCTGGCCGTGGACCACGGTCCCGCACTGGTTGAGGATCCTGGAGTAGGGAGCGTCCGCCGGGAAGGAGAACACGTTGTCCGGGAGCCGCAGGCCTCGGGTCATGACGCTGGCCGCGTCGTGGTTGCCGTGGATGAGCAGCACCGGGACGCCGGCCTCCCTGAGTCGGGCCATCTGGCCCACGAAGTACAGGCCGGTGTTGTAGTCCTTCCAGTCGCCGTCGTAGAGGTCTCCGGCCAGGAGCACGAAGTCGGGCCGGCGCTCCAGGGCCAGGGCCACGAGGTTCTCCAGGGCGCGGCGGGAGGACTCGCGCGCCTCGCCCACGGGCGCGCCGTCGTAGCGGGCCAGGCCCTTGAGCGGGCTGTCCAGGTGCAGGTCCGCGGCGTGGATGAAGCGGGGCATGGCTAGTGCGGCGACTTCGCGGAGCCGGCGGGCGTCTTGAGAGGACGTGTTGGCTGCATGTCGCGGGACGCGGCGGGGCGTCCGGCGTTCAGGGAGCGGCGGGGCACGGCGTCAGACCCCGAAGAACGCCGCGGCGTTGCGGCCCGTGGCCAGCCAGAGTTCGGCCGGGTCCATGCCCCTGGCCCGGGCCGCGGCCTGGGCGGTGAAGGCCAGGAAGGCCGGTTCGTTGCGTTTGCCGCGCCAGGGCTCGGCCGCCAGGAACGGGCAGTCGGTCTCCAGGAGCAGCCGGTCCAGGGGGATCTCGGCCACGGCCGCGCGCAGCGCGTCGCTCTTGCGGTAGCTCACCGGGCCGGGCACGGAGATGCTCCAGCCGTGGGAGAGTATCTCCCCGGCCAGGTCCGCGTCGCCGCCGAAGCAGTGCCAGAGCACGGGCCGGCGGGACAGGCCCAGGTCCATGAGGATGCGCAGGGTGTCGTAGATTGCGTCGCGGCAGTGGATGACCAGGGGCAGGTCCAGGCCGCGGGCCAGTTCGGCCTGGGCCGCGAAGGCCCGGCGCTGCACGTCGCGCGGCGAAAGGTCGTAGTAGTAGTCCAGCCCGGCCTCGCCCAGGGCCCGGATGCGGGCTCGGCCGGCGGCGTCCTCGCGGCAGGCGGCCTCCACCTCGGCCAGGGCCTCGTCCGTGGCGGAGGTGGCGTCGTGGGGGTGGATGCCCAGGATGAAGAAGACCTCGGGCCGGTCCGCGAACATGGCGGCGTTGGCGCGGTAGGCCGCGGGCCCCAGGAACACCTGGCCGATGCGCGTGACCCCGGCCGCCGCGGCCCGGTCCAGCACCGCGTCCCGGTCCTCGTCGTAGGCCTCCATGTCCAGGTGGGCGTGGGAGTCCGCCCCGCCCGGGGGCAGGCCCAGGCTGGCCGGGTCGGGCCGCTCGGTCTTCCTTTTCTTGCTCACGCCCCGGCCCCCGGGGCGCAGAGGCGGTCCCGCCAGAGTTCCACCGCTGCCGCGGCCTGGGCCTCCAGGGAGAAGCGCCGGGCCGTGTCCGCGCAGCCCTCCAGGGCGGCGCGGTGGAGATGGCGCCCGGACGAGCCGGGCAGGACCCGGCGCGCGGCGCGCTCCAGGGCCAGGGCCGCGGCCGGGGCGTCGGCGTCCGCCACCCACAGGCCGTTGCCCGGGAATTCGTCGCCGTGCTCCGTGGGCCACCAGGGCCGGGCCGCGCCGGGCAGGTCCGGGTCGGCCTGGCGCATGTAGTCGTGCCCGCCGAACCCGGCGAAGCCCACGGGCAGGCAGCCGCTGGCCATGGCCTCCAGGGGCGGCAGGGGACAGCCCTCGGGGAAGCCCGTGACCAGGAAGAGGTGGCAGGAGCGCAGCCGCTCCGCCACCCCGGCCGGGTCCTGGCCCGCGATCTCCACCCACTCCAGGGGCGGGCACAGGCCGCGGGCCTGGCGCGCGGCCAGGAAATCCATGACCATGCGGCCCTGGGCGCTGTTCTTGCGCGGCATCCAGGCCACGCGCACCGGAGGGGCCGCGGGCTTTTCCGCGGGCGGGGCGAAGAGGGCCAGGTCGATGCCCGGCCGCAGCACCGGGGGCTCCACGCCCAGGGCCTGGCCGATGTGCCAGGCCACCGGCCGGCTCACGGCCAGGAAGCGAACGGCCAGGCGGTCCCAGGCGACGCCCTCGGGCAGGGAGGAGAAGAGGTAGGCCCAGTTCTGCACGTAGACCAGGCAGCGGGCCCCGGCCGCGAGCCCGGGGGCCAGGAGTCCGACCCAGCCCTCGGGGGCCAGCCAGACGTCGTCCGGCCCGGGCCGGGCCAGGTCCCAGGGAACGGCCGGGATCTCGCGGCTGAACTCCGGGGACCAGCACCGCTCCTCCCGCGCCGCTAGGCGCACGTCCATGCCCGCGGCGCGCAGGGCCGAGGCCAGGCGGTGCAGCACCACGAGCCCGCCGGTGGGCCGGGGCAGGGGAGGAAGGGCGAAGAACGTGGCCATCCGCACCGTGGTATGCGCAAGGCCGGTCAAACGCAAGCGCACGGATCGCCGTTCCCCTTGCGGTTGCCGGGAGCGAGGGACTCTTGCCTGTACGCTCCCTCCACCGCGGTTCTTGGCCGCGCCTGCCGGGGCGCTCCTGCAGCGCAGGGCGCGAAAACCGCCCGGTTTCTTTTCCGGGAAAGATCGCCGACGCGGGCTTCGCCCGGAATCCTCGTGCGCTGGGCGCGCCGCGCGGGACGACTGGGGAGCGGCGGGAGCTTCAGGGCGAATCCGTCTCGGCCGGGCGGTACTTGCGCATCTCCAGGAGCTTCTTGGTCTGGGTGGCGGTGATGTGGAAGTAGCCGTCCTGGGGCACGTAGATGTAGGGCACGTCCTCGGTGCGGCGGTAGAGGAACAGGGACAGGATGGCCCGGTTCACGGCCTGGTGGCCCACGATCATGATGTGCTCGGCGTTGCCCGAGAGGTACAGGGCCTTCTTGAGCCCCCGTTCGGTGCGGGCGGCCAGGGACGCGTAGCCCTCGCCCCCGGGGTACACGTAGGCGTACTTGTCCCGGCTGCGCCTGGCGAACACCTCGGGCATGCGCTCCCGCACCTCGGCGTAGGTCATGTTCTCGCACACCCCGGCGTCGATCTCGTCGAACTCGGCCAGGGTCACCAGCCGGCAGCCGGGCTGCAGATCCAGGAGCGGCTGGGCGGTCTGCACCGCGCGGCGCTTGCGGCTGGAGAAGATGAAGGGGATGGCGGTGCGGCGGAAGTGTTCGGCCATGAGCCGGGCCTGGGAGCGGCCGGTTTCGGTGAGCTCCGAGTCGCCGCCCAGCCGGTCCTCCAGGTTGTAGAAGGTCTGGCCGTGCCGCACCAGGTAGAGGTTGCGCACCCAGTCCGAGACCAGCACGTCGCGCACCAGGCCGTAGCAGGGCAGGAACGTGGCGGTCTGCTCCCGCAGCACCCGGTTGTGCAGGGTGTCCAGCACCACCAGGTTCTCCTCGTCGGCGAGGGGCTCGTACACGGCGCGGTACAGGGCGATGCGGTCGTGGAAGCTTTGGGTGGCGGCCTCCCGGGTGAGGTGGCCGAACTCGTCCAGCCGGGCCTTGTGGCTGATGCTCAGCGCCAGGATCTCTCCGTCGTGGGTCACGCACTCCACGAAGAGCACCGGGATCCCGGCCATGGCCTCCCGGATGGCGGCGCGGCGCTGCCGGGTGACGTTGGTGGCGTCCAGCACGGCCACCTGTCCGCCCTTGTCCAGCCACTCCCGGGCCGCGGTCATGTTGGTGCGGGCGATCTGTTCGCGCAGCTCCCGGCCGCGCTGGTTTCCCGGGGAGAAGAAGTCCGGGTGCGAGGACTCGCCGCCCAGCATCTGCCGCCGCAGCTCGCCGTTGTTGAACACGCGCACGGCCAGGGCCTGGCCGGACAGGTTCTCGGCGAGCTTGCGGGCCAGGCTGGACTTGCCCCGGGCGGGCAGGCCCACCAGGGCGATGCACAGGCGTTTTTCGCGGCCGAAGGGCATGTCTCGCGTCCCCCGCTCGGGTCCGGACGGGTCGGGCGACGCGTCCGCAGGCAGCCTACCACGTTCCGCGGCGATGCGCAGCCGGCCCGGCGGGAGGTGGGCAGGGCGGCAGGCGGGCGATGCCGGCGCGGCTAGCAGCAGGCGGGGGTCTTTCTCCGGATGCCGGCCCGGTGCAGCCATGCCTGCACGATGTACGAGGCGCAGCCCACCCCGGGGGTCACGGTGATGGCCGAGGCGGGACAGTTCATGGCGCAGGCCCCGCACTCCATGCAGGCTCCGGGATCGGCCAGCCGGGCCTTGCCGTCCTCGATGACCGGGACCCCGTGCGGGCACACCGCCGCGCAGGCGCCGCAGCCCACGCAGGCGTCCCGGTCCAGGGCCAGGGTGGCCTTGTCCTCCAGGTAGCGGAAATCCTTCATGTCTCCTCCTACGAGAACGGCCCGGCCGCAAATGTTGCGATTCCGGCCAGCAGCGCCGCGGCCTGGGCCGGCATGGCGCGGCGCATCTCCCACTCCACGCCCGAGGGCGAGGTGTAGGGCGTGCAGCCCGTGAAGTTCATGCCCAGCCAGGAGGCCACGGCCGCGGTCACCAGGACCAGGCCCAGCCGGTCCAGGCCGGAGCCCGGGACCAGGGCGGCCAGGAGAGCCCCGGCGGCCAGGCCGAGCAGCCCGGCCTTGAGGCTGAAGGTCCGGCCGGGCAGCCAGGGCAGCAGCGCGGGCAGGCCAACGCAGCCGCAGAGGACCCCGGCGAGCAGGGCCAGGGCCAGCCCGCCCCCTCGCGTCCAGGCCGCGTTCACGGAGAAGAACTCCGGCCCGACGCCGCCCAGCGCGAAGGCCAGGAGCACGGCCGCGGCCAGGGGCTTGAGGGCCAGGACGATCTCCACCGGGGCGAGCGCCAGCCGCTCGGCCAGGGTGAAGGTCACCCGGCGCATGGGCTCGTCCGCCTGCTTCCCCGCGGCCAGGAAGGCGGGCAGGTCGCGGGCGCGCACCGGGCCCCAGAGCACCGAGAACCCGGTGGCCCGGCGCACCTTGTGCCCGGCCACCCCGGTGGCGGCCAACTGGGGCAGGACCAGCTCCCGGTGCTCCACCACCTCGGCCAGGCGAGAGGCCCGCACCCGGCGCGCCACCTCGTCCGTGGACAGGGTTCCCTTGCCCGCGGCGCACCACACGTTCACGCCGCGGGTGTCCAGCACCAGGATCCAGGCATCCTGCCCGGCCAGGGCGAAGCGCAGGGAGTCGAAGGACAGCTTGTAGTTGGCCGTGACCAGCACCGGCGAACTGCGGCCCGGGTCGCCCACGCAGTACAGGCCCGGGACCACCAGATGAGCCATGCGCCGGATGCCCGACCGGACCATGAGGGTTCCCAGCCGGTCCTGCAGGTCGGGCCGGGTGCGCACCCGGGGAGCCGGGCCGGCGGCCGTGTCCACGAAGCCTTCCACGTAGTGGCGCAGGCTGAAGCCCGGCCGGTGCGCGTCCCCGAACTCGGGGGCTCCGGGAGGGCCTCAGCAGGGTCCGTCGTCCGCAGCCGGCGCCGGCGACGGGCCGCCGGGAGCAGCGCAGGACGGGCCGCATTCAGGGCCGCACGGCGAGAGCGGCCGCAGGGGTTCAAGCTCCTTCATCGCAACTCCCGATGTCAGGATTGTTCTTTCCTCCGGCCGCCAGGCGGCCGGTCAGGTCGGCCAGGCGGGCCAGGCGCTCCCGGTCCAGGCAGTAGCAGGTCCGCGGCCCCTCCACCGCGCCGCGCACCAGGCCGGCCTCCTTGAGCACCTTGAGGTGCTGGCTCACGGTGGACTGGGCCAGGGGCAGGCGCTCCACGATCCGGCCGCACACGCACCCATCCACTCCGGCCAGGCGCTCCACGATGCGCACCCGGGCCGGATGCCCCAGGGCCTTGCACAGGGCCGCCAGCTCGGCGTGCTCCGGGTTCTCTTCGGCAGCGGGGCCGGGCCGGGGGGAGGGTGCGTCCTGACTCATCGTAAATCGACGATAAGCGATGAATGCGGGGGCGTCAAGGGGGATCCTCTTGAAGGGCCAACGGCCCGCAAAAAAAGTTCTTGGGGGAAGGGGGTTTCCCCCTCCCTCTCGGTGTCCTACCCCGCGGCCAGGAGCTCCACCCGGGCCAGGGAGTCGAACTGCTCCGAGAGGTCGGCGGCCTCGTGCGGGGTGGCGGCCCAGCAGAGCAGGCCGTGGTTCTGCAGGAGCACGGCCGGGCGCTCGGCCGCAGCCTGGCCCACGGCCTGGGCCAGATCCGCGCTGCCCGGGGGCAGGGGCGGGACCACGGCCAGCTTGGCGCGCAGGCATGCGGCCTCGGGCAGGGGCGAGCGGAAGGGGTCGGGGCCGCGGCGCAGGGCGAGCGCGATCAGGTGCGGAGGGTGGGTGTGCAGGATGGCCCGGGCTGCAGGCTGGCGGCGGTAAACCTCCAGGTGCATGGCGGCCTCGGTGGAGGCCTGGCCTGGTCCGGTGGCCCGGCCGGCGGCCAGGTCCAGCGTGGTGAGATCGCCGGGGGCCAGACGGCCCTTGGCCGCGCCGCTGCGGGTGATGGCGACCGATGCGCCAAGGCGAAGGGACGCGTTGCCGTCCACCCCGGACACGAGGCCCCGGGCCCAGGCCCGGGCGCAGGCGTCGCGCAGGGCGTCGCCGGCTTCGGGCGGGATGCCCGCGCCCCAGTTCCGGTGGCCAGGAAACTCGTGGTACACCGGCTTGATGTCCACCAGGGGCGTGCCGTCCACCAGCTCCAGGGCGTCGACCCGGAGGGTGGCCCCTTCTATGGCCAGGAGCGTGCAGCGGTGCAGGCCCAGGGGATTGGGGCGGTCGGGCGAGCGGGTGTTGAACACGCCTTTTCTGGGCAGGGCGGCGTCGCCGCGGGGGTGGACCTCCAGGGTGGCGCGGTCGGCCAGGTGCAGCCAGGAGACCAGGATGATCTCCTGGCCAGGCGCAAGGGTGCGCAGGGCCGGGGCGAACCGGGGCAGCACGTGGATCTCCGCGGGCGGCGCGGCCTCGGTGTACTGCTTGGGGCAGTCCCGGGTGTTGCTGAGCGGCGAGCGCACGTGGCCGATGACGGCCAGTGTCGGGGTTTCGGACAGGGGGAGCATGGTCAGTTCCCGTTGCTGAAGTGGTCGAAGCCGGCTAGGTTCAGGGGCTGGCCGTGCAGGATGAGGTCGGGCTTGGCCGCGACCTGGCCGATGGGCAGGGCGCGGGGCAGGGCGGCGAGCACGGCCGGGGCGTGATCCGGGTCCACGGCCGCGAGCAGGGCGTAGTCCTCGCCCCCGAGCAGGGCGAACGTCTCGGCCGGCAAGACGCCAGGTGAAGCCGGAGATGCGCCCGTCTTGTCCGGCAAGACGCCGGTCTTGCGGCAGAAGATTTCGATCTCGGGATGCAGGAAGTGGGGGGGCAGGGCCAGGCAGGCTCCAAGCTTCGGCCCCAGGAAGCGGGGCAGGTCGCGGGCCAGGCCGTCGGACACGTCCATGGCCCCGCGCACCCCGGGCAGGGCGGCGAGCTTCAGCCCCTCGTCCACCAGGGCCCGGGGCCGGAGGTGGGCGGCCACCGCAGTCGGGAAGTCGCGGGCCGCGTCCGCGGGGTCGGCCTCCAGGGCCAGGAGCCCGGCCCGGGCCAGGCCCGGCCGCCCCAGCACCAGGAGCAGGTCGCCTGGCCGGCATTGGCCGCGGCGCAGGACCTGGCCGCCGGGGGCCGGAGTCCCCAGGATGGTGATGCACAGGCTCAGGGCGTCGCCCCGGGACAGGTCTCCTCCCGAGAGGAACGCCCCGTGCTGGTCGGCCAGCCCGGCCATGGCCGCGAACAGCTCGGCGAAGAAGCTGCGGGGCAGCCCGGGCGGGGTGGTGAGGCCCAGGGAGAAGGTGAGGGGCCTGCCGCCCATGGCCGCCATGTCCGAGAGGTTCACGGCCAGGGCCTTGTGTCCGATGTCGCCGGCGGAGAAGTAGCTGCGCCGGAAATGGACGTTCTCCAGGAAGATGTCGGTGGAGATGAGCAGGTCCGCGGGGGAGCGCACCAGGGCGCAGTCGTCGCCGCGGGGGATGGCCAGGTCCGGGTGGGCCGTGGGGAAGCACTCGTCGATGAGCGCCAGGAAGTCCTCTTCGGAGCGCAGCGTGTCGGGCATGGCCGGGGTTAGAGCACAAAACCGCGGCCGGGAAAAGACCCGGTTTGGCCTGCTACGCGCAGCCGCAGAGGCGGGTGAAGTTGTCGCATTCGCGGCGGTTCACGAAGGGGCAGGGTTCGCTCCGGAACCAGCGCATCCTGGGGCACCAGAAGCGCCCCTTGAAGGGCTGGTTGCAGCCGCCCGGGTTCTTCGCGGCCCGCAGGCTTCCTCCCAGGCTGATGTTCGCGCCCTGGGTGCGCACCTGCCACAGGGACATGGCGGTCACCTCCTGTCCACGGTCGGATGCGGACGCCACGCACCGGATGGTACAAGTCCCATGCCAGCGCTGGGAGTGCGAGCCATGCCGGCCTGTTGGCGCTTTGCCCAGGGTCGGGCGGCAGATTCTGCCCCGGCCGCGTCACGGGATTGTCGAGCCGAGGGGTCTGCACCCCAAGGAGAGTAGCGTTCCTTTCGGGCTTGGTGTAGACTGCAGTTTTGCACGGCCGTTCGAGGCCGCAGCCCGGAAAACCAGGGGGAAGCCATGTCCGCCATGGTCATGAAGGTCAAGCAGCGCACCCGCCAGTACGAGAAGACGGTCATCGAGTTCGCCGCCAAGGAGAACGGCTGCTTCTTCGTGGTCAGCCACGACCTGAACTTCGTGCGAGGCCTGCGCAACACCCTGAACAAGGAGCTGGTCATCGGCTCGGACCTCATCCGGGCCACGAGCGAGACGTCCAAGTTCCTGGCGGAGATCAAGACCCCGCTGTACAAGGACAAGCAGATCCTGCTGCTCATCGAGCGGGTGCTGGACGGCCGCAACACCCTGGCCTTCATCAGGCAGTTCAAGGAGAGCTTCGACCGGGCCTACGTCATCGTGCTGACCAGCGAGGTGGAGAAGAGCGTGCTGGTGCTCCTGCACGAGATGGGGGTGGACAGCTTCATCACCAAGCCGGCCTCCATGGATACCATCATCGAGAAGATCGCCTTCACCATCCGGCCCCAGAGCAAGCTGGGCCAGCTCATCGACACGGCCAAGGACTACCTGTCCCGGGGCCTGAACAACGAGGCCCTGGCCCTGGCCGGGAAGATCCTGGCGGACGTCAAGCCGGGCAGCGCCGCCGCGCTCATGATCCAGGGCGACGCGCACAAGGCCATGGGCGACTTCGAGTCCGCGGTGGCCGCCTACGAGTCCGCGGCCGACGGCGCGTACATGTACCTGGAGCCCTTGAAGAAGCTGGCCGATCTCTACAAGGAGACCGGCGACATGGACGGGCAGTTGGCCTACCTGGAGAAGCTGGACAAGCTTTCGCCCCTCAACGTGGAGCGCAAGGTGGACATGGGCTCCATCCATCTGGCCAAGGGCGACGGCGAGCGCGCCGAGGTCCTGTTCGAGCAGGCCGTGACCGGGGCCACCAAGGAGGCCATGGGCATCATCGAGGAGATCAAGCGCTCCATCGCCGAGCGGAGCCTGGACAAGAACCCCGAACTGTCCGAGCGCTATTTCCGATCCATCATCGCGGACAAGAAGGGCGGCCTCTCCCGCGAGGACATCGCCACCTTCAACCGCCTGGGCATCGCCCTGCGCCGCCAGGGCAAGTGGCAGGACGCGGTGGCCGAGTACGGCCGCGCCCTGGAGATCTCGCCCGACGACGAGAACATCCTCTTCAACATGGCCGTGGCCTACACCGAGGGCGGCCGGCACCCGGACGCGGTGGCGAGCCTGGAAAAGGCCCTGGAGCTCAACCCCACCTTCTACGCCGAAAGCCCGGTGGCCTGCTTCAACATCGGGGTCATGTACCTGAACGCCCGCCATGCGGCCAAGGCCAAGCTCTTTCTCAGGAGGGCCCTGGAGCTTGACCCCGAGCACCAGGGTGCGCAAAAGTTGATCCAGGGTCTAGGCTAGAGAAAACCGAGGATTGCCCATGCCGGACGTCATCTACGGTCCGTCCCTGCTCACGGACCACGACATCTACCTGTTCAAGGAGGGCCGGCACATCCGGCTCTACCGGAAGCTCGGCTCCCACCTCATGACCGTGGACGGCCAGCCCGGCGCGCTTTTCGCGGTCTGGGCCCCCAACGCCCAGTACGTGGCCGTGGTGGGCGACTTCAACGGCTGGGACCGCGGCGCCCACCCCCTGGCCCCCCGCCCGGACGGCTCGGGCATCTGGGAGGGCTTCGTGCCCGGGGTGGGCATGGGCGCGCTCTACAAGTACCACATCGCGTCGCGCCATCACGGCTACACCGAGGACAAGGGCGACCCCTTCGCCTTCCACTGGGAGATTCCGCCCAAGACCGCCTCGGTGGTCTGGGACCTCACCTACCTCTGGCAGGACGCGGACTGGATGCGCGCCCGCCGGGAGCGCAACGCGCTGGCCGCGCCCCAGAGCGTGTACGAGGTTCACCTGGGCTCCTGGCGGCGCGAGCCCGGCGAGGACTGGCGCTCCCTGCACTACGACGAGCTGGCCCGGGAGCTGCCCGCCTACGTCAAGGACCTGGGCTTCACCCACGTGGAGTTCCTGCCGGTCATGGAGCACCCCTTCTACGGCTCCTGGGGCTACCAGACCCTGGGCTATTTCGCGCCCTCCCAGCGCTTCGGCACGCCCCAGGAGTTCATGGGCCTGGTGGACGCCCTGCACCAGGCGGGCATCGGGGTCGTCCTGGACTGGGTGCCCTCCCATTTCCCCTCGGACGGCTACGGCCTGTCCTACTTCGACGGCACCCACCTGTTCGAGCACGAGGACTCCCGGCGCGGCTACCACCCGGACTGGAACTCCTACATCTTCAACCTGGGCCGCTACGAGGTCCGGGCCTTCCTGCTCTCCAGCGCCATGTTCTGGATGGACGTCTACCACGCCGACGGCCTGCGGGTGGACGCGGTGGCCTCCATGCTCTACCACGACTACTCCCGCCAGGACGGGGAGTGGCTGCCCAACATCTACGGCGGCAAGGAGAACCTGGAGGCCATCACCTTCCTGCGCGAGCTCAACGAGCACCTCTACCGGGAATACCCGGACACCCAGACCGTGGCCGAGGAGTCCACGGCCTGGCCCATGGTCTCCCGACCCACCTACGTGGGCGGCCTGGGCTTCGGCATGAAGTGGAACATGGGCTGGATGCACGACACCCTGGACTACTTCTCCAAGGATCCGGTGCACCGCCGGTTCCACCAGAATCAGCTCACCTTCAACCTCTGGTACGCCTTCACCGAGAACTTCGTGCTGCCCCTGTCCCACGACGAGGTGGTGCACGGCAAGGGCTCGCTCCTGGGCCGCATGCCCGGCGACCAGTGGCAGAAGATGGCCAACCTCCGGCTGCTCCTCTCCTACATGTTCGCCATGCCCGGCAAGAAGCTCCTGTTCATGGGCGCGGAGCTGGGCCAGTGGGCGGAGTGGAACCACGACGGCCAGCTGGACTGGGACCTCCTGCGCTTCCCGCAGCACCAGGGCGTGCAGCGGCTGGTGCAGGACCTCAACCGCATCTACCGCTCCGAGCCCGCCCTGCACGCCGGCGACTTCTCGCCCGAGGGCTTCCAGTGGGTGGACTTCCACGACGCGGACAACTCGATCATCAGCTTCCTGCGCCTGGCCCCGGGCCAGGCCCCGCTCCTGGCCGCGTTCAACTTCACGCCGGTGCCCCGGGTGGAGTACACCGTGGGCGCTCCGCTGCCCGGCTGGTGGCGGGAGCTGTTCAACTCCGACGGAGCGGTGTACGGCGGCAGCGACGCGGGCAACGGCGGCGGGGCGCTGGCCGCGCCCGGGCCGGCCCAGGGCCGGCCCTGCACCCTGCGCCTCACCCTGCCGCCCCTGGCCATGGTGCTGTTCCGGCACGAAGGGTAGCAGGCCGTTGAAAAACGGCGATCTGCTGCGTCAGCGGAAAAAACCAGACCGCTTATGTATGCGCAATACATTGCGCGCCCTGGATTTTTCCGCTTCCTTGCATCTCACCATTTTTGAACGGCCTGCGAATTTCGATTTTTCAACAGTCAGGTAGGGGGCGCAAGGCCCTGGCTCGCCGGGGCGTCGCCCCGCGCGAGGAATTGCGGCGGACTGCCGCCGTTCTGGATCGTCCTTTTCCGCGCAGGTGGCCCAGGCCAGGGCGAACGCCTCGTTGCCGGCCTGCCCGGGGAGCGCCCATCCCCGCCGCCACGCCCGGTGTTCGTCCTGGACCTGGCGCAGGATGGCGCGGTCCGGGGCGGCGGGCGCGGCCTCGGCGGCCAGGTTCAGGCCGGGGAGAGCGGCCAGGAGGTTGTGGGCCACGCGGCGCTTGAGTTCGGCGCGGTCGGCCTGGGGAAGGAAATCACCCTGGTAGGTCCAGGCGTCGATGCGGCGGAAGGCCTGGCCCAGGTGGTCCAGGGCGTTGGCCCGTCCCCTGGCCGCGGCCCCGTCGGTCACGTCCTCGTCGAGCAGGCGGAGCAGGTGTTCCCGGTCGTGCTCCGGCCCGGTGTTGTCGAACAGATCGCGGTAGAAGCCCTCCAGGCTTTCCTCGCCGGTGCGCACGGGCAGGCGGCTCAGGCGGGTTCCGGGGGTGAAGGACGGGTTCTGGTTCGAGGGGCGCTGCATGGCTGACTCCGGGTTCGGGTGTATCCCAATCGGGGATCGTTTTCCAGATGTCCTATATGTGGCGGAGCAGAAGAAGGCAGGAAAGATATAGGCGAAAAAAGCCTAAACTTTTCTTCAAATCTAACCTTTTCTAGCGATATTTTTTTGAAATTCAATTAATTATGTTATTGCTCAAATCTGAGAATAGAAGTATTTCGCCTATCGTATAGGGCCAGGTGGGCCGGCGTCCCGGCCGGCTTGCCCTGTCGCGCTTCTTTGCAGTATCCAGGATGTTGCGCGCCTTCCAGGTCCAGTGTCTGGAGGCGTTGTGCGGCTGCGTCACGGGGACGCCCGGCCGACCCGACGGCCACCACCACTGCTGCGCGAGGAATCGTCCATGCCATCGCATCCCCTGGCCGAGCGCGGCTTCGGCGTGCTGCTCCACCTGACCTCCCTGCCCGGGCCCTACGGCTGCGGAGACCTGGGGAGTTCGGCCCGGGACTTCGCCCGCTGGCTCGCCCGGTCCGGGGCCTCGTGCTGGCAGTTCCTGCCGCTCACCCCCACCGAGACCTTCCTGGGCGACTCGCCCTATTCCAGCCCTTCGGCCTTTGCCGGCAACACCCTGCTGGTGAGTCCGGAGCTGCTCATGCGCGCCGGGCTGGCGCGGCTGGCCGACGCCCAGCAGAGCCTGCCCCCGGCCCGGGGTCGGGCGGACTTCGCCGCGGTGCGCCGCCACCGCGACGCCATGCTGGCCGCGGCCTTCGCCCGGGCCCGGGAGGGCCTGCACCGCGATGCGGCCTACCGGGAGTTCCGGGAGACGCGCGACTCGGCCTGGCTCACGGACTACGCCCTGTTCCGCGCGCTGAAGCACCGGCACGGAGGCAAGCCCTGGACCGAATGGCCGGAGCCCCTGCGCCGCCGCGACCCCCAGGCCCTGGCCGCCGCGGCCCGGGACCTGGCCGGAGAGATGGAGGAGGTGCGTTTCGCCCAGCACCTGTTCTTCTCCCAGTGGGCGCAGTTGCGCGAGCACTGCCGGGAGTTGGGCATCGTCCTGGTGGGCGACCTGCCCATCTACGTGACCCACGACAGCGCCGACGTCTGGGCTCACCAGGGGCTCTTCAAGCTGGACGAGACGGGCCGGTCCACCCTGGTGGCCGGCGTGCCGCCGGACTATTTCAGCAAGACCGGCCAGCGCTGGGGCAACCCGGTGTACGACTGGAAGGCCAACGCGGAGCAGGGGTACGCCTGGTGGCTCTCCCGCCTGGCCCACAACCTGGAGCTGTGCGACGTGGTGCGCCTGGACCATTTCCGCGGGTTCGCGGCCTACTGGGAGATACCCGCCGCGGAGAAGACCGCGATCAACGGGACCTGGGAGGAGGGGCCGGGCGAGCATTTCTTCCGGGCCGTGGCCGCGCGGTTCCCGGACCTGCCCTTCATCGCCGAGGACCTGGGCGACATCACCCCGGACGTCACGGCCCTGCGCCGGGCCTTCGGCCTTCCCGGCATGCATGTGCTCATGTTCGGCCTGGGCGGGGACGTGGGGGAGAGCACCAACGCCCTGCACCACCACGAGGCCGTGGGCGTGGCCTATTCCGGCACCCACGACAACAACACCGCCCTGGGCTGGTTCCGGTCCGAGACCGGGGGAGACGACGCGGCGCGGTTCCAGGACTACCTGGGCCATCCCCTGACCGAGGTCAACGCCGCGGCCGAGATGGTGCGCCTGGCTCTGCTCTCGCCGGCGCGCACCGCCATCCTCCCCATGCAGGACCTGCTGGGCCTGGGCGCCGACGCCCGGATGAACGTCCCGGCCAGCGAGAACGGCAACTGGGCCTGGCGCATGGCCCGGGGCGCGGCCACCCCCGCCCTGGCCGACGCCCTCCGCCGCAAAGCCTCCCTCTTCGGCCGGGTCAGGGAGTGATGATGGGGTACTTTTACCGCGCCTTGCGGATCAGGCCCGCCACCATGGCGATGAGCGCGTCAGCTATGGCCTTGTCGCCGACCCGGTCCCAGTCGGCGCCGCCCAGCCCGCTGGGCGCCGAGGACGTCGTCTGTCGTCGGTAGGCAAGTTCCGGCTACGGCGCGACCGAGAGGGCCGCAGCGCGGAACACCGACTCATGCGTGGCGAATTCGTCCTTGGGCGCATATCCCAGGACCTGGATGAGCCCCTTTTCCGTCGGGAGCGTGCAGGCAGGGAGCCTGACCTGGCCGAGTTCCGCGACCTGCAACTCCATCTGGCGCCAGACCATGCCAGCCTGGCCCCTGACCCCAACGCGGGCCTGCGTGTCCGCCTGCGGGAGCTGGCCGAGGAGCGCAGGCGCTTTGGCAGCCCGCGGCTGCACATCCTGTTGCGCCGGGAAGGCTGGCCGGTGAACCACAAGCGGGGGGAGCGCATCTGCCGGGAGGAAGGGCTGTCGCTGCGGCTCAAGCGCCGGCGCAAGCGCACGAGCCACCTGCGCGTGGTTGCGTCCGGACCGACCGGGCCGAACCAGCAATGGGCCATGGACTTCATGAGCGACAGCCTGGAGAATGGCCGGAGGTTCAGGGTGCTGACGATCGCGGACCTGCGGGACCGCCGCAGTCCCGGCCTGGAGGCGGCCCACCGGCCCTGCAAGCCGATGGACAACGGCCACGTGGAGAGCGTCAACGGCAGGCTCCGCGAGGAGCGCCTGGACGCCCAGGTATTCTCCACCCTGGATGAGGCCAGAAAAGTCATCGAGGCATGGCGGCAGGACTACAACACCGCCAGGCCGCACAGCTCCCTTGGCGGCCTCAGCCCTGAAGAGTACAGAAGAGCCTGGAGTAGGGAAAACCAAGCAGGCCAGAGTCCGAACTTTCGGCTGGCATACTCGGCGGGGTAAGGCCAGCGGAGGCGCGACCATGCTACGCACTGTCCTCATCATCGACGACGACCGGCATATCGCCAAGACCCTGCAGTACCACTTGGAGGGCCTGGGCCTGGCCGCGGTCACGGCCCCTGCCGGGGAGGCTGGATTGGCCGCCTTTGCCGAGCAGCGGCCGGACCTGGTGCTCCTGGACCTGAGGCTCCCGGACATGGATGGCCTGACGGTCCTGGAGCGGATTCTGGCCGCGGACCCCGGGGCCACGGTGGCGGTCGTCACCGCCCACGCCACGGTGGACACCGCGGTGGCGGCCATGAAGAAGGGGGCCTTCGACTACCTGCAGAAGCCCTTCGGCGCGGCCGACGTGACCCGGCTGGTGGAGATGGCCACCCGGGTGCGCAGCCTGGAGACCGAGGTGCGCACCCTGCGCCGGGAGCTGGCCGGGGCGGCGCAGGGGGGCGAGTTCCTCACCCGCAACGCGGCGGTACGGGAGCTGTTGGCCACGGCCCGGCAGGCGGCCGGGTCCGACGCCTCGCTCCTCTTCACCGGCGAGAGCGGCACGGGCAAGGGCCTCCTGGCCCGCCTGGCCCACTCCTGGAGCCACCGCAGCCAGGGTCCCTTCGTCACCGTGGACTGCACCGCCCTGCAGGAGACCCTGCTGGAGAGCGACCTGTTCGGCCACGTCAAGGGCGCGTTCACCGGCGCGGTGCGGGACAAGCAGGGCAAGCTGGAGCTGGCCGAGGCCGGCGCCGTGTTCCTGGACGAGGTCGCCGAGACCTCGCCGGCCATCCAGGCCAAGCTGTTGCGCTTCCTCCAGTCCCGGGAGTTCGAGCCCGTGGGCGGCACCCGGGTGCGCAGGGTGGACGCCAGGGTCATGGCCGCCACCAACCGTGACCTGGAGGCCATGGTGCGCGAGGGCGGCTTCCGGCAGGACCTGTATTTCCGGCTCAACGTGGTGGAGCTTCGCCTGCCGCCCCTGCGCGACCGGCTGGACGACATCCCCCTCCTGGCCGAGCACGGCCTGGGCCGCTTCGCCGCAACCTACGGCAAGGACCTGGCCGGCATCGCCCCCGAGGCCCTGGACCTGCTGCGCCGCTACCCCTGGCCGGGCAACATCCGGGAGCTCATGAACGTGCTGGAGCGCGGCGTGGTCCTGGCCAAGGGGAACGCGCTCACCCCCGCCGACCTGCCCGCGGCCCTGCGGGACTACGACCTCCGCTCCGCCCCGGACGCGCCCCTGCCCACCCTGGAGGACCTGGAGCGCGAGCACGTGCGCCTGGTCCTGGCGCGCTCCTCCTCCCTGGAGGAGGCGGCCCGCACCCTGGGCATCGACCCGGCCACCCTGTACCGCAAGCGCAAGCGTTTCGGCCTGGCCTGAGTTTCGTGCATTCTGCAATGCCCGGTTCGTGCATTCCGCACGAATCCCTGCCCATTTCCGGCCTGAACAGCCCGGCGAATTTGGCGTAACCAGCTTGAATCCCTGACGGACGTCGTGAGCGGTCCGGTTCGTGCCTTCTATGGTCAGGCGGCGTGCGCCGCCCGGAGACGAACCGTGGACACCAGCGCCCCTTCCATCCTTCCGCCCTCGGGCCCCGAACTCTCCCCGGACCTTCCGGTCGGCGGGTCGGGGCTGGCCGTACTGCCGTGGGGCGTACCGGGAGCGACTGGCCCTGGGCTACCGGCGCAAGGCGGTGTATCGTGTGGGCGGCGGAAACCGGGGCTCTCCCTGCTCCATCGTTCCCCGGCCGCCGCAACCGCAGGGAGCGCAGCCATGAACCGCACGCGTCTTCTCTCGTCCTTCCGTTCCCGCATCCTCCTGGGCTACGGCGCGGCCATCCTGGTCATCGCCCTGGGCGGGGCCTGGGCGGCGGCCAGCCTGCTCACCCTGGGCCAGGCCTCGGAATCCATCCTGAGCGATAACTACAAGACCATCCTGGCCGCGGAAAGCATGATCAACGCCCTGGAGCGCCAGGACAGCATCCTGCTGGCCATGCTCCTGCACATAGCGCCCCGCGGGCCGGAAGAGTACCAAGTCCAGGAGGCCGAATTCCAGCAATGGCTGGGCAGGGCCAAGGGCAACATCAGCCTGCCGGGCGAGAAGGAGGTGCTGGAGCGCATCGAGAAGTTGCACGCGAAGTGGGCCGCCCTGGCTGTCCAGGTCCAGGCCAGCGGCGGATCGGACCTGTACCGGCAGCAGGTGTATCCCCTCACCCTGGATATCCGCGACGCCTGCACCCGGCTGCGGGAGATCAACCAGCAAGCCATGTACGCGGCCAGCGACTCGGCCCGGAGCCAGGCCCGCACGACGGTCTGGCGCACGGGCCTGGGGGGGCTCGCGGTGCTGCTCTCCGGCTTCGTCTTGAGCCTGCTCCTGTCCTCCCGGCTGGCCAAGCCCGTGGAGCGCATCCGGCTGGCCGCGGCCCGGCTGGCCGAGGGCGACTACACCGCCCAGGCGCCGGTGGACGGGACGGACGAGGTCTCCCAGCTCGCCGGCCAGTTCAACGCCATGGCCAAGCGGCTCCAGCACTTCCACGACATGAACATCGGCCACATCCTGGCCGAGAAGCGCAAGAGCGAGGCCATCCTCCAGAGCGTGGACGACGGCATCGTGGTGGTGGACCAGGACTGCTTGGTGGCGGACATCAATCCCATGGCTGCGCGCATCTTCGGCCAGGATCCGTCAAAAGCGCAGGGCCGGAGCCTGCTGGAGGTCCTGGGCCATGAAGACCTGCTGCGTCACGCCCGTCGCGCCCTGGAGAGCGGGCGGCAGCCCGAGTTGTCCGGGGACGAGGCCATCCTCACGGTGGAGAGAGGCGAGCGCCCGTCCCACTACCAGTTCTCGGTGATCCCGGTGCGGGTGGGATCGGGGCCGGCCCTGTCGGCCGTGCTGCTCTTCCGGGACGTGACCCGGCTGCGCGAGCTGGACCGGCTCAAGTCCGAGTTCGTGATGACCGCCTCGCACGAACTGCGCACCCCGCTCACCAGCATCGGCATGAGCGTGGACATGCTCCTGGAGAAGGCCGGTCCCGGGCTCGCCCCGCGCGACCGGGAGCTCCTGGCCATCGCCCAGGACGACGTGCGGCGGCTCAAGGCCCTGGTGGGCGAACTCCTGGACCTGTCCCGAATCGAGGCCGGCCGGCTGGAGCTGGAGATCGGCCGGGTGGACTCGGCGCGGCTGTTCTCCATGGTCGCCTCCATTCTCGCTCCCCAGGCCGAGAAGGCTGGCGTCGTCCTGTCCTTCGCCGACGCCGCGGCCTTGCCCCCGGTGCTGGCCGACCCCAACAAGATCGCCTGGGTCCTGGTCAACCTCGTGGGCAACGCCCTGCGACACACCCCGGCCGGCGGGAGCGTCCGGGTTTCGGCCCTGACGGCCGGAAAGTACGCGCACATCACCGTGGCCGACACCGGGGAGGGCATCCCCCAGGAGCAGCAGTCGCGCATCTTCGAGAAGTTCGTGCAGCTCAAGTCCGACCGCACCGCGGACGGCAGCGGCCTGGGCCTGGCCATCTGCAGGGAGATGGTCAGGGCCCACGGCGGGACCATCTGGGTCGAGTCCGAGCCGGGCCGGGGCAGCACCTTCACCTTCACCTTGCCCCTGGCCACGGGAATGTCCCAGGAGGCCGCGCCATGAGCGACACTCCCCCCGTCCCCCGCATCCTGGTGGTGGACGACGAGCCCAACATCCGCATCACCCTGGCCCGGGCGCTGGAGGACATGGCCCAGGTGGACACGGCCGCGAACGGCGAGGAGGCCCTGGCCCGCATCGAGGCCGGGGAGTACCGGGTGGCGCTCCTGGATCTCAAGATGCCAGGCATGGGCGGCATGGAGGTGCTGCGCCGCATGGCCGTGGCCCGGCCGGAGATACGCTTCGTCATCATCACTGCGCACGGGACCGCGGACAACGCGGTGGAGGCCATGAGGCTCGGGACCGCGGACTACCTGCAAAAGCCCTTCAGCCCGGCCGAAATCCGGGACCTGGTGCGGCGCATCCTGGCCCGGGAGAGCCTGGAGCCGGACCAGGAGAAAGGTCCGTCCCATCTGGAGGAGCCATGAGCGACGGACGCGCCGATCCCTGCGTGGCGGCGATCGGGTGCGGCCGGGCGGGCAAGGAAGGCCCGCCGCGGGCAACTGCAAAGGATACACTCAGGGCGTCCATGTTCGGCGGCCTGCCGCTGGCGGTTTGCTGCGCATGGGTGAAGGAGGGGGCATGGTCTTCAGTTGGCTGAACGTCGCGATCCTGCTGGCGGTGTTCCTGGGGGTGGCCTTCGCGGCCGGCCCCGTGGTAGGCTCCCTGCTCCTGGCCCCCCGCTACGCGGGGGGCGCCTTCGGCGAGCCCTACGAGTGCGGCATTCCCGCCCAGGGGTCGGCCTGGGTCCGCTTCGGCATCAACTACGCCATCTACGCGCTCCTCTTCCTGGCCTTCGACGTGGACGTGCTCTACCTCTTCCCGGCGGCCGCGGCCTATCCCCTGCTCGGCGGGTGGATGCCCTTCGTCAAGGTCGCCATCTTCCTGGCCGTGCTCGGCCTGGGCTGCCTGTACTTCTGGAAGAAGGGGGTGTTCTCGTGGCCGCACAAGATTTCGGAATAACCCCGGCCGTCGCCGGGTTCGAGCCCGGGCTGGTCGACCTGCCGCCGGTGCGCAAGATCCTGGACCTGTGCCGGGCCATGTCCCTGTGGCCCATGACCTTCGGCCTGGCCTGCTGCGCCATCGAGATGATGGCCGTGGGCATGGCCCGCTTCGACATCGCCCGCTTCGGAGCCGAGGTGTTCCGGCCCTCGCCCCGGCAGTCCGACCTCATGATCGTGGCCGGCACCGTGACCCGCAAGATGGCCCCGGCCCTGGTTCGCCTCTACGAGCAGATGCCCGCGCCCAAGTACGTCATGGCCCTGGGCAACTGCGCCATCTCCGGCGGCCCCTTCGCCTTCCCGGAGAACTACAACGTGGTCCTGGGCGTGGACGCCCTGGTCCCGGTGGACGTGTACGTGCCCGGCTGCCCGCCCCGGCCCGAGGGCCTGCTGGAGGGCCTGTTCCTGCTCCAGGAGAAGATCACCGGCCGGCGCTGGTGGCCCCTGCCCCCGGCGAGCCCAGAGGAGAAGACGGCATGAGCTGGCTGGAGCTTCTCTCCCCCACCGCGGTCCTGGCCTGCGCCCCGGGCGCGGGCCAGCCCGAGCAGGCCTTCGTCCGGGCCCGCGACCTGGTGCGCGCGGCCAAGGCCATGCTGCGCCAGGGCTACTTCCTGGAGGACCTGACCGCCCTGGACGTGGCCGAGGGCATCCTGGTGCTCTACCACTTCGACCACATGGAGAAACCCGGCCGCGCCACCTTGCGGGTGCTGGTCCCGCACGACTCGGCCACCGTGCCCTCCATCGCCGCGGTGTACGCCGGGGCCGAATGGCACGAGCGGGAGTGCATGGACTTCCTCCCGGTGGAGTTCGCGGGCAACCCCAACCCCTCCCGCCTGCTCCTGCCCGCGGACATGGCGGAGAAACCCCTGGCCAAGCCGGACAAGGCCCGCGCCTCCCTGGCCGCGCTCATGCAGTGGACCGGGCTGGACATCCGCGACGCCGCCGCGCCCGAGTGCGTGGCCCTGGCCGCCAAGGCCGCGGCCGTGTCCGGGACCCCGGCCAAGGGCAAGGCCAAGGCCGGCAAGGGGGAGGTGGAGGCATGAGCCGCGCGCCGCTGCCGGAACTGGCCGGGGACTTCTACACCCGGCATTTCGAGACCGGGTCCGACCCGGACACCATGGTCATCAACATGGGGCCGCAGCATCCCTCCACCCACGGCGTGCTGCGCATCGTGTGCGAACTGGACGGCGAGTACATCCGCCGCGCCGAGCCGGTGCTCGGCTACATCCACCGCATGCACGAGAAGATGGGCGAGTCCAAGCCCGTGGCCCAGTTCTGGCCCAACATGGGGCGGGTGGACTACCTGCACGCCATGGGCTGGAGCCACACCTTCGCCCTGGCCGCCGAGCGGCTGGGCGGGGTGGAGGTGCCGGAGCGGGCCGAGGTGCTGCGCATCATCGCCACCGAGCTCAACCGGGTGTCCTCGCACCTGCTCTGGTGGGGGGCCTACCTCCTGGACCTGGGGGCCTTCACCCCCATCATGTACGCCTTCGCGGACCGGGAGATCATCATGGACCTCCTGCAGGTCCCCACCGGCTCCCGGCTGACCTACTGCTACTTCCGCTTCGGCGGGGTGGTCGCGGACGTGGACGAGGCCTTCGCCGGCAAGCTCATGGACTATGTGAAGCACCAGCGCGGCCGCTTCCCCATGTACCGCGACCTGGTCACCGACAACGTCATCCTGCGCGGCCGCTGCGAAGAGATCGGTCCCATCGATCCGGACATGATCCGGCGCTACGGGGCCACCGGGCCGGTGGCCCGGGGCTCGAACATCCCCTACGACTGCCGCCGCCGCGAGCCGTACTCCATCTACGACCGCTTCGACTTCGACATCCCCACCCGCGCCGAGGGGGACGCCATGGCCCGCTACCTGGTGCGCATGGCCGAGATGGAGCAGAGCCTGCGCATCCTGGAGCAGGCCGCGGCCATGCTGCCCAAGGCCGCGGGCGGGCACGTGAACCCCAAGGCCCCCAAGCCCAACTGGAAGCTCCCGGCCGGCGACGTGTACGCCGCCACCGAGGGGGCGCGGGGCAAGATCGGCATCTACGTCGCCAGCGACGGCGGCAAGACCCCGTACCGGATCAAGCTCCGCGCGCCGGGCTTCTCCAACCTGAGCCTGTTCGCGGAGCTGGCCCGGGGCGCCCTGCTGGCCGACGCGGTATCCATCCTGGGCAGCCTGGACCTCGTGATCCCGGAGATCGACCGATGAACCTGCACACCCTGGCGACATCCCTGGGCGTGGCCCTGCCCCTGGTCCAGCTGGTGGTGGGCCTGGTGGCCCTGGCCGCCTTCGTGGGCGTGAACGCGGTGCTCCTGGTCTGGATGGAGCGCAAGGTGGCCGGGCATTTCCAGCGCCGGCCCGGCCCCTTCGAGGTGGGGCCCTGGGGCCTGCTGCAGACCGTGGCCGACGCTCTCAAGCTCATCGGCAAGCAGCTCTTCACCCCGCCCGGCGGGGACCGGACCCTGTTCTGGGCCGCGCCCTTCACCGCCTTCCTGCCGGTGTTCGTCATGCTCCTGCCCCTGCCCTGGGGCAGCACCCTCACCGCCTTCCCGGTGAACCTGGGCATCCTGCTGGTCCTGTCCTTCGCCGGGCTGAACGTGCTGGCCCTGTGCCTGGCGGGCTGGGGCTCCAACAACAAGTGGGCGCTCATCGGCGCGGCCCGGGCCGTGGCCCAGAGCGTGGCCTACGAGATCCCCCTGCTGCTGGCGGTGCTGGCGGTGGTGTTCATGACCGGCTCCCTGGACTTCTCCGCCATCGTCCAGGCCCAGGGCGACATGCCCTGGCAGTGGATCGGCGCCTCCCAGCCTCTGGCCTTCGTCATCTACGTGATCTGCGCCGTGGCCGAGACCAACCGCGCGCCCTTCGACCTGCCCGAGGCCGAGAGCGAGCTGACCGCGGGCTTCCACACCGAGTATTCGGGCATGGGCTTCGGCCTGTTCTTCCTGGCCGAGTACGCCAACATGATCGTGGTGTCCGCGGTGGCCACCTCCCTGTTCCTGGGCGGCTGGAAGGGGCCGGTGCTGCCCGGGCCGTGGTGGTTCCTGCTCAAGGTCTACGCCCTCATCTTCCTCATCATGTGGTTCCGCTGGACCTATCCCCGGACCCGGTTCGACCAGCTCCTGAACCTGGCCTGGAAGTGGCTCATCCCCCTGGCCCTGGTGAATCTCCTGGCCACCGCGGTCCTGGTGAAACTGTTCTGACCCCCGCGAGGACGAACGCCATGCAGTGTCTGGACAACGTACGCAAGCAGGCCAAGAGCCTGTGGAGCCTGGTGGTGGGGCTGCGCGTCACCGGCGACAACATGCTGCGCCCCCAGATCACGGTCCACTATCCCCGCCGCACCGTGGAGAGCCTGGAGGGCTACCGCGGCCACGTGCAGCTGGTGGGCAAGCCGGAGAACCCGGCCGAGCCCCGCTGCATCTGCTGCATGATGTGCGTGAACAGCTGCCCCTCCCAGTGCATCACCGTGCAGGTCCGGGAGGAGGCCCCGCCCCCCGAGGCTCCCGCGGCCCCCACCGCCGGGGACAAGGCCCCGGCGGCCAAGGATCAGGTCCCGGCCGCGCCGGCCGCGGCCGATGCCGGGGCCGCGGACTGGTCCGCGCGCGCCGTGGAGCACGGCGGCCGGCTCATCCCCAGGACCCGGGACGGCCTGGTCCCGCCGCCGGAGGCCCCGGCCGCGCCGGCCAAGGCCGCGAAGCCCGCGGACAAGAGCGCGGACAAGGGGGGGGACAAGCCGGCCAAGAAGGCGGCCAAGAAGGTCCCGGGGGTCTGGACCCTGGACTTCACCCTGTGCAGCCTGTGCGGCGCCTGCGTGGCGGTCTGCCCGGCGGACTCCCTGGAGTATTCCAGCAATGTCTACACCGCGAGCAGGGACAAGGGCGACTACGTCATGGATCTGCTCGCCCGGCTGCGGGCCCGGGCCGGAGCGGCCAGGGCGGAGGAGGGCGGTCCCGCCCCGGCCGCCGGGGAGGTGGGGGAATGAACGAAACCGTTGCGGCGCAACTCCTCTTCGCCCTCTACGCCCTGGTCGTCCTGGCCGGCGGCCTCCTGGCGGTGCTGTCCCGGAACCTGGTGCGGGCCATGGTGGGGCTGGTTCTGACCCTGTTCGGGGTGGCGGGCATGTACCTGCTCCTGAACACCCCGTTCATGGCCTTCATGCAGATCCTCATCTACGTGGGCGCGGTGGTGGTGCTCATCTTCTTCGCCATCATGCTCACCCGCTCCCCGGCCGGGGGCGAGGAGGCCAAGCCGCGCGGCGGACGCCAGGCCCTGCTGGCGGCCCTGGCCGGGCTGGCCCCGGCCGCGGTCCTGGGCGCGGCGGTGCTCGCCATTCCCCAGGCCGGCGCCGGCCGGCCCGCGGAGATTCCACTCGCAATCCTGGGCGAGCAGCTGCTCACCCGCTACGTGCTGGCCTTCGAGCTCATCTCGGTGGTGCTGTTCGTGGCCATGGCCGGCGCGGTGCTGCTCGGCTTCACCCGGAGGAAGGGCCAATGACCCCGCTCGTGCTCTACCAATTGGCGGCCCTGGGGCTCCTGGCCCTGGGCCTGTTCGGCCTGGTCTGGCGCAAGAGCCTGGTGGGCATGCTCATCAGCGTGGAGCTCATGCTCAACGGCGCGGGCCTCTCCATCGTGGCCGCGGGGCAGCTCACCGCGGCCGACGCCGCCCTGGGCCAGCTGGCCACCCTGCTGGTCATGGGCCTGGCCGCGGCCGAGGCCACCCTGGTGCTGGCCATCGTGCTGGTGGTGGTCAAACGCTTCGGGCACGGCGAGAGCCAGGACATCTTCGAGTTGAGAGGATAGGGCCATGGAAACCACTGAAAGCCTGCGCCTGCTCGTCCCCCTGGCGGCCACCTTCGCCGCGCCCTTCGGCATCTGGCTGGCCCGGCGCGACGAGAACCGCCGCGAGGCGGTGTCCTTCGCCGCGGCCATCGTGGCCTTCCTGGGCATGCTCTCCCTGGCGCCCGGGGTGTTGTCCGGCGAGGTTCCGACCCTGACCCTGTTCACCCTGCTGCCCGGGGTCACGGTGAAGTTCTGCGCCGACGGCCTGACCATGGTCTTCGGGCTGCTGGCCACCTTCCTGTGGTTCTGGGTCACCAGCTACAACATCGGGTACATGCGCTCCCTCAAGGAGCACGCCCAGACCCGCTACTACTTCTGCTTCGCGGTGGCCATCTTCGGCGCGGTGGGCGTGGCCATGGCCGCCAACATCTTCACCCTGTACCTGTTCTACGAGATCATCTCGGTCTTCACCTATCCCCTGGTGGCCCACCACCAGGACGACGAGGCCTGGGAAGGGGCGCGCAAGTACATGGTGTACCTCATGGGCGCCTCCAAGCTCTTCTTCCTGCCGGCCATGGCCCTGACCTACGTGCTGTGCGGCACCCTGGACTTCAACCTGCAGGACATCGTGCACGGCATCTTCCCGGCCGACGCCGACCCGGCCCTGGTGCAGCTCACCTACGCGCTCTACATCGCCGGCCTGGCCAAGGCCGCGCTCATGCCCTTCCACAACTGGCTGCCCTCGGCCATGGTGGCGCCCACCCCGGTGTCCGCCCTGCTGCATGCGGTGGCCGTGGTCAAGGCCGGCGTCTTCTCCGTGTCCCGGGTCATGCTCTCGGGCTTCGGGGTGGACGCCCTGCACCGGCTGCACCTGGGCATCCCCACCGCCTACGCCGCGGCCTTCACCATCGTGGCCGCCTCGCTCATCGCCCTCACCAAGGACGACCTCAAGGCGCGGCTCGCCTATTCCACGGTGAGCCAGCTCTCCTACGTGATCATCGGCGTGGCCATGCTCACGCCCCTGGCCGTGCAGGGCGGCCTCATGCACATCGCCCACCACGGCTTCTCCAAGATCACGCTGTTCATGGGCGCCGGCGCCATCTACGTGGCCACCCACACCAAGAAGATCAGCCTCATGGGCGGCATCGGCCGGCGCATGCCCTGGACCTTCGGGGCCTTCGCCATCGCCTCCCTGTCCATGATCGGCGTGCCCCCGGTGTGCGGCTTCGTGTCCAAGTGGTACATGGTCAACGGCGCGGTGGACATCCACCAGACCATCCTGCTCTGCGCGCTCCTGGCCTCCACCGTCCTCAACGCCGGCTACTTCACCCCCGTCATCATCAAGGCCTTCTTCGGCAAGCCGGCCGAGGGCGTGGACCTCGAACACTTTTCCGAGGCCCCCATGACCATGGTCGCGCCGCTGTGCCTCACGGCGGCCGTTTCCGTGCTCCTCGGCCTTTACCCCGAGACGTTCCTGAACATCGTCAAGGTCTTCGGAGGGTATTAGCCCATGCTGTCCGACCGCTTCGGCAACTGGCTGGAACGGCAGCGCACGAGGCCCCGCAAATGGGGCTTCCTCGCCGCCGCCTTCCTGGGGCTCCTGGTGCTCCTGAACGCGGCTGTCCTGCATCCGCACCACCCCCACTTCGACCTGGAGCGCATCCCCGGCTTCTGGGCCGTCTTCGGCCTGGGCGTCTGCGCGGCGATGGTGCTCGTCATGAAGGGATTCGTGGGGAAACTTCTTGGCGTGTCCGAGGACTTCCATGACCGAGACAAATAGCCTCCACGGGGCGGCCGGCCAGGTCATGGAGATGCTCCAGGGCCACCAGCTGCAGTCGTTCCTCCACCCGGCCCTGTTCTTCCTCGCCGGCATCGCGCTCCTGCTCCTGTGGCGGGGGCGGGGCTGGCGCTGGATCGTCGTGCTCCCGCCCCTGGCGGCCGTCATCGCGGTGGCGGCCATGGTCGGCGGCCACGGCTCCTTCGGGGAGATCAGCTACCTGGGCCTGACCCTCACCCTGGGCCGGGTGGACGCCCTGTCCATCATCTTCGCCCACGTGTTCGCCATCCAGGCCCTCCTGGGCTTCATTTTCGCCTACCACGTGGAGGACAAGGCGCAGCACGTGTTCGCCTCGCTCTACGTGGCCGGGGGATTCGGCTGCGTGTTCGCCGGCGACTACCTGACCCTGTTCGTCTTCTGGGAGCTCATGAGCGTGGGCAGCACCTTCCTGGTCTGGCTCAACCGCACCCCCGCCTCCACCGCGGCCGGCTTCCG
The DNA here is from genome assembly GCA_040753075.1 of Thermodesulfobacteriota bacterium. Classification (GTDB taxonomy): domain Bacteria; phylum Desulfobacterota; class Desulfovibrionia; order Desulfovibrionales; family Desulfovibrionaceae; genus UBA6814. The sequence goes on from JBFMHA010000021.1 coordinate 38,114, forward strand.
GTACTTCCTGTTCCACATCCTGGGCGGGCTGTTCCTGCTGGCCGGGATGCTCCTGCGCCACGGCGACCTGGGCACCTTCGCCTTCACCCATGTGGATCCGGCCAGCGCCCAGTACTACGACTGGCTCATCCTCATCGGGTTCTGCGTCAACGCCGCGGTGGCTCCCCTGCACGCCTGGCTGCCCGACGCCTACCCCAACGGCACGGTGACGGGCTCGGTGTTCATGAGCGCCTACACCACCAAGACCGCGGTGTACGTCCTGGCGCGGGGCTTCTACGGCTGGGAGGCGCTGGCCGTGGCCGGCGCGGTGATGGCGGTGTACGGCGTGCTCTACGCGACCATCGAGAACAACACCCGCAAGATCCTGTCCTACCACATCGTGTCCCAGGTGGGGTACATGGTGGCGGGCATCGGCATCGGCACGGCCATGACCGTGGACGGGGCCTGCGCCCACGCCTACGCCCACATCCTGTACAAGGGCCTGCTCTTCATGTCCGCGGGCGCGCTGCTCTACGCCACCGGGACCCAGAAGCTCACCGAGCTGGGCGGCCTGGCCTCGCGCCTGCCCATCCTCATGCTCTGCTACATGGCGGCCGGGCTCTCCATCTCCGGCATGCCGCTGTTCAACGGCTTCATCTCCAAGAACATCACCATCGCCGGGGCCTTCGCGGCGCACCATCCCATCCTGGGCGTCTTCCTGGAGGTGGCCGCGGTGGGCACGTTCCTCTCGGTGGGCATCAAGCTGCCGTACTTCGCCTTCTGGGGCGGCAAGCCCGCCAACCACAGCCTCGTCCTGCGGCCCCTGCCGCGCAACATGGTCCTGGGCATGGTTCTGGGCGCGGGCCTGTGCCTGTTCACCGGCCTCTATCCCCAGTCCCTCTACGGCCTCCTGCCCTACGCGCTGGACGGATGGGACCCCTTCGAGCCGTACAAGGTCCTGCAGGCCTTCCTGCTCCTGGGGTTCACCGGCCTGGGGTTCTACCTGTTCCGCAAGATCATGAAGCCCCACGCCCAGCTCAACCTGGACTTCGACTACATCTACCGGCTGGCGGGGCGGGCGCTCCTGTTCCTGGTCAGCGCCCCCCTGGCGGCCATCGACGCGGTCTGGAGCGAGATCTACGCCCGGCTGGGCCTGCGCGGCCTCATGGGATCGGCCAGGGGCGCGGGCTGGTTCGACCGGGCGGCCATAGACGGCGTGGTGGACGGTTCGGCCTACACGGTGCGCGGGGCGGGCCGGGGGCTGGCCAGGGTCCAGACCGGCCGGCTCCAGGACTACCTGGCCCTGGCCACCCTCATCGGCCTGTGCGCCTTCGCCCTGGCCTGGATCCTGGGCTGAGCCGCCAAGGGAGATTCGGCCTATGCATGCCTATCCGGTGCTGAGCTACCTCATCTTCTTCCCCCTGCTGGCCTGCCTGGCGCTGGCCCTGGTCCGCGACGACCGGACGGTGCGGGTGTTCACCCTGGCGGCGGGCCTGGCCGAACTGGCCCTGGCCCTGCCCCTGCTGGCCTTCGACACCGCCTACGGAGGGTTCCAGTTCGTGGAGCGGGCGGACTGGGTCAAGGAGTGGGGCCTGTCCTACCATCTGGGCGTGGACGGCATCAGCCTGCTCATGGTGCTGCTGACCCTGCTGCTCCTGCCCCTGTGCACCCTGTGCTCCTGGACCTACATCCGGAAGCGGGTCAAGGAGTTCCACGTCTGCCTGCTGCTCATGACCTCGGCCTGCGCGGGCGTGTTCTGCGCCCTGGACCTGGCGCTCTTCTACGTGTTCTGGGAGGCCATGCTGGTGCCCATGTACCTGCTCATCGCGGTCTGGGGCGGCCCCCAGCGGCGCTACGCCTCCATCAAGTTCTTCCTCTACACCCTGGCCGGGTCCACGCTCCTCCTGGTGGCCATGGTGGCCCTGTACTGGCAGGCCGGGACCTTCTCCATCCCCGAGCTCATGGGCCGCGACTACCCGCGGGACTTCCAGCTCTGGGTGTTCCTGGCCATGGGCCTGGCCTTCGCCATCAAGGTGCCCATGTTCCCGTTCCACACCTGGCTGCCCGCGGCCCACGTGGAGGCCCCCTCGGCCGGCTCGGTCTACCTGGCCTCCATCCTGCTCAAGATGGGGGCCTACGGCTTCCTGCGCTTCTCCATCCCCGTGACCCCCCTGGCCGCGGAGCACTTCACCCCCCTCATGATCGCGGTGTCCGTGGCCTCCATCCTCTACGGCGGGCTCGCCGCCCTGGGCCAGCAGGACATGAAGAAGCTCATCGCCTACTCCTCGGTGGGGCACATGGGCTTCTGCACCCTGGGCATCTTCCTGTTCAACCTGCGCGGGGCCGAGGGCGCGCTCATGATCATGCTCAACCACGGCATCACCACCGGCGCGCTGTTCATGATGGTGGGCGCGGTCTACGAGCGCAGCCACAGCCGGGAGATCGCCGACAACCTGGGGCTGGGCAAGCGCCTGCCGGCCTTCATGGGCTTCTTCGGGCTGTTCGCCCTGTCCTCCTTCGGGTTCCCGGGCACCAACAGCTTCGTGGGCGAGGTCCTGGTGTTCTTCGGGGCCTTCGAGCGCAGCACGGCCTACGGCCTGTGGGCCGCGCCGGGGGCCATGATCGCCGCGGCCTACATGCTGCGGCTGTCCCTCAAGCTGGCCTGGGGCGAGCCGCCGTCACCCAAGTCCGGGCGCGGCCGCTGGTACGACCTCAACCTCCGGGAATGGGCCTACCTGGCCCCGCTGGGCGCCCTGGTCCTCTACGTGGGCCTGGCCCCGGGCATCTTCCTCAAGGTGGTGGACCCCTCCCTGGACAAGCTGCTCAGCGACTACGCCGGCCGGGTGCGGACCGCGGCGGCCCAGCCCGAATCCCCCGAGGCCCCCGACGTGCTTGCCGCCCTGCCGGGCGCGGAGAGGAGGAACTGACGTGGCCTTCAGTCTCGCATCGTTCCTGCCCGAGGCCTTCCAGAGCGCGGTGACGCTGGCGCTCCTCCTGCAGAGCCTGAGCGGGTCGCGCACCCTGCGCGACGACGCCTCCTGGATCCCCGTGGCCGGAGCCATGGGCGTGGGCGTGGCGCTCAAGTCCCTGGCCGCGTCCGGGGTCATGTTCCACGGCGCGTACCAGGTGGACGCCCTGTCCCAGTTCTTCAAGCTGGCGGTGGCCATCGGCTTCTTCATCGCCACCCTGAACGCGCTGCGCCAGCCCACCCTGGAGAAGGAGCACCGGGCCGACTACTTCATGTTCCTGTCCTTCTCCGCCCTGGGGCTCATGCTCCTGGCCTCGGCCGTGGAGCTGGCGACCGTGTACGTGGCCCTGGAGATATCCTCCTACGCCCTGTACGCGGTGGTCCCCCTGCGCGCCAAGGACAAGCGGGCCGCGGAGGCGGGCATCAAGTACATCCTGTTCGGCGCGGCGGCCACGGCCCTGTCCCTGTACGGCCTGTCCTACGTCATGGCCAGCCAGCACACCACCCACATCGCCGCCCTGGCCCGCCTGGACTGGTCCTGGGCCGCCAATCCCATGGCCGTGGTGGGCCTCACCCTGTTCCTGGCGGGCATGTTCTACAAGCTGGCCCTGTTCCCCTTCCACTTCTGGGCCCCGGACGTGTACCAGGGCGCGTCCAACGAGACCGCGGCCTTCGCCGCCACCCTGCCCAAGCTGGGGGCGGTGGCGGTGCTGGTGCGCCTGGCCGCGGTGGCCCACGCCGGGCAGGAGCTGCTCACGGTCTTCGCGGTGCTGGGGGCCGCGTCCATGACCTTCGGCAACCTGGCGGCCCTGGCCCAGCGCGACCTCAAGCGCATGCTCGGGTACTCCTCGGTGGCCCACGCCGGGTACGTGACCCTGGGGCTGGTGGCGGGCACCAAGGCCGGGCTGGCCGCGGCGGCCTTCTACAGCCTGGTGTACATCCTCATGAACCTCACCTGCTTCTGGGTCATCTGCCGCCTGGCGGATGACGGCCGCAACCTGGCCTACGAGGACCTGGACGGGCTGTACAAGCGCTCGCCCTGGCTGGCCCTGGTGCTGGCCGTGGCCGCCTTCGCCCTGGTGGGGCTGCCTCCGACCGCGGGGTTCATGGGCAAGCTCTTCCTGCTCACCGCGGCCTGGAATCACGGCTTCGACTGGCTGGTGGTGGTGGCGGCGCTGAACACCGCCTTCTCCATCTACTACTATTTGTCCATGGTCCGCCACGCCTACACCGCGGAGGTGGACGACCCGGCCCGGCTGGCCCCGGCCCCGGCGTCCGGCTGGGCGCTGCTGTGGGGCGCCGGCCTGGCTGCGGTCCTGCTGGCGCTTGGCGCGGTCCCCGGCCCGGTCTTCGACCTGGCCCTGCGGGCAGGGGCGCAACTCTTGCCCTAGCCCGCGCGCCGGCCTCCTCCGGGCGGGCCGGACAGGAGACTATCCATGTTCGCCATCATCGGCATCGTCGTGGTCCTGGCCGCGGTGGTCGGCGGCTACCTCATGGAGCACGGCAACCTCTCGGTGCTGTTCCAGCCCGCGGAGGTGGTCATCATCGGCGGCGCGGCCCTGGGCGCCTTCCTCATCGCCTCGCCCAGGACCGTGGTCGCGGCCACCCTGCGCGGCGCGCTCCGCGTGTTCACCGGCAAGGAGGCCGGCCGCGAGACCTACATGGAGCTGCTCATGCTGCTCTATGAACTCCTGGTGCTGGCGCGCAAGGAGGGCGTCCGGGCCATCGAGGCGCAGGTCAACGACCCCTCGTCCAGCCCGGTGTTCGGCCGCTATCCCCGCATCCAGGGCAACCACGAGGTCAGCGCCTTCATCTGCGACAACTTCAAGGTGTTCATGGCCGGGGGGCTTGAGCCCCTGTACCTGGACAGCCTCATGGAGTTGGACATGGACACCCAGCACGCCGAGGAGCAGGCGCCCTCGGGCGCGGTGTCCAAGGTGGCCGACTCCCTTCCCGGCCTGGGCATCGTGGCCGCGGTGCTCGGGGTGGTGCTGACCATGGGCAAGATCAAGGAGCCGCCCGAGGTCCTGGGCCACTCCATCGGCGCGGCCCTGGTGGGAACCTTCCTGGGCGTGCTCCTGTGCTACGGGTTCGTGGGGCCCATGGCCCACAACCTGGAGAACCGGGCCCGCGACCACCAGGCCATGCTCGGGGTGGTCAAGGCCTCCATCCTGGCCTATGCCCAGGGCATCGCCCCGGTCCTGGCCCTGGAGGCCGGCCGCCGCGCCGTGCCCACCTCCCTGCGCCCCTCCTATGCGGAGTTGGAAGGAGCCATGCGTGGCGTCAAAAAGTAGCCAGCCCATCATCATCAAGCGCAGGAAGCACGGCGGGCACTCAGCCCACGGCGGGAGCTGGAAGGTGGCCTACGCCGACTTCGTCACCGCCATGATGGCCTTCTTCCTGCTCATGTGGCTCGTCTCCACCTCCACGCCCCAGACCAAGGAAAGCCTGGCCACCTATTTCACGGAGTTCGACCTGTTCAAGGGCTCCGCCAGCCTGCTGGAGGGCCAGGGCGGCAAGGCCCCCCTGGACCTGGCCCCGGGCAGCGCCCCGCCCGGCCGCGAGGTGCGCGGCAAGGTCAAGCCCGATGCCAAGCCGGAGCAGGTCGAGAAGCCGGAGATGACCCCCGAGGAGATCGAGAGCCAGCTTACCGAGGTGGTGAACCTCAAGCTGGGTGGCATGAAGGACCAGGTCTCGGTGGATCGGGCGCCGGACGGGGTGCGCATCCAGCTCCGCTACACCGAGGGCCGGCCCATCTTCGAAACGGGGCAGACCGGGCTCACCGAGACCGGCCGGGAGGCGCTCCTGGTCCTGGGCCAGGCCATCGCCGGCCTGCCCAACCGCGTGGTCATCGAGGGGCACACCGACTCCACACCCCTGAACCGCGGAGGTCTCAACAACTGGGACCTCTCGGCGGGCAGAGCCCTGGCGGCCATGCACTACCTGACGGACTCGGGCATGGCCGCGGACAAGGTGGTGCGGGTGGCCGGGCTGGAGGCCACCCAGCCGCTCATCCCGGAGAATCCCGCGGACCCGCACAACCGGCGCATCAGCATCCTGCTCCTGGACCTGCCGCCCAAGCCCGGGGAGGATGCGAAGGAAACCCTGCCTCCGGCTCCGGTCTTCAAGATCGGGGACCAGGCCCCGGAGAGCCCCGCGCCTGCGCCGGCGCCCGCGACGCACGGACCCGCCCTGGACCACTAGCGTCGGGGGGCAGCCAGGCTGGCCGATGATCCACCCCGATGCGCGCCCGACCCCCCGGACCGCATCCCGGCCCTTTTCAACTGCACCAAGGCTGGACACTTGCGCTTCTGGCCTTGGTGAATTGATAATTGGTAGTTCACAGAGGCCCCAAAGGGGACCAGTTTCTCCAGCATGGGCAACAGCTAGCCCGGATATTGCACGAAAAGAATGGCGGATTGTCTCGTTTTGTGATAGATTTCAGTTGCCTAGACATGAAATCTACGAGAAATCCGCCATGGCGAAACGTACCTTAGCCCGGATATTGCACGAAAAGAATGGCGGATTGTCTCGTTTTGTGATAGATTTCAGTTGCATAGACATGAAATCTACGAGAAATCCGCCATGGCGAAACGTACCTCAGATTGCATTGGTTTTCCAGGGGTCCGGGGCCGCGAGATCGAGGCCGTTTTCAGCGGCCAGGCCATCACTTCCGATGGCGGG
>JBFMHA010000022.1:0-44051 GCA_040753075.1 Thermodesulfobacteriota bacterium
CACCTGGGCCAGGCCTTCCGCCGCATCGACGCCTGGACCTACCAGGGTGATTTCCTTCCCCAGGCCGACCGCGCCGAACTCAAGCGCCGCGTGGCCCACAACCTCCTGGCCGCCCTCCCCGGCCTGACCCTAGCCGCCGAGGCCGCGACCGCCGCCCCGGACCGCGCCATCCTGCGCCAGGTCCAGGACGAACACCGGGCGTGGCGGCGGTGATGGGCGCTCCCCGAAATCGCCGACAACGCGACTGGCACGCCCGGCCAGAATAGTACGTCGTCCGACAACTCGACATCCGGCCCACTGGATGAAACGACTCAAGACATCTTCGTTCAGGAAGGACAATCAGGCCCGCTTGATGTCGAGTTGGAAGACCAATTCGACCTGAAAGGGGGCAAAACATACTGGACCGTGCAGCCCAAACCTGGCGCCTGTGAAAAATGCCAGGCAATGGCCAGCAAAGTATTCACCGAGAAACCGGAGCGTCCGCATCCAAATTGCATGTGCTTAATCCAAAAACATAAAGTCCATACATACGAAAAAATAATCAAAGGAAAACTGTGCGGATACGATGATTTTACCATAGAGCACTTCACAGGTGGACGCAATATCAAAGTAACAGTTAGCAATGAAGGCCCGTTTCCCGCCATAGGAATCCATGTGATGTCAAATAATGGGCAAATATTGGAAGCATGATATTAAGGGGCCTACCGGTTACTTTTAATTTTACCACACAGGAATCAACTCCATTCAACTGGAAGATTATGTTTTTAGTCCGAGGAGGAGACACCTCTTGCATAAATTATACCATAACATACCACTCGACAAAAAAATAACTCTGTATTTTTCTGTGCACATCATAATGATAACGATCATAGCAGCACAAGGCCATGCATGTGATATTTATTTATCATGCACCTCCGTAACCAATATCTCAATTGTCAAATTCCCAATACACAACTATGATGATAGTCATACGACAATGTATTATGCTGCCATTTATATTGACGCGTTAAGGCTAGATATAACAGAAATCATTAACACATGCAAAGATCAAATACTTCACTTTAAGTCTGGCGATCATATTATCCACAGCATTGATCCTGGCATACCGCAATCTTTGAAGTTCCCTCCGCCACAAGGATATTTATATTATACACATGAGATGGTTCTTGTATTCTTTAATTCCAAAAGTGATGCAACAGATCTGGCTAAGTTGATTTGCCAGGACAAATTTTCTACCAACGCTTCCCTAGAATCAATTGACCATTGATTTTCTAAGGGCAATCATATGAGTTTCACTTGCGTCCTGCGACACGCGACTGACCATGGCCGACACGCTCTGCATCCAGGAAGCCCCTCGCCCCGCCCAAACTGCAGGACATCACCAGAATCAATGGGAAGTCCATCAAAGATGTAAAAATCACCAAGGAAGACGGAATGGCATCCACCATCACCATCAACGACCTCGGTCCGGTCCCCCGCGCCGAGTGGGAGCCGGACTGGCCGGACCCGGCCGACACGCCGCTGTGGGTGGAGGAGCCGGGGAAATGAGGACGGGCGCTCCCCGGAGCACGGGCTGCAGTCGTTTCAGGCGTGAGGCGGAGGGGCAGTGAAGCTGCGAGCGGGCCCCGCCCTCCCCGGCCTGAACCCGACCGCCGAGGCCGCGCCGACTGGCCCGGGCAGCCAGCGCGGAGAAGACCGACCCGGAACTGCGCCCCTGAGTTCATCTGCACCGGCCCAACCGGAGCGGCGCGGCCGGGGCTGCTACCTGAACGTCACCGTGGCGTAGGCGTCGGCCTTTTCCTGGTCGGTCCACTGGGCCACAGGCTTCATGGCCCCGGTATCCAGGTTGATCCAGGTGCCCTCGCCGGGCGCGGTGAGATCCACCCGTCCCGTGTCGTTCTCCACGTACACGCCCCGCCCCTGCACCAGCATGACCCCGAACATGTCGGCCTTGAGGAACCCGCCCCAGAAGGTGGTGCCCCGGATGCCGATGGTGGCCAGGGGCGTGCGCACCTGGAAGTCCGGCTCGCGCACCTGGCCCAGCTTGTTCACCGCGGCCTTGAACGCGCCTGTCACCAGGCGCAGGGCCGCCCTGGCCACAGAACGGTCCGGCGCGTACTCGAAGCGGTCCAAAGAGAACACCGTGGCCTGGGCCAGGGTCAGGGACGAGCCGTCGGCCAACGCCACCTCGGCCAGGGATCCGACGAGGGTCACGAGGGTGTCGCCCGGCCGCACCGGCGCGCCCACGGCCAGGTCGGCGACGGAGTTGAAACCCACCAGGAGCCCCTTGCCTTGGAGCCGGCTCACCGTGCCCACGGACTCAGCAGCTAGACCGGGCAGGACGGGCAGGGCCAGGCATAGGGTCAGGAGCGAGGACAGGAACGCCACGGCGCGGCTGTGCATGAGAGTCTCCTTGTTCGTGGAATGGGGAACAGACCATCCTTACCACAATCTTCACGGAAGGAGAACCGGCCCCGACTCCGCGCGCCTTGCCCGGGCCATGTTCCGTTCTTATTTCTTATTGATGCCCGCCGCAGCCGAAACCGCGGGCGAGGAGGCCGACCATGAACATCGACGCCGCGGCCCTGGAGGCCAAGATCAGGGAGATCTACCCGGAAATCGCCGCGCACGGCCTGGCCGTGTCCGCGACGTTCGAGAAGGAGGCCGACGCCTGGCTGGTGCGCATCCGCGCGGGCGGGGACGAGGTTTCCACCCGCATCGACGCCGCCGACGCCGAGGCCTGCCTTTCCGGCCGGCAGTGCATGAAGCTGGCCGCCCAGGTGGGCAGCTTCATGAACGTCCACTGCGCCGGCGCCACCGCCTGCGTGCGCTGACCACTGCGCCCCGGGCCGAACCAAGGGCGGAAGCCGCCAGCACGGCGACCTCCTCCCGTGGATTCCTGCGGCGCACACCCTGCCGCTTGCCTTCCGCCGAACACGCCCTATACTGCCGAAAGCGGGCCGCTCCCCGCTTTCGCTTTTTCCGACAACCCCATCCCGACCCCACAACCGCACGGAGGCTGCGAGTGAACCATGCGCACCATACGCTCCCTGTTCCTGCTCACCCTGTTCCTGGCCGGGGCCATGGCCGCCGCTCCTGAGTCCGCCCGGGCCACGGAGGCCCGCCTGGCCAGGCTGCCCAACGGCCTGCCGGTGCTGGTGCAGCCCGACTCCCGCTTCCCCCTGGTGTCCCTGCGCCTCTACGTGCGCGCGGGCTCGGCCTACGAGGACCCCACGCAGGCGGGCATCAGCCACCTGCTGGAGCACATGGTGTTCAAGGGCACGGCCAAACGCGCCCCGGGCAAGGCGGCCGAGGACATCGAGGGCGCGGGCGGCTACCTGAACGCGGCCACCAGCTTCGACCACACGGTCTACATCGTGGACCTGCCCGCGGCTTCCTGGACCCTGGGCCTGGACGTGATCCGGGACATGGCCTTCGGCGCGGTCCTGGACCCCGAGGAGTTGGAGCGCGAGAAGCAGGTGGTCATCTCCGAACTGGAGCGCGGCGAGGACTCGCCGGGCACCCTGCTCTTCCAGGGCATCCAGGCCATGGTCTGGAAGGGCTCGCCCTACGAGCGGCCCATCATCGGCTTCCGGGACACGGTTCCGGCCATCACTCGCCAGGACATCCTGGACTACGTGGCCGCGCGCTACCAGCCGGCCAACTGCCTGCTGGCGGTGGTGGGCGACGTGACCCCGGACGAGGCCCTGGCCAAGGCCCAGGAATTCTTCGGCGACCTGGCCAACCGCAGCGTGCTGGAGGAGCCCCTGCCCCGGCCCTTCGCGCCCGGCGCGGGCGGCCCCCAGGTGAAGGTCCGGACCGGGGCCTGGAACAAGACCTACCTGGCCGCGGCCTTCCCCCTGCCCGACCTGCACTCGGGCGACGCCGCAGGCCTGGACCTGCTGGCCCAGATCCTGGGCGGTGACGAGACCTCCCGACTCTACCGCACCTTCAAGTACCGCGAGCGCCTGGTGGACGAGATCTCGGCCTCGGCCTCCACCCTGGACAAGGCCGGCGTGCTCTACATCCGGGCCACCCTGGATCCGGCCAACCTGGAGAAGTTCTGGCCCGCCCTGAACCGCGAGCTGGCCGGCCTGGCCCAAACCCCGTTCACCGAGCAGGAGATGGCCCGGGCCCGGCTCAACCTGGAGGACGACCTGCTGCGCTCCAAGGAGACACTGGGCGGCCTGGCCTCCAAGCTCGGCTATTTCCAGTTCTTCGAGGGCAGACTGGGGGCCGAGGACCAGTACCTGCGCGACCTGGCCGCCGCGGACCAGGCCCGGCTGCAGGCCCTGGCCCGCGCCTACCTGCGGCCCCAGGCCCTGTCCGCCATGGCGCTCCTGCCCGAGAACTCGTCCCTGACCGGGGAGTCCCTGGCCGCGGCCGCGGCCGAGGCATGGCCCGCGGCGGCTCCCGGAGCCAAAACCCGGACCGGGGCGGCCGGGGGACAGGCCGGAGCGGCGCAGACCGTGGACCTGGGGAGCGGCCGCACCCTGGTGCTCCTGCCCGACCCCACCCTGCCCTACGCGGCCGTGCATCTGGTGTATCCGGGCGGCGACACCCTGCTGGCCCCGGAACGTCAGGGCCTGGCCGAGTTCACCGCCCGGTCCCTGGGCAAGGGCGCGGGCAAGCGCTCCGCCACCCAGGTGCAGGACTTCCTGGCCGACCGCGCCGCGGACGTATCCGCCAGCGCGGGCCGTGACCTGTTCACCGTGTCCGCCAACTACCCGACGCGCTTCGAGGAGGAGGTGCTGGGCCTGTTCGCGGACACCGTGCTCCATCCGGCTTTCGCGGAAAAGGAGCTGGCCAACGCCCGCCAGGAGCAGGCCGCGGCTATCCGGCAGCGGGAGGATCAGCCCCTGGGCCTGGCCTTCATGCAGCTCTTCCCCTTCCTCTACCCGGACAGCCCCTACGGCTACCTGCACCTGGGCCTGGCCGATGATCTGGCCCGCTTCGACCGGAAGGCGGTTCGCGGGTTCTGGGCGGAGCAGCGACGCCAGCCCTGGACCCTGGCCGCCTGCGGAAGCTTCGACCCGGACCGGGTGACGGCCCTGGCCCGCAAGCTGGCCGCGGCCGACCCGGCCGGAAGTTACGCCTTCCCGGCCGCGGCCATGAACGGCCGGGGGAGCAAGGACCTGACCCTGGCCAAGCGCAACCAGACCCATATCATCGTGAGCTTCCCGGCGCCGGGGCTGGACAGCCCGGACAGCCCGGGCCTGGACCTGCTGCGCCAGGTGCTGGCCGGACAGGGCGGAGTGCTCTTCCGGGAACTGCGCGACAAGCAGGGCCTGGGCTACTCGGTCACGGCGCTCCTGTGGCAGGCCCCCAAGGCCGGGTTCCTGGCCTTCTACATCGGCACCTCTCCGGACAAGGCCGACCAGGCCCTGGCCGGATTCCAGGCCGTGGTGGACGGACTGCGCGGCCAGGACCTGCCCGCGGACGAGGTGGAGCGGGCCAAGAACCTCATGCGGGGCGACTACTACCGCGAGCACCAGAGCCTGGGCTCGCGCAGCGCCGAGGCCGCGGGGCTCGCGGCCCGGGGCTACGGCCTGGACCAGAACCGCGCCAACATCGCGGCCGCGGCCAGGCTCGCCCCGGACGACCTGCGCCGCCTGGCCGACGCCTGGCTCCAGTGGGACAAGAGCGCGGTGCTGCGGGTGGTGCCGTAAGGGCCGCGCCCGCCCTCCTCACGCCATGAACAGGGGCCCTGCGGCGCAAAGCCCGCAGGGCCCCTTTTTCGGTCCATCGCGAATACCGGAATACGCCGCGCGGCCATGGCCTTGATGGAGTCCGCCACCCTGTGCGGGACGCTGATCTTCACGGGGGTGGTCCGGGAGCCGTAGGGCATGGCTTACCCTCCCCAGCCGTGCAGAGATGTGGGGCTATTTGGGGGCCATACGAGGGGGAGGGGAAAAGCGAAGGGGTTAAGCCTGCCGTATCGACATGACCTAACCCCTTGTCCTGATTGCTGGTGCCGGGGGTGGGACTCGAACCCACACATTGTCGCCAATGCCAGATTTTGAGTCTGGTGCGTCTACCAATTCCGCCACCCCGGCAGGGTGTCCCTGGCTCTATCCTCAGGCCGGGGGTTCGTCAAGGAAAGCGGCGGCCTCTCGGCCGCAGACCTGGCAGGCGCGCTCGTACCAGTAGCGGCGTCGGCCACAGCCCGGGCAGGCGGACTCGGCGGCCCTCCGGGCCAGCCAGGCCTTGGCGCCGCTGACGCAGATGCTGCGCAGGTCCTCCACGACCCGGGCGTGGCGGGATATCCCGTCCTTCACGTGGACGTGGCGGAAATCCTCCAGCCGTCGGCAGGGAAACTCGTCGCACTCCAGGCACCAGGTCACCTCGTGCCCCTGGGCGCAGTCCCGGAACCCGTGCGGACAGATGCGGCATTCCCCGCTGACCCGCCCGGACAGACACCCGTCACAGGCCTGCTCCTGGGGCGAGATTCCCTTCTCCGCGGCCAGGGCCTTCAGGGTGGCGAAATCACCCTGGCGCGGAGCCAGGTAGTTGGGGCAGTTGCCGCAGTATAGGCCGCAGATGCCCAGGAGGTTCCGCAACGGGCCGTCCATGGGCGACACTTGACGTTTTTTCCCGGAAAAATTCAAGCCTTGTGCTGATTTTCACGAGTCAGCTCCAAATCCGCTCATCGCGCCAGCTTCGGCTTGCCCTCCCCCGGGCTTTGCGCTACCCAGCCCCGATGCTTCCGGTGGGAACCCTCGCCAACGTCGCGGCCATCGTGGCCGGCTCCTGCCTGGGCCTGGTGCTGCACGGGCGCATGCCCCTGCGGGTCAAGACCATGGTGTTCCAGGGCCTGGGCCTGTGCGTGCTGGTCATCGGCATGGGCATGGCGCTCAAGATGCAGAACCCGGTGGTGGTGGTCCTGTCCGTGGTGCTGGGCGGCATCGTGGGCGAACTGCTCAAGCTGGAGAGCGCCTTCGAGCGCCTGGGAGGCTGGCTCAAGCGGACCATCAAGTCCAAGAACGAGACCTTCACCGACGGGTTCGTCACCGCCACGCTGATCTACTGCATCGGGAGCATGGCCATCCTGGGCGCGCTGGACGAGGGCCTGCGCGGCGATCCCACCATCCTGCTCACCAAGGCGGTGCTGGACGGCTTCGCGTCCATCGCCCTGGCCGCCACCTACGGCCTGGGCGTGGCCTTCTCCGCTGTCCCCCTGTTCCTTTACCAGTACGGCATCACCCTCTCGGCCCAGGCTGCGCAGCCTTTCTTCACCGAACCCCTCGTGGCCCAGCTCACCGGCTGCGGCGGCGTGCTCATCCTGGGCATCGGCGTCAACCTCCTGGAAATCAAGCGCATCCCCCTCTCCAACCTGCTCCCGGCCCTGCCCATCGTTATCGGCATCACCGCTTTTTTCGGATGAGAAAAGGCGGACTCCTTGCGGAGCCCGCCCTGTCGGCTTGCGCCCGATTGAGCGTCAGCTGTTGATGGCGATCTTGCGGGGCTTGGCGTCCTCGGCCTTGAGCACGGTGACGATGAGCACGCCGTTGTCGTAGGCGGCCTTGGCCTCGCCCGAGAGGCGGCCGGGCAGGCGGATGCTGCGGCGGAACTCGCCCCAGGCCCGCTCGTTCAGGAGCCAGGTCTCGCCTTCCCTCCGCTCCTCGGCCTTCTTGCGCGCGCTGATGGTCAACACGCCGTCGTCCAGGCCGATCTCGACGCCTTCCTTGGCGAAGCCGGGCAACTCGGCCCGCAGCACGTACGCCTCGCCGGTCTCGCGCAGGTCCAGGGGGAACGCGCCGAAGCCGTCCGCCGCCCGCTCCTCCACCCCGCGGCCCAGCGCCTCGGCGAAGACGCGGTCGAAGATGTCCAGGCCACGGGCGATACGATTGATGGGGGTATAGAGCGTCAACATGTGAGTATCCTCCTTGTCGTTCTTTTAGCCTACCAAATAAGTCGGATACATGATCTGTCAATCCCGGGATACGCCTGCAGGAGCCACAAGGGCGCAAGGAGAACCCGCCCTCCGGTCCCGCAAGGGAAACGGACGAAAAAAGCCCCCGCGGGCTGACCCGCGGGGGCTTGGGAGCCAGAGGGCTTCAGCCTAGATGAACAGGAAGGTCACCATGATGAAGCAGGGGACGAGGATGCCCACGGACCAGGCCATGTAGCCGAAGAAGCTGGGCATCTTCACGCCGCCGGACTCGGCGATGGAGCGCACCATGAAGTTGGGCGCGTTGCCGATGTAGGTGTTGGCGCCCATGAAGACCGCGCCCATGGAGATGGCCAGCAGGGTCTCCACGTGGTCCATGAGGTAGTGGGCGTCGCCGCCCGCGGTGTTGAAGAACACCAGGTAGGTGGGCGCGTTGTCCAGGAAGCTGGACAGGGCGCCGGTGAGCCAGAAGTACATCTCGTTCACGGGCTGGCCGTCCTTGGTCACCAGGGCGATGATGCCCGACAGGGCGCCGTGTTCGCCGGCGCGCAGGATGGCGATGGCCGGAATCATGGAGATGAATATGCCGGCGAAGAGCTTGGCCACCTCGACGATGGGGAACCAGTCGAACTCGTTCTTCTCCCGGGTGGCCGGGCTGGTGGTCTTGAGGGAGACGAAGGCCAGCCCAAGCAGGATCAGGTCGCGCAGCACGTTCTGCAGGTCAACGTGCACGTGGTACACGTTGAAGCCGATGCCCGGCTTCCACATGCCGCTCATGAGCACGCCGCCGACCACGCCGCCCAGAAGCACCAGGTTGAAAGAGCCCTCGAGGCGGAGCTTCTCGCTGCCGGCGTTGGGCGGCACGGGCTTGCCTTCCTTGGCGAAGAGGATGGTGTCCAGGACGAAGTACATGGCGAGCAGGATCGTCGCCACGAAGAGCATGGGAACGAACATGTGGATGGTGGTCCAGAAGAAGGACACGCCCTTGAGGAAGCCCAGGAACAGCGGCGGATCGCCCAGGGGGGTCAGGGAGCCGCCGATGTTGGCCACCAGGAAGATGAAGAAGACCACGGTGTGAACCTTGAACTTCCGGTGGGCGTTGGCCCGCAGGAGCGGCCGGATGAGGAGCATGGCCGCGCCGGTGGTGCCCATCCAGCTCGCCAGGGCGGTGCCGATGGCCAGGATCGCCAAGTTCACCACCGGCCGGCCCACCAGGGAGCCGGTCAGGCACACGCCGCCGGCGATGGTGAACAGGGCGAAGAGCAGGATGAGGAAGGGGATGTACTCCAGGGCCAGGGTGTGAACGACCTCGTACAGGGCCAGGGAGGGACCGAACTGGATCGTGAAGGGAACCAGGAAGGCCAGGCCCCAGAAGGCGGCGATTTTTCCGAAGTGGTGGTGCCAGAAGTGCGGCGCAGCCAGCGGGAAGATGGCGATGGACAGGAGCATGCAGGCGAAGGGGACCACCCAGATGCCGCCCAGCTCCTTGCCGATCTCCTCGGCCTGGTGGTGCAGGTCACCGCCCGCCGCCAAGGCCTCGGGCGAAAGGCAAGCCAACACCGCCGCGACGACGGCCATCAGGGCCATGATTCCGAGCAACCGACGTACCATCCTCGTCCTCCTCTCTGCACCAGGTGCCGTATGTCTATCCTTAAGATTGCTAAGACAACGCCGCCGCCCGGCCCGGCCGGAGCGGCGGCATGCTCACGACAAGAAACGGCCTACCCCCAGAAGCGCGAGGCCAACTGCGCGCCGGTGGCGGTGACCAGCAGGCACTCGCGGCCGGGCAGGGAATCCACGAAGGCGAGACCCTGCCGCGCGCCCAGCACCATGACCGCAGTGGCCAGGGCGTCGGCCTCCATGACCGTGGGCGCCTTGACCGTGCAGCTCACCACCTCGTGGGGGGACACGCCGCTGGCCGGAGCCACCACGTGGTGATGGGCCCGGTTGCGGTCGAAATAGACCTCGTAGCTGCCCGAGGTGGCCACCGCGCCGTCCTTGAGGCTGACGACCGCGGGATACTGGCCGGCCTTGGCCGGGTCCTCCACGGCCACGGTCCAGGCCTTGCCCGGGGCCTTTTCCCCGGCGGCCCGGATGTCGCCGCCCGCGTTCACCAGGTGGTTCACCGCGCCGCAGGACGTGAGCACGGCCGAGGCCCGGTCCGCGATGTAGCCCTTGGCGATGCCGTCCAGGGTCAGGGCCATGCCGGCCTTGCCCAGGGCCAGGCGGTCGCCGTCCATCCGGATCTGGCGGGCGTCCACCAGGGCCAGGAGCTCCGCCAGTTCGGCCCGGGACAGGTCCAGGCCCTTGCCCGCGGCCGCGCGGTTGCGCAGGGTGTCCACCAGCGGGGCCACGCTGGGATCGAAGGCCCCGCCGGAGAGGGAGTGCAGGGAAAGGGAGCGCTCCACCACCGCGGAGAGTTCCGCCGGAGCGCCGGAGAGCCGGCCGTCGCGGTTGAGCACCGAGACCGCGGTGTCGCCGCGGTGGCGGTCGAACACCGCACACAGCCGCTCCATTTCAGCAAAGGCCCGGCCCACGGCCTCCTCGGCCAGATCCCGGGACTCGTGCACCGCGGTGAGGGTCACGAAGGTACCCATGAGCGGCAGGGTCCGGGACACGGTCTGGCCGTCGCGGCCCATCCGGGCGGCGGCCGAGGCCGCGGCCGGGGCGGCGCCCGCGGCGGCCAGGCCCAGGCCCAGCAGGCCGCAGGAGCGCAAGAACTCGCGCCTGGTGAAGATGCTGTCGATGGTCATTGCCTTTTTCATGCGCTTCTCCGATAGCCCGGCCCCGGATTCGGGACTGCGGGCTGACTGTTCACCGTTGCCGGGCTACGCCGCCTTTTCCTGCTTGGCCTGGGCCGCAGCCCCCAGCCGGCGCAGGATGTTGCGCGGACACTTCTCGGCGCAGACCTCCTGGCACTCGGGGCCGTAGGACAGACAGGCCGCGTGGTCGATGCGGATCACTCCGCCCTCGAGCTTGACGCACTTGGCCGGGCATTCCTTGATGCACTTCATGCAGCTGATGCAGCCCGCCTCGCACACGTCCGACACCGCCTTGCCCTTGTCCTGGGACGAGCACAGGACCATGACCCGGGCGGCGTGGGGCACGATCTCCATGACGCCGTTGGGGCAGGTCCGCACGCAGTTGCCGCAGGCGGTGCACTTCTCGCGGATCACGTGGACCATGCCGTGGGCCATGTACATGGCGTCGAAGGGGCAGGCCCGCATGCAGTCGCCCAGGCCGATGCAGGAATAGCCGCAGGCGTCGGGGCTGCCGAGCTGCTTGGCGGCGGCGCAACTGGGCACGCCCTGGTAGTCGTAGCGCCGGGCCACCTTGCCCTCGGTCTTGGCGCAGCGGCGGAAGGCCACCATGGGCTCGGCCGAGCCCGCGGCCTTGCCGGTGAGCGCGGCCACCTTGGCGGACACGTCGGGGCCGCCGGCGCAGCAGCGATCGGCCGGGATGCTGGGGTCGTTCACCGCGGCCGCGGCGTAGGACTCGCAACCGGCGAAGCCGCAGCCGCCGCAGTTGGCGCCGGGCAGGGCCTCGAGCACCGCCTCGACCCGGGGGTCCTCCTCCACGGCCAGGAGCTTGGAGGCCACGGCCAATATCACGGAGGCGGCCAAGCCGAGGCCGAACATGACGACGATGGAATAGGTGATCATGCTGTCATCCTCACTGGATCATGCCCTGGAAGGCGAAGAAGGTCAGGGACATGAGCCCCGCCATGACCAGGCCGATGGAGGTTCCGTGCAGAGACTTGGGCAGCCGGGCGATGATCAGGCGCTCCCGGATGCCGGCCATGAGCAGCAGGGCCAGGGTGAAGCCCAGGGAGGCCACGAAGGCGTAGTACAGGGAGATGCCCAGGCCGAACTCCTTGCGCTGCACCAGGATGGCGATGCCGAGCACCGCGCAGTTGGTGGTGATGAGGGGGAGGAAGATGCCCAGCGCCTTGTACAGGGGCGGGACCATCTTCTTCAGGAACATCTCCACGAACTGCACCAGGGACGCAATGACCAGGATGAACACCAGGGTCTGCAGGTAGCCCAGGCCCAAGGGATCCAGGGCGTATTTCTGCATGAGCCAGGTGAAGGCCGTGGCCATGACCGCCACGAAGACCACCGCGCAGCCCATGCCGAAGGCGACGCCCTTCTCCTTGGAGCAGCCCAGGAAGGGGCAGTTGCCCAGGTACTGGGCCAGCAGGATGTTGTTGACGAATATCGCCGAGATGAGCATCAGAAAGTAGTCCACGGCCTAGCCCTCCTGGATGATTTCCTTGGATTCGCCGATGCCGCAGGCCCGGCATCCCGCGCAGGATGCGGCGATGGCCGGCTCGGGCAGGCCCTGCCGCTTGCTCTGCCAGATGGCCAGGAAGTTCATGGCCCCCAGGATGAGCCCCAGGCAGACGAAGGCGCCCGGCGCCTCCACCATGAAGGTGAAGGGCTTGAAGGCCGGCCCGAAGACCGAGGCGCCGAAGAGCTTGCCGTACCCGAAGACCTCCCGCAAAGCGCCCAGGAAGGTGAGCGACAGGGTGAAGCCGATGCCCATGCCCAGGCCGTCGGCCACGGACAGGGACACCGGATTCTTGGCCGCGAAGGCCTCGGCCCGGCCCAGGATGACGCAGTTCACCACGATGAGGGGCACGAAGATGCCCAGACTCTGGTAGAGCGGATAGGCGTAGGCCTGCATGAGCAGCTCCACCGACACCACCAGGGAGGCGGCGATGACGATGAAGCAGGCGATGCGCACCTTCTTGGGGATGATCTTGCGCACCATGGAGATGATGGCGTTGGAGAGGACCAGCACGAAGATGACCGCGGCGCCCATGCCCAGGCCGTCCGAGGCGGTCTTGGTCACCGCCAGGATGGGGCACAGTCCGAGCACCAGGCGGAAGGGGGGTATCTCCTTCCACAGGCCCTTGGTGAACTCCTTGACTATGGACATATGGTTCTCCTTGGGCGGACCTAGAAGGCCCCTTCAAGTTTGGGTTTGAGGCTCTTGTAGATCTCGATGGCCTTGTTTGCCGCCGTCACCGTTCCCACGGAGGAGATGGTCGCGCCGGAAACCGCATCGATGGAGCCGCCCTTGCCGGACAGGGCCACCTTGTCCAGGGCCAGGCCCTTGAACTGCTTCTGGTACTTGGCCTCGGTCACCCGCGTGCCCAGGCCCGGGGTTTCCTTGAGGGTGGTGACCCCGATGCCCACCAGGGCGTCCTTGGCCATGTCGATGCCCACGATGACCCCGATCTGGCCGCCGTAGCCCGGGCCGAAGGCCTCCAGGGCCACGGCCGCGAGCTTGCCGCCCTTCTTGGACGGGAACACCGTGACCGGGCCCGAGGGAGTGTCGAACGTCTTGCGGTCCGCCAGGGGGTCGTTCTCCGCGTCGGCGAAGACCGCCTTGATGGCCGGGCCCTGCACGTAGAAGAGCACCTGCTCCTCGATGGGCTTGGCCGTGACTTCCTTGAGAAAGGCCAGGGACAGGCCCGAGGCCCCGCTGATGAGCGAGAGCACCACGATCATGTTGATGAGTTCGCGCATGGCTTACCTCGCACCGAAGGGTTTGGGCCGGATGAGGTCGAACATGGGCGTGAACAGGTTGGCGAGGAGGATCGCGAAGGGCACGCCGTCGGGGTACATGCCGTAGACCCGGATGATCACGGTCATGACGCCGCAGGTGAGCCCGAAGCAGACCATGGCCGCCCGGTTCACCGGAGAGGAGTTGGGGTCGGTGGCCAGGAAGCAGGCCCCCAGCACCACGCTGCCGGTGAGCAGGTGGAACACGGGGTTGGGGTACACGCTCCCGTCCATGAGATAGTAGACCAGACCGGTGAGGAACACGCCGGCCAGGAAGGACAGGGGGATGTACAGCTTGAGCAGGCCGCGGGCGGCCAGGAAGGCCGCGCCCGCCAGCAGCGCCAGCACCTGCACCGCGCCCAGGCCGCCCAGTTGCTTGCCCAGGAGCATGTCGCCCAGGCTAACCTTCTGGGCCGCGGCCAGCCCCAGGTACTTGAGCTGGGTCAGGGGGTTCACCAGGGTGGTGGCCAGGACCATGGCGTCCGGGTCCATCTGGGTCTTCCAGGACAGGGCCAGGATGGCCCAGCCCACCAGGGGGGCGCAGAGCGGGTTGCCGCCCAGGCCGCCGAAGAGCATCTTGCCCATCACGATGGTCACGGCCGCGCCCACCACCACCAGCCACCAGGGAGCGGCGGCGGGCAGCAGGAACGCGAAGAGCAGGCCGGTGAGCACGGCGTGGAAGTCGTCCACGCTGGACTCGCGGTCCATGATCCTGCAGCAGGCGGCCTCCACGGCCACCGCCGTTGCGCAGGACAGGGCCATGACCCGCAGAGCGGGGAGGCCGTAATAGACCACGGCCATGACCGCGGCGGGCAGAAGGGCCAGAATGTACTGTTGCATGACCCCGGTCACGGTGCGGCCGCAGTGCCAGTGGGGCGGGGCGGCCACGGTGTACAGGGCGGGTGCGGTTGCCTCGTTCGCCATGGGAGCGTCCTCTCTTCTCGGTTACTCGCCCTGCAGGCGGCAGGAGGTGAGGGCCGAGGCCTGGATGTCCAGGGTCTTCTTGCCCAACCGGATGAATTGCATCAGGGGCCGACGGGCCGTGCACACGTAGCCGCACAGGCCGCACTCCATGCAGGCCTCGAGATGGAACTCCTTGGCCTTGTCGTAGATCTTGAACTCCACGTAGCGGGTCACGAACCCGGGCATGATCCGGGAGGGACAGACCAGGGCGCATTCGCCGCAATTGATGCAGGGGAGGTCGGTGACCGGCGGATAGGCGGCCAGGGGCACCGTCAGGAGCGCGTAGTCGTCCTTGCTCACCCCGGCGTCCACCGAGGCCACGGTCTTGCCGCGCAGAGGACCTCCCACCACCACCCGGTCGCCGGGCGCGGGCGTGACTCCGGCCTTGGCCAGGACCGCGGCGATGGGGGTTCCCACCTTCACCCGGTAGGCGGCGTTGCCCACGGTGAGCACGGTCTCGGTCAGGGGCAGCCCGGTTTCGACCACCCGGCCCACGGCGTAGAGCTCCATGACGCTGACCACGGTCACGCCGTCCGAGGACTCCTTGCCGGTGAGGGCCTTGATGACCAGGGGATTCAGGCTGTTGGGATACGCGGCCGCAACCTGCTTCACAGTGCAGCCGAACAGGGTGGCGGGGCTGCCCGCGGGCGCGGCCAGGAGCACCGTGGGGGGCTCCACCAGCTTCTGCACCGCCTGCAGGCCCTTCTCCACCGTGGCCTGGTGTTCCTTGAGCAGGATCTCGGCGATGCCTACGCCGGGCTCGGGATTCAGGCCGTTGACGATGAGGGTGGCGGCCTTGGCGAAAGGCTTGGTGGAGACGCCCAGGGTCTTGAGGGCTTTCCTCAGGTCCTCGGTGGCCAGGGAGGCCACGTCCACCGGGGCCACCGGGTCGGCCTTGGGAGGGGCCTCCCCCTCCTTGGCCGGCTTGGCCTCGCCAGCGTTGATGACCACCTCGGTGTCGGTGACGTCGGCCACCACGCCCAGGATGGGCGAATGGGCGTCGCCTACGGCCGGGTCGGGGTGGTCGGCCACCAGGGTGCCCGGCCCCACCGGAGCCTTTTTCTTGATGGTTTTAGTCGAGTGGCCGCGCAAGGGGACCCGCACCACTTCGGGTTCGGGACCGTCCTGCATCGGGCCGCCGATGCCGGTCAGAAGGGTAAAACTCGGCTTGGTCATGGCGCTCACCGGAAATGACACTTGTTGCAGTCTTGCGGGGTATAGGGCCCGGCGCCCTTGTCCTTGTGGCACTTCATGCAGCCCGTGTGATAGGCCTCCATCTTGGCCGGGATGGGGAGCTTCGTGGACATGTAGTGGCAAGAGCCGCAGGCCGGGTACTTGGTCCCGCCCTTGGTCATGCCGTGGCAGCTCTCGCAGCCCTTGATCTTCTTGTCGAACATATCCTCGTGGCAGGTTGCGCAGCGCTTGTGGCTGGCGTCGCGCAGCGAGGGCATGGACTCGTCGCCCTCGGCCTGATGGCAGTCCGCACAGTTGGTGGGCTCGGGCTCGATGGAGCTGTCGTGGTGGCAGTCCGTGCAGCCGGAGGCCAGACTCTTGTGGCCCTCGTGGTCGTACTTCAGCTCGGCCATCTCCGCATGGTGGCAGCGGCCGCAGTATTCCTTGCCGATGGACTTCTGGTGCTCGGCCACGAAGCCTTCCTCGTAGGAAGCAGGATGGCAGGTGGCGCAGGGCGCCGGAGTCTTGGACGCCTGCTCACTCTCGTGGTGACATTTCTGGCAAGGCACCTTGTAGGCTTCGGCATGGGTCTTGTGCGTGAAGATGACCTTGCCGCCTGCGTTCTCGAAGAGCAAGCGCGTGGGCATTTCCTCTGGAGATGCAGGGCTCAGGTACCCCACCACCCCCAGCACGCCCAAAAGGACTGCGACGATGGTGATCGGCTTATAGCGCGTTTGCACGGGACACTTCCTCTCTACGGTTAATTTGCCACACACCGTTGAACTAAGTGATGCAAAACCCCTGTCATGTCAAACCTGGAAACAAGCGGCTCGCCGTTGCTTCCGGCACGCTAAAAAAAAGAAACCAATTAAAGAGTCAGTTATGGAGCACGGCCTAATCAACACTACATCGAACGCCTTGCGCGCTGCCTCGCGTCCCTCTTCCCCGCAGAGAAAAACTCACGGCAGAGCGATGCCCACGGCCGCCGACCTAGGCCCCGGCAGGATCAGGGCTCCCTCTCCCAGCCCGCGGGACACGGGCCGAGGCTCACGTCCCCGCCCTGCTTGACCAGGCGCACCAGATCCGCCAGGGAGATGGCGTCAAGCTTGTCGAACATGGCCTGGCTGGCCTCGGCCCAGACCCTTCGGGTGAGGCAGGTGTGGGCGCTGCGGCAGGCGCGGCGGCCGGTGGCCGCACACTTGGTCAAAGCGGTGTCACCTTCCAGCACCCGCACCACCTCGCCCACGGAGATCTCCTCCAGGGGCCGGGCAAGGGAGTGCCCGCCTCCGGGGCCGCGCCGGCTTTCAATGAACTGCGCCCGCTTCAGAGGCTGGACCAGTTTTTCAAGATACTTGGCGGAGATTCCCTGGCGCCGGGCCACGTCGGCAATGCGGACCGCACCGCCCGCGTTGTGCAGGGCGATGTCCACCATGAGCCGAGTTCCGTACCTGCTCCGTGTGGACAGCCGCATTGTGTCCCCCTCTTTGCGTCCCGCCGCGTTGCGCGGCAGAACCAAACGACCCATGCGAGCCTGACGAGAGGCCCTCCGCGGCATAGACCGCGGACGGCGCTAAACAACCGATTGCGTGCGAACGGCCGGCCCCGTTTCACCCCTGGAGCCAGCCTGCAACCCCTTACCCCAAGACGCCAGGGTGGTCAATGTCCCGGTTTTATTATCCCAAAGCCGAGTCGCGCACTTCCCTTACCTGCGACGCCCCTGTATTCTCGCCCTGAACCGAGCGCCGCCGCCATGCCGAAACGCCTGCTCCTCGCCGCCCTGCTGGCCATCCTGCTCCCGGCCCGTCCCGCCCCGGCCGGCGGCCTGCCCTTCTGCCCCGGCGAATCCCTGACCTTCGCCCTGTCCTGGGGCGTGATTCCGGCCGGGGAGGCCAGCCTGGAGGTCCTGCCCCCGGACCTGCCGCCCGGCGCCGACCCCGCCGCCCCGCCCCGCCTTCACCTGCGCATGCGGGCCCGGACAAACGAATTCGTGGATGTCTTCTACCGGGTCCGCGACCAGGCGGACTCCTGGACCGACCCGGGCCTGACCCGCTCCGAGCACTACGAAAAATCCCAGCACGAAGGGAGCTACCACCGGGAGATCGTGGTCCGCTTCTTCTGGAGCAACTCCACGGTGCGCTACGAGAACGACGTGAACGGGCCCAAGGCCCCCCTGGTCCTCCTGCCCGGGACCTTCGACCCCCTGTCCGTTTTCTACGGCTTCCGCAAGGAAGACATCGGGCCGGACAGCGCGGTGCTGCTGCCGGTGACCGACGGGACCAAGACGGTCATGGGCGAGGCCCGGGTGGTGGGACGCGAACGGGTGCGGGTTCCGGCCGGCGAATTCGACGCCTGGGTGGTGGAGCCGGACATCCGGGATCTGGGCGGAGTCTTCCGCAAAAGCCCCAAGGCCAAGCTCACGGTGTGGGTGAGCGCCGACGCGCGCCGCCTCCCGGTGCGCATCGAGAGCGCGGTGCTGGTGGGCTCCTTCCGGGCCGAACTGACCGGGCTCGCCTGGCCGGAGGACTGCCCCGGCGGGCCGTGATCTCCCCGGCCGGGGGCCCAGCCGCGCATCGCGCCCACACGCCCCGCTCTTGCCTATAGTGACGATTCGGGAGTAGTTTGTCTCTGCTTGGGGTCACTCACGACCAACCTTCCAAGAGAGATGCATGGACCAGCCCAACGCCCCTGCCCCTCCCGAGCCGCCCCGCCCGACCGCGCGACGCCGGCAGGCCGGCGTTCGTCCCGGAAGCGCGGCGGACGAGCTGACCCGCGCCCTGGACCAGGCCCCGGCCTCGCCCCACATGCACTGGTCCGTGCCCTGGGCCGACCTGATGATGACCATGTTCGTGTTCTTCGCGGTGCTCTTCATCTACGCCAGCGCGCGACGGGACGTGATGGAGTCCTTCCGCGGCCACAAGGCCTACGAGACCGCCCAGCAGGATTACCTGGCCCTGAGCGGCCGGACGGGACCGACGCCGATGCACGACCTGCCCAGGCCCGGCGCCCTCCCCACCATGGGAGCGCAGCAGCTCGTGGAGACCATGAACGCCGCGGTGCGCGACGAGGGACTGCAGGACGTGGCGGTGCGGGCGGAAGGCGAGGCGGTGCGCATCACCATGCACGGACCCCTGCTCTTCGACCAGTTCTCCGCCGATGTGAAGCCCGAGGGGGGACGCTTCCTGCACACGGTGGCCCGGATCCTCGCCATGATGAGCAACCCGGTGGAGGTGCACGGCCACACCGACAACACCCCGGTGTCCACTCCCCGCTACCCCACCGCCTGGGAGTTGTCCGCAGCCCGGGCGGTGAACGTGGCCCGCCTGCTCATGGAGAGCGAGAACCTGGACCCTGGCCGCTTCAGCGTGGTCGGCCACGCCATGTACCTTCCCTCCGCGCCCAACCTCACCGCCGAATCCAAGGTCCGCAACCGGCGGGTGGAAATCGTGGTGCGCAAGCCGCAAGCCCCAGAGGACTGAACCCTATGAACATGCTGCGCTCCAACATCATGGGGGTGGCCCTGTGTTCGCTCCTGCTCCTGGCCGGCTTCCTGGTCTCGGGCAACATCATGGTCTACCTGAACCTGCCGGCCCTGCTGGTGGTGTTCGGCGGCACCCTGGGGGCCACCCTGCTCTCCTTCCCGTACCAGCAGGTGCGGGCCGCGATTCAGGTGGCCAAGGGCGCCTACCTCGCCCCGGCCACGGACCCCGACGCGGTCATCATGGCCCTGCTGGACATGTCCATCCGCAGCAAGATCGACGGGCTGCACAGCCTGGAGAAGGCCGGGCAGGAAACCACCTTCGCCGTCCTGCGCGACGCCATGCAGATGCTCGCGGACAACTACTCCGAGGAGGACATCCGGGACATCCTCTCCACCGAGATCCTCAATTTCCAGCAGCGCCGCCAGCACAACGAGCGCGTTTTCCGGAGCATGGCGGTATACGCCCCGGGCTTCGGCCTGGCCGGCAGCATCATCGGCCTGGTGGGGCTGCTCTTCGGACTGGGGAGCACCGGCGACATCCTGCGCTACATACCCATCGCCCTGGTCTCCACCCTGTACGGCATCCTGGCCGCCTACTACGTGTTCTCGCCCATAGCCGAATGCATCCGGAGCAAGACCGAACGGGAGGTGCTCACCCACCGGCTGATCATCGAGGGGGCGGTGGCCGTCAAGCACGAGACCAACCCGCACATCCTGGAGAAGAAGCTCTCCGCATTCCTGACCCCGGCGGCCCGGCGGGAGACCCAGCAGAGCTTTTCCGAGGTGCGCCAGAAGTATCTGCGGATGGTCCGCACCCGCCAGGGCGAAGAAGAACGGGCCAAAGCCCCTGCGCCCTCCCCGGCCTCGGCTCAGGCTCCGACCGAGCCTTCCTCCCGGGAGAGCGCGTCCACGCAACGCGCCTGAACCAGGCCTGAGAAAACAAAGGGCCCCGGGGATGCTCCCCGGGGCCTCCTCGTTCGGGCGCCGTCTCCAGCAGTCTACACCATCATGTCCACCATGGTCCCCTTGCCGGCATAGGCCGCGCCGAGGACCGAGGTCTGGAAGTCGTAGTCGGCGTTGCCGCCGCCTGACATGTTCTGGTTCCGGTTCATGTAGTCCAGGGTCTTGCTGACCACCTGGGCTCCGAAGACCTGGCGGCTGGAGGCCATGGCCAGGGCAGCCACGCTGCCGGTCGTCTCGTCCATAGGCGTTCCCTCCCCGAAAACGGAAACGGGCCCTTCGGAACTCTTATCGGCAGCCCCGAGAAAAAGTTTAGGCTAGCAGGCCGTTGAAAAACGGCGATCTGCTGCGTCAGCGAAAAAAACCAGACCGCTTATGTATGCGCAATACATTGCGCGTCCTGGATTTTTCCGCTTCCTTGCATCTCACCATTTTTGAACGGCCTGCGAATTTCGATTTTTCAACAGTCAGCTAGCACTTGGCCTGGCGCAGATCCTCCAGGGTGATGCCGTCCAGGATGCCGTTCATGGCCTGGGTGGCCTTGGCCCACACCCGCCGGGTGCGACAGGTCTCGGACTTGTCGCAGGTCTTGGGTTCGGCCACGCACTCGGTGAGGTGCACCCCGCCCTCCAGCAGCCGGACGATCTCGCCCACGGAGATATCCGCCGGCTGCTTGGCCAGCAGGTGCCCGCCCTTGGGGCCGCGCACGCTCTTCAGGTACTTGGCCTTGTTCAGGGGGCGGATGAGCTGCTCAAGGTACTTGACCGACACCCCCATGCGCTTGGATATCTCGCTCACCGGCACCGGCTTGCCGTTGCCGTACTCGGCGATGTCCAGGAGCATCCTGGTCCCGTACCTGCTGCGCGTCGAAAGTTTCATCGATATCCTCCGGAACAGGGCTACGGCCCCGAAAAATCATACCAAGCTGCTTTGATTGATCCCATCATACTGGATTTCGTCCCCCTTTCCAAGAGCCAATTCAGAATCCTCCCCGGGCCGGACTCCAGGTTCCCCGGAAGAGCGCCAGACATACGAACCATCTGTAACAACTCTCGCCTTTCCCGATGGTTGCCCCGAACGCCCGCCTGATCTACCCTGCGGCCGGAGGCTCCCATGACCCTACCCGCTCCCCTGCCCCGCCCCGTGCTCCTTGCGGCCCTGGCCCTGCTCCGGAAGGCCTTCCTGGGCCTGCCCGGGGACTGCTCCGGCCTGCTGGCCAGCGACCTGCCGGACCTGGCCCGCGCCGCCCGGGGCTCGGCCCTGGAGACGCCCCTGGCCGGAATGGCCGCCCGGTCCGCGCCCGGCGAGGACGCCGAGCAGGCCTGCGCCGGCCTCGCCTCGGCCCACGTGGCCCTGTTCGTGGCCGGCCGGGAGGGGATCCCGGCCCCGCCCTACCAGTCCTGCCACGAGGGAGACGGGCTCATGCTCGGGCCCGCGGCCGAGGCCATGCAGCGCCGCCTGGCGGCCGAGGGCCTGGCCGTGTCAGGTCCGGCCAGCGAGCCTGCCGACCATCTGCCGGTGCAGATCGAGTTCCTGTATTATCTGGTGAGCGCAGGGCGGGACGCCGCGGCCGCGGCCTTCGCCCGGGAGGTCCCCGGGACCTGGGCCGGCCGCTTCCGCCAGGCCGTGGCCCGGGCCGCCGGGGAAGACCGGGACAAGGGATTCTTTGTCCAGGCCGCGGACCTGCTGCTGGCGACTCTGGACGAGGCAGCCCGGCTGGACCGCCGCGAAGCGTGAAGAATCTGACCTAGGGAGCGGCGGGCGCGAGCAGCCGCCGGGCCTCGGCCAGCACCGCCGGAGCCTCCAGCCGGCCCTGCCCCGTCCAGGCCACCACCCAGCCGCCCTCGGGCCCGCGGCGCAGAAGATAGAACACCGGCAGGGCGTCGCGCCCCAGCTCCCGCATCAGGCCGCCCGCCTCGTCCAGGGCCAAGGCGAAGCCCAGGCCCAACTCCTGGCGAAACCTGGCCAGGGCGCGGCGCGAACACTGGGAGCCCACCCCCACCAGGGCCAACCGGCCGGCCAGGCCGGAATCGGCCTCCACCACGGAGCGCAGGGCCTCCATGGCCGCGGCCTCCCGCCGGCACTCGGCGCACAGGGGGTTGAACAGGCCCAGGACCGCCAGTTGCGTGGGAATCTCGCCCAGGGCAGGCGCGGCATGGCCCGGGCCCAGGCCCAGGGCGGCGCGGTCGCGGTCCCCCCCGGCCAGGGCCAGGGGCCAGTCCGGGAAGGCTTCGCCCCGCACCGGGCCGTGCTGGGCGCTGAAGCCCGGCGGCGCCAGGTCCGGCCGGGCGGCCAGGCGGCCCAGGTAGCCGGCGGGGTGGCGGAACACGTTGGTCAGGCCCAGGCGCACGGCCCAGCGCGCGGCGATGCCGCTGCGCAGTCAGCGGAAACTTCGGCAGTAGATCACCACCGGACGGGACAGATCCGGGCCAACCATGGCCAGCAGGGCGACGCGCTTGTCCGGGGACGGGCCGGCCTGGTCCGCCAGGTCGAACTCCAGGTTCTCGGCCCCGGGCAGATGGCCGGCGGCGAACTCGTAGCCCGGCCGCACGTCCAGGAGCAGGGCTCCTCCCGAATCCAGGACGCGGTCCAGGCCGGCATCGTCGAGCAGGGTGTAGCCGTCACGGGCGGCCTGGGCCGCGGCGTCGGGCCACCAGGCCGGAGGCTGGCCCTGGGCGGGCGTCGCCAGGGGAAGGGCGCACAGGAGCAGGAGCAGGGCCGCGCAGCTGCGGGCGGTCGAGAGGCGGGTGGGTTGGCTGGTCACGACCCCGCTCCTGGGTTGGGGGGTGGGAGACGGGGCCGGGAAGGGCCGGCCCCGCCCCGGGGAAGCTAGTGGGCCTTGATGGTGCAGTCGGCCGCCTGGCAGGTCACGTCGGCCTCCAGGTAGTAGACGTCCTTGATGTCCGGCCGCAGGTCCTTGACCATGTAGAAGGCCTCGCCGCTGCGCGCGCCGGTGGCGCAGGTGAACACGATGGGCTTGTCCTTGGACAGGCTCTTCACGTTCTTCTGCAGCTCGCCCACGGGCATGTTCACCGCTCCGGCGAAGTGGCCGCGGGCGAACTCGTCGGCATCGCGCACGTCGACGAGCAGGATGCTCTGCGGCTTCTCGGCCAGGACCTTCTTGAACTGCTCGACGTCCATGGTCCCTTCGTCCTTGCCGGACTTGATGGCCAGGGCCGAGGTCCCGGCCCCGAAGGCCTCGACCCAGCCCGGATACCCGGCCTCGAAGGTCGCGACCTTCTTGTAGCCCAGGGCCTGGGCCTTGAGCGCGGACTTGTGGCTCAGGGGGCACTTGAGCCCGCCGCAGAAGAAGACCAGGGTGGTGTCCTTGTCCGCGGGCAGCATGCCCTGGTACTTCTCGAAGAAGGTGTCGGGGATGCTCACCGCGCCGGGCACGCTGCCCTCGCGGTACTTGTCCGCGGGCCGGGAGTCCACCACCAGCATGGGCTGGCCCGAGGCCATCATGGCGGCCAGCTCCGGGGCCTCGTACACCGGGTAGCGGCCCGCGGCCACCCAGTCCGGGAAGCCGCCGGCGTAGACCGCCACGTTGGCGTAGCCCAGCTTCTCGGCCTTGCGCGCCGAGTTGTGGGACAGCTTGCAGGCCGGGCCCTCGCAGTAGAAGATGAGCAGGACGTTCTTGTCCTTGGGCAGGAGCTTGCCGGCCAGCTCGTCGAACTTGGAGTCGGGCAGGCTCACCGCGGTGGGCAGGTGGCCCTTGACGTACTTGGTCTCGTAGGGACGCGAGTCGATGAGCATCGCCTTGTCCCCGGCCGGAACCACGAGGTGGTCGGACACGAACTTGGCGTCCACGATGGTCTTGTAGAAATGGTCAGGGACGGGCTGGGCCTCCCGCCTGGCCGAGCACCCGGCGGCCAGGGCCGCCAGGAGCAGGACCGCGACGGTCAGGCGCACGCTGTTGACGATGGCTCTCATGTCGATACTCCTTTCGTGTTGATATTCCTGGCGGCCGAGGGGTCGCCGTTGCTCCTCAGTTCTTCCGGGACTCGCCGCCCACCACCTCTTCGAACCAGAGCCGGTGGTGGCGCCGGGCGTAGTCCTCGGGCACCGTGCCGGTGAACATGGAAAGCAGGCCGGGCCGCTCCTCGCGCGCCACCGCGGCCATGTACACGTGGACCAGGAGCCCGGCGAAGACCAGGCCGGCGCACAGGTAGTGGACCAGGATGGACCAGCTCACCAGGAGGTGGGCCCCCGGTCCCGGGACCAGGTGCGAGGCCATCATCGCCGCGCCGGACAGGGCCAGGCCCGCGCCTCCGGCCACCGCGGCCTGGGCGAAGGCCTTCTGGCCCATGTTGTAGAAGCCCTGGGGCGGCAGGGCCGGGTCCAGGCCCAGCCGGCGCAGCGCCGCGTCGCCGAGGGTCATCTGCACCGGCTTCTTCGCCAGCCAGGGGATGTCCAGGGCCGGGTTGACCCGGAACACCTCGCGCAGGAAGAAGCTCGCGCCGCGGCGGTTGAAGGCCAGGTAGGCCACGAAGCCCAGGACCCAGGCCACGCCCGCGATCTCGTGGGCCAGGAGCAGGTTGCCGCCGCCCCCGAAGATCCCGCGCCACAGGTCGGGCCACCACTGGCCCAGGGGATTGATGTCCGGGTTGTCGATGAGGGCCAGGCCGGTGGCGGTGAGAAACAGCCACAGCACGGCGTTGAACCAGTGGATGAAGATGTCCCAGCGGCTGTGCCGGACGAAGGTCCTAGTCGACATGGGCGTCCTCCTTGCTCTCCTCCGCGCCGTCCTTCGCGCCCGCGGCGAGCTGCCGGCCGAGCATGGCCAGCACGCCCAGGCCGGTGAGCCCCACCAGCCCGCGCAGCACCGGGGTGACGCCGGCCATGAGGCCCATGGCCGAAGGCGTCCGGGCTTCCGCGGGCCAATCCAGGGGCGCGGTGGCGGCCAGATAGAACATGTTGGGCTTGGTGTCGGTCCGGCGGTTCGCCACCTGCGCCAGCCGGCCCTGGTGCTCGCGGAAGAGGCGGCCGGCCTCGCTCTCGGGATCGGCGATGTCGCCGAAGACCCGGGCCTTGGTGGGGCAGGTGTCCACGCAGGCCGGCTGCAGGCCCTGGGCCCGGCGGCCGGCGCAGTAATCGCACTTGTCCGCCACCTTGAGTTCGGGATGCCGGTAGCGCGCGCCGTAGGGACAGGCCGGGATGCAGTTGCCGCAGCCGATGCACAGGGAGCGGTCGATCTTCACCGCGCCGTCGGCCGGGTCCCGGTAGGTCGCGCCGGTGGGGCAGGCCTGCACGCAGGTGGGTTCGGCGCAGTGCATGCAGCCCCCGGGCTGGAAGTGCATCCGGCCCTGGACCGACCCGGACTTGACCCAGTTGCGCCAGGCGCCATCGGGCACGGCGTTGGCGACCTTGCAGGACAGCATGCAGGCCTTGCAGTCGATGCACCTGGACGAATCCACCAGCATGGCGAGTTGGGTCTTCATGACCTGGCCTCCTTGCCGCTCCCGGCGCGGGTCACGGTGACGAAGGTCTCGTGCAGGGCCGCGTTGCCGGTCAGGGCGTCGGCGCGGCTCTCCAGTATCTCGGCCAGGCAGGCCCCCCGGCCCTTGATCAGGGACAGGCCGCCGGACAGGGCTCCGAAGCCGGTGAGCATGTAGACCGTGTCCTCGCGGATGTCCGCGGTGAGCTCCGCGGCCAGTTCGCCCCGTCCCGCGGGGCTTTCCACCACCACCCGGTCCCCGGGGCGGATCCCCAGGAGGGAGGCCGCGGCGGGGTGGATCCAGAGGGTGTTCTCCGGGACCAGCGCGTGCAGCAGGGCGTTGTTCTGGGAGCTGGAGTGGGTCACCAGGGCGTTGCGGCCCACCACCATGCGCAGGGCCCTTTCCGGCCCCTGGGCCGGGGGCGTGTAGACCGGCAGGGGATCCAGGCCCAGCTCGGCGTAGCGCTGGTTGTAGATCTCGATCTTCTGGCTGCGGGTCTTGTGGGCCCGGCCCTCGTAGATGCCGTAGACCTTGCTCGGGTTGTAGTAGACTCCGTCCTGGTCCAGGGCGCGGCCGGCGTCGGGCAGGCCCTTGAGCTGCTCGGCGCGGTACTGCTCCACGGTGAACTCGAAGAACTCGCCCAGGTCCAGCCGCCGGGCCAGGCCCTGGACGATGTCGAACACCGGCCGGGATTCGTACAGGGCCGGGACCACGGGATCGCGCTGCACCACGCAGGCG
This sequence comes from Thermodesulfobacteriota bacterium, assembly GCA_040753075.1. Taxonomy (GTDB): domain Bacteria; phylum Desulfobacterota; class Desulfovibrionia; order Desulfovibrionales; family Desulfovibrionaceae; genus UBA6814. The sequence goes on from JBFMHA010000022.1 coordinate 26,212, forward strand.
CAGGCCGAGGAGCCCTGCAGGCCGCTGGCCGGGTCCGTCCGCTCCAGGTAGCTGGGCGCGGGCAGCACCAGGTCGGCCATCCAGGCGGTGTCGCTCATGGCGATGTCCACGCAGACCACGAAATCCATGGCCTGCATCATGCGCACGGTCCGCCTCCGGTCCGGCGCGGTCTGCATCGGGTTGGTCTTGTAGATGAACCAGCCCTTGACCGGGTACGGCTCGCCGGAGAGCACCGCGTCGCGCATGTGCACGAAGGAGCCCTCCTCCTCGAACATGATGGGCGAACGCCCGGCGTCGGCCCGCTCGAACGGGTTGTCGTCATACCAGGGCGCGGTGTAGGGGAAGGCCCCCTTGAGCCCCACCTGGCGCGCGGCCAGGAGCCCGCCCGGCCGGTCCCAGTTGCCCAGGAGCGCGTTGACGATGGCGAAGCTGCGCCGGATCTGGGTGGAGTCCTGGTAGTCCGAGCTGCGCCGACCGGGGTAGACCATGGCCTGGGGCGCGGCCGCGGCCAGCTCCCGGGCGATGCGGGCGATGTCCGCGGCGGGGATGCCGCACTCGGCCGCGGCCCACTCCGGGGTCTTGTCCGCCACGTGGGCGGCGAGCTGCTCCAGGCCGTACGTCTTCTCCGCCATCCAGGCCGCGTCGTAGAGCTTCTCGTTCACGATGACGTGGGCCAGGGCCAGCATGAAGGCCATGTCCGCGCCCGGCTTGATGGCCCACCACTCGTGGGCCAGGCCCGCGGTCTTGGTGCGGCGCGGGTCCAGCACCACCAGCTTGAGCCCGTTCCGCATGGCGGTCATGAGGTCCATGCTGTCCGGAGTCACCAGGGCCTCGAAGCGGTTGGCCCCGGCCATGACCACGTACTTGGAGTGGAGCACGTCCGGGAAGGGCACCTCGCCGAAGGTGTCCAGGAAGCCGCGGTTGTTGGACACCAGGCACAGGGACTCGTGGGAGGTGACGTTGAAGGACCCGTACACCTCGGCCAGGCGGTGCACGAAGCCGGACTGCATGTCCGCGCCGGCGGTGAAGAGCATGCCGCAGCGGGTGTGCTTCTCGCCGATCTCCTTCATGCGGGCCGCGGCCAGGTCCAGGGCCTCGTCCCAGGAGATGCGCCTCCACTTGCCCTCGCCCCGCTCCCCCTGGCGCAGCAGGGGGTAGCGCAGGCGGTCCGGGTCGTAGAGCTGGCGCAGGCCGGCGTTGCCGCGGGCGCAGAGCATGCCCCGGGACTTGAGGAACTTGGGGTTGGGGTCGAGCTTGACCACCCTGTCCCCGCGCACCCGGGCGATGAGGCCGCACTTGTTGAAACACATGTCGCAGACCGAATAGGCCGAGCGGTCGTAGGGCGCGCCCGACTCCGCAGCGCGGGCCGCGGCCGGGGCCGCCGGGGCCAGGGACCCCAGCAGGGCCCCGGTCCCGGCGACCGCGGCGGCCTTGAGGAAGCCGCGGCGGGTCAGGCGTACGTCAGGGGTGGTGGCCATGGCTCTCTCCAGGCTGAAGTTCCTTAGCTGCACTTGGCCGGGGTCGGGGAGTCCTTTGCGTACTCGTGCATGTAGGAGAAGATGTCCTTGCGGTCCTCGTCCGAGAGGCCGCCCCATTCGCCCTGGCAGGGCAGGGACTTCCAGTTGGCGAAGGCCTTGGCCCACTGGGCCTGGGTCAGGGAGCTGGGGGAGAGATCGCTCTTGCCGCCCTCGGGGCTGTGGCAGGAGCGGCAGCTCTTGCGGAACAGGTACTTGCCCTTGCGGGCGTTGCCCTTCTCCTCGGCCAGGGCCGCGCCGACGATGGCGGCGGACAGGAAGACGGCGGCCAGCACGGCCAGAACGGTGCGCTGCATGGGAAGACTCCTTGCGGTATGGTTTGTCGGGGATGGACGCCCGGCCCTCCCTTCAGGACCCGGCGCCGGCCTCTCGTCCTTCCTTGAGCAGGATGCGTGCCGGGCGCGCCTGTTGCGACAACTATCTGGAATACCATCGCATTCTCGCGACTGCCCGCCCCCTTGCCCAAAGCCGGAAGAGTGCGTATTTCAACAGGTGTCTAGTCACTTGTTCAACAGGTGTTGAAATGCATCAGAGCATGATCCCGCAGTATCTCGAGGAAATCGTCCACACCATGAACGACGGCCTGCTGGTGGTGGGACCCGACGGCCGCATCACCATGGTCAACGACGCCCTGCTCCGGCTCACCGGCTTCGCCCGGGAGGAGCTCCTGGACAAGCCCTGCACGGTGCTCAACTGCGACGTGTGCAAGATCTCCCGCAAGGAGGGGAAGGAGCACTGGTGCCGCCTGTTCGACACCAAGGCCGAGCACCGCAAGCGCTGCACCATCCAGCGCAAGGACGGGACCCTGGTTCCGGTGCTCAAGAACGCCTCGCTGCTCACCGAGGGCGGGCGGGTCCTGGCCGGGGTGGAGACCCTCACCGACATCTCCGAACTGGACGAGCGGGAGCGGCGCATCGAGGGACTCTCCCGCCTGCTGGAGGACGGGTTCCACGGCATGGTGGGCCGGGCCCCGGCCATGGAGCGGCTTTACGGCATCCTGGAGAAGGCCGCGGCCAGCGACGCGCCGGTGATCATCCACGGCGAGTCGGGCGCGGGCAAGGAGCTGGCGGCCAACGCCATCCACGAACTGGGGCCCCGGCGGGAGAAGCCCTTCATCCAGTTCAACTGCGCGGCGCTCAACGAGTCCCTCCTGGAGAGCGAGCTCTTCGGCCACGTGAAGGGCGCCTTCACCGGGGCCATATCCCACCGCCAGGGCCGGTTCGAGGCCGCGCACGGCGGGGACATCTTCCTGGACGAGATCGGCGACGTGCCCCCGGCCACCCAGGTCAAGCTCCTGCGGGCGCTGGAGACCGGGCTCGTGGAGCGGGTGGGCGAGAACCGCTCCATCGAGGTCAACGTGCGGGTCATCACCGCCACCAACCGCGACCTGGAGGCCATGGTGGCCCAGGGCTCCTTCCGCTCGGACCTCTTCTTCCGCATCAACGTGATCCCGATCCACATCCCGCCCCTGCGGGAGCGGCGGGAGGACATCCCGCTCCTGGTGGAGACCTTCCTCGCCCGCATCCGGGAGAAGACCGGCAAGCCCATCTCCGGCCTGTCCGCCGAGGCCATGCGCCGGTTCATGGAGCACCCCTGGCCGGGCAACGTGCGGGAGCTCAAGAGCGCCCTGGAGTACGGCTGCGTCATCGCCGACCACGGGCGCATCGGACCCGAGCACCTGCCCATGCAGTTCGTCGGCCGCGCCGCCGCCTGCCCGCCCGATCCCCGGCCGCAGGCCGCGCCGTCGGCCCCGGCCCGCGGCCCGCGCGAGGAGCTCCGGGACGCCCTGCGCCAGGCCGGCGGCAACAAGTCCGAGGCCGCCCGCCTGCTGGGAGTCAACCGCGGCACCATCCTGAACCGCATGCGCAAGTTCGGGGTGGACGTGAAGACGGTCATCGGCGGCTGAGCCGAGCCTTGCCCTGCCGCCGCGGAAGGGGTAGTTGCCCGGGCCATGGCCGATCCCGAGATTCTCCTCTCCCTGTCCGGCTGCGACGTGCGCCTGGGCCGGGCCACGGTCCTGTCCGGCGTGGACCTCGGCCTGCGGGCCGGCGAGCACCTGGCGGTGCTGGGCGGCAACGGGGCGGGGAAGAGCACGCTCCTGCGCCTGCTCCTGGGCGAGGTCCACCCGGCCCAGTCCGCGGACCCCGCCACCGGACGGATCCTGGCCGGCCGGCGCGCGGTGCGGCCCGCGGCCCGGCCCATCCTGCTGGTGTCCGCGGAGCAGCAGGACGCCTACCTCCGGCGCGGGGCGGACCTCACCGGCCTGGAGGTGGCCTGCACCGGCCCCCTGGGCGTGTTCCTGCCCTACCGCGACTTCACCGAGTCCGAGCTGGCCGCGGGCCGGGAGGCCCTGGAGGCCGCCGCGGCCGGCCACCTGGCCGGACGGTCCGCAGCGGCCATGTCCCGGGGCGAACTGCGCCGGCTGCTGGTGGCGCGGGCCCTGGCCGCCCGGCCCGGGGTCCTGCTCCTGGACGAGGCCCTGGACGGACTGGACCGGGCCTCCCGCTCCGACGTGCTGGCCGCCCTGGAGGCCGCGGCCCGCGCCGGGACCACCCTGGCGGTCTCCGCCCACCGCGCCGCGGACCTGCCCCCCTGCGTGGCCGAGGCCGTGCTCCTGGAGCAGGGCCGGATCATCGCCCGGGGCGCGCCGCTCCAACTCCTGCCCCAGGCCCCGGACGCCCCCGCCGAGGCCTCCGCCCCCCGGCGGCCCGCCGGACCTCCCCCGGCCTTCCTGGCCCGGATGGAGCGGGCCTGCGTGGTCCGCGGCGGCCGCACCGTGCTGGAGGACCTGGACTGGACCATCGAGCCGGGCCAGGCCTGGGCCGTGCTCGGGGACAACGGCGCGGGCAAGAGCACGCTCATCTCCCTGCTTACCGCCGAACTCTGGCCCCAGCCCGGGGGCCGGGTGTCCTGGTTCGGCCGCACCGGCCCGCGCGACGTGTGGGAGGTGCGCCGGGACCTGGGGCTGATCTCGCCCGAACTGCAGGCCGGCTATGCCTACGACGCGCCCGCCCTGGACCTGGTGCTCTCGGGCTTCTCCTGGAGCATGGGCCTCTACGGCGAGCCCACCCCGGAGCAGGCCGCGGCCGGCCGCCGGGCCATGCTCCGGGCCGGGCTGGCCGGGCTGGAGGAGCGGCCCATCCGCTCCCTGTCCTACGGGCAACTCCGCCGCCTCCTGGTGGCCAGGGCCCTGGCGCACGAGCCCCGGCTCCTGCTCCTGGACGAGGCGGCCTCGGGCCTGGACGCCCCGGCCCGGGCCGGCCTCCTGGACACCCTGGACCGGCTCTTCGCCGCAGGGACCGGCCTGGTCTGCGTGGCCCACCGACCCGACGACCTGCCCTCCTGCCTGACCCACGCCCTGGTGCTGGAGGCCGGCCGCGCCGCCTACCGCGGCCCCGTCGCCGGCCTTCCCGGCCGGTGGCGCTGAGCCGCCGGGTCTGCTACAGGAAAGCCTCCATGCGGCGCGCACTGCTCCTCCCCCTGCTCTGCCTGCTCCTGCTCCCGGCCTGCGGGGGGCGGCAGGCCCCGGCCAACGACTGGCGGGACACGCCGCGGCCGGTGGAGCACGCCGGCTCGCCCCTGCTCCTGGAGCGCCTGGGCGCCAAGTACTTCGCCGACGGCCAGTACGAGGCCGCGGCCCGGCGCTTCGAGGCCCTGCTCCAGGAACGCCCGGGGCACGCCCCGGCCGGGCTGTACCTGGGCCTCTCCCGCTGGCTGGCCGGCCGGCCGGACCTGGCCCTGGAGCTCTGGGAGGGCTTCGCCCCGGCCCTGGACGAGTTGCGCCCCGTGTACCGCAGCCTGGCCGCGGGCCTGGCCCTGCTGGAGTACCGGCTCCAGGCCCTGCGCGCAGCCGGGGGGGAGCTGCCGGACCTGCGCCTGGGCCGGGTGGCCCTGCTGCCCCCGGACGGAAGCCTGGCCCAGGGAGCTCGGGGCAAGGCCCTGCACCACCTGACCGTGGCCGCCCTGCGCCGGGACTGCGGGGTCAACGCCGCGCCCCGGGAGCGGGTACGAGCCTTTCTGGACGAGACCGAAGGCGGGACGACGCCGGATCCGGCCGCGGCCCTGCAGGTGGCCGGCCGCCTGGGCGCGGAATACGCGGTGCAGTGGTGGGCGGAGCCGGCCGACGGCGGCGGAGTGCGCCTGCACTTCCGCATCCAGGGGGTGGAGAGTCCCCAGGGCCGGATCGTCCGCCTGGGCGAGGAGCTGGCCGCAGGGCGCGGCCGGCTGGCCTCCCTGGAAGGCGGCCTGGCTGCGGCCCGCAAGGAGCTGGACGCCCTGGACGCGGCCCTGGCCCACCAGGAGCTGTCGGAGCAGATGGACCGGCTCCTGGCCGAACGCGGACCCCGGGCCGAGGAGATCAGCGCCCTGCTCCGCGCCGGCCGCACCGACGAGGCCAAGGCGGCCCTGGAGGCTCTCCGGGCCCTGGAGCGGGAGGTCGAGCAGGTGCACGAGCGGCAGTTGCAGTACCGGCGCACGGCCTACGAACTATTCCTGGGCCTCTACCGCCCCACCCCGGACTTCCTGCGCCAGCGCCGGGCCGACCTGGCCAAGGGCGCGGACGAACTGGAGGCCGAGGTCGCGGCGCTCCGCGACCGCATCGCCTCTCTGCAGCAGGAGGTGGATGCGCCCCTGCCCGCGGAGGGCCGGATGCTGTCCGCCCTGGTTCCGGCCGGCGAACTGCTGCCCGCCCGCATCCCGCAGCGCGCGGCGCGGCTCCTGGCCGAGGCGCTGGGCCGTCCGGCCCGGCCGGGTCTGCCCGAGGACCTCTCCGCGCCCCGCGACCCCCTGGGCCATGCCGCCCTGGAGGCCCTGGGCCGGGCCCTCGCGGCCATGGACAACGCCGAGTACGCCCAAGCCGCGGAGCATTTCGCCGCGGCCCAGGCCCTGGAGCCCGCGCCTCCGGCCCTGCCCTGGGCCGGATTCGACCCCCTGGCCCTGTCCCGCAAGCCCCCGGCCGAGGTGGCCGCGGCCTTTGCCGGACACTTCCACGCCGCCGTGAACCGTCTGCGCGCAGAACGCGCGGCGAGCGGCTGGTCCGGCGCGGAATTCGCCGACCGGCTGTCCGGACGCTGAGCATGGACCGTTCCCGCCTGCCCTTCCCCTTCATCCAGGCCGCGGGCGTGCTGGACGCGGCCGAGGCGGCCATGCTGGCGGCCGCGGGCTTCACCCACCTGGGCTTCCCCCTGCGCCTGCCGGTGCACGCCCCGGACCTGGACGACGCCGCGGCCCGGGAGGTCATCCGCGGCCTGCCCCCCGGAGTGGAGGCGGTGCTGGTGACCTACCTGGCCGAGCCGGCCGAGATCCTGGACCTTTGCGAATACCTCGGGGTGGGCTGGGCGCAGCTGCACGGCGACCTCCCCCCCGGGGCCGCGGCCGCGCTGCGCGCCGCCCGGCCGGGGCTGGGCCTCATCAAGAGCCTGGTGGTGGGCCGCGGCCGGGACCGGGAGCTGCCCGGCCTGGCCATGGCCTTCGCGCCCCACGTGGACGCCTTCATCACCGACAGCTACGACCCGGCCAGCGGGGCCTGCGGCGCCACAGGCCGGACCCACGACTGGGCCGTGAGCCGGCATCTGGCCGAACAGGCCGGCCGGCCGCTGATCCTGGCCGGGGGCCTCACCCCGGACAACCTGGAGCGGGCGGCGGCCGCGGTGCGGCCGGCCGGGGTGGACGCGCACACCGGCCTGGAGGGGCCGGACGGCCGCAAGGACCCGGACCTGTGCCGCCGCTTCGCGGCCCTGGCCCGGAGGGTCCTGCGCAGCGGAGCGGCTTGATTTTCCCCGGCATTGTGCCATGAAGGACGGATGACCCAGGAAAAGGACGCGAGCTACGCCAAGGAGGAAGCCTCCTACGGCCCCCGGGAGACTGCGCTCAGCGCGGAGTTCGCCTTTGCCCCGGCCCGGGTCTTCAACGCCCTGGAGCAGACCGCGGAGCGGCAGGGCCTCAAGGTCCTCATGTCCAGCGCGGCCAACGGCCTGCTGGTGGCGCGGCCGCGGCTCTCCCTGCTCAACCTCGGCCGCCGGGTGGCCGTGACCTTCTCACCCGCGGGCCAGGACCGGACCCTGGTCCGGGCGCGCTACACCCACGGCCTGGTCAGCTTCGAGGACCGCTACGCCCGGCTCTCCCTGCTCAGCGACCTGTTCCGCAGCGCCCTGCTCCAGCTCGAGGCCGGCGCCGTGGCCCGCGAGACGGCCAAGCGCCGGGAGCCGACTCCGCCCCCGGCCGAAACCGCGCCCCGGGCCGAGGCCCCGGCCCCGGACGCCTCCCCTGCCCTGACGCCGCCAGGGGAGCCGGACGCCCCGAAGCCGCACCCCACCCTCAACGAACTCCGGGCCCAGGCCCGGGCCGAGGATCTGGCCCACCGCGGCCTGCCCGCCGGAGCGCCGGGAGCGGAGGAATTCCTGGCCGAAGAACCGGACGGGTTCCGCCTGCCCGGTCGGTTCAAGGCCCGCCGCATCTTCTGGTTCGCCCTGGGCGTGGTCCTGGCCGTGGCCCTGATGGCCCTGCTGACCCTGAGTTCGCGATGACTCCCCGATCGGATTGCCTTCCTTTCCAGCCCCCTATTGCCTTTGCCGATGGATACCGCTACAGAGGAGACGGGGATACGAGTGTGTCCCATAGCCTGAAGACGCCCACCCCATGCTGGATGCCGCACGCATAGACCACGCCACGGTGAAGCTCGCCGACTTCGTGGACACCTCGGACCCGCAGTGCGTGCTGGCCGAGGTCAAGGCCACGGCGCGCCTGGCCCACCCGGACCTGGACCTCAAGATCCTGGCCGCGGCCCTGGAAGACGCGGAGCGCCTCTTCGCAGGCCGCTACCCGGGCTACCGCCGCAGCAACACCAAGTACCACGACCTCAAGCACACCCTGGAGGTGATGCTGGCCACGGCCCGTCTGCTGCACGGCGCCCACGCGGCCGGCCGCCGCGTCAGTCCGCGCACCATGCGACTGGGCCTGCTGGCCGCCCTGTTCCACGACGTGGGCCTCATCCAGACCGAGGACGACACCGTGGGCACCGGGGCCAAGTACACCATCGGCCACGAGAAGCGCAGCGTAAACTTCGTTGAAAGATATCTCCGGGAGCACGCCTTTCCCGAGGACGAGATCCGGGACATCGGAAACATCATCGCCGGCACCAACCTGAGCCAGAAGTTCCACGAGATCGCATTCGGCCAGGACGAACTGCTTCTGGCCGGCCAGATCGTGGCCGCGGCCGACCTCCTGGCCCAGATGGCCGACCGCGAATACCTGGAGAAGCTCCTGCTCCTGTACCTGGAGTTCCAGGAGGCCGGGCTGCCCTACGACTCCATGTTCGACCTCCTGCAGCGCACCCACGGCTTCTACGCCATGGCCACCGACCGCCAGGAGCGCATCCTGGGCGGGGTCTACGCCCTCATGGCCCCGCACTTCGCAGCCCGCTGGGACCTGCCCCGGGACCTCTACTCCGAGTCCATCGCCCAGAACATGTCCTATCTGAAGGACGTGCTGGAGCTGGGTCCCGAGAACTACATGTCCAAGCTCAAGCGGGGCGGCATCGTGCAGCGCCTGCACACGCCCGGGTCCGGCTAGGCGCGAGGACCGGACCATGGCCGACTCCCCTGCCAAGTCCAGGACCGACAAGCTCTCCGGGGTCTTCTCCACCCAGGAGGTCAAGAAGGTCGGGACCGGAGCCACCCAGCGCCGCACCAAGGCCAAGCAATACTGGCTGGTCAACGAACTGGACGGCGACCAGGCCGAGATCCAGCCCATCAACGAGAACCTGATTCCCATCGGCAAGAAGCGCGTCATCCGGCTGGAGGATCTGCTGGAGCGCTTCGAGCCCGAACCGGAGTTCTACGTCCACACCGGCCGCGCCTCTCCCGAGGCCTTGCGGGAGCTCAGGGAGCGCAAGGCCGACGGCACTGTGGAGATCGACCTGGAGGGGTTCGACCTCACGGGCAGCCCGGAGGACGTGGAGAAGAGCGCCCGGTCGAGCTTCGGCCTGGGCCTGACCTACCTCAAGCGCGGCAACCGGGAAAAGGCCGAGGACATCTTCCGCCGCCTGGCCGAGGTCAAGGCCGACTTCGCGCCGGAGCACAAGCACATGTTCAACGATTTCGGGATATCCCTGCGCAAGCAAAGCCTCCTGGACCTGGCCGTCATGCACTACCTGCGCGCCCTGGATCTGGCCGGCAACGACGAGAACCTGCACCACAACATCGCCCGGGCCTACTTCGAGAAGAAGGATTTCACCGCGGCCATCAAGGCCCTGGAGATGTCCCTGGCCATCAATCCCGACCTCAAGGAATCCCGCAAGTTCCTGCGCTACATCCGGCGCGCCAGGGACAAGGAAGGGGCCGGCCCCGGCCCCCTGGTCATCGACATCTAGCGTCGCGCCCGCGAGTCAGAGCGGCCCCTCTTCGTCTTGCAACAGTGCGCAATCAGAAGTTTTTTATACTCAGAATACCTGTCGGCATTTTGAGGACGTGACGCTAGGCCGCCGGCAGCCAGTTCTTCCCCAGCGCGAATCCACGTCCCTCCAGGAAGGCGGCGATGTCCTCCCGCGCGCCGTGGCTGGCCACGCAGGAGAGCACGAAGCATTCCTCCGGCCCCGGGACCTGGTCCCGGTGCAGCACCGGACGGCCCTGCACCGCGTGGCCGATCTTGCGCGGGTCCACGTCCAGGTAGGCGGCGATGCGCACCCCGTGCCCGGTGAGCAGCTCCATCCGCTTGCGGGTGGTGCGGCCGGCCCCGGCCAGCACCACATCCGGGTGGTGCGGGTTGCGCCTGGCCAGCCAGCGGGCCAGGTAGCCGGCCTTGACCGCGTAGAACGCCTCCGAGGAGTAGCGCCCGTCCACCCGGGAGAGCCGGCCGGGCGGGTCCGACCAGGCGAGCAGGGTCTCGGGCAGCTTGCGCATGCGCACCCCGGCCTCCAGCCAGCGCAGCCACAGCTCGTAGTCCTCGGGAAAGGGGCCGTCCCGGTACCCGCCGTGCTCCCGGACCACCGCGGCCCGGAACATGACCGAGGGGTGGGCCAGGGGCGACTCCACGAAACGGTTGAGGCTGATGTCCCCGGGGCTGAGCAGGGAGTTGGTCCAGTCCACGTACCGGGCGTATCCGGCGCAGGACCGCCGGCAGCCGCCGAAGGCCACCCGGCAGGAAGCCAGCCCCAGCTCCGGGTCCTCCTCCAGAGCCGCGGCCTGGCGGGCCAGACGCTCGGGCAGGGCCAGATCGTCGGCGTCCATGCGGGCCAGGAGCTCGCCGCGGGCCGCATCCAGGGCCGCATCCAGGGCCGCCACGATGCCTCCGTGCGGAATGGACAGGGGCCGCACCCGCCGGTCCCGGCGGGCGTACTCCGCCAGCACCCGGGCGGTGGCGTCCGCGGATCCGTCGTCCACGGCCACCACCTCGAAGTCCGCGAGGCTCTGGGCCAGCAGGCTGTCCAGGGCCGCGGGCAGGGTGGCCGCGGCGTTGTAGGCGGGGAGTATGACCGAAACCAGGGGCGGCATGGGCAAGGAAAGGCCCCGGCGCGATGGCGTCGCGCCGGGGCCCGGGCCATCGTGCAGGATCAGGGTTAGATCACTTCCATGTTGCGGCGGATCTCGTCCATGATGCCGCGCAGCTTGTACTCGTCGATGCGCTCCTCGCCGCCGATGGATATCTTGCTCACGTCGGCCGAGCGGTATTCGATGAGGATGCTCACCGCCTTGCCGTCGGACATGAAGGTCTCCATCACCGCCACCAGGTTGTCCTTGGCGTTGAAGGACACGGGCAGCTCGAGGTTCTTGAGGGACTGGAGGGTGGCCGTGTGCAGCTCGGTGACGGTGCCCGGCTCTTCCTCGCTCACCAGGTTACCCTGGAACGGACTGAATTCGGCGGGGTCGTCGCCGCCCAAGGTGGCGCAACCGGACAGGGCCGCCAAGCAGAACACCAGGGTCAGGGCCCAGAGGAGTTTTCTGACCATGTCAAGCCCCCTGCAACTGAAGTTCGTGTACCTGGCTGCAATGACTCACAGCCTCACCTATTCTGGTACAGGAAAGCCACAGGGGAATCAAGGTGCGACCGAAAAAAAACACCAACCCGTCATTCCGCCCGCACCTGCCGCCGCAGGCGGCACACGCCGCACAGTTCGGCGCTGGTGGGGCAGCCGCACTCCACGCAGGGAGCCAGGGCCGCGCCCCGTTCCTGCTCCAGGGCGGCGAAGGCCGGCCGGGCGCGCTCCAGGAAGCCCTCGTAGAAGGCCAGCTTGCTCCCCGGGCTCTCCTTCTCCAGCCCGTTCATGAGCTGCTTGCGCACCGTGAAGCTGGCCCCGCCGGAATAGGGACAGGGCGCGCTGTGGTGGGGGATGTCGTGGAAAAAGCAATAGGCCGCGGTCTCGAACTCGGTGAGCCGGCACAGCGGCTTGACCTTGCGGGCGAATCCGTTCTCGGCCGGGAGCACCGGGCCGGTGTCCGAGAGATAGGCCGCGTCCCAGCGCAGGACGTTGGCGAACAGCCGGCCCACCTCGTCGTCCAGGTTGTGGCCCGTGGCCAGGACCGTGAACCCGCCTTCCAGGGCCGCCCGGTTGAAGTAGTGGCGCTTTATCTTGCCGCACACCGAACAGATGGGCCGCCTCACCCGCTCCTTGACCAGGGGGATGGGCAGGCCCTCGGCCGCCATGTCCGCCACCAGGAGCGGCGCTCCGAGCCCGGCGCAGAAGCCCTCCACCGCGGCCCGGGCCGCGTCCGAGGAGCCCGGGATGGCCAGGTCCACGAACAGGCCGGAGACGTCATACCCCTGGTGGCGCAACTCCCGGAGCAGGGCCAGGGAGTCCTTGCCGCCGGACAGCGCCACCAGGATGCGGTCCTGCCGGCCGAACATCCGGCGCCCGCGCACCGCCTTGTCCACCTGGCGGGAGAAGTACTCCAGGAAACACGGCCGGCAGAACCCGGCATGGTGGCTGGGCAGGGCGATCTCGGCCAGCTCCCGGCAACGGCTGCACTTCATGCGCTCACCCCCGCGACACCACGACCCGCACGGTCAGTTCGTCCCCGCGCCGCAGCTTGCGGTCCGGAGTCAGGAGCACGCCCTCCCGGGCCACCAGGGCGTCGGTCATGCCCAGTCCCAGCTTGTTCAGGAGTTGCAGCACGGTGTTCAGCCGATCAAAGGTCAAGACCCGGTCACCGGGCGTTACGCGGACGGTTATCATAGTTTCATCCTCGGAATGCAGGCGAGGTCCCCTTCCTAGCCGCCTTGGCCTCAAACTGCAAGCCAATCCACAAACCCTTATTGAGGGTTTCCGGTTTTCTGTGTACAGAGGAAATGAAACCCCATCCGGACGGCCCGCCCGCCCGGTCGCCCGCAACACTGCGCCGGAGAACGCCATGCGCGAACAGAAGATATTGGTGGTGGACGACGAGAAGCACATCCGCATGCTCTACCAGGAGGAGTTGGAGGCCGCGGGCTACGCCGTGGCCACCTCCGACGGCCTTGAGCCCATCCTGGACGTGGTGGCCAGGGAAAACCCGGCCGTGGTCATCCTGGACATCAAGCTCGGCCAGAACCGCTCCGGCCTTGACCTGCTCCAGGACATCCGCAGCCGCCACGAGAACATCCCGGTCATCCTCTGCACCGCGTTCGACAGCTTCCAGCACGACCTCAAGTCCATCGCAGCGGATTACTACGTCGTCAAGTCCACCGACCTCACCGAACTCAAGGCCAAGGTGACCCTGGCTTTCTCCAGGCCCTGAGCCCCTGGCCCGCCCCGCCGCCGCGGACCGCCGCGGCTTGCCCCGGCCCGCGGTTCGTGGTAGCCGCTTGAGCCCATGCCCGAGTTGTCCGAATCCCTGCTCAGGATCGCGGTCCTGGCCGTGCCCTTCCTCCTGGCGGTCATCTGCCACGAGGTGGCGCACGGCCTGGCGGCGCTGGCCTTCGGCGACCCGACCGCCCGCGACGCCGGCCGCCTGACCCTGAACCCGATCCGGCACCTGGACAAGGCGGGCACGCTGGTCTTCGTGTTCACCGCCCTGTTCACCCCCTTCGTGTTCGGCTGGGCCAAGCCGGTGCCCATCACCCCCTACCGCTTCCGCCATCTGCGGGCCGGCCTGGTGGTGGTTTCGGCGGCGGGCGCGGCCGCCAACTTCCTCCTGGCCGCCCTGCTCTATCCGCTCTTCTCCTTCCTGGTCCACCTGCCGCCCGCGGAGGGGCCCGTCTTCGGCTTCTTCCACGAGTGGCTCGTGAACCTGGCCATGTACGGCGTGGCGGTGAACATCATCATCGGCGCCTTCAACCTGCTGCCCATACCGCCCCTGGACGGGAGCAACATCCTGGCCGCGCTCCTGCCCCGCTCCTGGGCCGCGCGCTACTCCCGCATCGGACGCTACGGGATGATCATCCTCATCCTGCTCATGGCCAGCGGGGCCTTCGGAACCCTGTTCCGTCCCCTCCTGCAGTTCATCAACTCCATCCTGTCCCAAGCCTAGAGGTTTCCTCATGACCGCTCCCAACCAACGCATCGTCTCCGGCATGCGCCCCACCGGCGCCCTGCACCTGGGCCACTACTTCGGGGTCCTGGTCAACTGGATCGAGCTCCAGGACGCCTACGACTGCTTCTTCTTCGTGGCCGACTGGCACGCCCTGACCACCGAGTACGCCGAGCCCAAGCGCATCAAGGCCTTCGTGCCCGAACTGGTCAAGGACTGGGTGGCCGCCGGCCTGGACCCCAAGCGCTGCACCATGTTCCAGCAGTCCCAGGTCAAGCAGCACGCCGAACTGCACCTCATCCTCTCCATGATGACCCCCCTGGGCTGGCTGGAGCGCTGCCCCACCTACAAGGACGTCAAGGAGCAACTGGACGCCAAGGACCTGAACACCTACGGCTTCCTGGGCTACCCGGTGCTCATGGCCTCGGACATCCTCATCTACAAGCCGGCCTTCGTGCCCGTGGGCCTGGACCAGCTCCCCCACCTGGAGCTCACCCGGGAGATCGCCCGCCGCTTCAACTTCCTGCACGGCGACTTCTTCCCCGAGCCCCAGGCCAAGCTCACCCCGGAGTCCAAGCTCCCCGGCCTGGACGGCCGCAAGATGAGCAAGAGCTACGGCAACGCCATCGGCCTGTGCGAGCCCATGGACTCGGTCAAGCCCAAGGTCATGAGCATGCTCACCGACATCAACCGCGCCCGCAAGTCCGATCCGGGCAACCCGGACGTCTGCAACCTCTTCCCCTACCACAAGCTCATGACCCCGGCGGAGAAGTGCGAGGAGATCGTGGCCGGCTGCACCGGGGCCGCCTGGGGCTGCGTGGACTGCAAGAAGGCGCTCATCGCCTCCCTGGAGCGGTTCCTGACCCCCATCCACGACCGCCGCGCCAAGCTGGACGCCGATCCCGAACTGCTCGCCTCCCTGCTCGAAGCCGGCAACCAGCGCGCCCGCGAGGAATCCGAGAAGACCCTCGCCGCCCTGCGCCACGAGTTGAACTTCGATTTCTAACAGAAGCGAAGCAAAGCAAAGACGGGCGATTCACGAATCGCCCGTCTTTTTCATGCGCACGGCACCGCTTCCGGCGGAGCCCAGCAGCGATGCCGCGGGGACAGGAGGCCGGCGGCATTCTGCCCCCTGCATGCCATGCTGCGCCCCGGCGATCGTCAAGGTGATGACGTGCGCCGTCTCCGCCGGGCCGCGCCCCCTGCCGGGATGCGCCGTTGCGCGCCAGGCACGAAGTTTGCTTCGGTTTCTCGACGTCCCACTCCATCCGCACGGGAGGCGGCATGAGCACCGAATACGTCTACGTCCCGCCCGGACTGCCGGCCGAACTCGGCCAACTCGACCTCGAGGAGGTCTGCGCCCATCTGCAGAATTACCTGGGCAACTTCCTCCTCGACCCGGCCGTGGCGTCGGTCTACCTGAACCGCATGGCCACGGCGCCGGACCTGGAATCCGCCTCCCCGGCGACGATCCGGACCCTCGCCTACCTGTCCTGGAAATACGCCCAGTTCGAACCGTTCGAGAAGAACGGCCTGGGTATTGCCCTGAATTTCCGGGAAGACGCCGCCCTGGCCGCCCGGCTCCAGTTCCTGCGCAAGATGGAGAGCAACCAGGAGCAGATGGAGATGGCGGATCGGCTCATGGCCACCGGCCGCGACAAAGAGGCCGAGCGCCGCCTCACCCAGTTGCTGGCGGCCAAGCCGGGAATGCTCCCGGCTGCGGATCGCCTGCTGCGCATGGACATGTATCTCGGCAAGGGGCCAGGGGCCTGGCTGCGGCACGTCCGCCCCCCCGCCCCCCTGCTGCCGGCCTGGAACCAGCGGCTGTTCAACGCCTACGCCAAGGCCAACGACGTGGAGAACGCCCTGGCCCTGTGGCCCCGCCTGGACGAGAAGAGCCTGGACGAAACGACTCTGAACCTGGCCGCAGAGGTCTTCAACAATTCAGGGGAACGGGCCAGGGCAGCCCGCCTGTACGCCCGATCCCTGGCCCTGGACCCGGCCCAGGTCCCGGTACGCCTGCGCCTGGACGAGATAGCCTCGCCCTTTGTCCCGGACCACTCCCTGCCCGGCCGTAAGATGGTCAACATCTATCTCTATACCTTCAACAAGGCCGACATGCTGGGCCGGACCCTGGCCAGCCTCGCCGCCTGCGACATCGGCCCGGCCCGGATCAAGGTCCTGCTCAACGGCTGCACCGACCACAGCCGCAGCGTGGCGGAGGCGGCCCGGGCGAAATTCCCGGACAACCCCTTCGAGATCATCGAACTACCGGTGAACATCGGCGCACCCGCGGCCCGCAATTGGCTCATCGCCCAACCCGACACCAAGACCGCGGACTACACCGCCTTCCTGGACGACGACGTGGACCTGCAGCCGGACTGGCTCGCCCACTTCCTCAGCGTGGCCGAGGCCGCGCCCCGGCCGGGCGTAGTGGGCTGCAAGGTAGTCTTCCCCGGCACCCCCGTCCGGTACCAGTACCTGTTCCGCACCATCTCGGTGGCCAAGCCGCACCTGATCCGGCTGAGCCTGGTGACGCCCAACGTGTCCTACGACAACGGCCTCTACAACGTGGTCCGCTCCACGGCCAGCGTCATGGGCTGCTGCCACCTGCTCAGCCGGGAGGCCCTGGCCGCGGTTCCCAGCTTCGACATCCGGTTCTCGCCCTCGCAGATGGACGACATCGCCCACGACCTGGACATCCGGCTCGCCGGATTCTCCATCCACTACACCGGGCTGGTGAGTTGCGTGCACCACCAGAACTCCGGGGTGAACTTCATCTCCCGCGAAGACGTGGCCAAGCAGGGCAACGTACTTGGCAACGACCTGAAGTTCACCTTCAGATTCATGGACCGGCTGGACCAATTGCGCGGACTCATGAACGCGCCGCCGGACGCGGCCCGCTCCGCGGCATAGGAAGTTCATGGCAAAAAGGCCCGGGCCGCGAGGCCCGGGCTTTCTCATTCGTGGTCCGTAGGTTCGATGCGGACAGGGCCGCCCGGGGGAAAGACCGCGACAAGCGCCCCGGACTCGCCGGTGGTCCACAGGGGGACGCCCCTCCGGGCCAGTTCGGCCCGCACCCCGGCCCCGGGAAACCCGTAGGAGTTGTTCAGGCCCGCCGCGGCCAGGGCCTGGCCCGGGACGACCCGGTCATAGAGCTCCTGCACGAGCGAGGAGTCCGAACCGTGATGGGGCAGGACCAGGACTTCGGCCCCCAGGTCGGGCTTCCTGGCCAGCAGGGCCGCCAGGCCGGGCCGCTCCAGGTCGCCGCAGAGCACGGCCAGTCCCCGGCCGCGCCAGGCCAGGCGCAGGGCCAGGGACGTGTCGTTGGGGTTCTTCAGCCGGCCGCCGGTCCCGGGGTGCAGGACCTGGACCTCCAGCCCGCCGCCCAGCGCATGGACCTCCCCGGCCCGCCAGGTTTCGGGCTCCAGGCCGCCCCGCGCCAGGGCCTCCCGGAACTCCTCGCCCAGCCGGCCCTCGGGCTGGCTGCCCCCCCAGGCGAAGCGGTCCACCCGGAAGCGCGAGAGCACGTGGACCAGGCCCTGGGCATGGTCCGCGTCAGGGTGGGACAGGACGGCCAGGTCCAGCCGGGGCGGCCGGTTGGCGGTAAGCGCCGGGCCGGTGACCGCCCGGCCCAGGTCGAAGGTGCGGGACACGGATCCCCCTCCGTCCACCAGCACCCGCACCCCGCCCGGGGCCTCCACCAGCACGGCCTGGCTCTGGCCGGTGTCGAGCAGGGTAAGGCGCGCCTCGTCCCGGGCCGCGGCCAGACCCCGCTCCAGGGCCGGGAAAAAGAGCAGGCAAAGGCCCAGGCCAGCGCCGGCCAGGGCGTTCCCGGGCCGGAGGCGGGGCAGGGTCGCGGCGA
>JBFMHA010000023.1:0-43871 GCA_040753075.1 Thermodesulfobacteriota bacterium
CATGCCGCGGCCCCCTCTCTCTTTTTCCGGACCGGAAGGAGTCAGCGTCCGGCCGGCGTCCGGCCCAGGGCCAGGCTGCAGGCCAGGCAGGCCGCGCCGCACAGGCCCACGGTCCACTGCGCCCCGAGGCTCTCGGCCAGGAATCCGGCCAGCAGCGCCCCGAACGGGGCCATCCCCATGAACATCATGGAGAAGAGCGCCATGATCCGGCCGCGCAGGGCGTCCGGGGCCAGGGTCTGGAGCAGGGTGTTGGACGCGGCCATGAACAGGATCATGCCGAAGCCCACCGGAACGAGCAGGGCGGCCGAGACCCAGTAGGAGTCGGACAAGGCGAAGCAGGCCAGGGACGCGCCGAACACCAGGGCGGCCCGGGAGCGCACCCGCCACAGTCCGGCGGCGTCCCGGCGCAGGGACAGGACCAGGGCGCCGGCCAGGCTGCCCGCCCCGGCTGCGGTCATGAGCAGGCCGAACCCGCCGGCCCCGGCGTGCAGCACCTCCGAGGCGAACACCGGCATGAGCACCAGGTAGGAGGAGCCGAACAGGCTGCCCGTCGCCACGAGGGCCAGCACGTTCCGCACCTCGCGGGTTCGCCAGGCGTATCCCAGGCCTTCGCGCAGCCGGGAGAGGAACGGCGGCCGGTCCGGGGCCGCGGTCCGGGGCGGGATGCGCATGGCCGCCAGGCTGGCCAGCACCGCCAGAAAGGACAGGCCGTTCAGCAGGAAGCACCAGCCCTCGCCCACCGCGGCCAGGACCACGCCGGCGGCGGTGGGTCCCACCACCCGGGCCAGGTGGAACATGGAGGAGTTGAGCCCGATGGCGTTGGCCAGGTCGGCCTTGTCCACCAGGTCCGAGAGGAAGGACTGGCGGGTGGGCACGTCCAGGGCGCTGACCACCCCGAGCAGGGTGGCCAGAACCATGATGTGCCAGACCTGGACCGCGCCGGTCAGGCACAGGGCGGCCAGGGCGAAGGCCAGGAGCATGGCCGCGGACTGGGTGAGCAGGAGGATGGAGCGGCGGTCGGCGCGGTCGGCCCAGTCCCCGCCCACCAGGGCCAGGGCGAAGACCGGGGCCAGGGCCGCGAAGCGCACCAGCCCCAGGGCCGCGCTGGATCCGGTCAGGCGGTAGACCAGCCAGGCCTCGGCCACGTTCTGCATCCAGGCGCCGGTGAGGGACACGAACTGGCCGGCGAAGAACAGCCGGAAGTTGCGGCGCCGGAAGGAGCGGGTCAGGGCGGCCCAGCGCCCCGGGGGCGGGGCCTGCGCCGCGCCGCCCGGACAGGGGGCGTTTTCGGCCATGGGTCGTTCGACCGTTAGCCAGGAGCAACGGCGCGGTCAAGCCCGGTCCGGGGCTTGGCGCGGCGAGGCGAGGCGGCGGCCGCGCCGCGCGCCTCGCCCCGCATGGACGCGAAACGAGCGGGTTACGGCCGGAGTCCGCGCCGCAGCCAGAGCATGTCCCGGCCCCGCCGGGGAACGAGCAGGAAGAAGGCCAGGAAATAGGCCGCGCTGGTCATGAAGTGGATCTCCTGGCCCGTGGCCGGGACGCGCAGGATCTCCAGCCAGTTGCCGGGGATGGCCGGGGCGATGAACTGGACGGAGAACAGCGCCAGGAGAACGGAGGCTTCCCGCACCGAGAGCCTCAGGTCGGCCAGCAGGCCCACGGCCAGGAGCGACTGGGCCGAGGTGAGCAGGAGCTCCTTCATCTGGAACTCGCCCATGGGGAAGGGCTGGGCAAAGGAGCCCGCGGACACGCCGTAGACGGCCGGGATCATGCCCACCAGCAGGGTCCACTGGTTGAGCTTGGAGGAGAGCAGGGAGGCCAGGGCCACGCTGGCGTGGCCGCGCAGGGTGAACATGATGGCCACGATGAATTCGGGTGACTCGGACGCCAGGGGGGCCAGCCACTGCACCAGGAGGAACTCGTTGATGCCGAACTGGCGGCCGGTGGCCACCAGGCCCTCGGAGAACGCCTCGGCGTTGGCCAGGATCACTCCGGCCGAGAACAGGAACAGGAGCAGGGTGGCCAGCCGGCGCTGGCCCTGGGGCAGCCGGCCGAGGACCGCGGCCGGACCCTCCAGTTCGTTCTCCACGCAGGGTCGCTTGGCCGCGATGCGGATGTACCAGGCGTAGAGGGCCACCAGGACCAGGCCGTCGTACCAGGCCAGGGAGCCCTTGAGGGGGATGACCAGGCTGTAAAGGGTGGCCAGGCCCAGGAAGAGCACGTCGGTGCGGCGGTCCTGGTCCAGGACTATGGCGCGGCGGGTCCTCCACCAGGCCAGGAACACGACGGCGGACCAGGCCACGCCGATGATCAGCCGGTTGGCGCCGGTCATGTTGGCGATGGCGTAGCTCGCGTAGTCCGATTCCGGGTGCTTGCCCGCCATCCAGGTGAAGTACATGTCCACCGCGTACTCGGGCAGCACCGCGATGAAGGCCACCACGGCCAGGGCCAGGGCCTGGGGGATGTCGGACTGGGCCACGTCGCAGGCCCACAGCAGGAGGAAGGACGCGCCCAGGATGGCCACGCCGGCGATGGCCGCGGTGGCGGGCGGAGAGAGGTGGATCCCGGCCAGGTTCAGGCCCAGGCCGGGCAGGCAGGCCAGGACGGCCAGGTACAGGGGGAGCAGCTTGGTCACGGCGGTTCTCCTTTGGACGGTTTGGCGCGGCCATGAAAAAACCTTCGGCACGCGCTGTCGCACATGCCAAAGGTCTTGCCGACCGGAACGAACCGGCGGCGCGGCCAGCGGAGAACCGCGGGGTTGTTGACCGCGCCTGGGAAAGGCTACTCCCCTTTGGGCAGGATCTATTTACCTGGGAGAACGCAGGGCTGTCAATCTGCGGGGCCGGAGGCGATGCGGCCGCGCATCAGGGCGGATGGCCCTGGCAGCCCCGCAGTGCTCGCCGGGGCGGGCGTCAGCGCTGGAGCGAGGCGGCTTCCGCCGCGGAGGAAGCCGGCGGCGCGGCGGTCTGGCTGGCATAGGCGGACAGGATCATGCAGAGGACCAACAACGCGATGAAGAGTGTGAACTTTTTCATGACAATACTCTGCGTGGGCTCGGGGTGTCTGGGGGCAGGGCCGACGACCAGTCCGCGTCCATTCGCCGCGAGTCCGGATCCGTCCGTTCCCTGCGCCGCGCCGGCAGGAATCGGCCGGGGGGGAAGGGGGGATGGCGGACTCTAGAGTATTTCATGGCATGACATGAATGTGTCGTCAAACACAAGATTGAAGATTGCCAGGCTTGTCGATGCGATCCGGAACAATTTTGCGGGGATTGGGCGGGTTATTTTCTTTGTGCGGGATGGCAGGCCCGGATTCCGGACCGGGGCAGGCGGGGAAGGGCGGGCGCGTTGCCGGAGGATTGGGTAGGGGAGGCCGGGGGGCTTATCCCAGCGCCACCAGCTCCATGCGGCCCCAGACCGCGATGGCGCCGCCGAGCTGGGCGAAGACGCCGTCCACGCCGGCGGGATGGAGGGCCTGGGCCGCGGCGGTGACGCGGTCCAGGTCGCGGCGGGTGCGCAGGAGGTTGCACAGGGCGGTGGCTGCGGCGTCGGCCAGGGCTCCGCTCCTGGCGCGGACCGCCACCAGTTCGCCCTGGCCCAGGCTCAGGGAGTGGCCGATGCTGGCCGAGGAGGAGCACAGGGAGCAGGGGAAGTCCGGGACGTCCAGGCGCAGGCCCAGGGCCGGGCCGCCGGCCGGGTCGGCCAGCAGGGCCACGGTGCGGGGCCGGGTGGAGTGGAGGTAGCAGTCCCCGCCGTTCTCCACCAGGATGTCGGGGCTCTCGGCCGCGAAGCGGTCGGCCACGGCCTGGGCGATGGCCCCGGCCACCGCGGCCATGGGCCCCACGCCGCAGGCCCGGGCCGCCTCGGCCATGTCCCGGGCCAGGGCCGGGGCCTCCGGGGGGACGTCCACCGGGACCAGGCTCTCCAGGAACTCGGGGTGGGCCGCGATGTAGGCCTTGAGCGGCGCGCGCAGGGCGTGCAGGAAACTGCCCGCCGCGCTGGCCAGGTCCTTCCGGGCCACCACGTGCAGGTCGGTCTGCTCCACCACCACCTGGAAGGCCACTTCCCCGGAGGCCGGGGCGACGCCTGCGCGGTAGCCGCGATCCGCGGCCAGGTGCGGGGCCGCGCGCCGGGACGGACGTCTGCGGGGCATCAGCCCATCCCCCCCGGCAGGCCGCAGGAAGGCCGGCCGGCCCGCGCCCTTCCCGGCGCGACGCCGGGCTTTCGGACGATCATGTGCATCATAATGCCGCCACCCTCTTGCGCCAGTTGGCGCTGTCAGGTAATCTGAACGGTTGATGTTGTAAAATGTCAATTATTCCAGAGTATTGCACAGGCATGGCGACTGAGGGGAGCAGCCGGACGGAGAATCGCGACCCAGGGATTCTCCTTCGCCTTGCCCGAAACCGCCAGGAGGTGTATGCGGGAGGATTGCTCTGCGTCAGGCGGTCCGTTCCTCCTGGGCGACGGGCAAAAACCGAAGGGCTTCTTGAACAACCACCGCGTTGCATTGGTTCGGGATCACCCAGGACCGCTGGCTTCACAAAGCGACCACGACGTTGCACTGATCCCGCATCATCAAGGCGCGTGGTTTTTTTAGAAAACAACCACGACCTTGCATTGATCCAGGAAGTTCCCGGGCTGGGCCAGGACCGCGCGGAGCAGGGCCGCGTCGGCCGGGTCCAGGTCCAGGGCGCCGGGGCTGCCCGAGGCGGCCTTGACCGTCTTGGGCGAGGCGCCCACCTCCCGGCTCTGCTGGGCCTTGGCCAGGTCGCGGTAGTAGCGCACCACCCCGCGCCGCACGGCCAGGGACTGGTCCACGGCCGGGCCGGGGTAGAGCTGCTCCTTGCCCGCGAACAGGCCGGGCTTCAGGGAGGGGGCGAACTCCGTGCCCCGGGCGTCCACCACCAGGCCGGTGAAGGCCTGGACCAGGCCGGCCGGGATCTGCCCCGCCGGGGCCGCAGCCGGGGCCGGGGAAGCGTCGGCTGGGGCCTGGGGAGCGCCGGCCGGGGACGCCGGAGGCGCGGCCTGGGCAGGGTCCGCAGTTCCCGGAGCGGCGGCCTGGGTCGCGGCCGGGGCGTTGCGCTCCAGGGCTGACACCCTGGTTTCCAGCCGGGCCGCCTGGCCGGCCAGGAGCGCGATCCGGGATTCGAGCTGGGCGAGCCGGTTGGCCAGGGCCGCGTCCGTCGCGGCCGGCGCCGGCCCCTGCTCCCCGGCGGCGGGACCGGCCGGGGCTCTGCGCTCCAGGGCCGCCACCCGGGCCTCGAGCCGGGCCATGCGGCCGGCCAGGAGCGCCACCCGGGATTCGAGCTGGAGGATCCGGTTGGCCAGGGCGGCGTCGGCCGCGGCCAGGGCGGCGGCGTGGGTCCCGGCGGCCTGGTCCGGGGCGCTGCGCTCCAGGGACGCAACCCGGATCTCCAGTCTGGCCGCATGGTTGCTCACCAGGGTTTCCTGGGCCTCGGCCTGGGCCAGGCGGTTGGCCAGGGCCGCTTCGGACCCGGCCGCCGCCTGGGGCGGGGCTCCCGCAGGCGGACCCGCGGCCAGGAGTTCCTGGGTCAGGGGGCCGGACAGGGGCACGGTGAGAGTCACCTCGTAGGTCCCGTCGGGCCGGAGCCGCTCGGCCGCCACCGTGGCCCCGGCCAGGAGTCCCTGCACCGTGGTGGTGACCCGGTCGGACACGGCCATGAAGTTCTGCACCACGCTGACCGAGTCCACCCGGACCTGGCCCACCACCTCCAGCAGGTTGCGCCGGGCGTCGAGCATGGCCGCGCGCTGGGCCATGGCCCGGGCCTGGGACGCGCCCGCGGCGTTCTGCCGCACCGGGGCCGCGCCCACGCCAACCGCCACCTGGCGCTCCCAGTCCACGTATCCGGACGGGGAGGCGTCGGCTGCGAAGATCCGGCCGGGCAGGGCCAGGCAGAGGAGCAGCAGGGCGAGGGTCAGGCGGCGTGGCGGCATGGCGGCCTCCGGTCTATGGTCCGGTTTCCGGGCGGTTCCGCGACCGCACGGGTTGTGCAGGGGGCCATGGTCCCTCTCTCCGGGGCTGGGGGAGACAGCGGCCCCTTGGCGTCTTCGGGCATGGCATGTGTGAACGCGCTGCGCATCGGAATGGTTGATAACCTTGCCTGTCGCGGTGGAGCATCGGCCCGGCGCTATGGGCAGTCCGCGGGCGGATAGGTCAGGGCCGGCTCGGTGCGGGCCGGGCCCAGCACCTTGGGTCCGGCGGCCGAGCCGCCCCACCAGTTGCCCGTGAGGTCCAGCTCCACGGGCGCGAAGTTCTGCACGTCGAAGGGCTCGTTGTCGGCAAAGCTCGTGGAGGTGATGGACGGGGCCAGGCCCGTTCCCTGCGCCACCAGCCCGCCCATGCCCAGGTTGCCTGCGATGCGCGAGCAGGTCGCCACCGGCCGCGCCCCGTCGTCCAGGACCAGTCCGGCCTGGGAGCAGCCCAGGATGCGCATCCCGCGCAGTGACGGGGCGGATTCGTGAATCGTGAGGCCCACCTCGGCCCCCTGGATCTCGGCGTGCTCCAGCCTTGCCCGTCCGCCCTCGTCCACGAGCACCCCGGCCCAGGATCCGGGCGGCGCGGCCGCGTCCGCGGGGATGAGCCGCACCGGCCGCCGCGGGGCGCCGTACACGGCCAGCTCCCCGCCCCGCACCGCCAGGCCCGCGCCGGCGGCGAAGCGCAGCACCGCCCCGGGCTCCACGTGCAGGGCCGCGCCGCGGCCCACCACCAGGGTGTCGCGCACCAGGAAGGGACCCTTGTCCGCGCGCAGGAGCACCTTGTCCATGAGCACCCCGTCCAGGGCCGGCCCGGGCGTGGGCAGCCCGGCCAGGGCCGGGTCGGGCAGGGGCGCGGCCTTGGCGTAGGCGCTCATCTCGCTCACGTTTCCGGCCTTGTCCACCGCCGCCACCCGCAGGAACACGGGCGTGAAGTTCTCCAGATTGTCCACGTCCGCCGCCCCGTGCTCGCTCTTGGCGGCCAGGGCGAAGCCGGTCAGGCCCGAGGCGCTCAGGTAGACCTCGTACCCGGCCAGGTCCGCGTCCGGGGATTCGGCCCAGGTCAGGCGCAGGCGGCGATCCAGGGGCTCGGCGGCCAGGCCTGCGGGCGGCGCCGGGGGCCGGGCGTCGATGTCCAGGGCCGGGCCGGGGTCCACGCGCAGGGCCTGGCTGCCGGAGACCCGGACCAGGTAGCCCTTGGCCGCCAGGCCGTAGGCCTCGGCCTCGGGCTCCACGGCGTATGTCCCCTCGTAGACCGTGCGCGCGGCCAGCTCCGCCTCCATCAGCGTCGCGAGCTCCGGGGTCAGGGGCCGGCCCGCGGCCTGGGCGCGTTCGGTCGCCAGCGTCATGATCTCCTGGCGCAGGGCCGCGGTTTCGGCCGGACCCAGGGGCTGGAGGGGAATGTGGGTTCGGAACGTCCCCAGGTCGGCGTAGGCGTCGCAGCCCGGCTCGCCCACCAGGCGCAGGCGGACCTCCTCCCCGCGGCGCAGGGGCCGGTCCGGCCGCAGGGCCGCGAACAGGGTGATGACCGGCGGGTGGTTGGCGGGCGCGGGGTTCTCGGGCCGGCCGATGGTGGTCACCATCTCCCGGAACAGTTCGTCGGTCTGGGAGTAGAGTTCCTCGTGACGCAGGTTCCAGAGCGCGGCGATGGCCCCGGTCAGCAGCCCCAGGGGCGACTCGGAGACCCCGCCGCCGAAGCCCCGGGAAACCTGCTGGGCCCGCCACAGCAGCCCGCCGTTGGACAGGCTCACCATGCGCACCTCGCAGCCCACGGACACCAGGGAGGCCAGGCCCAGGTAGAGACGGTCGTAGTGCGTGACCTCGGCCGCCACCACCGCGTCCACGCCCAGCACGCTCTTCAGGCGGCCCGGGTCTTGGGCCAGGATCTGGGCCTGGGCCGCGGGGTCGTCCAGGCCGGCCTCGCGCAGGCGGCGGTCGGTCTCGTCGAGCTCCATGTCCCGGAAGGGCAGCGATGCGAAATGGTTGTAGAAGGCCTTGCGCAGGACTGGGCGGGGGTCCTCGCCCTCGGGCGTAGATCCCCAGCGGGCCGGGTCGCCGGTGAAGGGCAGCACGGCCACCGAGCGGGGCGGGGCCTGCCGCATCTGGGGGGTGTTCTCGAATTCTCCGGTGAAGTGCGTGAGGGGCTCGCCAAGGCCGACTGCCGTGGCCTTTCCCGGGTCCGGGGACACGTGGGCGCAGCCGGCCCCGGCCAGGAGCAGGCCTAGACAGAGAATGGCGAAGAGGACGTGGCGCATGGTGCGATCTTCCCTCCCCGGAAATGGATGCCAGAATCGTACCTTTGGGCGCGGTGCGCAGGATGCCCGCCAAGATATGCCACGGCCGGAGGATGAAGACAACCGCATGGGCCGGGGCGGCTCGGCTCCTGCGCCGGGATTCCGACGCCGCCGCGTCCTGGGGGCTTCGCCGAACCCGCGCGCACGCCGCATGCGGAACTGCGCATTAGCGCCGCAGCGCTCGAAGACTCGTCGACGGCTCCAGGGCTTCGGCCTTGACGCGTTTGAGCGGCCTGCCGCGACCGGCCCGCGCGACCGGCTCCTAGCCCAGCATCTCCCGGACCAGGGCCAGGTACGGCTCGACGCCCGAGGGTACGTCGGCGGGCCAGGCGAAGGGCGGGGGCGGGGGTTCGGCCGAGGCGGCGGCCACGGTCTCGGCCAGGGTCTGGACGTCGGCCGGGTCGGCCAGCACCCAGCGTTCGGGCAGGAAGAAGCTGGCCCCGTTGTCCCGGCTGGTGATCACCTTGCAGCCCGCGGCCAGGGCCTCCAGGGCGGCGTTGGAGCAGGTGTCGTAGAAGGTGGGCAGCACGAACACGTCGGAGGCCGCGTAGAGCGAAGGCATGTCCTCCACCCGGCCCAGGAAGCGCACCCGTCTGGCCAGGCCCAGGCTTTCGGCGCGGGACGCAAACCGGCCGGGCTTGCGGCCCCCGGCCACCAGCAGGACGAACTCCGGCGGCAGCAGGGCCAGGGCCGCGATCATCTGGTCCACGCCCTTGAGCGCGAAATTGGTGCCGGCCAGGCACAGGGCGGTCTGTCCCCGGTCCAGGCCCCAGGCGGCGCGGGCCGCCCGCCGCGCCTCGGGCGTCGGCGGCGTGAACCGGGCCAGGTCCGGCCGGTTGTAGATCACCCGGATGTCGCGTCCGGCCAGCCAGGGATGCGCCTCCAGGAGCCAGTCCCGCACCCGGTGCGACACGGCCACGATGACCCGGGAGTTCTCCAGGGTGCGGCGTTCGATGGCCCGGATCAGGGCGTTGGCCGGGGCCGCCCGCCGGCGGGCCGCCTTCCAGGCCCGGGCCAGGCCCGCGCCGTACGCCCGCTCGGACAGCCGCCAGAACACGTCCAGGGGTCCGCCGCTCATGCGCAGGAGATCCTGGCGCAGGGTCTTGCCCAGGGAGATGGTGAGGTCATACTTCTCCCTGCGCCGCACCCGCTCGGCCATGGCCGCGTACCAGGCGATCTTGGCCGAGCGCGGCAGCAGCGGCCGGCCCACCAGCCTGGCCCGCACCCCGTCCGGCGCTTCGGCCTCCTTGCGGGCGCACACGAAATCCACGGCGTGGCCGTCGCCGGCCAGGGCCGCGGCCAGGCGCAGGGCGAAGCCCTCCGCCCCGCCGTAGTCCGACAGCCGCGGCAGGAAGAGCCCCAGCCGGCTCACGGCCGCAGCTCCCGGTAGAGGCCCAGGGTGGCGGCCAGGAAGTCCTCGCCGCGCAGTCCGGCCACGGTCCGGGCCTGCCCCTGGCGCAGCGAGTCCCGCCAGGCCGCGTCGGTTGAGGCGCGTCCCAGCAGCGCGGCCAGGGCCTCGCCGTCCCCGGCCGGGGCCAGGGCCTCGGCGGCCAGCAGGTCGGGCATGACCCCCACGTCGGTGGACACCAGGGGCACGCCGCAGGCCATGATCTCCAGGGCGGCCCGGGCGATGGTTTCGGACCAGAGGGAGGCCACCGCGCCCAGGTCCAGGGCGCTCACGCAGGCGGCCACGTCCGGCCGTTCGCCGGTGATGGCGGCGTGCTCGGCCATGTCCTCCTCGGCGATCCAGCCCGCCACCTCGGCCTGGGAGGTGGCGGTGGGAAAGCCGATGAGCAGCAGGCGGAGGCGGGACATGCCGTGGCCGTGCACCAGACGGGCGCAGGCCCGGATCAGGTCCCTCTGCCCCTTGACCGCGTCGAAGCGGCCGAGCAGGCCCACCACGAAATGCTCCGGCCCATACCCGAATTCGGCGCGCACCCGCTCCCGGCCAGCCGGGTCGAAGGCGAAGCGCGCGGCGTCCACCCCGCCCGGGATGAGCCTGACCCTGTCCGCGGGCAGGCCGAACCGCTCCAGGAAATGGCGCTGCATGCGGGAGTTGGTGGCCACCACCGCATCCGCGGCCCGGGCGTGCAGCCAGCGGTTCACCGGGTTGGCCTTGGGCGGCCTCTGGTCGCCTCGGGTGCGCACCAGGGCGAAGGAGCCGAGCCGCCGGCGCAGGAGTCCGAAATGGAGGAAGGCCTCGCCCCGGTGGCAGTTGACCACGTCGGGCGCGAACTCCCGCACCAGCCGGCCCAGAGCGGGGAACAGGGCGAGCTGGGCCAGGGGGCTCTTGGCGTTCAGGTCCAGGCTGCGGACGGGCAGGCCCCAGTCCTGGGCCTTGGCCTCGGCCTCGGTGCCGGGCAGGGTGAGGCACAGGGTTTCGTGCCCGGCGTCGTTGAGCAGGCGGGCCAGGTACAGGGCGTACCAGGCGGTGGCGTTGAACCAGCGGACGTTGGCGACCTGGATGGTGCGCATGGCGGTGGCGGCCTTCGGCGGGGCGGGCCTGGTGTTGTCGGTTTCCCGGTCTCGGCGCTCCCCGGCCGAGGGGACGCTATCCTCTTTGCCCCGGAGTTGTCATCCCGGGCGCGGGCCGCGCGGACCATGCCACCCCCGCCGGCCCTTGGCAAGCTCCGCGCGAAGGCTTTGCCCCCGGCCCGGGGATGGGGTAGGAAGGGACAGGGAGGCGGTTTCCCGCACGCCTCAAGGCACGGAATTTGAATGTGTTTCGCCGGGTCCTCCCGACACGGGTCGCGCGCGTCGGCTTTCCGACGCCGGGCCGCGCCGGGCGAGGACCCCGGGGCAGGCGGCGCCATGCACGGGCAGGGGCTGGGACAGACGGGGCGACGGGCCCCGGCCGCGGGGTCAGGAGGCGCAGGTTTCCTGCTTGACCACCGCCTCGGCCTTGATGCGGTCCAGGAGTTCGGCCAGCACGGGCTTGACGTTCTCCCGGAAGTCCCCGGCCACGACGATGAAGAGCAGGTCGTCGCCCACGTTGAGGCGGCCCGAGGCGGCCTCGGCCAGGACCCTGTAGATGCCCGGCCGCGCCTCGTATTCCCGGCAGAGCTCGGATATCCGGGCCCGGTCCGGGGAGACGTCCACGCAGGTCACGGCGCGGCCGTCCTTGCGGGAGGTCCCGCGGACGATGCCGTTGTGGACCAGGACCATGCCCACCCTGGCGGCGAATTCCGGGTCCTTTTTCAGTTCGGCGATGGTGGCGCTGATGTCCATGGCTTGGCTCCGTTGTAATGCGAGAGGGACATGTTCAAATTCTCCATGCTGATGAAGGACCTGCCCTCCATGCGCGAGCCGCGCATGATGGGCGCGGGCTACGCGGTCTGGATGGTCTGGAGGGGCGACCTTGCCGACGCCATCCCCCGGACCTTCCAGGACTACGGCGGCATGCGCATCTCCGAGGACCGCGGCCAGTCCCTGTGGTTCTTCTTCACCAAGGACGTGTTCCACGGCCTGGCCCGGCTCCAGGTCTGGGCCAAGATGAACGCCCTGCCGGTGTACGTCCAGGTCCTGCCGGCCAAGCTCCTGGTGGGCTTCCAACTGGAGATCACCCTGTCCGTGGCCTCGGAGCTCTTCACCCAGCAGGCCATGGTCCCGGACGAGTTCGCGGTCTGGATCCACCCCCAGGTCCGCCAGGACGCGGAGAACATCCCGGGCGTCACCCTGGAGGACGTGGAGAGCATCACCGGCCTGGCCTCGGCCTCCTGGCGCACGCTGCGGGCCGACCCCCGGCTGAGCTTCGGCTCGACCCTGGGGTGGTACTTCATCCTGAAGCCTCTCGGCAACCCCCTGGACAAGGCCTTCATCGAGGGCTGGCGCAACTTCTTCGGGGAGTTGCAGCGCATGCTCACCCGGATGAAGCTCAAGTACATCCTGCACAGCAACTATCTTATTTTCCAGCTGGATTCCTACAGGACCCTGCGCCAGTGGTGCCTGGACATCCTGCAGATGATCCGCGCGTCCAAGAGTTCCGACGAGGGCGTCTACTGGCCCAGCGTCATGGCCGCGGTGGAGAAGGGGGGGCTGCACTTCAACGAGGAGCTGCCCAACAAGGTGGCCCTGGACTGGAACCAGATGACCCCGGACTTCCCGCACATGACCTACCGCACGGCCTTCCTGCTGGGCGCGGGCTTCAAGATCAAGGACGTGAGCTACAGCCTGGAGCGGAGCAAGCTCACGGACTGGTGCTACGCCCACCTGGCCGAGGGCGACCTGGCCCAGGTCTCGGGCAGCCTCCAGGTGAGCATGCCCGTGGCGCTCCTGGCCGGTCCGAGCCAGCCCTGCTTCTACTGCGGCCTGCGCAACCACACCGAGAACCAGTGCCCCAGCCGGGAGCTCAACTCCCGGGACCTGTCGGCCTGGACGGAGCTGGCCCTGCTCCCCATGGAGGGCATCAACTCCGGGCTCAAGGAGCTGGGCGACGCGGTCAAGGACAACCCCCTGGCGGCCATATCCGCCATGCTCAAGGGCGGCGAGCCGCCCCGGGTCATCCTGCGGGCCCTCTACGAGATCAACGCATACTCCCAGTTCCGGTCCATGCACATGGTCTGGCGCTGCCTGGGCGAGGACATGCCCGACGCCCTGGCCAAGCTGGCCCCGGCCGAACGCCATCCCTACGTGGTCCACATGGAGAACGTCCTGGCCGGCGATCCGCTCAAGGCCGAGCGCATGGCCCGCCAGGAGTCCCTGCGCGCCCCACGGGACTTCCAGTACTACGACGTGCAGGCGGTCATCTGCCTGGAGCGGGGGGAGTTCGAACGGGCCCAGGGCCTGTTCAAGGAGGGCGACCTGGTGAGCCAGAACGCCCTGCAGTACGCCTACCACCGCTACATGCAGGGCCGGCTGGCCGAGGTCCAGGGGAATTTCGACCAGGCCATGACCGCCTACCGGCAGGCCTCGGAGCTGGCGCCCAAGTGGCTCGAGCCAGCGTACCGCCAGGCCGCCTCCATGGTGAAGATGGGCTTTTCCGAGCACGCCCTGCCCATGTTCGACGATCTCATCCAGCGCGACCCCAACGTGTTCAACCGGATCCTCATCGACCCGGAGCTGGAGCGCGGCGCGATCCATCTCATGTCCTTCCTCTGGGGCCGGTGGATGAGCGCCAAGGAGGAGGCCGACGCCAGCAAGAAGAAGCTTGAGGAGCTGTCCGAGGAGTTCGGCGAGTGGTTCGGCCGGGACTCGGACTTCGGCCGGGAGAACCAGGAGGTCATCCGGCAACTCCTGGAGCTGCACGCGGTGGACAATTACGTGGCCATGATCCGCATGATTTCCGGGCACGGCCGGCTTCTGAAGATCCTCAAGAACAAGGTGGACGCCGAGGTCCGGGTCATCCAGCGCCAGGGGGAGGAGTTCAAGGAGCGGCTCAAGGACATCCACAAAGAGGTGTCCTGGTTCCCCTTCCCCAAGACCCTGCGCGAGTTCAACAAGGATTTCAATTTCTGCGTGCAGAAGCTCAAGTGGGTCAAGGAGCAGCACTTTCAGATCGCGGAGAACTTCCGGCGCAGCCGGGAGTTCTACGACCAGGTGGACGAGAAGCTGACCAAGCTCTCGCGCAGCCTGGTCACCCTCAAGATCGTGCGCGACTCCACCCTGTTCGCCATGATCCTGGGCAAGAGCTTCATGTGGCTGGAGATCATCGGCCTGGGCCTGGCCCTGGTGACCATGCCGGTCATCGTCTACTTTGCGGAGCAGGCGCCCCCGAGCTTCTGGCGGGACATCATCGTGCACCAGAAATGGGGCCTGCAGAAGGGGCTCATCATCGTGCTCTCGGTGATGGCGCTCACCATCTCGCTGCTGCGCACGGCCCTGGTCTTCGACAAGAAGAAGGCCAAGCTCTTCGAGGAGTATGAGAACCAGGAGCGGACCGCGCGGGAAGCCAAGCGGCGCCGCTAGCCAGCGGCTTTCCCGGGGATATTCCAGTAGCTCCGCATGGTTGTGCGGGCTGGGCAAAGCTCCGGGTTTATCGTATCTTCCGGCGACATTCGCGTGGCGCGGCCGGCAGCGGCCGCCCGTCCAGGAGCCGCCGTGTCCCTAGCAAGCATCTTCTCCCGCGCCGCCGAGAACCGGCCGCTCACCGACGCCGAGGTCAGGGCGCTGCTGGACGTGGGGCACGACCAGCTGCCCGAGATGCTCAGCCTGGCCCGGGAGCTCGCCCGCCTCGCCTTCGGCCGGACCGTGTCCCTGTGCGCCATCGTCAACGCCAAGAGCGGGGCCTGCCCCGAGGACTGCGCCTTCTGCGCCCAGTCCGCGCACGGCCGGGCGGATGCGCCGCGCTACGCCCTGGTGGACCTGGAGAAGGTGCTGGACGCGGCGCGGCAGGCCCAGGCCGCAGGCGCGCGGCGCTTCTCGGTGGTGCTCTCCGGCGCCGGTCCCGAGCCCGGAGAGTTCGCCCTGCTCCTGGACATGGTGCGGGCCATCACCCTCCTGGGCCTCCAGGCCGACACCTCCCCCGGCATCCTGGGCCGGGAACAGCTCGCGGCGCTCAAGGAGGCGGGCCTGGCCGGCTACCATCACAACCTGGAGACCGCGCGCTCCTTCTTCCCCAACATCTGCACCACCCATGCCTACGACGAGGACGTGGCCGCCGTGGCTGCGGCCAAGGAGCTGGGCCTGTACGTCTGTTCCGGCGGCATCTTCGGACTGGGCGAGAGTTGGGAGCAGCGGGCCGAACTCCTGCTCGATCTGCGCGCCCTGGAGGTGGACAGCGTGCCGGTGAACTTTCTGAACCCCATCCCGGGCACTCCCCTGGAGCACCGGCCGGTGCTCGCCCCTTCGGAAGCCCAGAAGATCCTGGCCCTGGCCCGGTTCCTCCTGCCCCGGGCCGCCATCCGGGTGTGCGGGGGGCGGCCGGCGGTGTTCGGCGCCCAGGTGCTCCCCGTGCTCTCCTCCGGGGCCTCGGGCCTCATGATCGGCGACTACCTCACGGTGCGGGGGGCGGATCCGGCCGAGGACCTGCGCGGGGTCGTGGCCGCGGGACTGGAGCCGGGGTAGGGCGGTCCCGGCGTCGGGGACGCAAAAAAGGGCGCAGGCCGAAGCCTGCGCCCTTTTTGATTCGTAATGGGGTGCGGGTAGGAACTACACGCAGCCGGTGGGCTTGGGCAGGCCGGCCATCTTGCAGGCGCCCTTGCCGGGGCCGGAGGGGAACAGCTCGTAGATGTGCTTCAGCTTGAAGCCGGTCACCTTGGAGAGGATGCGGACCATGGGGGCGATGCCGTTCTTCTTGTAGTAGTCCTGGAGGAACTCGATGACCTTCTGATGCTCGTCGGTCAGCTCCTTGATGCCCTCGGACTCCTTCACGTAATCGACCCACTCGGGGCACCAGTCCTCGAACTTCTGCAGGAAGCCGTCCTCGTCGATCTCGAAAGCTTTGCCTTTGAAATCAATGGTAGCCATGATTCATCCTCCTTAAGGGTGTTGACCACGGATGTAACTGTCGCCTGAGCCGGTGTCAAATCCGCCCGGTCTCCCGGGCAAAGCAAGCGGCTGCCGCCGCCCGTTTTCACGAATCATCCTGCTGTTCGCAGGGCGGACGCGCAGGCGCCGCGCAAGAGAGATACCCACCCCGATGGAGTCGCCGACTGCAGGCGTAGGGCGTCCCCTGGGTGCTCTTGCGATGTAAATGGCAACCCCGCGTCTTGTCAATGCCATCTCCGGGAAAAGGGGTGCGGGGAGGGGTCATCCGCCAAGGATATCCTCCAGGTGGCGGCGGGCGAAATCCAGGGACGGGTCAAGCTCCAGGGCGTTGCCCAGGCAGTGCAGGGCCTTGGGCCCGTCGCCCATGAACTTGTAGCACAGGCCCAGGTTGGCCAGGTCCATGGCCGATCCCGAGTCCAGGTCCAGGGCCGCCTTGAAATCCTGGGCCGCGGCCGCGTAGTTCTTGTCCTTGAAGGCCGCCACGCCGCGCAGGTTGAAGTATTCCTTGACCTCGGGGCACAGGGCCACGGCCCGGTCCAGGTGAGTGGCGGCCTCGGCCCAGCGCTCCTTCCGGGTCAGGGCGTAGGCCTGGTAGAAGGCGGCCAGGGCGCGGTCCTCATCGTCCTCCTGCGCCCCTTCCGAGACCGCGAACAGGGCCGCGGCCCGGTCCAGGTCCTCCTCGCGCAGGGCCACCAGGCCTTCGAAGAAGTCCAGGTAGGGGGCGTCGGGGTAGACTTCGGCGATGACGTCCAGCCCCTTTCGGGCCTCTTCCGGATAGCTCTCCTCGGCCAGGATGCGGCCGGCGAACAGGCCCAGGCTGGCCCGGGGCGAGCGCTCCCGGAAGGCGAAGCCCGGCGCCAGGTTGTAGTTGGCCGCCACTCCCAGGCCGGGGTGGGTGGTGTCCACGCTGTAGGTCGGGAAGCCCGCGGCCTTGAGGCCCGTGGCCAAGAGCTTCAACTCTTCCAGGATGTCCGGCCGCTCGAACCCGGGCAGGGAGGAGAGCGGGACCTCGGGCCCGGCGGCGAGCCAGGCGAACTGGGCGGGGTCCGTGAACTTGGGCAGGCCCGAGGCCTCGTAGTTGGCCCCGGTGCTGAAGTCTCCGGCCAGCTGGGCCACCTCGGTCAGGGCCCGGATGGCGGCCTTGGCCGGCGAGGAGGCCGTGCCCGCGGTGAACACGATCTCGCTCCTGGCCGGGAAGGTGGCCGGGTCGTACGCCAGGGCCCCCACGGTGGGAGCGGGCAGGCCCAGGGTGAAGTCCTTGAGCCAGACCTTGATTCCGTTGCGGGCGAAGGCGTCCAGAAGCTCCTTGAGCACCGGGTCGGCGCAGTTGGCCGGATCGATGGTGGGCAGGGTGGGGCGCTCCCGGTCGATGACCGCGCAGACGTGGCGCTCCACCAGCTCGCACAGGCCCTGCAGGATGGACTCCTCGGAGCTGTTTCCCGCGCTGGACCCGTTGAATTCGTTGAGCTTCTTGAACCAGTCCAGGGGGAGGAACACCTCCCGTCCTTGCGCGATGTCCAGGGCCGGGGCGAAGCGCCAGCGCACCAGGTCCAGGATCTCCCGGGCCTGCTCCGGGCTGGCGGCGTCGTTCACCGAGGCGATGATCTCATCGACCGGGATGAGCGCCTCCCCGTAGCGGGCTGCGGCCTGGGACCAGGTGAGCCGGGCGAAGCGGTCCTCGTAGGCCCAGAAGGAGAAGAAGCTGTAGCGCTCGGCCAACTCCATGAGGGCCGAGGCCCGGGCCTGGTCGGCCGAGGCGCCCTTGCCCATCTGCTTGCGGGTGGGCATGACCCGGCGGGCGTCCTCGCCGCAGACGGCCAGGAACACCGGGACGCCCAGGCGGCCGGTGTCCACCCGTTTGACCTCGGACAGGATGTCCGCGCCGCTGGCCGCGAAGCGCGCGGTGACAGCGCGCACGGTTTCGGCCGGGGGACGGGTCTTGTCCGAGTCGGCGGTATAGCCTTTGGGGCAGGGTCTGAGTTCAAGCATGGCGCACCTTGAGACGATGGATGTTGATGAGGTGACGCTGCGGCTGCGGGGCGTCGTCCGCGTCGCAGCTCTTGCAGCCGATGGTGGCGGTGGACACGGCGAAGTCCCGGGCCGCCAGGCCAAGGAAGGACTGGTGGTCGCGCACGTAGTTGCAGGAGAGGATGGCCTCGGCATCGGGCTGGGCCGCAAGATGGGTCTTGAGGAACGCCAGGAGCGGGGCGAACAGGGGCTCCAGGTACAGGATCTCCGATCCCACGATGCGGGTGAAGCGCCGGGGCAGGACGTCGCCGGCGAAGTTGGCCCGGGCCACCGTGGCGCGGTCTCCCAGGCCGTTGTGCAGCGCGTTGATGCGGGCGAAGCGCAGGGCGTCGAGGTTTACGTCGGTGATGAGGGTCTCGTGCCCGAAGGCCGCGGCGAACAGGCCGCACACCCCCACGCCCGCGCCGATCTCCAGCACGGGGCGGCCGGGGAGCGGGGGCAGGCGGCGCAGGAAGTGGCTGGTCAGGAGCGACGCGGGCCAGACCCGGGACCACAGGGGCAACTCCACGCCCGAGCCCGTGGCCGCGGCGGCCAGGTGCTCAACATGGGCCTCCATGTCCGCAATCTGGAGGACCTCCAGGCGCACGTCGTCGATGCACAGGGGGTCGAAGCGCACTCCGTAGGCCGCGCGGGCCCAGTCCAGCAGTTCGTCGTAGGGGGCTTCCAGGGCCGGCGCCGGGTGTCTTTGTGCGGGCATGGGTTTCTCCGTTGTCTGGCCGTGAACGAAAAAGCCGGCCTCGAGGGCCGGCTTGTTCAATCAACTGGAGCGGGAGACGGGATTTGAACCCGCGACTTCAACCTTGGCAAGGTTGCACTCTACCACTGAGTTACTCCCGCTCGTGGAGGCGGCATCCGGATTTGAACCGGAGAATGGAGGTTTTGCAGACCTCTGCCTTACCACTTGGCTATGCCGCCACGTCGGAGAAAGAGGCGTATAGTCCAGCGCCGGCCTGCTGTCAACGCCAAGCTTAGCCTGCGGCCAAATTTCAATCCGAGCAAACCGCTCGGGATTGATAGGGCGAACGGAGGGAAAAGGCAAGGGTCAGGGGGCCAGGGAAGCGGCTGCGTCCTGGAGGAGGACCATGAGCACAAGCGGGTCGCAGGGCGAGGGGGCGAAGCCCGCCCGGGCATAGAAGCGGGCGGCCCGTTCGTGGAGGGCATGCACCAGCAGTGCGCGGATTCCGGCTATATGGGCGGCCTGGAGGGTGCGCAGCACGGCGTCCCGGAGCAGCGCCCGGCCAAGGCCCCGGCCCTGGAAGCCGAGGTCCACGGCCAGTCGGCCCAGGACCATCGCAGGCACGGGGTTGGGCATGTTGCGCCGGATGCGGCCGGCCGTCGCGGACTGGCGGATGCTCCCGGCAGCCAGGGCGTAATAACCCGCGACCCGGCCGGACTCGGCAACCACGTAGGTCCGCGAGGCTCCGGCCCGCTCGTTGCGCAGGGCATGACGGCGGAGCCAGGAATCCAGGATCGGTTCGCCGCAGGCAAAGGCCGTCAGGTCGTGGGCCGGGGTCAGTGGGGCCGGGGGTTCAAGCACCGGCTTCCCAGGGCGCTGGGCTGGTCAGGAGTCGGCGCAGCAGGAGGGACGGTTGAGGGGGC
This sequence comes from Thermodesulfobacteriota bacterium, assembly GCA_040753075.1. Taxonomy (GTDB): domain Bacteria; phylum Desulfobacterota; class Desulfovibrionia; order Desulfovibrionales; family Desulfovibrionaceae; genus UBA6814. The sequence continues at coordinate 19,340 of JBFMHA010000023.1, forward strand.
GCGTCCAGGGCCGCCGCCAGGGCCGCCCATTGCTCCGGGTCCAGTTCGAAATGCCGCTGGTTCAGAAGCACGTCCTCGGCCGCGGCGGCGGCGGTCTCCAGGATGAAGGCCGAACGGCTCTTGCCCAGGGCCTTGGCGGCCCGGTCAATGATGGCGCGCTGTTCCGGCGGGACGCGGATGTTGATGGTGGCGGTGGCGCTCATGGGATGCTCCTTGGGGTGGAATATAAATATGGCCGCGGCGTGTGTCAATACGATGTGTATACAGTGGGGGCGGGCAACAAAAAACCCGGCCGGAGCCGGGTGTTTTGCTTTCTGGAGCGGGAGACGGGATTTGAACCCGCGACTTCAACCTTGGCAAGGTTGCACTCTACCACTGAGTTACTCCCGCCCGGGAGGCCGCACTCTTAATCCTCCGGCGCGGGAGGTGTCAAGCGCAACTTTTGGGGGTGTCGAAACTCATCCGCCCGGCCGCCGCCAGGCCAGGCGCCGCACCCCGGGCAGGGCCTTGAACGGCAGGCCCCGGGCCACGCCCTCCAGCACCGCGGCCGGGTCCGCCGCGGCGCACCCGGCCAGGACCGTGACCCCGAACCGGAACAGCGCGGACGCGAAGGGCGTGCTCGGGCCGAGCAGGATGGCCTCGGTCCCGGGCCGCAGCAGGGCGAGGAGCCCGGCCAGGGTGCCGTTGAGCAGGGTGGTCGCGGTGATGGCGGCCAGGTCCGCCCGGGGCAGTACCTCCCTGGCCGCGGCCGCGGGCAGGTCGCCCGGGCGGGGGGACATCTCCAGCACGTCCAGGGAGGAGAACTCCCCGGCCATCCGCTCCACGAAGGGGAAGTGCCCCACCACCGCGGCGCGCTTGCCGCGGCCCAGGGCCAGCAGCAGGTCCTGGCCCTGGGCCGGCGCGGCCTCGGCCGGCGGGGGGAGCAGGGCGTTCACCGCGGCCAGGGCCAGGGCGCGGGCCTGGGGGAAGGGCTCCGGATCTTCGGCCAGGAGCCGGGCCAGGGCGTGCAGGGTGGCGGGGCGGTCCGCAGGCGGGATCGGGGCCGGTCCGTCGTGGCCGCCGCTGCGCGAGGCCAGGCCCAGGGCCTCGCCGGCCCGCACCACGGCCAGGTGGGCGCCCAGCCGGACCTCGGACACCCGGGAGTCGGGTCGGGCCAGGGCCTGGCCGAGCAGGGCGGCCAGGATATCGTCCTGGCCGGGGGCGGTAGCGTGCGTCTTCATGGGTGAAGGGAGTCTCGCTGTGGTCCGGCGGTCTTGGTCCGGCCGCCTCGGGTTGCCGGAAGGAGAAGTAGCGCAGCGTCGCCCGGTTGGGCAAGACCTGCCGGCCTTCAGCCCCGGGAAGGCAGTCCGGTCCGTGGGGGGCGGCGGCGGCGGGCGCGGAGTGATTCCTCGGGGCTGGCCCCCTGGGAGCGTCCGGCGCTCGCTCGGGATGGGGCGAGCCGTCGGGGAGGCGGGCGGCTGCAGGCGGCTGCGCCCGCCGGGCGGTTCTTGACAGGCCGCCGCAGGGCTTTACTTTTCAGTGTTATATGGGGTAAGGACCCTGCTTTATCTTGGCCGGGATGATTCCCATGAGTTCCGGCCCATCCGGAGGACCCGATGGATCCCAAAGACCTTGAGATGTTCCGCCAGCTGCTCAACGGAATGCTGGACGACATCCTCCGCAAGGGCGAGGAGACCCTGGAGGACATGACCGACACCCGCGAGGTCTACGCCGACCCCGCGGACCGGGCCACAGCCGAGTCCGACCGTTCCTTCACCCTGCGCCTGCGCGACCGGGAGCGCAAGCTCATCAAAAAAATCCAGGAGGCCATCCAGCGCCTGGAGGACGGCACCTACGGCATCTGCGAGGAGTGCGGAGAGGACATCGGCGTGCCCAGGCTCCAGGCCCGGCCGGTGACCACCCTGTGCATCGGCTGCAAGAGCCGGCAGGAAGAAGAGGAATCCATGCGCGGGGACTAGCCCCGATCCGCACCGTCCCGGCCCCTTGACTATGGACGCCGGTTTTTTCCGCTGCCTGGCCCGCGAGTTCTCTCCCGAACTCGCGGGCCGGCGTTTGATGAAGGCCTATGACCCGGCCCCGGACGTGCTGGCCCTGGAGCTGGCCCCGGGTGGGAGGGGGCGCTACCTGCTCCTGCGCTGGCGCGGCCGCTCCCCGGCCCTGTTCCTGGCCGACTCCAAGCCCGCGGCCGCGTCCCCGCCCGCAGCCCGCACCATGTGGCTGCGCAAGCGCGTCTCCGGCCGCCGCATCCTGGCCGTGGCGGCCCACTGGCCCGGCCGCATCCTGGCCCTGACCCTGTCCCCCGCTCCGGAGTTTCCCGGTCTGGACGTGCTGCTTTTGGACCTCCGGGCCGGAGTCTCCCTGGTCCCGGCCCTGCCCGAGGGCTTCGGCCTGGAGCCGGAATGGCCGGATCTTGGCCGCATCCTGGCCGACGCCGAGGTCTGGCGCGACTGCCCGCACGTCGGCCCGGCCCTGCGCCGCACCCTGGCCGCCCTTCCGGAAGCCGAAGCCGCGGCGCTTCTGGGCCGGGTGGCTGCCGGGAAATGTCCATGTTTCTATGTCTACGGGAACGAGGCCCTGGCCTGGCCCCTGCCCGAGGCCCTGGCCGGGGAGCGGCGGCCGCTGCGCTTCGCCTGCGCCCTTGACGCGGCCGAGGCCGCGGGCCAGGCCATGCTCTTTCCCTATCTGGAGGCCGCGGCGCGAACCGCCCAGGACCAGGCGGCCAAGGCCGAGGCCAAGCGCCTGCGCCGGGCCCTGGAGCGCCTGGACCGCGACGCCGAGCGCCTGGCCGGCCTGGCCGGCCTGGCCGAGTCCGGGGAGCGGCTCAAGGCGGTTCTCGGCGCGCACGGCTCCTCGGCCCGGCTGGCCCGGGTGGCCGCGCCCCTGCCCGGGGGCGGAGAGGGGATGGTCGAGCTGGACGTGCGGCTCACCCTGGCCGGGAACATGGAGCGCTTCTTCCGCCTGGCGGCCAAGGGTCGGCGGGGCCTGGTCCACCTTGCCGCGCGGCGGGAGGAGCTGGCCCGCCGCCTGGAGGAGCTGGCCGCCGGGGCCGCGCCTCTGCGTCCGGACCCCCGCGCCGGAGATCGCGAGAGGCCTCGCGCCAAGGCCGCGCCTCCGGCCAAGGCCGAGCCCTTCGCCCGGTTCCGCACCACCGACGGCCTGGCCGTGCTCCGCGGCAAGAACGCCCGCGCCAACCACGCCCTGCTCGGCCGGGTGGCCGGGCACGATCTGTGGCTCCACGCGGCGCACGGCCCCTCGGCCCACGTGGTGCTGCGCCGCGATCATCCCGGGGTGGAGGCGCCCGAGTCGAGCCTTGCCCAGGCCGCGGCCCTGTGCGCCAACAAGAGCGCCGGGGCGGCCGACTCCCGGGTGGAGGTCATGGTGGCCGAGGTGCGCCACGTGCGCAAGGTCAAGGGCCTGGCTCCGGGGACGGTGCGGGTGGACAAGGTCTGGCGGGTGATCAGCGTTTCCCCCGACCCCGGCCTGGAAGCGGAGCTGTCCGACGAAAGCTAATTATTTCAGGTTGTTGATGATGATTGGACGGGACCGAACAAACGCGCTATACGGTGGGCGGGTCAAGGCAGGGAGTGGGGGTTCCCGCATGGTCAAGACGCGCCTCTTGGAGCGGTTCCTGGAGTTCGATGACGGCCGGCTGGCCAACGAACTCTTCGGCCCCCAGGGCGAGAACCTGAAGCGCATCGGCGAGCGGTGCGGCATCTCGGTGCAGTCCCGGGGCAGCAAGGTCATCCTGGCTGCCGAGGACGACGCCGGGCTGTCCGTGGCCGAGAGCGTCCTGGTCCAGCTTTACGGCCAGCTCCGGGCCGGCCGCAAGGTCTTCCCCCAGGACGTGGAGCGGGCTCTTTCCGTGCTGTCCCGGGAGCCCGGGGCCCGGCTGGAGGAGGTCTTCCGCGAGGAGGTCTTCGCCGTGGCCCCGCGCCGCACCGTGGCGCCCAAGAGCCAGGGCCAGCGCATGTACCTGGAGTCCATCCGGACCAGCGACCTGACCTTCGGCATCGGTCCGGCGGGCACGGGCAAGACCTACCTGGCGGTGGCCATGGCGGTGCAGGCCCTGACCTCGCGCCAGGTGCAGCGGCTCATCCTCACCCGGCCCGCGGTGGAGGCCGGGGAGAAGCTGGGCTTCCTGCCCGGAGACCTGGCCGAGAAGATCAATCCCTATCTGCGGCCGCTTTACGACGCCCTGCACGACCTGCTGGACTTCCGCCGGGTGCAGGACATGCTGGCCACCGGGGTCATCGAGGTGGCTCCCCTGGCCTTCATGCGCGGCCGCACCCTGAACGAGGCCTTCATCATCCTGGACGAGGCCCAGAACACCACCCCCGAGCAGATGAAGATGTTCCTGACCCGGCTGGGCTTCGGCTCCAAGGCCGTGGTCACCGGCGACGTGACCCAGATCGACCTCCCCGCCCACGCCCGATCCGGGCTGGTGCAGGCGGAGCAGATCCTGGCCGGGGTGGAGGGCGTGTCCTTCATCCGCTTCAACGACGCAGACGTGATCCGCCACCCGCTGGTGGGCCGGATCGTGCAGGCCTATGAACGTAGTGAAACGGCTGCTGCGCGGCGCTGAGGCCAAGCCCCAGCCCGCGGCCGCCAAAGGCGGCAAGCCGGCCAAGGGCCCGTCCCGGCCGGCGGCTCCCGCCGCGGCCTTCCACCTGTGGCCCCTGCCCGCCTGGCTGCTCTACGCCGCGGTCCTGGTCTTCCTGGCGCTCCTGGCCGGGCTGGACCTGACCCCCCGGCCCCGGGTGTTCCTCAAGGGCGAGGTGGCCGGACAGGACGTGACCGCCGACGTGGACTTCATGGTGGAGGACTCGGAAGCCACCCGCCTGCGCCGCCTGCAGGTGGTGGAGGCCCAGCCCCCGGTCTTCGACCTCTCGCCCGAGGCCTACAACCGCCTGGAAGAGGGCGTGTATCAGGTCTTCGCCAAGGCCAACACGGCCGGATCCGACCTGGAGAAGCTCCGCTGGAGCATCGGCGAGGACCTGAACACCGAGGTCTCCACGTCCACCCTCCAGGCCTGGCGGCAGGAGGAGTTCCAGAACATGGTGCTGGGCCGGGTCCTGCCCTGGCTGCGCGACCGCCTGGCCCAGGGCGTGGCCGCCGACGCCGCCTCCCTGCGCTCCTTCGCCAACGGGATCATGGTCCGCGACCTGGCCTCGGGCCTGGAGTCCCTGCGGGTGGACCTGGCCGCGGTGCAGGACATGGAGCGCCTGCGCCACGATCTGGAGGACTTCCTGCGGGGCGAACTCAAGAAGCCCCTGCCCGTGCGCCGGACCATCGCCGTGCTGACCAACCCCCTGCTCACCCCCAGCCTCTCCCTCAACCTGGAAGAATCCAAGGTGCGCAAGGTCCGCGCCGCCCAGACCGTGGAGCCGGCCTACATCCGGGTCAAGCGCGGGGAGATCATCGTGCGCGAGGGCGAGGCCGTGACCCAGGAGCAGCAGCTCAAACTCCAGGCCCTCATGACCCGCAGCCCCGAGCACTTCAAGCCCGGCCGCAGCGTGTCCCTTCTGGTGCTCTGCGGCCTGCTCTCCCTGGCCCTGCCCCTGGCGGCCCGGGCCAGGCTGCACGCGCCCCTGTCCGGCCGGGACGTGGCGCTCCTCTCGGTGCTGATCCTCACCTTCGGCCTGCTGGCCAAGTTCCTGGCCCAGGTGGAGGCCCCCCTGTCCCGGGGCCTGGGCCTCAAGGTGGAGGACATGTTCCCGTTCAGCCTGCCCCTGGCCGGGTTCGCCGGGGTGGTCGGCCTGTTCTTCCCCCACGCGGTGGGGGTCACGGCGGGGCTCATCCTCTCCCTGCTCGGGGTGCAGTTCCTGGGGGGCGGGGTGGGGCTGTTCGCCTTCCACTTCATCTCGGCCATGCTCTACGTGTACGTGGTCAAGCAGGCCCAGAGCCGCACCGACCTCATGAAGACCGTCTTCCCCCTGGCCGCGGCCATGGTGCTGGCCTGGGTCGGGGTGGGGGCCACCCAGGTGCAGGGGGTGGCGCTCATGGCCGCCGGCGCGGCGTACGCCCTGGCCGGCGCGTTCATGTCCCTGCTCGTGGTGCTGGCCCTGTCTCCCATCGTGGAGCTGCTCTTCGGCTACACCTCGCGCTTCAAGCTCATGGAGCTCATGAGCCTGGAGCAGCCGCTCCTGCAGCAGCTCATGGTGGCCGCGCCGGGGACCTACCACCACTCCCTCATCCTCTCCAACATGGTGGAGGCCGGAGCCCGGGCCATCGGGGCCAACCATCTCCTGGCGCGGGTGGCGGCCCTGTACCACGACATCGGCAAGCTCAGGAACCCGCAGTACTTCATCGAGAACCAGGGCGGGCGGGAGAACAAGCACGACAAGCTCGCGCCCTCCATGAGCGCGCTGATCCTCATCTCCCACGTGAAGAAGGGGGTGGAGCTGGCCCGGGAGCACAAGCTGGGCCGGGAGATCGAGGACCTCATCGGACAGCACCACGGCGCCACGCTCATCTCCTACTTCTTCCACAAGGCCGAGGAGCAGGCCCGGGCCAAGGGCGAGGAGCCTCCCCGCGAGGCGGAGTACCGCTACCCCGGGCCCAAGCCCCAGACCAAGGAGGCGGGCCTGCTGCTCATCGCCGACGCCATCGAGGCCTCGTCCCGGGTGCTGGTGGAGCCCTCCCCCAGCCGGCTCAAGGGGCACATCGAGACCATCGTGAAGAAGATCTTCGCCGACGGCCAGTTGGACGAGTCCGAACTGACCCTCAAGGACCTGCATCTCCTGTCCGAAGCCTTCCTGCGCATCCTCACCGGCATCTTCCACCAGCGCATCGAATACCCCGGCGGCAAGTCGGACAAGGCCAAGCCGGCCCGGCCCGGGGGCGAGGACGGCGCCCAGGCCCAGGCGGCGGCCGAGGCCGGGGCCCGGCAGGCGGACCGGGGCCAGGTGCTCACCTTCCCCCGCAGCCGGGGCGAGGGATGAGCGCGCCGGCCGGGAGGCCCTGCCCGCGCGGCCTGGTCATGGCCGCGGTGCGCTGCCGGCCCCATCCCGGCCTGCCCGCCTGCCGCGAGGACCTGGCCCGGCGCGCGGCCCGGCTCATGGCCTCCCTGGGCCTCTCCGACCGCTGCGTGGAGGCCACCCTGGTGGGCGACCGGGAGATGGCCCGCCTCAACGCCGACTTCCTGGGCCTGCCCGGCCCCACCAACGTGCTCTCCTTCGAGGCCGGAGAGGGGGCGGGCGAATACCTGGGCGAGGTGGTGGTCAGCGCCGAGACCTGCCTGCGCGAGGCCCGGCTCTACGGCCAGGACCCCGCGGCCCACTTCGACCGCCTGCTGGGCCACGGCCTCCTCCACCTGGCCGGCTATCCCCACGGCGAGGCCATGGACGCGCTCCTGGACGCCGCCCTGTCCGCCGACCCGGCTGCCGACCCGGCTGCGGGCCGGCAGGGCTGAGCCTCCCGCCGGTCCGGCCCTTTACAACCCTTCCCCGGGCGATTAGAAATGCACTTTTCTCCGCCGCGCCCTGGGCCGGCGGCATTTTCCCGTGCGAGGAGTCCATGACCAAGCATTTCCTGCGTATCCTGGACCTGGACCGCGCCAGCGCCCACGGGCTGCTGGCCAGGGCCGTGGAGATGAAGCGCGCCCGGTTCCGGGGCGAGTGCATGGCCGGCAAGTCGGCCATCATGCTCTTCGAAAAGGCGTCCACCCGCACCCGGGTCTCCTTCGAGGTGGCGGTGCGCGACCTGGCCGGATCCGTCATCTTCATGACCACCCGCGAGTCCCAGCTCGGCCGCTCCGAGCCCCTGTGCGACACCGCCCGGGTGCTGTCCCGCTACGTGGACTGCATGATCGTGCGCACCTTCGGCCAGACCAAGCTGGATGAACTGGCCTATTACTCCGACATTCCGGTGGTCAACGCCCTGTCCGACGACCACCACCCCTGCCAGGTCATGAGCGACGTGCTCACCATGGCCGAGGTCCGGCCGGACCTGGAGAACGTGCGGGTGGCCTGGGTGGGCGACGGCAACAACATGGCCCAGAGCCTCATGGAGGCCGCGGCGCTCTTCCCCTTCGAGCTGCGCCTGGCCACCCCGGAGGGCTACGATCCGGACCCCAACCTGGTGGCCGTGTGCCGCGAGGCCGGGGCGAGGCTGCTCCTCACCCGCGACCCGGAGGAGGCCGTGGACGGCGCGCACTTCGTGCACACCGACGTGTGGGCCTCCATGGGCCAGGAGGGCGAGGCCGTGGACCGCGCCCGCATCTTCGCCGCCTACCAGGTCAACGACGACCTCATGGCTGCGGCCGACCGCGGCGCGCGCTTCATGCACTGCCTGCCCGCCCACCGCGGGGAGGAGGTGAGCCAGGAGGTCATGGACGGCCCGCGCTCCATCGTCTGGGACCAGGCCGAGAACCGGCTGCACATGCAAAAGGCCATCCTGGAATGGCTGTTCACCTAAGGGAGCTGGACTTCATGAAGAAGCAGCAGAAAATCAAGAAGGTGGTGCTGGCCTATTCCGGCGGCCTGGACACCTCGGTGATCCTCAAGTGGATCAAGCAGACCTACCAGTGCGACGTGGTCACCCTGACCTGCGACCTGGGCCAGGAGGAGGAGCTGGACGGCCTGGAGGACAAGGCCAAGAACACCGGCGCGGTCAAGGCCTACATCGCCGACGTGCGCGAGGAGTTCGCCCGGGACTTCGTGTTCCCCATGCTGCGCGCCGCGGCCCTCTACGAGGGCCGCTACCTGCTCGGCACCTCCATCGCCCGGCCCCTCATCGCCAAGAAGCTGGTGGAGGTGGCCCGGGCCGAGGGCGCCCAGGCCGTGGCCCACGGCGCCACGGGCAAGGGCAACGACCAGGTCCGCTTCGAGCTGACCACCATGGCCCTGGCCCCGGACCTCAGGACCATCGCCCCCTGGCGGGAGTGGGACTTCGCCTCCCGCTCCGACCTGGAGAAGTTCGCCAAGAAGAACGGCATCCCGGTGACCAAGGCCGGGGGCAAGGGCTATTCCTGCGACCGCAACCTCCTGCACCTCTCCTTCGAGGGCAACGAGCTGGAGGATCCGGGCCTCGCCGCCGAGGGCGGCACCTACCTCCTGGCCGTGCGGCCCGAGGACGCGCCGGACGAGCCCGAGACCGTGACCCTGGACTTCAGGAACGGCGACCCGGTGGCGGTGAACGGCAAGAAGATGAAGCCGCACCTGCTCATCCAGGCCCTGAACCGCCTGGGCGGCAGGCACGGGGTGGGCCGGCTGGACATGGTGGAGAACCGCTTCGTGGGCATGAAGTCGCGCGGGGTGTACGAGACCCCGGGCGGCGCCATCATCCAGGCCGCGCGCCGCGACCTGGAGGGCCTGACCATGGACCGCGAGGTGCTGCACCTGCGCGACTCCCTGGTCCCCCGCTACTCCGAGATGGTCTACTACGGCTACTGGTACAGCCCGGAGCGGGAGTGCCTGCAGGCCCTCATGGACAAGGCCGCCGCCACCCTCACCGGCTCGGTGACGCTCAAGCTCTACAAGGGCGGGGTCTGGCCCCTGTCCCGCACCTCGCCCAACTCCCTGTACCGCATGGACCTGGCCACCTTCGAGAAGGACCAGGTCTACAACCAGGCCGACGCCACCGGCTTCATCCGCCTGGCCGGCCTGCGCATCCGCGGCTACAAGGACCGGGGGTAGGCATGGCCGAAGGCAGGAAGCCCTGGGGCGGGCGGTTCGGCGGCCGGACCGCGGCCTCCACCGAGGAGTACACCTGCTCCCTGGACGTGGACAAGGCCCTGTGGGCCGAGGACATCGCCGGCTCCGTGGCCCACGCCCGGATGCTGGCGGCCCGGGGCGTCATCACCCAGGACGAGGCCGAGCGTCTGGCGGACGGCCTGCTGGCCGTGCGCCGGGAGATCGAGGACGGGACCTTCGCCTGGGACCGCTCGCTGGAGGACGTCCACATGAACGTGGAGTCCCGGCTCACCGAGCTCGTCGGCCCGGTGGGCGGCAAGCTGCACACCGGGCGCTCCCGCAACGACCAGGTGGCCCTGGACTTCCGGCTGCACGTGTCCCGGCGGCTGGCCGAGTGGGACGGGCTCCTGCGCCGGCTGGTCAAGGTCATCCTGGACCGGGCCGCCGAGCACCGCGAGACGCTCCTGCCCGGCTGCACCCACCTGCAGCCCGCCCAGCCGGTGAGCCTGGCCCAGCACCTCCTGGCCTACGCCTGGATGCTGCGCCGCGACGCCGGGAGGGTGGCGGACTGCCGCAAGCGGGCGGAGGTCTCGCCCCTGGGCGCCGCGGCCCTGGCCGGCACCACCCACGACCTGGACCCCGCGGCCGTGGCCCGGGACCTGGGCCTGCCGGCGGTGTTCGGCAACAGCATGGACGCGGTGTCGGACCGGGACTTCGCGTGCGAGGCCCTGTTCTGCGCCTCGCTCGTCATGATGCACCTCTCCCGGCTGTGCGAGGAGATCATCATCTGGGCCAACCCGGCCTTCGGGTTCGTGCGCCTGCCCGACGCCTTCTCCACGGGCTCCTCCATCATGCCCCAGAAGAAGAACCCGGACGTGGCCGAGATCATGCGCGGCAAGACCGGCCGGGTCTACGGCGCGCTCGTCTCCCTGCTCACGGTGATGAAGGGCCTGCCCCTGACCTACAACCGGGACCTGCAGGAGGACAAGGAGCCCTTCCTGGACGCCGACGTCACGGTGCGCGCCTCCCTGTCCATCATGGCCGACATGCTGGACGCCCTCGCCTTCGACCCGGAGCGCATGCGGGCGGCCCTGGCCCGGGGCTTCGTCAACGCCACCGAGCTGGCCGACTACCTGGTGCGCCGGGGCGTGGCCTTCCGCGAGGCGCACCACGTGACCGGCGCGGCCGTGGCCCATGCCGAGAAGGCGGGCAAGGGGCTGGAGCAGCTCACCCTGGATGAGCTGCGGCAGTTCTCCGAGCGCATCGGCGAGGACGTGTTCGCGGCCCTGGACTTCGGCCAGGCCGTGGCCCGGCGCAAGACCCCGGGCGGCACCGGCCCGGATGCGGTGGCCGCCCAGCTGGCCGAGCTGGCCGCCTGGCTGGCGGAGGCCTCCGCCGCGGCCGGCCCTCGGCAGGGCACGCTTTTTTGAGCGTATCCGGTTTTTTCGGGATTCGCCCGGGAAACCTTGCCCCCGGCCTTCCGGGGATTTATAGAGGAACCAAACGCGGCCTCGAGCGCCGCACGGGAGCCATGCCTTGAATTCTTTCGCCAAGAATCTCTTCCTGTGGGCGGCCATCTCCCTGGTCATGGTCGTCCTGTTCAACCTGTTCAACCAGCAGCCCCCGCCGCAGCACAAGCTGTCCTACAGCCAGTTCCTGGAGTACGTGGACCGGGGCGAGATCACCGAGGTCCGCATCCAGGGCCAGCGCATCACCGGGACCATGGCCGACAACCAGCGCTTCTCGTCCTTCGCGCCCGAGGATCCGGGCCTGGTGCAGCGGCTGGTGGACAAGAAGGTCCAGGTCACGGCCGAGCCGACGGACGACTCGCCCTGGTACATGACCCTGCTGGTGTCCTGGTTCCCCATGCTCCTGCTCATCGGCGTGTGGATCTTCTTCATGCGCCAGATGCAGTCCGGGGGAGGGCGGGCCATGAGCTTCGGCCGCTCCCGGGCCAAGCTCATCACCCAGGAGCAGACCCGCGTCACCTTCGCCGACGTGGCCGGGGTGGACGAGGCCAAGGAGGAGCTGTCCGAGGTGGTGGATTTCCTCTCGGACCCCAAGCGGTTCACCCGCCTGGGCGGCCGCATCCCCAAGGGCGTGCTCCTGGTGGGCCCTCCGGGCACGGGCAAGACGCTCCTGGCCCGGGCCGTGGCCGGCGAGGCCGGGGTGCCCTTCTTCTCCATCTCCGGCTCGGACTTCGTGGAGATGTTCGTGGGCGTGGGCGCGGCCCGGGTGCGTGACCTGTTCACCCAGGGCAAGAAGAACGCCCCCTGCCTCATCTTCATCGACGAGATCGACGCCGTGGGCCGGCAGCGCGGCGCGGGCCTGGGCGGCGGCCACGACGAGCGGGAGCAGACCCTGAACCAGCTCCTGGTGGAGATGGACGGCTTCGAGTCCAACGAGGGCGTCATCCTCATCGCGGCCACCAACCGGCCCGACGTGCTGGACCCGGCGCTGCTGCGGCCCGGCCGCTTCGACCGCCAGGTGGTGGTCCCGGCCCCGGACCTGAAGGGGCGGCACCGCATCCTGGAGGTGCACTGCCGGCGCACCCCCCTGGGTCCGGACGTGGACCTGGGGGTCATCGCCCGCGGCACCCCGGGCTTCTCCGGCGCGGACCTGGAGAACCTGGTGAACGAGGCCGCGCTCCAGGCCGCCAAGCTGGGCAAGGACCAGTTGGCCATGGAGGACTTCGACTACGCCAAGGACAAGGTGCTCATGGGCAAGGAGCGGCGCAGCCTGGTGCTCTCCGAGGAGGAGCGCCGCACCACCGCCTACCACGAGGCGGGGCACGCCCTGGTGGCGGCCAAGCTGCCCGGCACCGACCCCATCCACAAGGTGACCATCATCCCCCGCGGCCGGGCCCTGGGCGTGACCATGCAGCTGCCCACCGACGACCGCCACACCTATTCCCGCGCCTACCTGGAGAAGGCCCTGTCGGTGCTCATGGGCGGCCGGGCCGCGGAGGAGCTGGTGCTCGACCAGCGCACCACCGGCTCGGGCAACGACATCGAGCGGGCCACGGACATGGCCCGCAAGATGGTCACCAAGTGGGGCATGAGCGAGGCCCTGGGGCCCCAGGCCCTGGCGGCCCGGGACGACTCCGTGTTCCTGGGCCGGGAGCTGGTGACCCACAAGGACTTCTCCGAGGACACCGCCCGGCTCATCGACGGCGAGATCAAGCGCATCATCGACGAGGCCTACGAGCGGACCATGGCCCTCCTCAAGGAGAACCTGGACCGCCTGCACGCCGTCGCCGACGCGCTCCTGGAGCGGGAGACCATCTCCGGCGAGGACATCGCCAAGCTCTTGGCCGGCGAGACCCTGCCGCCCGTGGACCTGAACAACCATCGCGGCCAGACCCCGCAGCGGCGCGCCCAGGTGCGCCGCGTGGAGGCCGAGGACTTCACCCTGGAGCCCGAGGACAAGGGCCGGGGCCGGGAGTCCGGCCCCGGCAAGGGGCCCGGGGACGACGAGAGGTAGGCGGGTGCGCCGCGTGTCCTGGACAGTGGCCGGGGGGCGGGTCCTTGGGCCTGCCCCCTTTTTCGTCGCCGGCATCGTCAACGTGACCCCGGACTCCTTTTCCGACGGCGGCCGCCACCTGGATCCCCGGCACGCGCTCAGCCACGCCCGCAGGCTCCTGGACGAGGGCGCGGACATCCTGGACGTGGGCGGCGAGTCCACCCGGCCCGGCGCGGCCGAGGTCCCGGCCGCGGAGGAGCTGGCCCGGGTGCTGCCGGTGGTGGAGACCGCCTCCCGCCTGGCCGGCCCCCAGGGCGCGTCCGCCGTGGTGTCGGTGGACACCTCCAAGGCCGCGGTGGCGGAGAAGGCCCTGGCCGCGGGCGCGGCCATCGTGAACGACGTGTCCGCCTGCCGCTCCGATCCCGGCCTCCTGGACGTGGTGGCCGGGCGCCGGCCGGGCTACGTGCTCATGCACCGTCAGGGGACTCCCCGCACCATGCAGGCCGCCCCTCGCTACGGCGACGTGGTGGCCGAGATCGCGGCGTTCTTCGAGGAGCGGCTTTCCGCCCTGGTCCGGGCCGGGCTGCCCGAGGACCGGGTGGTGCTGGACCCGGGCATCGGCTTCGGCAAGACCCTGGCCCACAACCTGGAGATCCTGCGCCGCCTGCCCGAGTTCCTGTACCTGGGCCGTCCCCTGTACCTGGGCCTGTCCAACAAGTCCCTGTGGGGCGCGCTTCTGGGTCTGCCCGTGGACCGGCGGGGCGAGGCCACCCGCACGGCCACGGCCCTGGCCGCCCTGCGCGGCGCGTCGGTGCACCGGGTGCACGAGGTGGCCCAGGCCAAGGCCGCCCTGCGCCTGGCCCTGGCCCTGGACCCGGAGGAGCCCCTGCCGCCCGAGGCGACGGAGGCGTGATGGACTTCGCGGCCGTGGACATCACCTGGCGGGAGGTCCTGGACATCGTCCTGGTGGCCTTCGTGTTCTACCGCATCATCCTCCTGGTGCAGGGCACCCGGGCGGTGTCGGTGATCTGGGGCCTGGTGCTCATCATCGCGGTGTTCTTCGCCTCGGGCGAGTTCGGACTCACCACCCTGCACTGGCTGCTGCAGAACTTCCTGGGCTCCTTCTTCCTGGTGGTCATCATCCTGTTCCAGCAGGACATCCGCAAGGCCCTGGCCCAGGTGGGCGCGGGCAGCCTGTGGCGGCGGAGAAAGATCGACGACGAGGATGTGAACCAGATCGTGGCCGCCCTGGTCTCCATGGCCGAGAAGCGCATCGGCGGGCTGGTGGTCATCGAGAAGAACGTGCCCCTGGGCGACCTCACCGACCGCGGGGTGCCCATGGACGCCCGCATCAGCCGCGACCTCCTCATGTCGGTCTTCTTCCCGGACAACCCGCTGCACGACGGCGCGGTCATCATCCGGGGCGGCCGCATCCTGGCCGCGGCCTGCATCCTGCCCCTGGCCGCGGGCCTCCGGGGCAAGTCCAAGTACGGCACCCGCCACCGGGCCGCGGTGGGAGTCACCGAGGACACCGACGCCCTGGCCGTGGTGGTGTCCGAGGAGCGGGGCGAGATCTCCGCGGCGGTGGCCGGCCGGCTCACCGCCGCCCTGGACGAGGTTCGCCTCAAGCGGGTGCTCAAGCGGATCTGGGAGCGCTGATGTTCGTCAACTGGCAATACCGGGTCCTGGCCGTGGTGCTGGCGCTCCTGTGCTGGTATCTGGTCACCGGCCGGGAGAAGGTGGAGACCTGGGTGGAGGTCCCGGTGGAGCTGGTGGCCACTCCCGAGGACCTCTTCGTGCGCGAGGGGCTGGAGTCCAGCCTCAAGGTGCGGGTGCGCGGCCCCAAGAGCATCATCCGCGGCCTGGACCCCAAGGGCCTGGCCTACACCGTGGACATGTCCCGGGCCGCGGCCGGGGAGATGGTGGCGCCCTTCGAGACCGACCAGATCAAGGTCCCCAAGTCGCTGGAGGTGGTGGAGCTCTCCCCCCAGCGCATGACCCTGGTCATCGACCGGCTCGCCCGCAAGACCGTGCCCGTGGACCCGGTGTGGAAGGGCCGCATCGGCGACGACTACCGCCTGTTGAGCGCCGCGGCCGCGCCGGCCGAGGTGGATCTGCGCGGCCCGGCCCAGGTGCTGGACCGGCTGGAGCGGGTGCAGACCCTGGCGGTGTCGGTCAACTCCACCGAGCCCCGCGCCGTGGGGGCCGACGCGGCCCTGTCCCTGCCCGCAGAGGTGCGGGCCGACCCGGCCAAGGTCCGGGTGGAGCTTCAGTTCGGACTCAAGACCAGGGACGTCTGGGTCCGGCTGCCGGTGGAGGTCCTGCCCCCGGCCCTGGCCGGGGCCTCGGTGCGGCCGTCCACGGTGCAGATCTACGTGGAGGCTCCGGTGACGCTGCTGCGCGAGCCGGACTTCAAGGAACGGTTCTCGGCCTACGTGGTCCTGGAACACAACGCCACCGCCGGCCGCCGCGTGGCGGCCTACCGCCTGCGGCTCCCCCCGGACGTGACCCTGCACAAGGCGGTCCCGGACGAGGTGGAGATTTCGGTGGATAACCACAGGAAGTGAGGAAACGGACGACCCATGGCGAAACGCATCTTCGGCACCGACGGCCTGCGCGGCCAGGTGAACCTCTTCCCCATGCTCCCGGAGCTGGCCCTGCGCCTGGGCCTGGCCGCGGGGCAGCATTTCCGCAACGGCAAGAAGCGGCACCGGGTGCTCATCGGCAAGGACACCCGCATCTCGGGCTACATCTTCGAGACCGCGCTGACCTCGGGCTTCTGCGCCGCGGGCATGGACGTGTACCTGGTGGGGCCCCTGCCCACCCCGGCCATCTCCTTCCTGACCCGCAACATGCGCTGCGACCTGGGGGTGGTCATCTCCGCGTCGCACAACCCCTTCCTGGACAACGGCATCAAGTTCTTCGACTCCCAGGGGTTCAAGCTCCCGGACGCGGTGGAGGACGCCATTTCCGAGATGGTCCTGGACCCGTCGGCGGAGTGGGACTATCCCTACCCGGAGCTGGTGGGCAAGGCCTTCCGCATCGGCGACAGCTCGGGCCGCTACATCGTGTCCCTCAAGCACACCTTCCCCGGCCACCTCTCCCTGGACGGGGTGCGCATCGCCCTGGACTGCGCCAACGGCGCCACCTACCGGGTGGCCCCCACCATCTTCGAGGAGCTGGGGGCCAAGGTGAAGCGCATGGGCGTGGACCCGGACGGGGTGAACATCAACGCCAAGTGCGGCTCCCTGTACCCGGAGATGGTGGCCGACCTGGTCAGGAGCGAGCGCTGCGACATCGGCATCGCCCTGGACGGGGACGGCGACCGGCTCATCGTCACCGACGAGACCGGCCGCATCCTGGACGGGGACCAGATCATGGCCCTGTGCGCCAAGGACATGCTGGAGCGCGGGGAGCTGGCGGACCGGACCCTGGTGGCCACGGTCATGAGCAACATGGCCCTGGAGGTGTTCATGCGCGAGGCCGGGGGCCGGCTCATCCGCACCCCGGTGGGCGACCGCTACGTGGTGGAGGCCATGCGCAAGACCGGGGCGGTGCTGGGCGGCGAGCAGTCCGGCCATCTCATCTTCATGCGCCACTCCACCACCGGCGACGGCATCCTGGCCGCGCTGCAGCTTCTGCGCATCATGCAGGAGCGGGGCAAGCCCCTGTCCGAACTGGCCCACCTCATCGAGCCCTTCCCCCAGGTGCTCCAGAACGTGCACGTGGAGCGCAAGATCCCCTTCGACCAGGTCCCGGCGGTGCAGGAGGCGGTGCGTGCGGCCGAGGCGGCGCTGGCCGGCAGGGGGCGGGTGCTGTTGCGCTATTCCGGCACCGAGTCCGTGGCCCGGGTCATGGTGGAGGGCCAGGACGAGGCCCAGGTCCGCGCGCTGGCCGGGGAACTGTGCGGGGTCCTGGAGACGCACTTGCGCTAATCGTCAGGAATGATACTCTCGTGGCGACGTTGGAGCCAAGGAGCCCAGAATGGAGATACGCAAGGTGGTGATTCCGGTGGCGGGGTGGGGCACGCGGTCCCTGCCGGCCACCAAGAACATCCCCAAGGAGATGCTGCCGGTCTACAAGAAGCCGGTCATCCAGTACGTGGTCGAGGAGGCCATGCACACCGGCCTCACCGACGTGGTCCTGGTCACCAACCGCGAGAAGCGGATCATCGAGGACCACTTCGACTACAACCTGGTCCTGGAGAACGTGCTGGAGCGGGCCAAGAAGACCGACCTCCTGGCCGAGGTCCGGGCCGTGGCCGAGATGGTCAACGTCATCACCGTGCGCCAGAAGCAGCAGCTCGGGCTTGGGCACGCGGTGCTCATGGCCAAGGAGGTGTGCAAGAACGACACGTTCGCGGTCATGGTGGGCGACGACCTCATGTTCGGCATGGAGCCGGGCATCAAGCAGCTGGTGGACGTGGCCCAGGCCGAGCGGCTCCCGGTGGTGGGCGTGGTCGAGGTGCCCACGGACAAGGTGAACCGTTACGGCATCATCGACGGCGAGGAGTTCGCGCCGGGCATCTTCCGGGTGCACGGGGTGGTGGAGAAGCCCAAGATCGCCGATGCCCCCTCGCGCATGGCCATCGTGGGCCGCTACGTGCTCACCCCGGAGATCTTCGAGCACCTGGAGACCATCCCCCCGGGCGTGGGCGGCGAGATCCAGCTCACCGACGGCCTGCAGAAGCTGGCCGAGAACAAGGGGCTGCTCGCGGTCAAGCTGCGGGGCCAGCGCTTCGACGCCGGCGACTGGGCCGAGTACCTCACGGCCAACATCTACTTCGCGCTCCAGGACGAGGAGCTGCGCTACGACCTGGTGGTGCGGCTGCAGACGCTCCTGTCCTGCAAGCTCCTCTAGAGGGCGCGACGCTGGAATGGAAAGGCCCCCCGCCCGGCGGACGCCGGCCGGGGGGCTTCCGGTTTGGGCCTGGTTTTGTCTACAGCGCCGGGGGATTCTCGTGATGGCCGCCCGGCGGGGTTCTTCGTGAACATATTTTCAGCAGCCTGAGCATGTGGTCCGTCGCCATACCTTCGCCGCCCTATGAGGCCCTGACCTACACGGCGCCTTCCTGGATGGACCCGGCCGCCCTGCGGCCGGGCCTGCGGGTGCTGGCGCCGCTGGGGCGGTCGCTGCGCATCGGGGTGCTCCTGGGCCGGGTGGACGCCGGACCGGAAGGGGTGGAGCTCAAGGACCTGCTCTGGCCGGCCGAGGTTTCGCCGCTCCTGGACCCGGGCGCCCTGCGCCTCATGGCCGAACTGTCCCGGCGGCAGATGGAGCCGCCCGGCCGCATCCTGGAGTCCCTGCTCCCGGCTGGTCTGCGCTCCTCCCGGCTGGTGTTCCGGGTCTACGACTCCCGCTTTCCGGCCAGCCTCACCCCGGCCGCCCTGCGCGCCCTGCCGCCGGAGCGGCTGGCCGAGCTGTGGGCCGCCTGGGAGGAGGGGAGGATGGCGGCGGCCCCCAAGACCCAGGCCGGCCGCGAGGCCCAGGCCCTGGTCCTGGCCGCGGACCCGCCCTGGGCCGTGCGGCCCGGCGCGGCCCGCCAGACCGAGATCCTGGAGTACCTCTTCGACCGCGGCCGCACCCCGCGCCGCAGGCTCCTGGCCGACCTGGGGCCGTCCGCCGCAACTCCCCTGCGCAGCCTGCTCACCCGCGGCCTGGTGCGGCTCGCCGCCGCGGACGACGGCGGGGAGGAGGACGCGGCCGTGGGGCCCCTGCCGCCCGAGAACGGGGAGGGGCAGGGCGGGAGCCATGCGCCCACCCCGGCCCAGGCTGCGGCCCTGGCGGACCTGTCAGCGGCCCTGGAGCGGGACCGCGCCCGGCCCCGGCTGCTCTTCGGAGTCACGGGCTCGGGCAAGACCCTGGTGTATCTCAAGCTGGCGGAGCAGGCCCTGGCTGCGGGCCGCTCGGCGCTGCTCCTGGCCCCGGAGGTGGCCCTGGCCGTGAACCTGGCCCGGGCCGCCCGGAAGTTCTTCCCGGGCCGGGAGGTGCGGCTGTTCCACGGCTACCAGGCCCCGGCCAGGCGGGAGGCCGCGTTCCGCGACCTGGCCGCGGCCAAGGGGCCGCAGCTGCTGGTGGGCGCGCGCTCGGCCCTGTTCCTGCCCCTGCGCGACCTGGGGCTCGTCGTGCTGGACGAGGAGCACGACGGGTCCTTCAAGCAGGAGGAGCGGCTGCCCTATTCGGCCAAGGAGGTGGCCTGGTTCCGGGCCCGGGAGGCGGGCGCGCTCCTGGTGCTGGGCTCGGCCACCCCGGACCTCAAGACCTTCCACGCCGCGGACCGGGGCGACCTGGTGCGGGTGGAGATGCCCGGCCGGGTGGGCGAGAGCCGGCTGCCGGACGTGGAGCTGGTG
Organism: Thermodesulfobacteriota bacterium; assembly: GCA_040753075.1. Taxonomy (GTDB): domain Bacteria; phylum Desulfobacterota; class Desulfovibrionia; order Desulfovibrionales; family Desulfovibrionaceae; genus UBA6814. The sequence continues at coordinate 38,784 of JBFMHA010000023.1, forward strand.
GACATCCGGGAGCATCCCGCGGACCTGGGGCCGTTCGCGGCGCGGACCGCGGAGGCGCTGCGCGCGACGGTCGCGCAGGGGGACCAGGCCGTGGTCCTGCTCAACCGGCGGGGCTACGCCTCGCTCATGTACTGCCGGGGCTGCCAGGCCGTGGCCAAGTGCCCGGACTGCGACATCGGCCTGACCTTCCACAAGGCCCGGGAGCGGCTGGTGTGCCACTACTGCGGCCGGGCCGAGCCCTTCCCCCGGGTGTGCCCGGCCTGCGGCTCCGCCTCCTACCTGCCCATGGGCCAGGGCACCGAGCAGGTGGCCGAGGCTTTGGCCGCGGCCCTGCCCCCCGGGACCGGCGTGCTGCGTCTGGACCGCGACTCCACCCGCCGGCCCGGCCGCATGGAGGAGATCCTCTCGGACTTCGCCGCGGGCAAGGCCCGGGTCCTGGTGGGCACCCAGATGCTCAGCAAGGGGCACCATTTCCCGGACGTGACGCTGGTGGCTGTGGCCGACGGCGACATCGGCCTGAACCTGCCCGACTACCGCGCGGCCGAGCGTACCTTCCAGCTCCTGGTGCAGGTCTCGGGCCGGGCGGGTCGGGGCGGCAAGCCGGGGCGGGTGCTCATCCAGACCCGCAACCCCGGGCACTACTGCTGGAGCTTCGTGCAGGCCGGCGACTACCGGGGGTTCTACGCCGCGGAGTTGGAGAAGCGCAGGCGCTTCCAGTATCCGCCGTTCTCCAGGCTCGGCCTGGTGCGCATCTCCCACCCCGCAGACCTGGAGGACGGCCGGGAGCGGGTCATGGCCCTGGCCCGGATCCTGGGGCCGCTCGGCAAGGAGCACCAGGTCCGCATCCTGGGCCCGTCCCCCGCGCCCCTGCCCATGCTGCGCGGCCGCAGGCGCTACCAGTGCCTGCTCAAGGCTCCGGACTGGAACGGCGTCCGCGCTGTCTACGCCGCGGTGCGCGACGCCCTGGCCGGGCCGGGCGACTTCCGGGTCGGCCTGGACCTGGACCCGGTGAACATGCTCTAGCCTGCGGGGGAGTCCGGACCGGCCAGGGCGCACGACCTTCGGGAGCCGCCTGGACGCCCTTGCGCATTTTTGAAACAAGGTGGAGGAGATGCAGCTAGAAACGGCTTCCAACCAGACCCCCAGGCTCTATCGCGACCTGGCTGACTGGTATCCCCTGCTTACGCCGGTGGGCGACTATGCCGAAGAGGCTGCATTGTACCGGCGGCTGTTCGAGACCCACAGTCGGCGGCCGCCTAGGACCCTGATTGATCTCGGCAGCGGCGGCGGCCACAACGCCGCCCACCTGAAGGCGACGCTGGACTGCACGCTCGTCGACCTGGAGCCGGCCATGCTCGCGTTGAGCCGACGCCTCAATCCGGAGTGCGAGCACATCCAGGGCGACATGCGGTCAATCAGGCTTGGGCGCGGCTTCGATTGCGTTCTGGCGCACGACGCAGTCTGTTACATGACCACCCGCACCGATCTCGCCAGCGCCATCGCCACGGCCTTCGCGCACACCGCCCCCGGCGGGGTCGCGTTGTTCCAGCCGGATTTCGTCTCGGAGACCTTCGAGCCGGGCGTCGACGCCGGGGGCGGCGAGAAGGATGGGCGCGCCCTGCGCTACCTCGAATGGCGATGGGTTCCGGACCCGATGGCCGACACGTACGTGGCCGACATGGCGTATATCCTGCGAGACGAGAACGGCGCCGTCGAGGTCCTGCACGACCGTCACGTCATGGGCCTGTTCCCGAGGGCGGCGTGGTTGGAGATGATTGCGGCCGCCGGCTTCGAGCCGCTCGCGGCCCCTTTCGAACACAGTGCGTACGGCGACGCCGGACGCCAGGTGTTCCTCGGGCTGCGGCCTGCCGCCAGCGGGGGGGCATGAGATGGACGACTCTCATCCGCGCTTCTGGCCGATCTTCTTCGAACTCTACGAGTCGCTCCCCAGGCAGGGACCGGGCAACCGCGAATGCGCCGCGAGGGCTCTCGCGCTCTGCCGCGACCTGCCGCCCACGGTGGCGGCGCTCGACCTGGGCTGCGGGGTCGGCGGGCAGACGCTGCATCTTGCCGAACTGATCTCGGGCCCCATCGTCGCCATGGACCGCCACGCCCCGAGCATCGGGCGGCTCAAGGCGGCGGCGTCCGAGCTTGGGCTCTCGCATCGCGTTTCGGCGGTGGTCGGCGACATGGCCGAACCCGGGCTGCCGCCCGGGAGCTTCGATCTCGTCTGGTCAGAGGGGGCGCTCTACAACGTCGGCATCGCGAACGCCCTGCGGATCTGCCACGGACTCCTCCGCCCCGGCGGCTATCTCGCCTTCACCGACGCGGTCTGGCGCAAGGAGAACCCGCCGCCCGAGGTCAAGGCGAGCTTTGACCTGGACTACCCCGCCATGGGCGGCGTTCCTGACGTCCTGGCGGCCATCGGGAGTTCCGGCTTTTCGCTGATCGGGCACTTCACCTTGCCGGACGAGGCCTGGTGGGAGCACTTCTACACGCCGATGGACATCCGCATCGCGGAGCTCCGCGGCAAATACGCGGCCGACGGAGAGGCGCTCGCGGTGCTGGACATGCTCGCGCAGGAGCCCGCACTGCACCGCAGGCACTCGGACTGCTACGCCTATGAGTTCTTTGTGTTGCGCCGGAAGGGGTGAGAATGACCGGCTCCCTGTTCGGTCATCCGCGCCCCTGCCCGCGCCGCGCGGCGCCCCGGCCGCACCCGGCGGCCTGCGGGCGGGGCGGGACCCGGACCCGGTGAACATGTCGTAGCGCCTTCCCGCCTTTCTTTCGCGGCATCTGGACACGCCGCCCGAATGTGGGCACAAGGGAGAGGTCGACAACCCTCTTCCGGACGCCGCGGCCATGGACAATGCTTTCCCGCTGCCGCCGCCCGCCGGGCCGGACCCGGCCCTGCGCGCGCTGCTCGACGCCCTGGACGAGGCCCTGGTGGTCCTGGACGCCGGGGGCCGGGTGCTGCTCGCCAACCGTGCGGCCGAGGCCCTGCACGGCAAGGACGGGGGCGGGCCGGTGCTCGGCCGGGACTTCTTCTCACTGGTTCCGCCGGACCAGGCCGCGGTGCGCCGGGAGCGGGCGTCCGAGGCCATGGGAACCGGCCGGCGCGTCGCCTGCGAGGACGAGCAGGCGGGACGAATTTTGGCCCACACCTTCTCCCCCCTGGCCGGGGCCGGGGAGGGCGTGGCCCGCCTGGCGGTCGGCAGCCGCGACGTGACCGCCTCCCGCCGGGCCGAGGAGAGCCTGCGCCGGGAGATGCAGCGGCACATCTTCCTCATGGAGTCCCTGCCCGGCTTCGTATTCATCCTGGCCGAGGACAAGGGCATCCCCTACGCCAACCGCGCCTTCCGGCGCATCTTCGGCAGCCCCAAGGGCCGTCTCTGTCACGATGTCCTGAGCGGTTGCGCCGGGGCCTGCTCCGACTGCCCGGCCCTGGAGGTCTTCGTCACCCAGAAGCCCGCGGAGTCCGAATGGACCGACAAGTCGGGCGAGACCTTCCACCTCTACTGCCACCCCATGACCGACGTGGACGGCAGCCTGAAGGTCCTGGTCATGGGCATCCGCATCACCGCGCGCAAGCGGGCGGAGCAGGCCCTGCGCCAGGCGCACGACGAGCTTGAGCTGCGGGTGGAGCAGCGCACCGCAGAGCTGCAGGAATCCGAGGCGCGGTATTCGGGCCTCATCCGCAACCTGCCGGTGGTGATCTTCGTCATGGCCGCGGACTATCGCCTGGAGTTCGTCAGCGAGGCCTGCCGCCGGGTCCTGGGCTTCGCCCCGGAGTTGCCCCTGGCCGATCCGGACTGGTTCTGGAGCCGGCTGCACCACGGGGACCGGGACGCGGTGCGGGAGGTGTTCCGGGCCTGCTTCGAGGAGGGGCGGCTGCCCTTTGCCGCGGAGTTCCGCTTCACCCACAGCAAGGGCTACCCGGTGCATCTGCGCGCCCTGTCCATGCCGCGGCCCGAGGGCCGGCCAGGGGAACGGCCCGAGGGCGGCCTGGCCCGGGTCGAGGGGATCATCCAGGACATCACCGAGCACAACTTCCTGGACAAGCTGCTCCTCCAGCAGGAGCGGTCCAACATCCTGGGCGCCCTGGCCGCGGAGATCGCGCACGAGTTCCGCAACCCGCTCACCAGCCTGGCCGGATTCGCCCGGCTCCTGCACCGCAAGCAGCCGGAGCTGACCGAGGCGGGGATCATTCTGGAGGAGGCGCAGCGCCTGGAAGGGCTCCTGGCGCGGGTCAACGTCTCCCTGCAGCCGGCCGCGGCCCGGCTCGAGCCCTGCGACGTGAACGCGCTGCTCACCTTCTGCGCCAAGCTGGCGGCGGGCAACCTGGCCAGGCGTTCGCTGGAGTGCCTGCTCAGCCTGGACCCCGCCGCGCCGTCCGTGCGCACGGACCCCGACGTGCTCCTCCAGGCCTTCCTCAATCTGCTGTCAAACGCCCAGGCCCTGTGCGCCGAGCGCGGGGTCATCGGGGTGGGCACCACGGGCCGGGCCCAGGGCCTGGAGATCGAGTTCCGCATCGAGCCCCCGGCCTTCGCCATCCGCGACACGGACCGCCTGTTCCTGCCCTTCGGCGCGGAGGACGGCCAGTTCAACCTGGCGGTGAGCCGGAGGCTCCTGGGCAGCCTGGGCGGGGTGCTCTCCTTCGAGCAGGGCCCGGCCGCCGCGACCCTCTCCGTGACTCTTCCCCTGGAGCCGCCCGCCGCGGCCAACGACCAGTCCCCGGCCCGCATCCTCGGCGACAGCGGCTAGCCGGCCCCTTGCCCGCGTCTCCGGCCCGGGGTAGGACCACCCCATGAACCCCTGGCCCGAACTCGGCAGGCTCCTCCTCGTCCTGGGCGTCGTCCTGGCCGCGGCCGGCCTGCTCCTCATGTTCTGGGACAAGCTCCCCTGGCTCTCCCGCCTCCCCCTGGGCCGCCTGCCCGGGGACATCAACATCGAAAGGGAAGGCTTCCGCCTCTCCTTCCCCATCGTGACCTGCATCATCGCGAGCGTGGTGCTGTCGCTGCTGCTCTGGCTGTTCCGGCGCTGACCGTCCGAAAGACAAAGGCCGCGGCCCGCCGGGGGGGGGGGCCG
>JBFMHA010000024.1:0-41595 GCA_040753075.1 Thermodesulfobacteriota bacterium
CCGCGCCTCTTGGCTGGCCAGGGACAGGCCGCGCAGGGCGTAGGTCAGCAGGTCCTGGAGGTCCGAGACCTGGGCGGTCTTGCCGCACACGCCCACCTTGTCGCAGCCCTGGCCTTTGGCGGTCTGCTCGCACTGGTTGCAGAACATATGGGTACTCCTTGAGGGTTGAAGGGTGTTCCGGTCGACGGGTCCCCTTCTACGCGCCCCGGCGGGCCGAGGGTTTGACGTGAGTCAAACCCGGCAGGCGACGACGTTTTTTTTCGCGACAGGATGAAAAAAACGCCTCAGCCCGTCCGGAGGGCGCGGCGCAGGCGGAGCTTGAGGCGCAGGCGGTTCAGCCAGGTGAAGGGGGACCGCCAGACCCGGGTCCGGCCGGACAGGGCGAGGTCGGGGTCGCAGAGCAGGTCCGCCAGGTGGACCGTGGGCGCAACCCGGGACAGGAACCCGGCGCAGCCCGCGCAGTAGGTCACGATGCGCCGGCCCGCGGCCTCCTCGCCGCGCCTCCGGGCCCAGGCCGCGGACAACTCCGGGGCCACGCAGCCCACGGCCCCGCCCTCGCCGCAGCACAGGGTGCGGCCGCGGGAGGAGCGCATCTCCTCGACCTCCAGGCCGGACCCGGCCAGGAGCCGGCGCACCGCGTCATGCACCCCGTCCGCATGGCGCAGGGGACAGGGGTCGTGCACCGTGACCCGGCCCGTGGCGCGCGGGGACGCGGACATCCCCCGCTCGGCCAGGAACTCGTACACGGTCTGCACGGCGAGCGGCTCGGCATGGCGGGACAAGACCGCGTGGCAATTGGGGCAGGCGGTGAGCACCCGGCCCACCCCGCACTCCAGCAGCGGGGCCAGGACCTCGGCCAGGCGCTGGGCGAAGAACTCCTGACGGCCCAGGTCATGGGAGGGCTTGTGGCAGCAGTCCAGCGCCACCCCCAGCCGGGGCAGATGGCGGCGCAGTTCGGCGAAGAGCCGCCAGGCGGTCCCGGGCCGGGTCCCGGGCAGGGCGCAGCCCGGGAAGAACACCGCGTCGCAGCCCGGGGGCAGGCCGCGCCAGGCGAAGAGCCGCGAATGCCCCCGCGCCTCGTAGGCCAGGAGCCGCCGGTAGCGGGCCAGGTCCAGCCCGCCTCGGCCGACGGCCTCCCGGCGCAGGGCCAGGAAGAACTCCCCGGGCGCGAGCCCCTCGGGGCAGACCGCGCCGCACAGGCCGCACAGGCTGCACCGGTAGGGATCGCCCGCGGCCCCGCCGTCCAGCAGGGCCTGGGCCTGGGCCCCGGGCAGGCCGTGCTGTTGCAGGAACCCGCAGGCCACGGCGCAGGACCCGCAGCGGGTGCAGCCCTCGGCCAGGGCGCGGGCCATGTGGGCCAGGTCCGGGCCGGCGTCGGGAATCTGAGCGACCATGGAATGGGGCGATTGCATGGAGGAGGATTTAACCATATCCCCTGCCTCTTCGGAAATCGATTCTCCGGCAGGGTTGTGGCCCGAAGCATCGGCAAAGGCGATGCCCGGCCCCGGCATTGCTCCCGGGCCCGGCCGCTGCTATGCAGGGACACGCTGCGCAGGAGGTGTCCCGTGACCGCCAAGGAATTCATGGCCGGACTGCAGCTCTTCGATGGCCTGTCCCCCCGGGACCTGGAGTCCCTGGCCGGACTGGCCGGCGAGGTGCGCTACGACAAGGGCCGCAGCATCTTCCTGGAGGGCGGCGAGGCCAAGGGCTTCTACATCGCCAAGAGCGGCCTGGTGAAGATCTTCAAGCTCGCGCCCGACGGCCGGGAGCAGATCATCCACATCTACGGCCCGGGCGAGCCCTTCGCCGAGGTGCCGGTGTTCGAGGGCGGGGCCTACCCGGCCAACGCGGTGGCCATCGAGGAGAGCGTGCTCCTCTTCTTCCCCCGCGACGCCATCCGCCGGCTGCTCGCCCGGGAGCCGGCCCTGGCCCTGGCCTGGCTGGCGGTGCTGGCCAGGAAGCTGCGGCGCTTCACCATCCAGTTGGAGAACCTGACCCTCAAGGAGAGCCCGCAGCGCCTGGCCGCCTACCTGCTGGACCTGTCCGAGCGGTCCGGGGGCGCGGACTCCCCGGAAGGGGCGTCGGCGGTCGAGCTGGACATGACCAAGGGCCACCTGGCCGGCCTCCTGGGCACGGCCCAGGAAACCCTCTCCCGCATCCTCAGGAAGATGACCGAGGCCGGCTGCATCACGGTCAAGGGACGGCGCATCGAGCTGCTCGACCGCCCGGCCCTGGAGGCCCTGGCGTCCGGGGACGAGAGGCTGTAGGCCGGGACTCCCGGTTGCCTGAACGCAGGGAAATCGTGTAGATTCCCGGCATGGACCAGACGCCGGGCTCCTCCCGCTACCAGGGACAGGTGGCCGCAGTCCGCGGCAGCGTGGTGGACGTCCGCTTCCCGGCCGGCCTGCCGCCCCTCCACGCCCTGTGCCAGGCCGACCCGGAGGCCGGCGTCCCGGTGCGCATCGAGATCCTGGACCACCTGTCCACCGATCTGGTGCGCGGCGTGGCCCTCTCGCCCACCGCCGGCCTGGCCCGCGGCGATCCGGTGGCCACCGACGGCCGCCCCCTGCAGACGCCCGTGGGACCGGACCTGCTCGGCCGGATGTTCGACGTGCTGGGCCGCCCCCTGGACGGGAGCCCCCCGCCCGGGGGCGACACCCTCCCGGCCCTGCGCCGGCCCCTGCCCCTGGCCGAGCGCGTCGCCGGGGAGGAGATATTCCTCACCGGCATCAAGGCCGTGGACCTGCTCGCCCCCCTGGAGCGCGGCGGCAAGGCCGGCCTCTTCGGCGGCGCCGGGGTGGGCAAGACCGTGCTCATCACCGAGCTCATCCACAACACCGCGGGCCGGCAGCGGGGGGTGTCCATCTTCTGCGGCATCGGCGAGCGCAGCCGGGAGGGCGAGGAGCTCTACCGGGCCATGCGGGAGTCCGGGGTGCTGGACAGCACGGTCCTGGTCTTCGGCCAGATGAACGAGCCCCCGGGAGTCCGCTACCGGGTGGGGCACGCCGCCCTGACCATGGCCGAGCACTTCCGGGACCGGGAAGGCCAGGACGTGCTCCTGCTCATCGACAACATCTTCCGCTTCATCCAGTCGGGCATGGAGCTGTCCGGGCTCATGGGTCGGCTGCCCTCGCGCATGGGCTACCAGCCCACCCTGGCCACCGAACTGGCCGAACTGGAGGAGCGCATCGCCAGCACCGGCCGGGCCGCGGTGACCTCCATCCAGGCGGTGTACGTGCCGGCCGACGACCTCACCGACCCGGCCGCCATCCACACCTTCGGCCATCTCTCGGCCTCCATCGTGCTCTCCCGCAAGCGCGCGGCCGAGGGGTTCTACCCCGCGGCGGACCCCCTGGAGTCCAAGTCCGCCATGCTGGCGCCGCGCATCGTGGGCGAGCGGCACTATGCGGTCGCCAAGGAGGTGCGCCGGACACTGGCCGCGTACGAGGAGCTCAAGGACATCATCGCCATGCTCGGCCTGGAGGAGCTCTCGGTCCAGGACCGGCGGACCGTGCTTCGCGCCCGGCGGCTGGAGCGCTTCCTGACCCAGCCCTTCCACACCACCACCCATTTCACCGGCATGCCCGGCCGCACCGTGGACCTGGCCGACACCCTGGACGGGTGCGAACGCATCCTGAACGACGAATTCGCGGACCAGGACGAAGGCCGGCTCTACATGATCGGCGCCCTGGCCGACCTGCCGTCCGGGGAGGCGTGAATGCGGCTGCGCGTGCTCCTGCCCTTCAGCGTCTTCCTCTCGGCCGAGGCCTCCCGGGTGTGGGCCGAGAGCGCCCGGGAGCACTTCACCCTCCTGCCCCGGCGGCGGGACCTGGTCACGGCCCTGGCCCCGGGCATCCTGGGCTATGCCGGCCCGGAGGGGGTGCGCCACCTGGCCATCGACGGAGGCATCCTGGTCAAGGCCGGGGACGAGGTGGCGGTGGCCACCCGGCGCGCGGCGGCCGGGGAGCTCGGGACCCTGCGCCGGGAGGTGGAGCGGATGCTGTCCGAGGAGGACGAGCGGGAGCGGACCGCCCGCTCGGCCGTGGCCCGCATGGAGGCCGCCTTTGTCCGCGGGCTGTTGGAGTTCTCCCGGTGAGCGACGCGACGCGCCCTCCCCGGTCCGGTCCGACCGTCTTCCCCCGCCGGGTGGGCCGGCGCGAGAAGCGGCGGCTGGCCCGGGAGCGGGAGCCCTCGCCCGCGGCGTGGTGGGGCCTGTCGGCCATCGGCACGGTGGGCTGGATCGTGGCCCTGCCCGCCCTGGCCGGGGGCTTCCTCGGCCGGTGGCTGGACCGCAGCCTCCCGCAGCGCTTCTCCTGGACGCTCATGCTGCTGTTCGCCGGGCTCCTGGCCGGCTGCCTGCTGGCCTGGCTCTGGGTGCGGCGGCAGCGGGGGAGCATCCTGCGCAGCCGGCCGGAGGACGACGATGCCGCCTGAGCCCGCGCTGTTTCCCCCGGTCATGGCCCTGGCCCTGGCCGGCCTGGCCGGATTCCTGACGGGCCTGGCCTACTTCGCCGGTCTGTGGCGCTCGCTCAAGGCCCTGCCCGGCCGGGAGCGGCCGCGGCGGTCCTACGCCCTCGCCCTCCTGGCCCGCCTGGCCCTGGCCCTGGCCGTATTCTGGGCGGCGCTGACCCTGGCCGGGCCGCTCGGCCTGGGCCTGGCCCTGGCCGGCTTCGCCCTGGCCCGCATGATCCTGTCCCGCACCCTGGGAGGACAACGGGGCCGGCCGCCCCGGCGCCCCGAACCCACCGCAACCCGAGGAGCGACCGGTGCAGATCAGCCCTGACCTCACGGTCTACTGCCGCTGGGGGCCATTCGCCCTGAACGCGACCATCGTCAACACCTGGGTGGTCATGGCCCTGCTCGCGGGGCTCTCCTGGCTGGCCACCCGGAAGCTCTCCAGCGAAGAGATCGTCTCCCCCTGGCAGAACCTGTGCGAGGCCATCATCCTCTACGTGGACCGGGAGCTGGACGCCATCGTCCGGGACAAGCCGGCCTCGCTGCTTCCCTTCGTGGCCACCCTGTTCCTCTTCGTGGGGCTCTCCAACCTGCTCACGGCCATCCCCTGGTGGAGCGCGCCCACCGGCTCCCTGTCCACCACCGCGGGCCTGGCCCTGTGCGTGTTCGTGGCCGCGCCCCTGTACGGCGTCCGCCGCCGGGGGCTCCTGCGCTACCTGCGGTCCTACCTGCAACCCTCTCCCTTCATGCTCCCGCTCAACGTGTTCGGCGAGGTTTCGCGCACCCTGGCCATGGCCGTGCGCCTGTTCGGCAACGTCATGAGCGGGAACATGATGGGGGCCATCCTCCTGCTCATCGCGCCCTTCATCGTGCCCGTGCCCCTGGCCCTGCTGGGCCTGCTCACGGCCATGGTCCACGCCTACATCTTCGCGGTCCTGGCCGCGGTGTTCATCGGCGCCGGGCTGGAGAACGGAACCGACAACCGGAACTGACAAGGAGACGCACATGGATTCCCTGACCGTCGTCGCCGCAGCCTCGATCCTCGCCGCCGGCCTGTGCATGGGGATCGGCGCCATCGGCCCGGCCATCGGCGAGGGCCACGCCCTGGCCAACGCCCTCACGGCCATGGCCCAGCAGCCGGACGAGGCCCCCACCCTTACCCGGACCCTGTTCGTGGGCATGGCCATCGTGGAGTCCACGGCCATCTACTGCCTGGTGGTGGCCATGATCCTGCTCTTCGCCAACCCGTTCTGGAACTACTTCGCGGCCAAGGCAGGCGGCTAGCGGGCCGCCGCCCCCCGACCAAGAGGACGTCAGGCATGCTCGTCGATCCGGTCACAGCGGCCGCCCAGGTGGTCAACTTCCTCATCCTGGCCTGGCTGCTCTGGCGCTTCCTGTACCGGCCCATCCTGCGGGCCGCGCGGGAGCGGGAGGCGAAGATCGCCGAGCGCCTGCGCGCCGCGGACCAGGCCCGCGAGGACGCGGCCCGGGAGAAGGCTGCGGCCCGCAAGGCCCACCAGGCCCTGCTCCAGGCCCGGGAGCAGCTCCTGGCCGAGGCCGCGGAGGAGGTGTCGCGCTGGCGGGATGAGGCCCTGGAGCGCGCCGGCCGGGAGGTGGAGGAGCGCCACGCGGTCTGGGAGGAAGGGCTCGCGGCCGAACGCCAGGCCCTGGAGCGCAGCCTGCGCGCCGCCCTGGCCGACACTGTGCTGGCCGTGTCCCGCAAGGTCCTGGCCGACCTGGCCGACGAGAACCTGGAGCGCCGCCTGGCCGAGGTCTTCCTGGCCCGGGCCGAAGCCGAGGGGCCCAAGCTCCTGGGGAGCAACGGAGCCGCCGGTCCGCTCACGGTGCACAGCGGCCTCCCCCTCCAGCCTGAGATCCGGGAGCGACTGGCCGGCCGCCTGGCCGGGCTCTTTCCCCGGGCCGGAGGGATCAGCTTCGCCGAGCAGCCCGGCCTGGGCTTCGGCCTGCGCCTGACCGCCGGAGACCGCAAGGTGGAGTGGAGCCTGGCCGCCTACCTGGACGCCCTGGAGCAGGAGATGCTCGGGGCCGCGCTGCCCGCGGGCCGGGAGCGGGCCGCGCAACCCCCATCCCCGGGCGGGAGCGGAGGCGAGCAAGCATGAACGAACTGGAGCGGGCCTTGCGCGAGGCGGGCCGGGACATGGCCGGCCGGGTCGAGGACTTCGCCTACGACCTCAAGGCCGAAGAGGTGGGCCGGGTCATGTCCGTGGGCGGGGGGATCGCCTGGGTCGAGGGCCTGTCCCGGGTCCGCTGCGAGGAGCTGGTGACCCTGGGAGCGGACACGCCGGGCCTGGTCCTGGACATCCTCCCGGACCGGGTGGGCGTGGTGCTCCTGGGCCGGGGCCAGGAACTCAAGGCCGGGGACGAGGCGGTCCGCACCGGCCGCATCGCGGACACGCCGGTGGGCACGGGGCTCCTGGGCCGGGTGGTCGATCCCCTGGGCGAGCCACTGGACGCCAAGGGGCCGGTGGCCGCGCAGGAACGGTGGCCCGTGCAGCGCGAGGCCCCGGGAATCGGAATGCGGCTGCCGGTGGAGGCTCCGCTGCAGACCGGGTACAAGGTCGTGGACGCGCTCATCCCCGTGGGCCGCGGCCAGCGCGAACTCATCCTGGGCGACCGCCAGACCGGCAAGACCTCCCTGGCCGTGGACGCCATCCTGAACCAGCGGGACAAGGACTGCCTGTGCGTCTACTGCGCCATCGCCCAGCGGGCCTCGTCCGTGGCCAAGACGGCGGACCGCCTGGCCCGCGGCGGAGCCATGGGACACACCGTGCTGGTGGTGGCCGAATCCGACGACGCGCCCGGCCTGGCCCTGCTCGCGCCCTACGCCGCGGCCAGCATGGCGGAATGGTTCATGGCCCAGGGCCGGGACGTGCTGGTGGTCTACGACGACCTCACCCGCCACGCCGTGGCCTACCGCCAGATATCCTTGCTCCTGCGCCGGCCGCCGGGCCGCGAGGCCTTCCCCGGGGACATCTTCTACCTCCACTCCCGGCTGCTGGAGCGGGCCACCCGGCTCCGGCCCGAGTTCGGCGGCGGCTCGGTGACCGCCCTGCCCATCGCCGAGACCGAGGCCCAGAACATCGCCGGCTACATCCCCACCAACCTCATCTCCATCACCGACGGCCAGATCTACCTGAACCCGGACCTGTTCGGCAAAGGCGTGCTGCCGGCGGTGGACGTGGGGGTGTCAGTGTCCCGGGTGGGCGGCAGGGCCCAGTCGCCGGCCTACCGCCGCATCGCGGGCGAACTCAGGCTGTCCTATTCCCAGTTCACGGAGATGGAGGCCTTCGCCCGCTTCGGCACCCGCCTGGACGAGCGCACCCGCGCGGCCCTGGAGCACGGCCGCCGGGTGCGCGAGATCCTGAAGCAGGGCCTGGCCTCGCCCCTGTCCGCGGCCGAGCAGGTGGCGGTGCTCCTGGCCGTGGCCCGGGGCCTGTGCGACGGGATCCGGTTGCCGGACATGCCCGCAGCCGAGCAGCGGATCGTTGCGGCCCTGCGCGCCGACGCCCCCCTGGCCGCGGAGCTGGCCGGAGATCCCGGCGAAGCGGCCTGGGACCGCCTGGACGCCCTGCTCCGGCGGGCCCTGGCCCAGAAGGCCGGCGAGGCCTAGCCCCATGCTCTCCCTGGCGGCGCTCAAGAAGAGAATCCGGACCGCCGGCGACCTCCTGGCCGTGGTCAAGACCATGAAGGCCCTGGCCGCGGTGAACATCCGCCAGTTCGAGGCCGCGGTGGAGTCCCTGGAGGGCTGCGCCGCGGTGGCGGACCAGGGCCTGCACGCCTTCTTCCGGGCGCACGGCCCCCTGCCCCCGGTGCGCACCGGCCCGGCCGGGCTGGTTCTGGTCCTGGGCTCGGACCAGGGGATGTGCGGCGGCTTCAACGAAGCCGCGGCCCAGGCCGCGGCGGCCCAGGTCGCGGCGCTGGCCGCCGGCGGCGCCCGGGTCCGCGTCTGGACCTGCGGCGAGCGGGTCCGGGCCGCACTGGAGGCCGCCGGCCTGGCCTCGGACCTGCACCTGGCCATGCCGGGCGGCCTGCACGGCATCCCGCCCCTGGCCGCGGAGTTGATCCTGCGCTACGAGGCCGACCTGGGGACGCGGGGCGCCGAGACCCTGGTGCTGGCGCACAACCGCCTGGCCCGGACCGGGGCGTACGAACCCGCGGTCCGCCGCCTGCTCCCCCTGGACCGGGACTGGCAGGCCCCCTACCTCGCGCCCTGGCCGCGGCGCTGCCTGCCCGAGACCGGACTGCCCGCCGGGGAGCTGTTCCCAGAACTGTTCCGCCACTACCTGGCCATCTCCCTGTACCGGGCCTTCGGCCTGTCCCTGGCCGCGGAGAACGCCGCCCGGCTGGCCGCCATGCAGGCCGCGGAGAAGAACATCGAGGAGCGCTCCGAGGAGCTCGCCCGCAGCTTCCGCGAGGCGCGCCAGACCCTCGTCACCGCCGAACTCCTGGACGTGATCGCCGGATTCGAGGCCCTGTCCGGCCCGGAAGCCTAGACCTCGATCCCGCCCGCGCCTTGCCCCCTCCCCGGCCCTCTGCTACCGTGAAACCCTGGAGCCAGACCCGGCAACCCTTGCGGCGCAGCCATGAAGACCGTATACCGCCCTCTTCCGCCCGAACTGCGGGCAATCTTTTCTCGACCGCGGGGCCGCATGAAGACCGATCTGCACATTCCCATCCTGCACAAGAAGCTCGGCGTGGCCGAGTTGACCCCGACCGACCTGGAGACCCTGGCCGCAGGCCTGGCCGAGCCCGCCAACCGCCTGCCGGAGATCGTGGGCGCGCTCATCAACGTGCACAAGGCCGACTACAGCGACACCCGGCAGATCCGCGACAAGTTCGCGGGCATGAAGCTCGGCCTGCGCCGCGAGGACGGCATCGTGTACCTGCTCTGCCGCGGGGTGCCCGTGGACTGCCTGTACGACGGCCGGAACGTGATCTGGGCCGCCTGCGAGTTCATCTCCTCGGCCATCCGGGACATCGTGTTCCCCCCGCCCGCCCCGATCCCGGACGCGGACAGCGAGGCGGTGTCCCTGTCCGTGCGCCGCTTCGCCGAGCACGCCGGGGTGCTCTACCGCGGGGAGCGCAACCTGGTGTCCTTCGTCTGGGGCGGACACCGGGTCAGCCTGGAGGAATACGAGTTCGCCAAGGAGGTGGCCTACTGGGCCACCCTGTTCCTGCCCCACATGGAGCACATCACCGGCTGCGGCGAGGGCATCATGAAGGCCCCGTTCAAGGGCGCGCAGGTGGCCTACGCCAAGCAGCGCACCATCCAGCGGTACGGGATGCGGGACTTCATCGGCTTCACCGAGAAGAACATCCTGGCCGCCGAGCCGCCCAACGAGCTGGTCAACCGCTTCGTGGTGTTCCCCAACGTGGAGTGGCGCATGGAGGCCTTCATCCGGGCCAGCCACTGCGGCCGCGCCCATCCCGGCGGCCCGGGCACCATGGAGGAGGTGCTCACCATGCTGGCGGTGCTCGGGGACCCGGCCAACCGGGACTGCGGCTTCGCCTTCGACCTGGTGGAGCGCGAGGGCGGGAGCTATTTCAAGGCCTTCGCCGAGTACCTGGGCGAGTGCTTCGGCAACGCCCTGGACGGGCTCTACGAGATCCACCTGGGCGCGCCCGCGCAGTACGCCGCCACCCTGGCCGAGCGCGCCCGGCGCACCCCCACCCGCTACCTCTGGAACGAGGACCTGCGCTTCGACCCGCGCTTCCAGGAGCCCTTCGACGTGACCTTCGCCAGCATGGAGGCCCTGGACCTGTCCCGGGACCAGGACCCCATGGACCTGCTCATCAACCTGCGCCGCTTCTTCCACTCCATCGTGCACGTGTCGGTCAAGGACCCGGACCTGCTGGACTCCTGGGGCGCGGACCGGCCGCGCATCCGCGGGGACAAGCGCATCCTGGCCGCCACCGACCGCCTGGTGCGCCGCCTGGCCGAACAGGGACGCATCCATCCCAACGCGGACTACACCATGCCCTACCGGGTGGCGTGAGGCGGAGGCGACGCTGACGTTTTCTTGATCCAAGCGCCGGGCTGCCGGAACCGGGAGGAGACATGCCGGGAATGGGCCGCACGCCGCGCCGGGCCGGGGGCTGACCGTGCCCTGGCTTTCGGCCTCGCTCATGTGGCTGGCGCTGTGCGCCACGGCCGTGGCCGCGGGCGCGCTGCGGGTGAAGCTGCTGGAGCCCCGGCTGGGCGAGCTGCGCGCCCACCAGGCCGGCGCCCTGGGCCTCATCCCGGTGATGTTCGGCCTGACCTGCCTGTGGGTGGGGCTCTCGGACCTGGAAACCTCGCCCTTCCTGCCCGAGGTGGGCCGCTGGTGGCTCCTGCTGACCGTGGCCTTCGAGTTCGGGTTCGGCCTCCTGGTCATGCGCCAGCCCCTGCGCCGCCTCCTGGCCGACTACAACCTCCTGCGCGGCCGCCTCTGGCCCGTGTTCCTGGCCGCCCTCACCCTGTCCCCGCCCCTGGCCGGGCGGCTGCTGGGGCCGTAACTCCCCTCCCCGGCATTGACCGGACGCCTCCGAATGGTATGATGCTGTCCCTTGCTCCGCCATCCGACGGAGCGGCCAACCCCAGCCTGGGAGGCGGACCATGCCCGAAGCCCCGCTCGGCGCGATCCTGCAGCGCGACAAAACGACCTATGCCGTGGTGCCCCGGACCCCCGTGGGCCTCCTGACACCCGAGGACCTCGAGGGCTTGGCCGCGGTGGCCCGCAAGTACGCCATCCCGGTCATCAAGATCACCTCGGGCCAGCGCTTCGCCCTGGTGGGCATCAAACCCGAGGACGTGGACAAGGTCTGGGCCGACCTCCGCATGGACGTGGGCAAGGCCGTGGAGCTGTGCCTGCACTACGTCCAGGCCTGCCCCGGAACCGCGGTGTGCAAGTTCGGCTTGCAGGACTCCCTGGGCCTGGGCCTGGAGATCGAAAGGATGTTCCACGGCCGGGACCTGCCGGCCAAGGTCAAGATCGGGGTGTCCGGCTGCCCGCTGTGCTGCGGGGAGAGCTACGTGCGCGACATCGGGGTGCTGGGCAAGCGGGGCGGCTGGTCGCTCATCGTGGGCGGCAGTTCGGCCCGGCGGCCCCGGGTGGGCGACCTGCTCAAGGACGACCTGACCCAGCCCGAGGTTCTGGCCCTCGTTGATCGATTCTTCACCCACTACGCCCAACACGCCAAGCCCAAGGAGCGCACCGCCGCCTTCCTGGACCGCATCGGCATCGAGCAGGTCAAGGACGCGGTGTTGGGAGGGTAGCCTAGGCCCCGGCGCAGCCCTCTTCCACGTCGCAGATGCAGCACAGGAAGGTGGCGGGCTCGGCGTCGCTCAGGTTGCGCATGCCGTGGGGGACCTGGCTCGGCACGTACACCGCGTCGCCCGGGCCGGTGGTGGCGGACTCCGCGACCTCCCCGGTCTCCGGGTCGTAGGTCAGGCACTCGAAGTAGCCGGAGAGGATGAACATGGTCTGGGCGTAAAAGTGGTCGTGGATGGGGATCACCGCGCCCGGGTCCGCGGTGAAGTGCCGCAGCCCGTACGCCGGCCCGCCGTCCTTGCCCCTGCCCGCCCGGGACAGCCAGCGGACGGTGATGCCCTCCACCGGCTGCTCCTTCCCCCTGAACGAAGCCGACCGCACCCGCCGCCCCTCGAACTGCATGTAGTTGCCCACGATCATGGAAACGCCCCTGGTTGGGATGAGATGGTTGGGGGGAGGATAGGACAGGACGGAGAGAAGGGGAAGGAAAGAAAAAAGGGCGGTTGCATTATCCGCCCTTCTCAACTCGAGTTCGCTACGGGTAAACCTACCCCACCCTCGCCACCCGCGGCCCCTCGGGCGTGTCCTCCACCGCGAAGCCCATGCCCTTCAGCTCGTCGCGCAGGCGGTCGGCTTCGGCGAAGTCCTTCTTCTGGCGGGCCTGGGCGCGCTGCTGGACCAGGGCGGCGACGGCGGGGGGCCACTGGTCGGCGGGGAGGGGGAGGGCGGCGCGGTCGATGACGCCCAGCAGGTCGTCGGCCTTGAGCAGTTCCTCCAGGCAGGCGGCGGCCGCCGCGGGCGGGAGCGCGCTCTTGCCCAGGCGGGAGCGCATCTCGCGGCAGAAATTGAACAGGGTCGGCCAGAAGGCGTAGAGCGACAGGTCGTCGTCCACGGCCCGGCGCAGGGCGGTGCGCAGCTCCACGCACAGGGCCTCCACGTCCGGAGCGGCCGAGCCGCCCGGGCCGGTGGCAGCGGACAGCGCGGCGGCCGCGTCCTGCACCTTGGCGCGGTTCCTGTCCCACATGGCCAGGGTGTCGGAGGCGTCGCACAGGGGCTTGTGGTAGGAGCCGGAGAGCAGCCACAGCCGCAGCGACAGGGGCGAGCGGCCCTCGCCCAGAAGCGCGTCCAAACCGGGGCGCGCCCCCGAATCCCCTCCCGCGGCGGGCTTGGCCTCGCCCGCGGCGGCCACCGGCTGCACCACCATCCAGGCCCGGGGCCGCGCCTCCGCGCCGTAGGCCCAGATGGCCCGCAGGTTCTCCAGGTGCGGGAAGCGGTGGGTCTCGCCGGCCGCGGCCAGGTCCACCCGGGGCAGGGCCGCCAGGGCGGCCAGGGCCATCTGGGCGAACCAGGAGGGCCGCACGTTGCCCCACTCCAGAGCCCAGAACTCGCCCTCCTTGATGTCGGCCAGGGCCGCCCGCTTGAGGAGCGTGAAGTCCCGGGCGTTCTCCTTGGCGTAGGCCGCCAGGTCCACGGTCTTGCCCAGGGCCTGGCCGGCCAGGTCCACCCCGGCCATGCGGCCGTAGTCCTTGTCCCGGGCCACGTCGAAATACACAGAGCGCAGCTTCTCGTAGGCCAGACCGCGGGAGAGCAGGCCGGACACCAGCTTCGCCGCCCGCGCCGAGGCGTCGCCCACCGGGGCGAACTCCACTCCGGCCATGCCCAGGGCCGCGGCTGCCCGGGCCAGGCGCTCCCCGGCCGCGGCCGCGTAGTCCGCCCGGCGCTGTTTGGCCGCTCGCGCGGCCTTGAGGGTGGAGTCCTCCAGGTCGGCCAGGCCCACGGCCAGCCGCGCCCCGCCGCCCTCGGCCCGCAGCCGGCGGGCCAGCACGTCCAGGAAGGCCAGCCGCCGCCAGAAGGACAGGCTGCCCCAGCGGTCCAGGGCCGGGCCCACGGCGTACAGGCAGGCCTCGCGGCTGTCCGGGGCCACGAAGGCCCGGCCTCCCGAGGCCGCGTCCGCGACCTGGGGGCCCTGCTCGGCCTTGGGCGCGAACAGGCTGGTGGAGAGGTAGCGCTCTCCGCTGTCGGGAATGATGACCACGATGAGGCCGGACTCCAGGTCCCGGGCCAGCCTGAGGGCCCCGGCCACGGCCGCTCCGCTGCTCATGCCGGCCAGGATGCCCTCCTGGCGGGCCAGGAGGCGGGCGGTCTCGAAGGCCTCCTCGTCCTCCACGTGGATGGTGGCGTCCAGGGCCGAGCGGTCGAAGATGCCCGGCGGATAGGACTCCTGCATGTTCTTGAGGCCCTGGATCTTGTGCCGGGGATAGGGCTCCACGGCGATGACCTGGACCTTGGCGTCGTACTCGTGCAGCCGCCTGGCCAGGCCCATGACCGTGCCCGAGGTGCCCAGCGCGGCCACCGCGTGGGTCACTCCGCCGCCGGTGGCCTCCCAGATCTCCGGCGCGGTGCCCCGGTAGTGGGCCTCGATGCTGGCAGGGTTGTTGAACTGGTCCATGAGCACGTACGTGTCCGGCTCCTCGCGGGCCAGGCGGTAGGCCACCTCGATGGCCCCGTCCGTGCCCAGGCGGCCGGGGGTGAGCTCGATGTCCGCGCCGAAGGCGCGCATGATGCGCTTGCGCTCCTCGGACGCGGTCTCGGGCATGAAGAGCTTGAGCCGGTAGCCCTTGACCGCGCAGACCATGGCCAGGCCCACCCCGGTGTTGCCGCTGGTGGCCTCGATCACGGTCTTGCCCGGGGTGAGGGAGCCGTCGGCCTCGGCCGCCTCGACCATGGCCAGGGCCACCCGGTCCTTGATGGACCCGCCGGGGTTCACGCACTCGATCTTGGCCAAAATCTTGACGCCAGGCCGGGGACTCAGGGTGCGCAGCTCCACCAGCGGGGTATTGCCGATGCGGGACAGGACGTGGGGATGGTGCATGGCGATCCTTGCTCCGGGCTCCATTGACGCGGCCCGGCGCATTTCCTCTAGGGGAAAAACGCCCGCACGGCAAGGGTGGCCCGGTCCTTGCAGCCGCAGGCCCGAAGAATCCCAAGCCCTCCGAGGTCAGCGCCATGCAGCTTTACCAGTTTCTGGACCGGAACATCGAGGCCCTGCGCCGCCGCGTGCCCCAGACCGTGCAATGGCTGGAGGCCTCGGGCAGCCAGCCCCGCGCCCTGGAGGACATGATCCTGGTCAACCGCATGGGGCTCATGGACCTGCCCCTGCCCGAGGGCGGCAGCCTGTTCGGGGCCATGCCGCCGGAAGCCTACTACAGCCGCTGGAACACCGACGAGATGGCCGACCGCAGCGCCACCATCATCGTGGGCTGCAACCTGGGCTACGGCCTGAACCACGTGCTGACCAAGACTCCGCCCTCCCACAAGGTGCTGCTGTTCGAGCCCAGCCCGGCCATGCTCTACGCCTGCCTGGGCCAGAGCGACTACGCGCCCTGGATGGACATGGGCAAGCTCTTCATCTTCCCGCCGGACAAGGACATCTTCCGCCAGGTGATCCAGGGCGTCGACCTGCAGCTCATCCACGGCAAGGTCCACCTCCACCTGGACATCCCCAGCCAGCAGGTCGGGCCGCAGTACGCCGCCCTGGGCGGCGAGCTGCGCAAGGCCCTGGAGGGCTTCACCCTGGAGATGACCACCCTGCGCCTGCGTCAGGACGTGATGCTGGGCAACGAGCTGGCCAACTACCACCGGGCCTTTGCCGACGGCTCCCTGGAGCCCCTGCGGGGCGCCGGGCAGGGGATGTCCGCGGTGATCCTGGGCGCGGGCCCCTCCCTGGCGGCCAACGCCCCGGCCCTGGCCGCCAGTCCCGGCCACGCCCTGTACCTCACCGCCCTGCAGACCCTGCCGGCCCTGCGCGCGCTGGGCCTCAAGCCCCACCTGTGCATGGCCATCGACTATTCCGAGGGCATGCTCGGCATCGCCAGCCGCCTGGACCCGGACTGGTGCCGGGACATCCCCCTGGTCTACTCGGCCAAGGTGCGGCCCGAGGTGGTGCGCGACTACCCCGGCCCCACCATCCCCCTGTGGACCGAGGGCGGCCTGGGCACCTTCGCCCTGCGCGGCCACGCCCCGGTGCTGGACGCCGGCGGCAACGTGAGCGTCACGCTGCTGCGCTTCTGCGCCTTCCTGGACGTGAGCCAGGCGCTCCTGGTGGGCCAGGACTTCTCCTGGAAGCCGGACGCCGCGGCCACCCACGTCTCCGGCCACCACGCCGCGGCCCGTGGCTTCACGTTCCAGCCCGGACAGCACATCACGCTCAAGAACTGGCGCGGAGAGGACACGGTCACGGCCATGCCCTACCTGGCCGCGGCCCGGGACATGGAGGCGGACATCCCCGGCCTGGGCCGTCCGGTGTTCGTGGCCTACGGCGACGGCCTGCCCCTGCGCGGGGCCCGGGCCACGGACATGGACCAGGTCCAGTCCTCGGGCCTGCTCGCCTCCCGGCCCGGCAGCCTGGACCGGTACCTCGCTGCCCTGCGCGAATCCCGTCGTCCCGTGCTCCCGCCTTCCTTCGAGGCCAGGTCCCCGCAGTGGTCGTCCTCCCTGCGCGCAGTGACCAGGCGGCTGGAGAAGCTCTTCGCCAGGCCGGACCGCAACAGCGACGAGATCCAGTCCGCCCTGGGCCAGGTCCACCTGTTCCTGCGCCAGGACCGGCTGTACGCGCCCTACCTCTTCAACGAGATCATGGACCTGGCCGGCCTGGTCCACGTGCGCGCCCGCTACACCCGGCCCGACCTGGCCGAGTTCAAGAAGATCGCCAAGCGCAGCCTGGACAAGGTCCGGGAGATGGACCGGGTGCTCGGGCAGCAACGCGCACCGGTCCAGGAGCGCCACGCGGCCTGAGGCCACATGCGGCAAAAGGCCTGAATTTCCGGAGAGTTCCGCGCAACACGCCGGGGGCCTGTTGCCAGCGCCCCGGCCATGGCCTATACACCCGCCATGCGCATTCCCGTCCCGCTCCGGGACTTCCTGCTGGTCTCCCTGCCCCTCCTGCTCCTGCTCGCCGTGCTGGAAGCCGTCTCGCCCAGCACCAGGGAGCTCATGTGGGCCATGCGGCTGCACAAGTCCGAGAACCCCCTGGCGCGCCAGGTCATGTTCTGGATCACTGACTGGAGCAACTTCGCCATCTACGCCTTCTACGTCCTGCTCCTGATGCGCGCCCTGGCCCGCGGGCAACGCGGGGCGTGGCGCAGGGTGCTCATCTTCGCCGCGGTCCAGCTGGCGGTGTGCCTGGTGCTGCTCACCGGGGTCAAGATGGTCCTGGGCCGGCCCCGGCCGGTCACCGGACTGGAAATCTTCGACTTCTTCACCCTGAATCCCCACTTCCATTCCCTGCCCTCGGGGCATACCGCGGAGATCACCGGCTCCTGCATGCCCCTGGCCCTGCACAAGGGCCGGCCGCTCCTGTCCCTGGCCCTGGGCTGCGTGGTGGCCCTGGTGGGATTCTCGCGCATCTACCTGAACGAACACTACCCTGGCGACGTGTTCTTCGGCTGGGCTTTCGGGGCCTTTGCCGGATGCCTCACCGCCAGCCTCTGGAAACAGCATGCCTGACGCCACGCCCGGCCGCCCCGGCGGCCGCCTGTACAGCCTCGCCGCCCTGCTGCCCCTGGCCTTCCTGGGCCTGGTCCTGGCGGCCCAGACCCTGCCCTACCTGGACACCCGGGCCCTGTGGTTCTCGGACGAGGTGCGCTACGGCAACGCCTTCCAGAACCTCTGGGACCGCGGGCACTGGCTGGTCCTGTACCTGAACGGCGCGCCCTACCCTGACAAGCCGCCGGTCTATTTCTGGCTCCTGGCCGGGCTGCGCGCCGCCCTGGGCGAGACCTCGCCCGCCCTGTTCCTGCTCGGGGCCGCGGTCTCGGCCCTGCTGACCCTGGCCGCCACCTGCATCCTGGTGCGCCGGGTCGCGGGCGGGGACCGGGACCACGCCCTGGCCGCGGGCCTGGTGCTGCTCACCTGCTTCTCCTTCATCGGGGTGGGGCACTACTCGCGCATGGACTTGCTCTTCGCCGCGCTCATCACTCTGGCCCACGTCTGCCTGCACCGGGCCTGGACCCGGCCCCGGGCACCGGGCTGGCAGATGGCCGGCTGGGGCCTGGCCGCCCTGGCCACCCTGACCAAGGGGCCTTTCGGCCTGGCCTTCCCGCTCCTGGCCGGGCTGGCCTTCCTGGCCTGGCGCGGGGACCTGCGCCGCTTCTTCCGCAAGGACACGGCCCTGGGCCTGGGCTTCCTGGCCCTGGTTCTGCTGGCCTGGGTGGCCGCGGCCTGGTTCGGGGGCGAACACGAGTACATCGAGAACATCTTCCACAAGCAGATCTACAAGCGGGCCGTGGACGCGCCGCACCACGGCCAGGGCGCCTGGTACTACCTGGGGGCCTTGCCCCTGGCCGGGCTGCCCTGGACCTTCCTGCTCCTGGGCCTGCCCTGGCGCAACACGGTGCGCCCCGGCTTCTGGAGGGGCTTGTGGGCCGGACGCAAGGCCGGCCTGGGCGGCGCGGCCTACCTGTGGTGCGCCGCCGCCACCGGCCTGGCCCTGCTCTCGGCGGTGAGCATCAAGCTGGCCATCTACCTGCTGCCCCTGTACCCGCCCCTGGCCGCGCTCGCGGCGCGGGCCTGGCTGGACCTGGCCGCGGCCCCGCGCACCCTGGTCCTGCGGGCCTGGGGCGGCCTGTTCCTGCTCCTGGCCCTGGGCCTGGCCCTGGCCAACCCGCTCCTGCACAACCTTCCAAAGCAGCCCTGGCCGGTGGACCTGCCCTGGCCCTGGCTGGCCGGCGCGGCGGGCGCGGCCGCCCTGCTGGGCGCGCTCCTGCTGCGCCTGGCCCCGCGGCTGTCGGCCCGGGGAGGCCTGCTCCTGCTGGCCCTGGGCGCGACCGCCTGGCTCGCGCCGCTGGCCCTCGGACTGGCCCCGGCCCTGGACCCGGTCATGAGCCCCAAGGAACAGTCGGAAGTCATGGCCGACTACGTGCGCCGGGGCTACGCGCCCATGGCTTTCCGCATCTACTCCGGCACGTACACCTATTACGCGGGCGCTGACGTGTTCGAGACCCAGGACCTGGACCTCCTGGCCGAGCGCATCGCGGCCGCGCCCAAGGCCGTGGTGGGCATGCAGAAGCGCTACTGGGACGAGTGGAAGCCCGAGACCCGGCCCGCTGGCCTGCAGGTGGTCCACTCCCAGACCATCGTGGAGCGGGAGTACGTGCTGGCCGTCAAGGAGGAGCCCCAGCTCGCGCCGCCTGACGGGGCGGATGCGCCGGACGGGACGCCGGCCTCCTCCCTGCCTGCGCCCGCCGGCGAGCACTCGCCGCCGGCCGCCCAGACTCCGTCCGTGAATCAAACGTCGCCGCCGCCCGCCTCCCCCACCGACGAGCTGGCGGCGCCCCAGCCCGCCACGCAGGCCGAGGACGCCTCCCGACCCCAGGCCCTGCCTGCGCCGCTGCCGCCGCTCCAGCCCGAGGCGCAGCCTGCGCCGACGCCCCAGCCCGCGCCGCAGGACCAGCCGTGAACCGCCGCATCTCCCTGCTCCTGGCCTGCGCCGCTCTGCTGGCGGGCCTGGCCTTTGCGGCGTGCGCATCACGGGGAGAACCCGACGCGGCCTATCTGGAAAACCTGAGCACCTGGAATCCACCCCGGCTGCTGCATGAACGCAACGCGCTGCGGGCCGAGGAGAACGCCCTGGCCGCCCGGATCGCCGAAACCCGCGTCGGCGACCTGCCGCCCACGGCGCGCGAGGCCGCGACGCGCTCCCTGCAAGACTCCCTCGCCACGGTGCAGGCCAAGCGCCGGGCCGTGGACGAGGCCCTGGCCTCGGGCCGGCACGCCCGGGAGGAGCTGCGCTACCCGGTGCAACGACTCGTGCTGCGGGCTGAACCCGCCGCTCCTCCGGACGCCGGAGATCCGGCCTCGGCAGGGGAGGCGGCCACGCCGGGCCTGCGCGGTCCGGCCGTGACTGAATCCGCTTCCCAAGCCCCGAATCCCCGGACTGCGGAGAAGCCCGCATCCCGGATACCGGCCCCGGCCCCGGCCGCGAGCGGCGCGACTCCGCCCGCCCCGCCCCAGGATTCCGCCCCTCCCGAGGCCGCGCCGCCGGACATCCGCCCCATGGCAGCTTCCGCGGCAGAGACGCCCCAATCCCCCGCCGTCCCGGCCCGGGTGCTCGAGGTGGCGACCGCCCGCACCGCCGAGGGCCTGGAGGTGCGGGTGCGGCTGGAGGGAAACCCGGCCCGGAGGCTCTTCACCCTGGGCGGGCCGCCGCGCATCGTGCTGGACATCGCCGGCGTGGCCGAGCCGGCCTTCCGCCTGTTCAACCGCACCCTGGGCGCGGTGGAGGCGCGGTCCCTGCGCCTGGGCTGGCACGAGGGCAAGGCCCTGCTGCGCCTGGTGCTGGACACCGACGCGGCCCACCTGGACCGGGCCGCCCTGGAGGCGGTCCCGGACGGGCTGGTGCTGC
Organism: Thermodesulfobacteriota bacterium; assembly: GCA_040753075.1. GTDB lineage: Bacteria > Desulfobacterota > Desulfovibrionia > Desulfovibrionales > Desulfovibrionaceae > UBA6814. The sequence goes on from JBFMHA010000024.1 coordinate 20,128, forward strand.
GGGTGCGGCCCTGACGGCAGGCGCCCGATCCCTGGTGCGCCGGGGCCGTCCGTTGCGCCAGCCCAAGGAATCGGGACGCACCCCGGACAGGAAGCCGCCCGCACGTCCGGCCCTGCCCGTTGCGGAATCCTGATCCGCCAACCCGACGGCCCCTCCCTACAAGACTGTTGAAAAAACCCCGGCGGCCTTCTTCAACAGGCAGCCCCGCGAGCACATCGGGACAGTCCCCCCCGCCCCGGCGTCCGCCAAGGCGCACGCCGCCCTCGCGCTGAGCCGGCGCGCCAGCTGATTGCCGCCCGAGCCAAGGGCGCGGCGACTGGACGCGGCTTCGGTGCGTGGAAACGATGTCGCCCGGGCCGGGCTCGGATCCGGCCGGCTCCCACCGCCGCGCAGCGTTCCCCGCAATGCCGCGGCATTGTGGAAAACGCGCTCTCCGTGGCCTACAGTTCGATGAAGAACGTGCTGCCCTTGCCGAGTTCGGACTCCACCCGGATTCTCCCGCCGTAGTGCTCCACGATGCGGCGGGCGATGGTCAGGCCCAGGCCGGCGCCCCGGGGTTCGACGCCCTCGTCCGGCGCCTGGGCGCCCCGGAAGAAGCCCTCGAAGATGCGCTCCCGTTGCTCGGGCGCGATGCCCGGGCCGGAGTCCTGAACCCGCACCTGCAGGGCCTCGGAGCCCAGAGCCCGGGCCGAGAGGCGGACGGTTCCGGCCGCGGTGTACTTGATCGCGTTGTCCAGGATGATGACCACGGCCTGCAGCGCCTTGTCCGGATCCAGGTAGAGGTCGGGCAGCCCCTCGGGCAGGTCCATCTCCAGCACCACCCCGGGCTTGGCCGCCAACATGCCGGACACCGCCTCGGCCGCGCGCATGAGCAGGGGGACCATGCGCACGTCCTGGTTCTCCCACTCCGCCTTCCCTTCCTCCATGCGGCACAGGCCCAAGACGCCGTCCAACATGAGCCCCAGGCGGGCCGCCTCGCGCTCCACCACGCCGAGATTATGGAGGATGCGCTCCCCTCGATCCCGCAGGGCCGCGTCCTCCCCGGCCAGGCGCAGGAAGCGGCGCTCGAAGTCCCGGGACGAGAGCTTGGCTGACCCCACCACCGAGTTGAGCGGCGTCCTGAATTCGCGGGACATGGCGGACAGGAAGGCGTTCTTCAGGGAGTCCAGGGCCTGCATCCGGCGGTTGGCCGCGGAAAGCTCCCGGGCCTGCTCGGCCAGGGCCACGGTGCGGCTCGCCACCACGCGCTCCAGATGGGCGTTCAGACCCTCCAGGTCCACCCGGGCCAGGTCCCGGGCCAGGGCCCCGGCCGCCAGGGCGGCCGTGGACTCCAGGCAATCGCGAGCGGCCGAGGGGATGAACTCCAGAGATCGGGATCCCGCGAACAGGACCCCCAGCACGCGGTCCCCCGAGAGCAGGGGCAGCACCACGGCGCTGCGCAGGCCATCATCCGGACAGGATTCTCGCACCCAGGCCAGGGCCGGACCCTCGGCATAGAACGGCCGGCCGGACTGGACCAGGGAATGATGCCGTTCGCCAGGCTGGAAACTGGAAATGAACAGGGCGTGTGATTCCCCGATCCCCCGGGACGCTTCCAGGCGAAGACTGCCGTCCTCCTGCGCCAGGCAGACCCCGGCGCAGTCCAGGCCGTCATCCAGGAGCACCATCTCCACCACGAGCTGCGCGGTCTGATGCTGCCCCCCGGCCCCGACCAGGCGGGAGCCCAGCTCGCACCGGGCGGCGTGCAGGCGGTGGGCGCGCTCCAACTCCTCCACCCGGGCCTCGGCCTCGGCCAGCGCGGCCTCCAGCTTCCCGGTGCGGCTGCGCACCACGTCCTCCAGCACCTTCTCCTTGAGGCGGAGCCGCTCCTCGGCCACCTGGCGCTCGGCCAGCTCGTCCAGCATGCCGTCGAATACGGCCTCGACGCGCTCGGCCATGGCGTTGAACGACGCCGCCAAATCGCCGATCTCCCCCCCGGAGCCGATCTTGACCCGGCTGGTGAACACGCCCGAGGCCAGGCTGGCCGCGCTGTCCCGCAGGGCGTTGACCGGGGCGGCCAGCCTCCGGCCCAGCAAGACGCCCAGGACCAGGAACACCGGGATCAGCGCGGCGAACGCCAGGCCGGAGCGGCGCAGGTAGCGGGCCTCCACCGCCTGCAGGCTGGCCGCGGACATGTCCAGGCCCAGCACCCCGGCCCGTGTCCCGTCGGCGCGGAAGAAGGGGGCGTAGCCCGTGAGCCAGACGCCCCACTTGTCGGTGTAGAAGTCTCGCTCGGCAACGGGCCGGTCCAGGCTGGCGAAACTCTCCTGCAGGAACGGGCTGGCGTCATGGTACACTTCGCCCGGGGACGTGAGTGCGGAGGAGTCGTGCCGCTCCCCGGCGTCCCCCACGAAGACGATGCGGCCCTGATCGTCCTGCCGCATGGTGTAGACGTAATTGGCCTCTGGCGCCTGGTCCATGACCCGGCGCAAGGCCTCGCGCACGGCCTGGAAGTCCTCGCCCTCCACGGAGGAAGGAATGGCGATGCGGTCGTGGCGCGCGACGTCCAGGCTCAGGGCCGCCAGGGCCGCGGCCTCGCGCAGGCGGGCGCGGGCGTTCTCCCGGATGCGCTCCCGGGAGTTCAGGTACAGCAGGGACAGGAGCAGGGCGTTGGCCAGAACGGCCAGGACGGCCAGGAGCAGGCCGAGCCTGGTCCCCAGCCCCAGGCCCCGCCAACCCCGCCCTGTTGATTCCGCTCCACCCGTTTCCATCCACAGCCCTCCCAGTTCGAGCCAGACGGAACCCCGCCACATTCATACACTGATACACAGAGTTGCCGAAAAAGAAAGCCCCCGGGAAGGCTCCGGGGGCTTCGAGGCCAAAGCCTGGCCTTCGCAGCGTAGCCGCCTAGGCGGTCTTGAACGCCAGCTTGCCGTCCTCCAGGTCCACGGTGATGGACGCGGCCTCGGGGATGCGGCCGGCGATGAGCTCCTTGGCCAGGGGGGTCTCCACGTGGGCCGAGAGGTAGCGCCGCAGCGGCCGGGCCCCGAAGGCCGGGCTGTAGGCGGCATGGGCCACGAACGCCTTGGCCTCTGCGGTGATGGACAGGTCCATGCGCCGCTCGGCCAGCCGCCGGCGCAGGCCGGCCAGCTGCAGGTCCACGATGGCCGCCAGCTGCTCGGGCAGGAGCGGCTTGAAGAGCACGGTCTCGTCCACCCGGTTCAGGAACTCCGGCCGGAAGCTCCGGCGCAGGAGCTCCAGCACCGCGTCCTCCACCCCGGGCTCGAATGCGCCGGACGGGGTGACGCCGTCCAGCATCTGCTGCGAGCCCAGGTTGGAGGTCATGATCACGATGGTGTTCTTGAAGTCCACGGTGCGGCCGTGCGAGTCCGTGAGCCGCCCGTCGTCCAGTATCTGGAGCAGCACGTTGAACACGTCCGGATGGGCCTTCTCGATCTCGTCCAGGAGCACCACGCAGTAGGGCTTGCGCCGCACCGCCTCGGTGAGCTGGCCGCCCTCGTCGTAGCCGATGTAGCCCGGGGGCGCGCCGATCATCCGGGCCACGGTGTGCTTCTCCATGTACTCGCTCATGTCCAGGCGCACCATGTTCTCCTCGGAGTCGAACAGGGTGGCGGCCAGGGTCTTGCACAGCTCGGTCTTTCCCACCCCGGTGGGACCCAGGAAGAGGAAGGAGCCGATGGGCCGGCCCGGGTCCTTGAGCCCGGCCCGGGCGCGAAGCACCGCGTCGGCCACCGCCTCCACGGCCGCGTCCTGACCCACCACCCGCTCGTGCAGCACCTGGGGAAGGCGCAGGAGCTTCTCCCGCTCGCCCTCCAGGAGCCGCGCCACCGGAATCCCGGTCCAGCGCGACACCACCTGGGCGATGTCGTCCGGCCCCACCTCCTCCTTGAGCAGGCGCTGACCGCCCGCGGCCTGGTCCATGGCCGCCTCGCGCCCGGCCAGCTGCTTCTGCAGCCCGGCCAGGGTGGAGTACTTGAGCTCCGCGGCCCGGTTGTAGTCCAGCCTGCGCTCGGCCTCCTCCACCTCCAGGGTGGCGCGCTCGATCTCGGCCTTGAGGCGGCGCACCTCCTCGATGGCCCCCTTCTCCCGGTCCCACTGGGCCATGAGGGCGTCGCGCTCCTCCCGCAGTTCGGCCAGTTCGGCCTCCAGCCTGGCCAGGCGCTCCCGGCTCTTCTCGTCGTGCTCCTTGCGCAGGGCCTCCCGCTCGATCTCCAGCTGGGTGAGCTTGCGCACCGCCATGTCCAGCTCGGTGGGCATGGAGTCGATCTCGGTGCGAATCATGGCCGCGGCCTCGTCCATGAGATCGATGGCCTTGTCCGGCAGCTGCCGGTCGGTGATGTAGCGGCTGGACAGGACGGCGGCCTCCACCAGGGCCGAGTCGCTGATGCGCACCCCGTGGTGCACCTCGAAGCGCTCCTTGAGCCCGCGCAGGATGGAGATGGAGTCCTCCAGGCCGGGCTCGTCCACCAGCACCGGCTGGAAGCGCCGCTCCAGGGCCGGGTCCTTCTCGATGTGCTTGCGGTACTCGTCCAGGGTGGTGGCCCCGATGCAGTGCAACTGCCCCCGGGCCAGCATGGGCTTGAGCAGGTTGCCCGCGTCCATGGACCCCTCGGCCTTGCCCGCGCCCACGATGGTGTGCAACTCGTCGATGAAGAGGATGATGCGGCCCTCGCTCTTCTCGATCTCCTTGAGCACGGCCTTGAGGCGCTCCTCGAACTCGCCGCGGTACTTGGCCCCGGCGATGAGCGCGCCCATGTCCAGGGCGAAGAGGGTCTTGTCCTTGAGCCCCTCGGGCACGTCCTGCTTCAGGATGCGCTGGGCCAGGCCCTCCACGATGGCGGTCTTGCCCACCCCGGCCTCGCCGATGAGCACCGGGTTGTTCTTGGTGCGGCGCGACAGGATGCGGATGCAGCGGCGCACCTCCTCGTCCCGGCCGATGACCGGGTCGAGCTTGCCGCCGCGCGCCTCCTCCACCAGGTCCCGGCCGTACTTCTTCAGGGCCTCGTAGGCGCCCTCGGGATCGGCCGAGGTCACCCGCTGGCAGCCGCGCACCTCGGTGAGCACCGCCAGGATCCGGTCCAGGGTCAGGCCGAAGCGCCTGGCCACCCGGCCGCAGCCGGTGGCGGCGGGCTCCTCCAGGAGCGCCAGGAGCAGGTGCTCCACGCTCACGTACTCGTCCTTCAGGCGCTGCGCGCCGGCCAGCGCCTTGGCCAGCACCTGGCCGGCGCGCGGGGCCAGGGATATCTGCCCTGCCGCCGCGCCCGGACCGCTCACCGAGGGCAGGCGCGCCAACTCCGCCTCGGCCTCGCGGAGCACGGCCGCAGGATCGGCCCCGGCCTTTTCCAGGAGCCGGGGAACGAGCCCCCCTTCCTGGCCGGCCAGGGCGGCCAGCAGGTGCTCGGGCTCGATGGCCTGCTGCCCCCGGCCCGCGGCCAGGGCCTGGGCCTGGGCGATGGCCTCCTGCGATTTCTGGGTGAACTTGTTCAGGTCCATATGTTCAGGCTCCGTATGGTCTTTCGGCTCCGGCTAGAGCAATCTCTCCAGCTTCGCCACCTTGGATTCCAGGTATTCGATGCGCTCGAGCAGATCCACCACGATGGTGCCGCCCACCAGGCCCAGCTCCAGGTCCTCCATGAGGCGCATGAGCTTGCGCAGCCGGTACACGTCCCGGACGCGGAACAGGTAGGCCTCCTGGCCCGTGCGCTGAGGCTCGATCCAGCCCAGGTCGATGAGCTCGCCCAGGCGGGAGGGATGCACCGTGGTCAACTCCAGGAACTCGCCCCAGGAAACCATGCGCGAACGCACCGGGAAGCTCCCGACAAGATCCTTGATGTCCATGCGGCCTCCTGCCTAGAAATCACGTGGCGAGAAGTTCGCCTTCCCCGCCAGCTTTTCCCACAGCTCCCGCTCCTCGTCCGTGAGCCGGGCCGGGGTCTTGATCATGATCCGCACCAGCTGGTCGCCCTTGTGCGCGCCGACGCCCAGCCCGTAGCCGCGCAGGCGCAGCTTCTGGCCGCTGGACACCCCGGGGGGCACGGTGAGCTCCACCGAGCGGTCCAGGGTGGGGACCTTCACCGTGGCGCCCAGGGCCGCCTCCCAGGGCGCCAGGGGCAGGTCCAGCACCACGTTCTCGCCCTCCAGCTTGAACAGCGGGTGGGGCGCGATGCGCACCTTGAGATAGAGGTCCCCGGCCGGGCCGCCGGACATGCCCGGGCCGCCCTGGCCGGCCAGGCGGATCCGCGCGCCGTCCTTGATGCCCGCCGGGATGGTCACGTCCAGGGTCTTGGTGGACAGCCGCGGCCGGCCGTCGGGCCCCAGGGTCTGCTCCTGCAGGCTGATGGCCTTGCTCCCGCCCCGGAAGGCCTCCTCCAGGGTCAGGGACAGGCCCACCTCGGCGTCTTCGCCGCGCCGGGGCCGGCGGGCGTGGGCGCGCCCGGCCCCGGGATGGAATCCGCCCTGGGGGCCGCCCATGCCCCCCATGCCGAAAACCGTCTCGAAGAAGTCCGAGAACCCCCCCGCGCCGCCGAAGCCCTGGCCCGGCCCACCCCCGCCGAAGTGGAAGCGGATGTTCTCGAATCCCGGCGGCGGCTCGAAATTCTGGCCGTGCCGCCAGTTGGGACCGAGCTGGTCGTAGAGCTTGCGCTTTTCCGGGTCCTTGAGCACCTCGTAGGCCTCGTTGGCCTCCTTGAAGCGCTTCTCGGCCTCGGGGTTGTCCGGGTTCAGGTCCGGGTGGTACTTGCGGGCCAGCTTCTTGAACGCCTTGGACACGTCGTCCTGGCTGGCGTTGCGCCCCACCCCGAGCACCTGGTAATAATCCTTGTATTCGACGCTCATCTCGGCTAGCACTCCTCCACTCGGCTGACCGGTCGGCGCACCCGGCCGCCGGCGATTTTCACATGTAACACCTCGTTCCAATCAGTCAAGCATCAGGCCAAGTTAGAATCCGCGATGACCAAGAGCCTGCCTGTCCTGCTCTACCATTCCATCAGTCCATGGACCAACCCCCTGTCCGTGGAGCCGGACGTTTTCGAGTCGCACCTGTCGGCCATGTCCGGGGCCGGATGGCGCGGAGTGACCCTGGCCGAAGCCGCGGCGCACTTCCGCGACGGGTACGAGCTGCCCGGCAAGGCCTGCCTCATCACCTTCGACGACGGCTTCCTGGACAACCACGTGTTCGCCGCGCCCCTGCTGCGCAAGCACGGGCACCACGGGGTGGTCTTCGCGGTCACCGGCCGCATCGTGGACGAGGAGCTGCCCCGCCCCACCCTGGACGACGTGTGGAGCGGGTTCGTGGACATGACCGAGCTGCCCCAGGTGCAGAACCCGGTGCGCAAGGGCGCGGACGGCCTGCGCGTGCGGCGCGACCTGTTCTTCTCCTGGAAGGAGGCCCGGGCCATGGAGGCCTCGGGCGCCATCCGGGTGGAGGGGCATTCCTTCCGGCACCGCTCGGTGTTCACCGGCCCGGAGTTCAAGAGCGTGTTCCGCCCCGACGTGCGCAAGCGCACTTTCGACCGGGTGGAGGCCGAGGTGGCCTTCGGCCTGCCCCGGTTCAGCATGGGCCCGGCCCTGGCCCACCGCGCCTTCCTGCCTTCGGAGGAAGTCTACGCCATGGCCCGGGAGCTGACCCCCCAGGCCCGCACCGAGGCGCACCAGTTCTTCTCCGACCCGGGCAACGAGGCCCGGCTGGTGGCCGCGCTCAAGCGAATCCCCCGGGAGCGCCGCGGCCGGCTGGAGACCGACGACGAGTTCCGGGAGCGGCTGACCCACGAACTCGCCGCCTGCCGCGACGGCCTGCGGGCCGGCCTCGGCCGCGAGCCCGAGGCCCTGGCCTGGCCCTGGGGCCGCTACTGCCCCGAGGCCCTGGAGATCGGCAAGTCCCTGGGCTTCTCGCTCTTCTTCTCCACCACCCTCGGCCCCAACCTCCCCGGCGCGGGCCGCGACCACATCCACCGCTTCAAGGCCAAGGACAAGAGCCCCAAGTGGCTCCTCTCCCGCCTGCGCATCTACTCCAAGCCGCTGCTCGCCCGGATGTACGGGAAGATACACGGGTAGGGGAAAGGCGGGGGCCTCCGGCGGCCCAAGGGCCATCGGCCCTTGGGAATCCCGTTTGACTGGGGCCGCGGTTTCGGTCGGGCCTAGCCGACCCGCTCCCTCACATACCCCTCCAGCCTGTCCATCCCCTCGGCGATGTTCTCCAGGGAGTTGGCGTAGGAGAAGCGCAGGCAGCCCTCGGCGCCGGGGCCGAAGTCGATGCCGGGGGTGACCCCGACGTGGGCCTTGTCCAGGATGTCGTAGGCGAGCTTCAGGGAGTCCTCCCCCAGGAACCGGGCGTTGGCCAGGACGTAGAACGCGCCGGTGGGCTCCACCGCGATGCCGAAGCCCATGGCCCTGAGCCGGCGGAGCATGTACTTGCGCCGCTCGTCGTAGACCTGGCGCATGCGCGCCTGGTCCGCGGCGGTGTCCTTGAGCGCGGCCAGGCCCGCCCACTGGGACACCGAGTTGGGGGAGATGAAGAAGTTCTGGCACAGGCACTGCAGCCCGCGCACGAACTCGGGCGGCGCGATGCAGTACCCCAGCCGCCAGCCGGTCATGGCGTGGAGCTTGGAGAAGCCGTTCAGGACCACCGCCCGGTCGGTGAACTCCAGGGCGCTGCGCTCCCGGCCCTGGTACACCAGGCCGTGGTAGATCTCGTCGGACACGATCCACAGCCCGGCCGCGGCCGCGGCGGCGAAGGTCTCGTCCGGCGCCAGGGTCCCGGCCGGGTTGGCCGGTGAGTTCAGGAACACCGCCTTCACGCCGTCCGCTGCGGCCCGGCGCACGTCGTCCGGGGTAAGCTGGAACCCGTTCTCCTCCCGGGCCCGGCAGTACACCACCTCAGCCCCGGCGAAGCGCACGAAATTCGGGTAGCAGGCGTAGCAGGGATCGGCCAGGAGCACCCTGTCGCCCGGCTCGAACAGCGCGGCGCAGGCCATGAACAGGGCCGGCGAGGTGCCGTTGGTCACGATGACCTGGCCGGGGTCCACGGCCGCGCCGTAGCGCTCCCGGTAGTGCGCGGCCACGGCCTCGCGCAGCTCGGCCAGGCCCAGGCTGTGGGTGTAGTGGGTCTTGCCCGCGTCCAGGGCGGCCCTGGCCGCCTCGTTCACCGCCGCCGGGGTGTCGAAGTCCGGCTCGCCCACCTCCAGGTGGATGACCCGCAGGCCCTCGCGCTCCATGCGCTGGGCCTTCTCCAGCACGTCCATGACCAGGAAGGGGGTGATGCAGCGCACCCGCTCCGAAAGCCGACCGCACGTTTTCTCGCCCATGCTCCCATCCTTCGTCTGCTCCGCCCGGCTGACGCCGGCTGCGGCCGTGGTGCGCGACATCGGAATCACGCCGGACCGCGGCCCGGCGGCCCCTTCATAGCCATGTAGCCGGGGATGCGCAACGCCGGCCCGGACACGGTACCCGGATTCTCCCGGGTGTGGATATTCTCCACAGACTGTGGTATGCGCGGGCATTCCTGCGCGCTCCGCCCGATCCGCAGGATTACGCCAACAAAATGGACATGTTGCACATTCTCGTCCTGAGCGACGGCTCGGCCGTCCTGGAATCCATGGCCCGAGACCTGGGCAACGGACGGCGCCCCGAAGTGCGGCTGGCGCGCAGCCTGGACGAGCTGGCCGCGGCCCTGCCCGGCCACGCCTTTTCCCTGGCCCTGGGGGTGGACGCCCTGCCCGGTCCGGACGGGATTCCGGCCCCGGCCTGTCCCCTGCTGGCCCGGGCCGAGCCGTTCCTGCCCTTCATCGCCGTGGTCCCGCCGGGACGGCACGACCTGGGCCTGGCCGCCATCCGGGCCGGGGCCGCCGACTACCTCGCCCGGGACGAGCCGGGCCGGCTGGCCGCGGCCGCGGCCCGGGTCCTGCGCGACGCCGGACGCCTGCGGGACTGCATCCAGGCCGAGCGCAGCGAGGGCCTGTTCCGGGCCTATTTCAACCACCTCTTCGAGCACTCTCCCGAGGGCATCGTGCTCCTGGACCAGGAGCGGCGCATCACCGCGGCCAACGCCGGGTTCTGCGACCTGTTCGGCTACGCGGCGGAGGACCTGGCCGGCCGCACCCTGGCCGGGACCATCGTGCCTCCCCACCTGCAGGACGAACACAACGACCTCTTCTCCCGGATGGGATCCGCCTGCGTGATTCTCCCCGACACCGTCCGCCGCCGCAAGGACGGCTCCCTGGTCCGGGTGTCGGTGCTGGGATGCCCGGTGGCCACCAAGGACGGCCGCCTGTGCCACTACGTCATGTACACCGACCTGACCACGCGCCAGAAGGCCCTGGAAACCCTGCGCCGGGCCGAGTCCAACTACCGCGACATCTTCCAGAACGCGGTGGAGGGCATGTACGTCTCCACCCCGGTGGGCCGCTTCACCGTCGTCAACCCGGCCCTGGCCGACCTGCTCGGCTACGACTCCCCGGGAGACCTGGCGGACAACGTGCGCAGCATCAGCCGCGAGATATACGCCGACCCCGCGGAGCGGGACGAATTCGTGCGCCGGGTGCGCCAGGAGGGCCGGGTGCTCCATTTCCGCGCCCGCATGCGGCGCAAGGACGGCCGGGTCATCGAGGTGCTGGAGAACGCCCGGGCCGTGTTCGACGACGACGGCGAGCTGCTCTACTACCAGGGCACGGTGCTTCCGGCCCCGCCGCCGGCCTGACCGCCCGGCCGAAAAAAGCCGGAGCCCGCAGGCCCCGGCTTTTTTCCTGCCGGCCCGTGGCGCCTACTTGGATTCCTTGCGCATCTTGGCGTGACAGTCGCGGCAGGCGTCCTTGACGCGCTCCAACTGCTTGGCGCTGTCCGCGGCGTTGCCGGCCACGTTCACCAGTTTCTGGCACTGGGCGTTGAACAGCTCCGCCCCGGTCTGCACGTCGGCCATGGGAGCGGCCTTGTAGGCGTAGATCGAGCCGGGCATGGGATACGCGTCGGGATGCGCGTCGGCGAAGAGATAGGGCAGGGTCATGGCCACGGCCGCCATGCTGCGGGCGTTGCTGACCACCTCGACGGACTTGTTGGCCTCGAGTTTCAGGCGGATGTCCCGCAGGTTGGCGTTGTTGGTGACCATGACGTACTTGCGCACCGCAACGACCTCCTTGCCCGGGGACACGCCGGGGACCAGCACGGTCTCGGCGAACAGCCCGGTGGCAACGAGGACCGTCACTGCCGCTGCCAGCAGCGTGAGGCCCAGTCTGGGGGTCATAGAAGCCCTCCTGATCGCGGTTTGACATGCCTGACGAAAAAACCGGCGCCGGCCGGTCTGCATCCTGGCCCACAACACACTCCCCATAACAGCAAATACCAGCTACAGGCAATATGCCGCCCGATGGTCCGACTTTTCCTTGTGCGCCAAGGCTGTTGCGGGCTGCCGGCATCTCGCGGCGCTGCGCGGACGGGGAGGGACGGCCCGGTTTCGTATTGACTCCCCCACACCAAAATCCTACTTGACTCTTGTCAACGCCCATGCGCGCGTACCGGACGAAACGGTCCGGGCGCCTTTCCACGAACTCTTTCCTTCGAGCGGCACGGACTCTTTCATGGCTGAACAGGGCAAGGGACTCGAGGGGCGCTTCATCTCCAAGATCGTCGGCCTCTACCTTCGCCTCATGGAGGAATCCTGGGACGAAGGCCAGTCTACCCAGAAGGTGCATTCGGCCATCCGCACGGCCCTGGGCAAGCTGGGCATCGCCCTGTCCGCCGATGTCCTGGAGGAGAAGGCCCGGAAGATCGCCGACGCGGCCATCCGCGAGGGCAAGAACGCCCTGGAGCGCAAATACCTCCTGCACGTGACCATGGGCGAGGGGAGCGCGAGCTATCCCCTGGCCTTCCTGCCCGGGCTGCAGATACCCAACACCCCGGAGAACAAGGCCAAGTGGACCGAGTTCATCGGCACCCTGGCCGCCAAGACCCGGGTGGGCGAGGACCCCAAGACCAAACATATCGGCATCCTCTGGCGCGACGGGGCCTGGCTGGGGAACCTCATCCTGGCCAGCGACGTGAAGACCCTCTTCCTCACCGAGGACATCCAGGTGGTCGAGAGGGACCTGGTGGCGGCCAACGCCCGGGTCATCAACAAGAGCTTCACCCATCCCGTCGAGGTCAAGGGCGAACTGCACCTGAACAACGATCTGCTGCGCCAGGTCCCGCCGCCCCTGACCCTGGGCCAGGGCATGACGCTCCTGGGCGTCCGCACCGTGGAGCAGGCCGCGTTCACCCCCCAGATGCTCGTCAACTGGGGCATGAAGGACGGCATGTCCTTCACGGTGCGCAGCAACGTCTACACGTTCCGGGCCCGGGACAAGGGACCCTTCATCGAGTACCTCCTGGAAGGCAGGAACGTCCTCACCTCCTACGAGTGGATATCGGACAAGTGGCTGCTCACCCGCAAGGTCCGCATCTCCCCGGAGTTGTTCAACGAGCTGCACGGAGCCCTGAGCCGCATGTGCATCCGCCTGGGGCTCGGCGCGGACTTCGTGGTCAAGAACGACCGCAAGCTCGAGGAGAACGTGGACAAGCTCTCCCTGTACCTGGGCTGGGCCTTGCGCTTCAGCGCGGCGCCGGACCAGCCCGCCGCGGTCCAGGGGAAGACCGCGGCCGAGGCCCTGGCCGGAGACCTGGAGCGCATCCGGAGCCTGCTGTTCGGGCCGGGACTGGACGAGGCCTTGCTGGCCCGGCAGGCCTCGGCCAACCGCGACAGCCTGCTGGACAGCGCAGCGGCCTTCGGGGCCATGCCCCGGCACAAGGTCCCGGAAAAGGACATCCAGAAGGACATCGCGTTCCTGGCCAAGCTCGTGGACGGTCGGGCCGACGCCAACGACCTGTTGCTGGACGGCCGGCGCACCGCATCCTTCCTCTACACCACCTTCGCGGCGGGCGAATCCCGCGGCCGCACCCTGGCCGCCCTGCGGTCCCTGGCCGAGGCCTGGTTCACCCTGGCCGAGGTCCCGGAGGAGAACGAGCTCGCCTCGTTCGGCGAATTCCTGGCCGACCCCGAGGCCGCGCTGGCCCGGATCGACTCCCCAGACGACCAGGGAGCAGCCAAGGTGCGGGAGGAGGTGCGGGTCCTGGCCGGCACCGCGCCCAAGCAGGTCATCCGCCAGATCGTCAACGTGCAGGTGAACTCGGAATCCCCGGAGTACGCCGACGACCAGGCCCTGCTGCGGGACCTCTTCGCCATGCAGAAGAGCGGCCTGGAACACCTCCCCCTCACTTCCCTGCGCATGCTCGACCTCCTGGCCCCGACCCTGGTTTCGGCCCTGGGCCTGGACCTGCCCCTGCTGCGCCAGGCCATGGCCGGCCAGGCCAAGTCTCCGACCCGCCTGGCCGAGCTGGCCGAGGCCCTGCGCGAGGCGTCGCCCACCGACCTGGCCGCGCGGCTGCGCGCCGAAGCCGAACTGCGCCTCGACGTGGCCAGGAAGTACAACGCCCTGACCACGGTCCCCCCGGAGGATGCCGGCAAGGAGGAGGACAAAGCCCCCCCGCCCAGGGAGGAGCTGCCTCCCAACCTGGTCTACGGGATCATGAACAAGCTCAACCGCCTCTGCCTGGTGCTCAACCTGGGCAAGGCCTTCCTGGAGCAGCATTCCGGCGCCATCCCGGACAACGTGGCCAAAATCCGGGCCTATTTCAACCTGGCCTTGGGCGACACCGAGTTCAAGGTCACGAGCATCCTGCTCCCCAGCGACGCCGACGTGGTGCGCGAGGCGCGCGACAACCTCGCCGTCCTGTCCTCTCCGCCCCCGGGCAGGGAGGGCGAGGAGGCCGTGGCCAACGTCCTCTCCCGGTTCGAGGACGACACCCTGCGCAAGCTCCAGGCCATCCTGGCCAAGCCCCGCCACCTGGTGGACGAGGAGGACGTCAAGCGCGACCTGACCACCCTGCGCACCATCGGCGACCCGTCCCTGAACCTGGAGCGGGTCTTCGGCTCGCCCGGCAGGGCCCTGCTCTTCCTCAACTCGGCCTTCGAGTCCAAGGAGCTCAAGCGCGCGGTTTCGCACTACATCAAGCCCCTGTACTTCCCCCTCATGAACCTGGCCAAGGCCCATCCCGAACTGGCGGACATGACCACCCATCTCCTCCTGCGCCGCCCCGAGCGCTCCCTGGAAACCCTGGAGCAGGTGGAGCAGACTCCCGACACCCGGGAGGAGCTGCGCAACCTCAAGCACAGCCTGCGCGTGCTCTCGGAGAAGTCCATCCTGGAGATCCTGAGCCAGATCAAGCATTCCCAGTTCAAGGAGCAGTCCGAGGAGTTCCTCCGGGACATGGACCTGATGGAGAAACTCACCATGTTCGACAAGGCGCCCATCGGCAACCTGGAGCTCAACCCCAAGCAGACCTCGCTCCTGCTCCTCCTGCTCCTGGACTCCTTCATCACCCAGGACGTGAAGAACTACTTCGAGTCCGGGGAGCTGGCCAAGAAGACCTCCAAGCAGATCATCGACGCCCTGCACGACAAGCTCAAGTGGCGCCACGCCATCATCCGCGCCTACAACAAGCTCACCACCCCCGCGCCCCGCCAGGCCAGGGAGAGATGACCTCCATGACTCCGTCACACCCCCTGACCCTGCGCACCGAACGCCTCCGCCTGGTGGCCGGCGACGCCCGCCTGGTCCGGGCCGCGCTGGCCGACCGCCTGGCCCTGGGCGAACTGCTCGACGCCGGGATTCCCCAGTCCTGGCCCCCGCCGCAGGTGGCCGACGCCGAGCCGGTCTGGGCCGAACGACTGGCCGCGGACCCGGCCCTGGCCGGCTGGCTGCACTGGTTCGTGGTGCTGCTGGACGAGGAGGGCGAGGAGGACATGCTCATCGGCAGCGCAGGCTTCAACGGCCTGGACTACGAGACCGGGACCCTGCTCCTGGGCTTCGCGGTGCTGCCCGCGTTCGCGGGCCTGGGCTACGCAACCGAGGCGGCCTGGGCGCTGCTGGAATGGGCCTTCGAGCGGCCCGGGGTGCGCCGGGTTGCGGCCCGGGCCTTCCCGGACAACCCCGCCTCGCTGCGGGTGCTGGACAAGCTCGGCATGCGCCGGGTGGACGATCCCGCGGACCCGTGTTTCGAGGCCACGGACAGCCGGGCCGGAGCCCTGCTCTTCGCCGTCACCCCGGACGACCTGGAGGCGGAATAGGACCTACCCGCGCTTGTAGTAGGACAGCGCCTCGGGCATGAGATCCTTGAGGGCCGCGATGCGGCTCTCGTCCGAAGGGTGCGTGGAGAGGTACTCGGGGGGCTTCTGCTTGTCCTTGGAGTGCTCGGCCATCTTGGTCCAGAACGCCAGCGCCTTGCGCGGGTCGTAGCCGGCCTTGGCCATGAGGATGGTCCCGATGCGGTCGGCCTCGTACTCGTGCTGCCGGGAGAAAGGCAGGATCACGCCCACGTTGGCCGCCACGCCGAAGGCCACCTGGAAGGCCTTCATGGAGGCCGCGCTGTAGCCCGCGCCGCCCGCGGCGATGAGCGCGGCCCTGGCCCCCAGGTCCAGGGCCATGGCCTGGGACATGCGCTCCGCCCCGTGGCGGGCGATGACGTGCGCGGCCTCGTGGCCAATGACCGTGGCCAGCTCCTCTTCGGTGGAGGCCAGCTTGAACAGCCCGGTGTAGACGAAGACCTTGCCCCCGGGCAGGGCGAAGGCGTTGACCGTGTCCGGCTTGTCGATGGTGTGGAACTGCCAGGCGAAGTCCGGGGCCTCGGCCACCTCCGCGATGCGCCGGCCCGAGCGCTCGACCGGCCCGGTCTTCTCCGGGTCGGTGGAGAGCTTCTCCTTCTTGAGGATGTCCCTGGCCACGTCCTCGCCCATCCGCGACTCGGCGGAGCGGGGGACCAGGATGAACTGCGGCCGGTCGGTGTAGGGGGCCGAGGCGCAGGCGGCCAGGGCCGCGGCCGGCAGCGCGGCCAGCATCTTGAGAACCACCCGTCGGTGCATGGGAACCCTCCGTTGGCGCACGATACGTCCCCTCCCTGCCCCAGTCAATTTTCCTGTTGCCTTGGTCCGCCCCGGGCTGGTATTTTCGCATGCGGGGGGACTGTCCCCAACTCATCAGGAGGGGCGCAGACCATGGGCAGGAGCGAACTGGCGAGCCTGTCGGCCACCATCGAGATCATGACCGCCAAGACCCGGGCGGCCTTCCTGGACTGCCGGGAAGACCCGACGCCCGGGCCGGGCCCCCGGCGCTGGTGGGTGCTCTTGTGCGGCGGCCCCCTGGACCCCGGCGACCTGGCCCGGCGCGACGCGGCCCGGGACGAGCTGCGCCGGCGCGCAGCCGAGCTTGGCCTCACGGTGCGCGAATGCGTGTGGGTCTGGGACGAGACCGACCGCACCCAGCTCCTGGCCGGAGTGTTCGCCGCCCGGACCCAGGCCGAGGGCTTCGCCCGCTCGCTGGAGGAAAAGGGCTGCGAGGTTCGGGTGACCCCGTCCTTCGACGACCCGGAATAACCAGGAGGAACCTGGGCCGCCCGGCGAGGCGGCAGCGCCTTCCATGCAGCGAACCCAGCTTCACCAACTGGCACTGCGCTTCCACCGCTTCTGCCTGGAGCAGCACGTGTTCACGCTGCTCCTGGCCATCCTCATCGGCGTGCTCTCGGGCTACGGCGCCCTGTTCTTCCACCACCTCATGAAGGGCGTGCAGACCCTGTTCTACGGCCAAGGCGGGGACATCCTGGGCTTCGTCCACCAGCTCCCGCCCTGGCGACTCCTCCTCATTCCCGCTGCGGGAGGGCTGCTGGTGGGCGTCCTGGTCCACTTCGGGGCCAGCGAGGCCAAGGGGCACGGGGTGCCCGAGGTCATGACCGCCCTGGCCCTCAAGGACGGACGCATCCGCAAGCGGGTGGCCCTGGTGAAGATCCTGGCCTCGGCCCTGTGCATCGGCTCGGGCGGCTCCACCGGCCGGGAGGGGCCCATGGTCCAGATCGGCGCCTCCATCGGCTCGGCCGTGGGCCAGCTGGCCCGGGCGCCGCTGCTCAAGCAGAAGACCCTGGTGGGCTGCGGCGCGGCCGCCGGCATCGCCGCCACCTTCAACGCGCCCATCGCCGGGGTGCTCTTCGCCCTGGAGGTGCTCATCGGCGACTTCGGCCTGGCCGCCTTTTCCCCGGTGGTGCTGGCCTCGGTCACGGCCACGGTCATCTCCCGCCACCATTTCGGGGACATCCCCTTCTTCGTGCTGCCCTCCTACAGCATGGCCTCCCTCTGGGAGTTCGGGCTCTACCCCTTCCTGGGCGTGGCCGCGGGCGTGGCCGCGGCGTCCTTCATCACGGTGCTGTACAAGGCCGAGGACCTGTTCGGGGCCCTGCCCCTGCCCGACTGGCTCAAGCCGGCCCTGGGCGGGCTCATGCTCGGCGTCCTCCTGCAATGGTTCCCCCAGGCCTTCGGGGTGGGCTACGGGGCCATGAACCTGGCCCTCAAGGACAACATGGCCGGCTGGCTCATGCTGGGCCTGGTGGGGGTGAAGATCGCCGCCACCTCCATGAGCATCGGTTCGGGCGGCTCAGGGGGCATCTTCGCCCCCTCGCTGTTCATCGGGGCCATGACCGGCGGCGCGTTCGGAGCCCTGGCCGGGCGCCTCTTCCCGGGCGTCACCGCCTCGCCCGGGGTCTACGCCCTGGTGGGCATGGGCGCGGTGGTGGCCGGCGCCACCCACGCCCCCATCACCGCCATCCTCATCATCTTCGAGATGACCGGCGAATACGAGGTGATCCTGCCCATGATGATCACCTGCATCCTGGCCACCATCGTGGCCTCCGCCCTGAAGAGCGGATCCATCTACACCATCAAGCTCCTGCGCAAGGGCGTGGACATCTCCCAGGGCATGGAGCAGAACATCCTGCGCGCCCTCAAGGTGGAGCAGTTCATGGTCCCCGACACGTTCACGGTGCCCGAGTCCCTGCCCCTGTGCGAGGTCATCGAGACCTTCAAGCGGCGCGACGCCTCCTACCTGCACGTGGCCGACGGCGGCGGCCGGCTCACCGGCATCATCTCCTTCCGGGACATCCGCGGCCTGCTGGACGAGGAGTGCCTGCGCACCCTGGTCATCGCCAAGGACGTGGCCACCGCCAACCTGGCCACCCTGTTCCCGTCCGACACGCTGTTCTCGGCCCTGCGCCGCTTCGGGCGCTGGGGGGTGTCCCAGTTGCCGGTGGTGGACCCCGGCTCGGGCCGGCTGCTCGGGGCGCTGCGGGAGAAGGACCTCCTGACCGCCTACGACAAGGCCGTGGTCCGCCGCGAACTGGGCGTTCTCTAGCTGAACAGTCGGTATTCAGCCGCAATTCCTTGACACGGCTTCGTCAATCGGTGATGAATGGTGGGTTCGCGGCGCGCTCTGCGCCAACCCATCCACCGGATAGAAGCATGGCTCCAATCATCGAATTCTCCAACGTTCACAAGTGGTATGGCGACTTCCACGTGCTCAAGGGCATCACCGAGACCGTGGACAAGGGCGAGGTGCTGGTCATCTGCGGACCTTCGGGCTCGGGCAAGAGCACCCTCATCCGCTGCGTCAACCGCCTCGAGGACTACCAGAAGGGCCAGATCCTCGTGGAAGGCCGGGACCTGCACGCCAAAGACATCGACGTCAACAAGCTGCGTTCGGAGATCGGCATCGTCTTCCAGCAGTTCAATCTGTATCCCCACCTCACGGTGCTCAAGAACGTCACCCTGGCCCCGCTCAAGGTCAAGAACACGCCCAAGAACGAGGCCACGGACATGGCCCTGGCGCTGCTGGAGCGGGTGGGCATCCACGACCAGGCCCACAAGTACCCGGCCGAGCTTTCCGGCGGGCAGCAGCAGCGGGTGGCCATCGCCAGGGCCCTGGCCATGCGGCCCAAGATCATGCTCTTCGACGAGCCCACTTCCGCCCTGGACCCGGAAATGATCAACGAGGTCCTGAACGTCATGAAGGACCTGGCCCGGGAAGGCATGACCATGCTCTGCGTCACCCACGAAATGGGCTTCGCCCGCGAGGTGGCGGACCGGGTGGTGTTCATGGACGGCGGAGAGATCATCGAACAGGGCCCGCCCGTGGAGTTCTTCAAGAACCCCACCCACGAACGGACCAAGGCCTTCCTGCGGGAAATCCTGTAGGCGGGCGACAAGAGGCTGCACTTCGGAACCCTTATCTGGAGGTACCCGCATGCTACGCAAGATTCTTCTTCTCACCCTGGCCCTGTGCCTCTGCCTGGGCGGTTTGGCCCAGGCCGGCAAGCTCGACGAGGTCAAATCCCGCGGCAAGCTCATCGCCGGAGTCAAGGACTCGGTGGTGCCGTTCGGCTTCGTGGACGAGGCTTCCAAGCAACTCGCGGGCTTCGACGTGGACATGTGCAAGTACATCGCGGACAAGCTCGGCGTGCAGCTGGAGCTGGTGCCCGTGACCTCGGCCACCCGCATCCCCATGCTCACCCAGGGCTCCATCGACCTGGCCGCGGCCACCATGACCCACAAGTACGAGCGCGACGAGGTCATCGACTTCTCCATCACCTATTTCATGGACGGCCAGAAGCTCCTGGTGAAGAAGGGCGGGGGCATCAAGTCCGTGGCCGACCTCACCGGCAAGAAGGTGGGCACCGCCAAGGGCTCCACCTCGGAGAAGAACGTGGCCTTCGCCAACCCCAAGTGCACCGTGCTCTCCTTCGAGGGCTACCCGCAGGCCTTCCTGGCCCTGAAGCAGGGCAAGGTCGACGCGGTCACCACCGACTCCACCATCCTGCTCGGCCTCAAGGGCTCCGACCCCGACCCGGCCGCCTGGGAGATCGTGGGCGCGGCCTTCTCGGCGGAGCCCTACGGCATCGGCGTGCCGGAGAACGACTCCGACTTCCGGGATTTCGTGAACCGCTCCCTGGCCGAGATGTGGGTCTCCGGCGAGTACAAGAAGATCTACGAGAAGTGGTTCGGCAAGGACACCAAGTACTACCTGCCCCTGGACTGGCAGATGGAGCTGTGGCCCTTCTAGGGACCGCCGCGGCCTGAACTGAACTCGGGGAGGGCGCGCCGCACCTGGCGCGCCCTCCTTACTTGACGGACGCACCGTGAACTACACTTTCGACTGGGCCATCGTCCTCACCGGCAAGTACGCCGAGTGGATCCTGGACGGACTGGGCATGACCCTCAAGATCTCGGGGCTGTCCATCGTCCTGGCCCTGCTCCTGGGCACCCTGGTCGCGGTCATGCGCATGACCCACTTCCGCCCCCTGGAGTGGCTCGCCCTGGCCTACACCGAGTTCTTCCGCAACACGCCGCTGCTGGTCCAGATCTACTTCTGGTACTTCGGATCGGACCCGATTCTCCCGGAAGCCCTCAAGAAGCGGCTCTACGCCGGCGACTTCGAGTTCGCGGCCGGGGTCATCGCGCTCACGGTCTACACCTCGGCCTTCATCGCCGAGGAGATCCGCTCCGGGGTGTTCTCCATTCCCAAGACCCAGCTCGAGGCCTCCCGCGCCGTGGGGCTCTCCTTCATCCAGGCCATGCACTACGTGATCCTGCCCCAGGCGTTCCGGATCATCATCCCCCCGCTCATCTCCCAGTTCCTGAACCTCATCAAGAACTCCTCCCTGGTCATGGCCATCGGAGTCATGGAGATGACGTACCAGGCGCGCCAGATCGAATCATACGCCTTCCGCGCCTTCGAGGCCTTCACCGTGGTCACCGGCATCTACATCTGCATCTCCCTGGTGGTGTCCTTCACCATCACCCAGTACAACAAACATTTCCTGCGGACCATCAAGTACTAGGAGCGCACGATGCACTGGGACGTGGTGATCCGCAATCTCGACTACTTCCTCCTGGGAGCCTGGCCCGCCGGTCCGGTGGGCGGCCTGCTCATGAGCATCCTGCTGGCCCTGGGCGGCATCTTCGGGGCCTTCTGGCTGGGCCTGTTCTTCGGCCTCATGCGCCTGTCGCGCAACCCGTGGATCAAGCTGCCCTCGGTGGTCTACATCGAGATCATCCGCGGCACCCCGCTGCTTCTGCTCATCTTCTGGTTCTACTTCCTGGCGCCGGTGGTGTTCGGCCGCACCCTGCCCTCGTTCCAGAGCTCCCTCATCGCCTTCATCGTGTTCACCGGAGCCTACATCGCGGAGATCGTGCGGGCCGGGGTCATGGCCCTGCCCAAGGGCCAGATGGAGGCCGCCCGCGGCTCTGGCCTCACCCACGTGCAGGCCATGCGCTACGTGATCCTGCCCCAGGCCCTGCGCAACATGATCCCCTCCTTCGTGAACCAGTTCGTTTCCCTGACCAAGGACACCTCCCTGGCCTCACTCATCGGGGTGAACGAACTCATGCTCACCGCGGACCAGGTGAACAACCGCGAACTCACCGCCCCCATGGAGATATTCACCACCGTGGCGGTGCTCTACTTCATCGTCTGCTACGTGCTCACCTCGGCCTCCCGACGCCTTGAGCGCCAACTGGCGCGCTACCAGGCGAGAGGCCGGAGATAGGAAGCCGAGAGGGGAGGGGGAAGG